>CAYLUI010000020.1:34619-56873 GCA_964386825.1 uncultured Prevotella sp. | reverse complement strand
TGCGGCTGAAATAATATTCCTGAATGCTGTTTACTCTTGAAGCTGGTTTCATAATCAATATAATGTTTCATACGCCCCTCCATGCTCCTCAATACGTGGAAAGCAAAGTTCTCCGGGCGCAATGGCTTGTTCTTAGAATTTTAGTTGTCAGCAAACGCCTCGTCACTCTCACATGAGGAAGGGGCTGGCGAAAGGCTTTCCTTATACTCGCCCAATATCCTTATGTCTTTAACCAAGGGTGTTATTGCGTCAATCGACTGGCGGTAGCGTATCAAGTCGTCGTAAGTGACATCAACATAAAACATGTATTCCCACTCATGCCCAATGACTGGCAACGACTGTATTTTCGTAAGATTGATGTCGTAAAAACTTAATATTGTGAGAACCTTTGAAAGGGAACCCTCCTCGTGCGGCAAGGAAAACACAAGGCTTGCCTTGTCTGTTAGGTTCAACGGGCGCAAGAAGTCAGCCTTGCGTGGGTCTGACACGACAAGGAAACGCGTGAAATTGTGCTTGTTGTCCTCAATGTGGTTTTCAAGCACCTTAAGCCCGTACATCCTTGCCGCATCAGCATGGCAGATGGCTGCCCACCCATGACATTGGTGCTTGCTGATGTACTCGGCACTCCCTGCCGTATCCTCAGCTTCGACGGCCTTGAGACTTGCATGACCGGCAAGGTATCCACGGCATTGCATCAATGCAACAGGATGAGAGTGGACCTCATTAATGGTCGTCTTGTCGTCGTCGGGCAAACAGCAGATGCTGTGCGTGATGTGAAGCTTATGCTCGCCCACTATCGAGGTTCCACTGTCGCGCAGCAACTCATAGTTGTGTAGCAACGAACCCGCAATGGTGTTCTCAATGGCAAGCATGCCTATCACCGTAGGGTCGCAACGTATGTTATCGAACACCTCCTCAAAGGTGGCACAACATATTATCTGTACCTGTTCGCCATCGAAATACTCGTGGGCGGCTATGTCGTGAAACGACCCCAAGATGCCCTGTATCGCAATTCTCCTCATACTATTCTTCTCACATTATGTCCTACTCCTTAAAACAAAATTCCCGCTCCAATTTTCATTTGAAGCGGGACTCTGATGTAAACCTTGTAGGCCATATCCTTGTCTTAAGTTGAAATTTACACGCAACTTCCCGCTTCACAAGTCCTTGCAAAGTAAAAATAATAGGAATATGTCGCGAAAAACTTCATATCGTTATCTGTTGTTTAATTCGGTGACAAAATTATTACTTTTCTTTCAAACTAACAAACAAATTAAGCAAAAATTTCAATATTTTTTAGTTTATGGAAACATAATCCTCCATTTAGCCATCATAACGAATGATATTAACCGCTTTTCGTACAAAAAAATAAAAGGTTACTTGATTTATTTTTGTACCTTTGCGGTTAGAAAACTAATAACAATATTTATAATATGGAAAAAACATGGAGATGGTTTGGCAAGAATGATAAAATCACCCTTGCCATGCTTAAGCAGATTGGCGTTGAGGGCATAGTGACAGCCTTGCACGATGTTCCGCTTGGCGAAGTTTGGACACGTGAGAAAATACACGATCTGAAGACTTACATCGAAAGTTACGGAATGAGGTGGAGCGTGGTGGAGTCGCTGCCCGTGACCGAGACCATAAAATACGGCGGTCCCGACCGTGACGAGCAAATTGAGATTTACAAGACAAGCCTGCGCAATCTGGCTGCCGAAGGCATACACACCATTTGCTATAACTTCATGCCCGTCCTCGACTGGGCGCGCACCGACTTGCTGCATGCCAACCCTAACGGATCAAGCAACCTTTACTTCAGCATACCAGAGTTTGCATATTTTGACATATACATCCTAAAGCGTGAAGGCGCACGGGAAAGCTGGGCACAATTCAAGGTTCTTGACCCCAATGGAATACCAAACGGCCGTGACATACTGAAAGAGGTCGAGGAACTGAAGAAGACCATGACTCCGGAAAAAGATCGGGAGTTGGTGGAGAACATTGTGATAAAGACGCAGGGATTCGTGAGCGGGAACTTTAAGGAAGGCGACGAACACCCCGTAGAATTATTCCGCCAACTGCTGTCCTTGTACAATGGCATTGACAAGGAACAGCTCAGGGAGAACATGAAATATTTCCTTGAGGCAATAATGCCCGTATGCGACGAATGTGACATGTTCATGTGCGTACATCCAGATGACCCACCATTCCAAATTTTGGGATTGCCACGCATCGTAACCTGCAAGGAGGACATACAATGGTTCCTCAACGCTGTGCCAAACAAGCACAACGGACTTACCTTCTGCGCAGGAAGCCTGTCGGCAGGAGCACAAAACAACCTGACGGAGATGGCAAAAGAGTTTGCGTCACGTACATGGTTCGTGCATCTCAGGTCGTGCCACATTTTCCCAAATGGAGATTTCACCGAGGCAAGTCATCTTGGCGGCCGCGCCAACGTAATAGAACTGGCTCGCATCTTCGAAAAGGAAGAAATGAACAGGAAGGACAATCCCAACACACAACTGTTGCCAATGCGTGTTGACCATGGCATGACAATGCTGGGCGACGAAAACCGCGGATACAACGCCGGATACAGCTTCCTTGGACGCATGTTTGCCATGGGACAAGTACAAGGCATCATAGCTACTGTTGACAGCGAACTGGGCAAACAATACCATCAGCCAGGCTTCTTCGATTAATAATAAATAGTGACGAATATTATTTATAATATACATTATAATACACCATCATGAACGAACTGTTTTCTGTAAAAGACTATGTAGTTGCCATCACTGGAGGCACAGGAGTGCTTGGCAAAACTATCGCTAAATATCTCGCAACGCAAGGAGCCAAAGTTTGCATACTGGGACGTCGCGAAAGTGAGGGACAAGAGATTGTCGATGAGATAACAAAAGATGGAGGCACGGCTAAGTTCTATAAATGTGATGTCATGAACGCAGAGGTAGTAGAACAAAACTGCGCAGACATCCTCAACGACTTTGGGCGTGTTGACACCTTGCTCAATGCCGCCGGTGGAAACATGAAAGGCGCGACCATAGCTCCAGACCAAACATTTTTCGACCTTGATCCCAGCCAATTCCAAGCTGTGCTAAACCTGAACCTTACCGGCACAGTAATCCCAACACAAGTATTCTTAAAGCCAATGGTCAAGCAAGACAAGGGAAGCATCATAAACTTCTCGTCAATGGCTTCTTTCCGTCCAATGACACGTGTCTGCGGGTATGCTGCCGCAAAGGCTGGCATCAGCAATTTCACAGCTTACATGGCAACAGAAACTGCCAAGAAATTTGGCGAGGGCATACGCGTAAACGCCATAGCACCCGGCTTCTTCATCACAAACCAAAACCGCGCACTGCTCACCAACCCTGACGGAACTTACACAGAGCGCGGACAAGACGTAATTCGCCAAACTCCTTTCGGGCGCATGGGCAATCCGGAAGAATTGTGTGGAACAATCCAGTATCTCATGAGTGACGCGGCATCGTTTGTCACAGGTACTGTTGCCGTAGTTGACGGAGGTTTCAATTGCTTCGCAATGTAAAAACAAACATCAAGGACTTCACTTTTTCATGACCACCATCCGCCCATAAATGGACAGTTTTCCTGTAAATTCATGTGCGAATGGTGGTTGTTTCCGCATAAAACACATCTACTTTGAAACCCAAACATAAAAATGAAAAATACATTACTATTCGCAACTTGCCTGTTTTCGCTGCTTTGCACAAACGGGAAATCGACGGCTTCGCCAACATTCATGGGGAACAAATCCATGGAAGAGCAGGAACCTGCTTATGAGATAGCCGGACGCGACTCTGTTTGCAGCATTTTCGTTTACAGCCCGGGCGAAAAAGAGGGGTTGCGCATAGCCTACCTCACCGACAAGGAAAAATGGCATGACATAGGGCAACTATGTGGCTCAGACTATGGTCCATGGGGTGCTGAAAAAAAAATGTACAATCCTTACGTTTATCATGCAGAAGACGGCACCTGGCGACTCCTCTTCAGCGTAAACAACCATGCGCCATGCTTTGCAGCCGCCTACAGCGAAGACCTGATAACGTGGCGCCCCCAAGACTATCCACGCACAAGTGTGAAAGGCATAGGCAAGCCCGTAATGTTCCAGATGGATGATGGCACTTTTGACATATATGTAAAAGCCAAAGACGGCACACGACGTTACATAAAAGCCGACAAGGACTTTCGCCGCTTTACTGAGGCTGTTGAGCCAAGCAGCATCAGCGACGACGCATGGCTAATGGACAGCGCGACCGTTGCCGGGAAAAAATACGAAGGGAACCAGTTTGACGTACCCAAGGTTCACCTTGATTACATACGTCAATATTTCCACGCCGTTGACAATGAGGCTATTCTCAGTTCTGAGCGCATGAAAGACGACGAAAAACGTTTTGCGTCAATAGGCAGCAACGTAAATGCCACCCTAACCATCAATCCGTCACAGACAAAAGCCATCTCAGACAAACTCATGGGGGTCTTCTTCGAAGACATAAGCTATGCCGCAGACGGTGGACTGTATGCCGAACTAATACAAAACCGCGACTTTGAATACTCTCCGGAAGACCATCGTGGCTGGCAGCCTTCCACAGCCTGGTTTTCCAACAATACTATTACAATCAAAACAGACAAACCACTGAGTACAAACAATCCACATTACGCCGTATTGGCCAAAGGAGACACTCTTTACAATAATGGTTGGGACGGGATTTCGGCATCACCCATGGAACAGTTTGACCTGTCAATTTACCTGCGCACGAGCAATGGCAAAAACGGACAAATGGCTGTGGCACTCATAGGCTCCAACGGCAATGTTTACGCAAAAGGAAAAATAAAAATCCAAGGTTCCGGATGGCAACGTTACCGTTTGCCGCTGAGCATAAACAAGAAAGTCACGAAAGGCAATGTGCGCCTCGCACTGACTCCACTGAAAGACGGTTCTGTTGACGTGGACATGGTAAGTCTGTTCCCCCACGACACTTTCAAAGGACATGGATTGAGAAAAGACCTCGCAGAGGCAATTGCCGCACTTAACCCAAAATTTGTACGCTTCCCAGGCGGCTGCATGACACATGGCCAGGGCATTGATAATATTTACCATTGGCAAGAGTCCATCGGACCATGGCAAGAACGTAAGCCTGCAAAGAACATTTGGCACTACCACCAAACTCGTGGTCTCGGCTTCTATGAATATTTCCAGTTTTGTGAAGATATTGGCGCAGAACCATTGCCAGTGCTTGCCGCAGGAGTTCCATGCCAGAACTCAGGAGCCAACAAAGACGACTATGCTGGACAGCAAGGTGGCATACCAATGGCGGAAATGCCTGCATATTGTCAGGAAATACTCAACATGATTGAATGGGCAAACGGAGATCCCGCAACATCAAAATGGGCGAAAATGCGTGCCGACGCAGGACACCCAGCCCCTTTCAATCTAAAATACATTGGCATTGGCAACGAAGACATCATTTCAACTGTCTTCGAAGAACGCTTCCTCATGATAGCAAAAGCTATTAAGCAAAAATATCCAGACATCGTGCTTTGCGGAACCGTGGGACCATTCCACGCTCCCTCTGCCGATTACATAGAAGGCTGGAAATTCGCCAAGGCAAACAAAAATGTCATAGACATGGTTGACGAGCATTATTACGAGTCGCCAGGATGGTTCCTGCATAACCAAGACTATTATGACAAATACGACAGGAACGCACCCAAGGTGTACCTCGGAGAGTGGGCTTCAAAAGGTCGCACCATGGAAAACGCCCTTGTCGAGGCTTTGCACCTGTGTGCCTTAGAACGCAACGCCGATGTGGTGACCATGGCAAGTTATGCCCCATTGCTGTGCAATGTAAAGCATCCTAATTGGAATCCTGACATGATTTACTTCAACCACGATTCCATAACATCGCTAACACCAAGCTATCACACACAAAAGATGTGGGGAAAACATAGTGGAAATACTTATGTGGCATCTGAATTGAAAACTGACAACGAAAACATAGCATACCGCATGGGGGCAAGCGTGGTAAAGGACGCAACAGGCAAAAACATAGTTAAGCTTGTAAATGCCCTTCCCTCATCGGCAACCATCAATATAAACGGAATGAGAATTGCCGAGGGCACTGTTGCCGAGGGCTTCTGCGGAAAGCCAAACGATGGTCACGTACAAACGGTAAAAGTCGTGGTAAAGGAACAAAAAGTAACGTTGCCAGCTTACAGTGTCGTTGCCATTAAGGTAGAATAAAAACGCAAGGCTTCATTCAAAAAAACACAGCCATGAAAAAAACAAGCATAAGAAACATCGCCTTACTGGCATTAATATGCATGCAATCTCTCAATGCCAAAGCAAAATCTGATAATCCCATCATCCCTGGATTTCATGCAGACCCAGAGATTCTTTACTCGCATGCCACAAACAAATATTACATTTATTCAACCACTGACGGTATGCCAGGTTGGGGTGGCTGGACTTACCAATGTTTCTCGGCAAAGAGTCCCAAGGGCAGCTGGAAAAACGAAGGAGTGGTCCTCAATGCCAAAAGCGAACAAGTTGCATGGGCTAACGGCAATCTTTGGGCACCGGCAGCAATTGAGGTAAAACAAGCTGACGGCTCTTACAAATATTACTTATATTATAGCGCACGCCCTAACGACAACGGGCGCAAACAGATTGGAGTGGCAGTTGCCGACAGTCCCACAGGACCATTTCGTGACCTTGGACATCCATTGATTGCAAAGAATCACCCTGGTTGCAAAGGACAACTCATTGACGTGGACGTTTTCCAAGATCCCGTATCAGGGAAATTTTACCTATATTGGGGAAACAGCTTCATGGCAGGAGCAGAACTTGAAACCTCAATGACCGCATTAAAAGAAAATACCGTAACGGTCATGACACCCAAAGGTGGTAGCCTAAAAGACTATGCTTACCGCGAGGCTCCGTATGTATTCTACCGTAAAGGATTGTATTATTTCATGTGGTCCGTTGACGACACAGGTTCGCCAAACTACCATGTGGCATACGGAACATCCAAAAGTCCACTTGGTCCCATAGAAGTTGCCAAGCAACCAATAGTAATACAACAAAGGCCTGACAAGGAAATATACGGCACGGCTCACAATGCCGTCATTAACAAACCCGGAACCGACAGTTGGTACATTGTTTATCACCGTATCAACAAAAAATACATAAACAAACAACCAGGCGTACATCGCGAAGTCTGCATAGACAAACTGAAATTCAACGCTGACGGAACCATACGCCCCGTAGAACCGAGCAAATAAAAAACATTAGTGGAGAAACGCCAAAGGAAATCCACTAATGTTTTTCAAAATGACAATAGAAAAAGGGAGACTTAAAAGCACTGGCAACCATAAAAGGCAACGCCTTATGCCATAATGCTTTTAAGCCTCCCTCATTCTTTCTTATACAAGACGTGTTTTGAGCTTACTCACCCCACATTTGCTCTATTATCACAAGTAAATTCAATTGCCATCGGGCTTGCGTGTATCAATCAACGCAGACATGTACCATTTATAGGTATTGAAGTCGTCTGGCTTTGCAGGGTCAAAATCTTTCCATTCGCGACGCAGGTTCTTCACAAATGGCATGTCAAGAGATTTCATACCCATCACAACCATCTTCGCAACCTCGTATGCTCCATAAGCATTAAAGTGCGTATTGTCTGCCAAGGCCTTCGGTTGTTCTGGGAATGTGCCGGCAGGATAATGGACAAGTGCCTTCGTACTATTGTCATAACCCAAAGACTCGAAGAAAGTACGTGTCATGTCATGCACCTCTATAACAGGAACTTTCTCACGTTTCGCCACGGCACGCATGGCATCAGGATAATCTCCGTGAGTCTCCAGTATCTTCGTCTTGGAATCATCAAAACGACGACGCTGCGTTGGAGTTACAAAAACTATTTTCCCTCCCTTGGCACGTACAAGGTCAATATATTTCTTCAAATTAGAGGAGAAATTGTACCAAGCTCCCGTACCAAGGCCTTTCTCCTTTTGATCATTGTGTCCAAACTCACAGAACACATAATCTCCCTTTTTCAACATGGAAAGGATTTTGTCCAAACGCTTTTGGGCAAGAAAAGATCCTGCAGTAAGACCACTCTCCGCTATATTGCAAATAGCGATATTAGTATCAAACCATACCGGAACCATTTGCCCCCAACTGGCATAAGGTTCTCTCGACTGGTCAACAACGGTGGAATTGCCACAAAGGAAAATAGTGGTGACATCGTTGGCTGGTTCAACGACAATACGCTGTACGGCAGGCGCACTGCCATTAAACTCAAGTGTCAACTTGTCATCCCAGTTAAGGCTTCCCTTCTCGCCAGGCTTTAGTCTAACGCTCTCTTTTTCACTGATTTTTGGAGAATGCTTGTTAACAATGAAAGAAAACGTCTGAGGCTTTTTCTTCTTCGTGAAAACCTCGTCAAGCATTAGCCTACGCGCCTCAGCACGCACCACCGTGCCAGCCGCACGCCCCTTTGACCCCAAAGTAACCGTCACCTTGTAGTTTCCATCAGGAACTTTCACCGAATAATAAAAAGGTTTCACAGACTTGCCATCCCAGCTTGTGTTCAAGTCAAATCCATGCCCTGCCACATCGTCATAGGCAGAATGTTTCTGAGTCATGTCAATATCATAGCTTTGAGCCATAGCACCTGTCGCACAGAAGCCGAAAAGCATTGACAGTAAGAATTTATTTTTCATTGCAATGTGTTTTATTATTTCTTAGCAGTGCGCATAACGGCACTAAGATTTGCCTGAAGCTGTGCAGTCTTGCTGGCACCTACAATAACACTTGTAACGCCAGCTTGTTCAAGAACCCAAGTCAACGCCATTTCCGCAAGAGTTTCTCCACGACCAGCAGCTTGCTCATTAAAGTCATGAAGTTTTCCCAACAATTCAGGCGTTAGCACATCTCTTTTCAATGAAGCATCGTTAGCCATACGGCTGTCATCAGGAATACCATCGAGATAACGATCCGTAAGCAGGCCTTGTGCAAGAGGCGAGAAACTTATAAATCCGATGCCGTGCTGACGGCAAAACTCCAGTTGCCCACCATCTATTGGCGAACGGTCAAGAAGATTTATCCGATCCTGATATATGAGCAGAGGGGTATCGTGGCAACGCAAGTATTCCTCGGCCACTTTCAAGGCTTCCAATGGCCAACGGCTGATGCCTATGTAAAGAGCCTTGCCCTGACGCACTATGTCAACAAGGGCTTGCAAGGTTTCCTCCAATGGCGTGTCAGGGTCATAGCGGTGGCTATAAAACAAATCCACGTAGTCGAGATGCATCCTCTTCAGACTCTGATCAATGCTCGCCATGAGATACTTGCGCGACCCCCAATTGCCATAAGGTCCTTGCCACATGTCATAACCAGCTTTCGACGAGATGAAAAGCTCATCGCGATAAGGACGGAAATCGTCGTCGATAAGACGGCCAAAGGTCTCCTCTGCAGTACCATAGGGAGGACCATAATTGTTGGCAAGATCAAAATGAGTAATGCCGTGATCGAAGGCATAATGCGTTATGTCACGACACCTCTCATAACTAACTGTCGCCCCAAAGTTTTTCCAGAAACCAAGGCTAATCTTTGGCAGCAACACGCCAGAACGTCCACAGCGGCGATACATGGTATCGTCAGCATAGCGGTCTGGAGAAGGGATATAATATTTTTTTATGTCCATAAAAGTTTGTTTTTACAGCATCTAAACCAATGCCATCATTCTTATTGTAATTATCATTATTTCAAATATACCGCAAGCTGGCTCTTGATTTCCTTTATGCCACGGGCAAGGCTCTTGGCATTCATCTGTGCCCCCTTGAGCGAAGAGTGTGTGTGGTCATGGTTAAAGTATTTTGAGGCTTTTGCCTTATTGCCACAATGCTTGTCAAGCCAATCGGCAGAGATATTGTGCAAGTCAACAAACTCCACACCCGTTTCCTCTACGACCTGACGATACCATTTCCCATAAGAATCGTTGCGACGCTCTATTTTCCCATTTTCCCACTCATTGCGCGGAGTAAGTGACACCAGTATTGGGGTGGCACCTTTCTCACGAACATCGTCGATAAATTTCTTTAAATACCAGCCAAAACTGTAAACAAGCTCGTATGTTCCCTTACTCTTGCTCCTATAAACATGGCAAGTATCTGCCGCGCTTGCTATTTCGCCACGCTCCTTGCCATCGCCAATGCCCCCTATGTCATTATGACCAAACTGTATGAGCACAAAATCACCAGGCTTCAATGAATTATAAACTTTATCCCAACGTCCCTCATTGAGATATGTACGACACGAACGCCCAGCCTTAGCCGCATTATAGCACGTCACCTTTTTCTGGTCAAAAACAGTATAAGCCTGAGAACCCAGCCCCCACATGCCATCCTTGTCCTTGTCGGCATTCTTCACAGTACTGTCTCCTGTAAACCAAACCACAGGCTTGCCTTCCTCTCGCCTAACGGGTTCCACTGGCAGGCCAAGGTTGACCATCATTCCCTGCAAAGGCCTAAGCGCAGGATTTGGACTCATAGCAATGCCCTCGGCTGCGCTACGGGCATTCATCATGGCACCAAAACGAGACGTATGAATATGGTCTTTATAAAAATGGTATTTTTCCTTCCACTTGCTAAAGCCATCGAGTTTGCTACCGCTTATCTCATTAAGGTCAACAAAGGGAACGCCCATTTCCGCAGCAACCGCCTGCAACCATTGGGTATGTACCTTGCGCACTATTTTTCCTGTCTTCTCATCATATGCGTCACGTGGCGTAAGCGACATTAGGACAGGATTCGCCCCTGCCGCACGGCAATCGTCAATATATCGGCGCATGTAACCGCCATAAGTGTAAACCGTTTCCTGCTGCCCCGTTTCCTTTATGGTGACGTTAAGCGAATCATACCCAACACCAGATATCGAGGCACGGGCACGCCCACTATCATAAGGACCATTGTCATTATGCCCTATCGAGATTATAACCCAGTCGCCAGGGCGAAGAGCCTTTCGCACATCCGGCCAAAGCCTGTTATAGTAAGTCCGGCTTGACATGCCACCCAGGGCTTGGTTCTCCACAGTTATCTTGTTTTGGTCAAAATATAGATGCTCATAAAATCCCCATCCCCACTGACCATTGTTTCCGTTGCCAAGGGTTCCGTTACGCATGGTGGAATTACCAACAAGAAACAGCACAGGATTACTTCCCTTGCGGCTTGAACCAGCAGGCACACGCGCCGTCTGGGCTTTATTAAGACTGTCCAGCGTAAGATCCACGACACGATTAACATCCTCCAGCGGAGCTGGAACACCGTTCTGCGCCATTACAGGAGCAAAGATCATAGACGCTAATGACAATAACAAATGATTTGGCTTCAAGTTCATGGTTTGTTTTTTATTTTCCATGGCAAATTTAGCAATTTTCAACGTAATATCAAAAAAAGATATGTTCAATAAACAGTAAAATAGTACGGAGACCAACTGTACGAGATGCCAAACAAACAATCCAACCACCACTAACATCCCCATTTATAGGTATTCTACATTATTATATATTTGTTTGCAACCAACTTGCAAAGAAAGTTTTGTAACTTTGCACCACAAAAGCATAATTAGGCAAATGAAATTATCAGAATTACATACTGGCGATAGCGGAATAATAGTCAAGGTAACAGGCCATGGGGGGTTCCGCAAGCGCATAGTCGAGATGGGATTTATAAAAGGGCAAAAGGTGGAAGTGCTGCAAGAGGCTCCACTGAAAGATCCCGTAAAATACCGCGTCATGGGCTATGAGGTCAGCCTGCGGCATTCGGAAGCTGAAATGATAGAGGTTGTGGCACAGCAACCACAGACTTTCTCACATGAAAAAGGAACCAGCGATGCTGACACATCCAGGCCGACAAGCGAAACCGGTACCGACAGAAAGCCTTTGCCTATAAACAATGATGGCGACTTGCCAAAAACGGAAGAGGAAGCGAAAGCTGAAGCAGAAAAAAAGAGCCGCATAATAAACGTGGCTCTTGTGGGAAACCCAAACTGTGGCAAAACCTCATTATTCAACTTCGCATCGGGAGCACACGAACACGTGGGCAACTACTCGGGTGTTACCGTTGACGCAAAGGAGGGGCACGCCACGTTTGGTGGATACAAGTTTAACATTGTTGACTTGCCGGGCACTTACTCCTTGTCCGCTTACTCGCCTGAGGAACTGTACGTACGAAAGCAACTCGTAGAGAAGACCCCCGATGTCGTCATAAACGTAATAGATTCAAGCAACCTTGAGAGAAACCTCTACCTGACCACGCAACTCATTGACATGCACCTGCGCGTCGTGGTGGCCCTCAACATGTTTGACGAGACCAAACGACGCGGAGATGACATTGACACAGAGAAACTGTCTGAGTTGTTCGGACTGCCAATGATGCCTACCGTATTCACTAATGGCAAGGGGGTAAAAGACCTGTTCGCAAAGATAATACAGGTTTACGAAGGCACAGAGGACGAGGATGTACATTTCCGCCACATACACATAAACCATGGTCACGAGCTTGAACATGGCATTAGCCTCATACAGGAACACCTGAAAAAAGAACCGCACGTAAGGGAGAAATTCTCCACACGATACCTCGCCATCAAGCTGCTTGAGCGCGACAAGGACGTAGAGCAATACATAAGCCGACTGCCCGACGCGGACGAGATTTTCACACACCGCGACGAAGCCGCCAAACGAGTGTTGGAAGAGATGAAGGTTGACAGCGAGACCGCCATAATGGATGCCAAGTATGGTTTCATACACGGTGCACTTGAGGAAGCCAACTACAAGACTGGCACAAAGAAGGATACGTACCAAATGACGCATCTCCTCGACAGCATACTGACAAACAAGATTGTAGGTTTCCCAATATTCATAGCCATACTCGTCGTGATGTTCATGACGACATTCTGGCTTGGAGCATACCCACAAGACTGGCTTGACATGCTGTTCGGATGGGTCGGCGACCTAATTACCAACTTGCTCCCAGAGGGACCGGTAAGGGCAATGATCGTCAACGGCGTGATAGACGGCGTTGGGTCTGTGGCTTCATTCCTGCCGCAAATACTCATACTTTACCTTTTCATATCCTTCATGGAAGACAGCGGTTACATGGCACGCGCCGCTTTCATCATGGACAAAATCATGCACTCCATGGGGCTTCATGGCAAATCGTTCATACCTCTTATAATGGGTTTCGGATGCAACGTACCGGCTGTCATGTCCACGCGAACCATAGAGAGCCGCCGCTCACGCATTGTGACAATGCTCATAATCCCCCTGATGAGCTGTGAGGCACGGATACCGATTTACATCATGATAATTGGCACATTCTTCTCACGAGGAGCCATGCCGTTCGTCATGCTATCGCTTTATCTCATAGGCATGCTTACGGCAGTGGTGATGAGTCGCATATTCACCAAGACCCTTTTCAAGGGCGAGGATACGCCCTTCGTGATGGAGCTGCCGCCATACCGCTTCCCCACAGCCAAGGCCGTGGTGCGACACACATGGGAAAAGGGGAAAATGTACCTGAAGAAGATGGGGGGCATCATCCTCGTGGCTTCAATAATAGTATGGGCATTGAGCTACTTTCCGCATCATGAGGGCATGGACCGACAGCAACAGCAGCAGCAAAGCTATCTCGCACAAATAGGCAAGGCCGTGGAGCCGATGTTCGTGGCACAAGGCTTCAACTGGAAACTCGACGTGGGACTCGTAGCCGGAATTGGTGCCAAGGAAATAGTGGCTTCGACAATGGGCATACTTTACTCTAATGACGACAGCTTTGCCGACGACAACGAACTCAACGACGAGGGTGGCAAGTATGAAAGTTTCCACAAGGAGATAACAAACGATTTGGCAAAACAGCATGGCAAGTCTGTGAGCGAAATCGCACCCTTGGCAACCCTTACGGCATACTGCTACTTGCTCTTCGTGCTGCTCTACTTCCCCTGCATAGCCACGATAGCCGCCATAAAAGGCGAAACTGGAACGTGGAAATGGGCAATATTCACAGCCGTTTACACCACCTGTCTGGCATGGATAGCGTCTGCCGTAGTATATCAAGTGGGTCGCTTGTTCCTGTAACTTGAAACAGGACAAGCAACCCACCCCACGCCTCTTAATGCAGTCTGAAAGTTATGGGGACAACATACCTCACCTTAACAAGCTTGCCACCCTGCTTGCCAGGTGTCCATGCCGGCATTGAGCCGACAACCCGTATGGCCTCAGCTTCAAGTGCCGCACGTCCTTCCTCCAAGCCTTTCTTTCTGGCAGCCTCAGCGTCAGTTTTTTCCTTACCCGCAAGGCTAACAACAAGCACCTCGTTAGCCTTGCCACTATCGGTCACATTGCCGTTAAGCACTTCGATATTGGAAAGCGAGCCGTCCTCGTTTACCACAAAACCAACGACAAAACGTCCCTGCACACCCCATTCATGTGCCACCATCGGATACCTTATATTGGTGGCAAGATACCTCCTAAGTTCCGAAGAACCGCCCTGAAATTCAGGCATTTCCTCCACCACGTCAAACACCTTCGTGCCTCCACCTTGCTTATCCTGCGCCGTGGCATCGGCTTTCTTGGTCGTTACAACCAATACTCCATGCTTGGCTCTGTCACCGTACTCTTCCTTGGCGGCCTTGTCTTTCAGCACGGTTATTCCTGCAATGTCAGAGGGATTCATGCCTTGTAAGTGCGAGTATTTCTTTTCAACTCCATCCACGATAACCAAGGGCTTGGCAGACACGGAAGAATCCCGCAACACTATTTTCTCGCCTTCCTTTACCTTGGCAGACACGGATTTGCCACTCGCTTTCTTGACAGGCTGCGTCTCGACCTTAGTCAAAGCCACGTCCCGTCCTGCACTTTCAACAAACCTGTAGTCAGTAACAGTGCGCGCAGATGTCACAAGCGATACGGCTACGACAGGCAACACATAAAGGGCTTTCAGCCACGAATATTTGTTTTGTTTCTTAACGTTCATCATTGTTATTCGTTGTTTAAGGGTACTGTGGTTAATGCCATTGGCGACAGAGTACCCACTTGCCACCATGGCTTTTCTTACCAAAAGGTACTGGTATTGGCGCGCGTCAACGCCACTTGAGAGAACCGCCGCATCAGCCTCATACTCATGGATGGAGCGCAAGTCATAACGCAACATCCACATGGCAGGGTTGAACCATTGCAGCGACGTAAGAGCATCCACGAGCACGACATCCCACGAGTGATGCCTCCGCACATGCTCGCACTCGTGCATAAGGATGGCATTGTCAGCCTGTGCGTAGTCGCTACGCGACATGACAATGTAACGCATCCATGAGAAAGGGGACACTTCCCCATCGCAGACCGCTACCACCGTGCCGTCTGCCTGCCGGTGCCTCTCGCATCGACTGATAAGTATGCATACCTTCGATATCGAAACTAACGTATATAATAATGTGATTGCAAATCCTGACCAAAACACAATTGGCAGCAGCACCTGCCACCAAGGAACGTGTGGAACAACGGGAAACGTGCCCACACTCGTGCCGACAGCAGCCTGCGACACCGCCTCAACCACCTCAGTGCGATGCACCGTGATGACACAAAGGGGCAACACGAAAGATGCCACGGCTGTGCCGATGAGCACAAAGCGGTTGAGTTGGTGCAAACTGTCACGTGAGAGCAACAGACGGTAAAACATGTAAAACACGGTCACAAGAACCGCCACCCGAATGTCATATTGCAAAAATTCCATAAGCTATTCTCCATTATCCGTGAACACACATCATGGCCAACGCTTTCCTACACGGCGCACACGCCATGGTGGCACGGGCGACCAAATGCCAACGACGTTTCTATTCACCTTTCTCTATCTGCTCAATCAACTCCTTCAGCTCATCGACAGAAATCTTCTTCTCCTTGACGAACGCACTGACAGCCGACATATAAGAATCGTCGAAATAGTTTTTTATGACACCCGCAATCGAACGGCGACCATAATCCTTCTCGCTTATGGCTGGCTCATAACGATAACTGTTGCCGAAAGCCACATGGCAAAGGAAACCGTTGCCCTCCAATATCCGGACTTGCGTGGATACGGTATTGAAATGGGGCTTGGGTTCCGGATAAAGCTCAACAAGCTCGCGAACAAACATGGGGCCGTGCTTCCAAAACAAATCCATTATCTCCTTCTCCTTTACCGTCAACTTTTTCATAATACAGACTTTTATGTTTACGACGGCAAAGTAACTAAAATTTTTAGTTCATAACAACTAAAAGTCTTAGTTCTTATTATTTATTAAGAAACACTCGTTGATTTTAAGCTTTGTTCAAACAAGAAAAGAAGAAACATCCCCACAAAGCCTATTGGCAAAGACACCATGAAACCAATACAAGAAGGAGAAGCCGGTTGCCACATCACATTATATTTAATGCAGCCCATTCATGCCTACCAACAATACCCATCAAGGCGTAACCGTCTCCTGATTACGGCACAATCACAAAGCCATTGCGGCGTAAACGCATCGCCATTACGGCGCAATCGCCTTGCCATTGCGCCACAAACGCAACACAAAAAAACGGCCATCCCCCACATGCGGAAAGAGATGACCGTATTTGGCTAATTGTGCACGCTCAATCTGCGCCAAAGCCAATTGGGCAGCAAACGCCAGAAAAAGGTAAGTATGCGATAACGCCAATCGATGACTCGGACATGGCGATGGGAATACAAGGAATCGACGATGGCATGCGCCACCTTTTTGTGATCCATCAGCATTGGGTAGCTGGTTCCGTCGTCAAGCAAAGGGGTACGCACAAATCCAGGACGAATGTCGGTAAAACGTATTTTCAAGTGGCGCATGGCTGCCTGCTGCTCCAATGCCTGTATGTAAACATTCTGAAAAGCCTTGGTGGCACTGTAGGCAGGAGCCACGCCAAGCCCCTTGGTTCCGGCAATTGATGATATGACGGCTATGTGGCCATGCCCCTTGCTGGCAAAATAGCGGTAAGCAACACCCACGAGACTGGCGAATCCCATGCCATTGGTCGCCACGGTGTCCATTTCCCTTTTACATTCCAGCCCAAGGTTTTGCCACCCTACGCCTGCCGCATGGAAATAAAGGTTCATGCCTCCCATCTCGGCAAGCAACTCCTGCAAGAGCTGTGGGGCATCAGCCTCCATAACGTCAATTCTCTTGGCATGAACTTTTCCTGGAAACTCAGATGCCAACGCCCCCAAAGGCTCGGTGCGGCGCGCCGCAAGCCCGAGTGTCCACCCGTCGCGCAAAAGGATACGCGCCACCTCATAGCCCATGCCAGAAGAGGCTCCTACGATAATTGCATTCATTATATATTATGTCATCAAGCTTATTGCGTACAAACAGCAAAGATGCGGCAATGCCAGACACCAAGCAAGGTCACACCACTCCCACTATCTCTTGCAAGCTACTGCAGCCATGCGCCTCAAGCCAACGCCCAATGCCATCCTTAACCTTTAACGTAACTTGCGGATCAACAAAATTGGCAGTGCCAATCTCGATCGCCGAGGCACCGGCCATGAAGAACTCGATGGCATCTTCGGCTGTCATGATGCCCCCAAGCCCGACAACCGGTATCTTGACGGCATGGTAAACATCATTGACCATACGCACGGCAACCGGCTTTACGGCAGGTCCGCTAAGACCACCGGTGCCAATGGAGAGCCTTGAGCACCGACGCTCAATGTCAATGGCCATTCCCATGAGAGTGTTGATAAGCGAAACGGAGTCGGCTCCCTCAGCTTCGACCGCCTTTGCAATGTCTGCAATGCTGGTTACGTTAGGCGAAAGCTTCACGATAAGCGTCTTGTGATACGCCTTTCTGACAGCCTTAACAACACTTGCAGCACCCTCGCAAGTGACTCCGAAAGCCATGCCGCCATGCTTCACATTAGGGCAAGATATGTTCAATTCTATTGCAGGAATCTTGTCTAAAACGTCTATTCTCGCAGCGCATTCAGCATACCTTTCAGGTGAATTTCCGCTCACATTCACTATAAAATTGGTGTCAATATCCTTTATCTTTGGATAGATATTCTCGCAGAAATAGTCAACACCCTTATTCTGCAAGCCAACGCAATTGAGCATTCCACTTGCCGTCTCCGCCATGCGCGGATAGTCGTTTCCCTCACGCCATTCCAGCGTAGTGCCTTTGACAATGATAGCACCAATCTCCTCCAATGGCACAAGGTCGGCAAACTCCAAACCATAGCCGAAAGTGCCACTTGCCGTCATCACGGGATTTTTTAATGACAAATCATTTATTTTTACATTTAGATCTACCATAACAGTTTCTTAATATTAAACACAGGACCATCCTCACAAACTCTCAAATTACCATCCGTAGTCTTCTCGACGCAGCACAAACACGCACCCAAACCGCAAGCCATCATGTTCTCAAGGGAGACCTCGCATTCTATGCCTTTTTCCTTGGCATACCGGGCTACGGCCTTCATCATTGGCTTAGGGCCACATGACTGTATCATGCAGAAACGCTCTTTCTGAAGAACCGTATGATTGGTCACAAAACCTTTCTCTCCGGCCGAACCGTCCTCCGTGGTAACACACACACGACCTACTTTCTCAAAAAGCTCAAGTTCGAGCAAGTCTTTTGCCGAACGTGCACCAAGCAGGAAAACAGGTTCCACACCTTGTTCCTTGAGCCTCATACCTTGCCATAGCAATGGAGCCACGCCAACTCCGCCACCAACAAGCAGAACCTGACAACAATGCTCCTCTTTCTCACGAGCCACGCCGCAGGCGTTCCCCTCACATTCCGTTGCCGATGTCGCAACATCGTTTGGCATACAATGAAAACTCCCTACTTCTGAAAAGCCGTTTCCAAGTGGTAACAGACAATTAAGAGTGTCGCCAGGCTTTATATTATATAGGTGACGCGTCCCGTCACCAACTGCGGCAACAAGCAACCAAAGTTGGTTGTTACAAAGGTCAACATAATTTATTGAAATAGGACGACGCAGAAAGGTTGAAGGAGAATTGTCAATCTTTACCTCAACAAACTGACCCGGACACATCTCTGGCAGTGGTTCGCCATAAGTGAGCTTCAACAGCACATGCTTGTCACTTAACCGCTCAACTGAACTCACTGTCAGATCAAGACAATGTTTCTTCATAAAAGCTATCTTTGCGAGTTTAAAATATAATGTTGCAAAGATAGCTAAAAAATCTCATTCTTCGAAAAGAAGCCCCAAAACTATTTAATGCTTTGGACCAAAAGACTCCCAAGTTTGATCATCATAAAAGACCCTAATCTCCGTAATCTTCCTCGCAGGTTTGTCAATTATTTTCACAACTTCTTTTTGTGAGTTTAGTGGCATGTGCTGAAACGATGATGTTTGTGAAGCATGTTGGACAGAGAAAAGGGGAGAAGATGAAACCTGAGACGTACCGTTTACAGAAGGATTAGCACCTTGAACATCAGGCTCGTCTTTTGTTTTAGCATCAGCAGAAACCGCCTCCATATTGCCTACGCCATAAAGCAACCATTCAAGGGATATATTTGGGAAACGATTATGCACAGCCTCCACAATCTGCAAGGTGGGGCGGGTACGGTCATTAAGCACACCACTGAGAGTTCCCTCAGAAATTCCGGTGAATTGGGCGAAAGCCTTCTGACTAAGATGCTGGCTCTCCATGAGCCTCTTTATTCTTTCTTTCATAATTGTCGTTTTTGAGCTTAGAGAGTTTTTTGACCGATAAAAGCATCGCTCACTCTTCGTTTGCAAAGTTAAACCAAAAATTTGAAATATCCAACTAAAAGCAGAGGTATTTAAAACATTGAATGCACTTTTTAAAATTCAAACATTCAAATGTCAAAAGCAGGAGAAAGCGCAAATACCTCTTCGGATTTGTAAATTTGAATTTTCTTTTAAAAAGAGACCTAAAGTATTGAAAGAGCATCATTTGCTAATCTTTTGATTTAAAAAAGACTACTTCTACGTTGTTCATCTTATTTTCACCTAATACATCGGCTGTAAAACAAAAAAACAATTATAAATAGCACAAAACTATTCATCCCAACAACAAAAAATGTTGGTTATTAGTAAATTAAGACAACTTTAACCAACTTGCATAAATATGAATACGAATTTCAAAATCTACATATTTGAATTTTGAAAGCCATCGCAGAATATCGTTTGAATTTGCAAATGGCGCAATTTTGTCTTAAACCCCCACACTTGGTATTTTAAATTTCAAAGTTTAAATATCAAAAACTTCAAAATGTCAAATGGTAACAAATCATAAACCAAAATTTCTCGCAGCCCTTATGAAAGAAAAAATCCATCACGAGATTATTTGCGAGCAAGTGGTCATTTACTCAAAAATAAGCGATTCTCAGAATGGGTAAAACGCAGATAACTCACACATTCCTACTTATTTAGCCATAAAAAAAGCACCCTGTAAAGGGTGCTTTTTAAGTTCTAAAAAAGAGAAAAATCAATGCAAAATGAAGAAAATTAGTTCCTTCATCAGGTCTCCAGCCCCAACAGAAGGGTTGTCAAGCCCCTTGCTTTTGGCATCAATTTCCCTCATTTTCTGTAAAATCTGTAGAGTTTTTCGTCCTGTATAATTTCTCAGCCCCAACATATAGCTTTCTACGGTCCACACCGAACGCAACTCCAAATAACCTGCAAGAGCATTTTGATCTTGCTTGTTGGGGGCATAATAGGCAATCATCAGGTTTTGGAAAAAACTAAAAAGCAAAGGAAGGAATTCATAAAGAGAGCCGGCCTTTGGATTTTTGTCAAAATATTTGATTATCATATTTGCCTTCAAAACATTTCTATTTACAATGGCATCACGCAACTCATAAGTATTAAAGTCCTTGCTCACACCAATATTTCTTTCCACAAGTTCAGGAGTCACACGCCTGTCATTATCCGGCAAAGAAATTATGAGTTTCTCAAGTTCAGACATGAGACGATTGAGATCCGCCCCAACATTCTCCGCAATCATTGAGGCACTCTTTTCATCAATGCCCACTTTCTTTTTCGTAAGGTAAGTACGTATGTACCCAGGGAGCCGCCCGGCACTCAACTTCTTGCTTTCAAACACCACCCCACTCTTCTCCACGTTGGCAACAAATCTGGAACGCCTGTTCATCGTGCCATTCTTATAGCATATTACCAACACCGTTCTTGCTTGCGGCATTTGCGCATACTTTTCCAACTTACTAAACGAGTTCATCGCCTGCGCCTCTTTTACGATTATAACCCGGCGAGGCGCAGTCATCGGAAACTGCATGGCAAGATCGGCAATTCGAGCTGCGTTTACATCAGCTCCAAAAACAACAGTCTGGTCGAAAGCCTGCTGGTCAGGCAATAACAAATTCTTTTGGATATAATCGCTTATCTGATCTATATAATAGGACTCTTCACCCATCAATATATAAATAGGTGCAATATTCCCAGCCTTAAGATCTCGCATTAAAGCCTCATACGTCACCACAGGTTTCTTTTCAGGCATATTTTCTTGTATTTGTTTGCTGTCAACAGCATTTTTCTTATCTTTGTAACATAAAATCACAGTCAGGAAAAATGCGTCATCATGCGCAACAATCCAAACTTGAGTTTTTCTACTTGCAAAGGTAACAAAATGATTCGACTAAACCTTCCGTCTTTCAAAATAAAGTTGTCAGGCACATGCGAGCATCCAAAAGTTTTCGATCCATTGCGCCGGCGGTACGTAGCACTTACCCCCGAAGAATGGGTCAGGCAACACTTCGTCCATTATTTAACAAATCACCTCGGATACCCTACCGCACTGCTCGCCAACGAAGTCAAGCTGCAAATCGGACAAAAAGATCTGAGAGCAGACAGCGTGTTATACGATCGCCAACTGCGCCCAAGAATGATTATCGAATACAAAGCCCCGACAATAAACATAACACAAAAGGTCTTCGACCAAATAATGGCCTACAACACACAACTCCACGCAGACTGGCTCATCGCTTCCAACGGGCTTTCACACTATTGCTATAAAAGGTCAAAAGATGGTGAAAAATATTTACAATATGACCACATTCCTTGTTATGAAGAATTATGACAAAATAAGCAACCTGCACCCGCGCGGGGGTCCGGGCCCGCGCAGGGGGGGGTGTCGGGCAGGGGGGGGTGCGGGGGGTGGTG
>CAYLUI010000020.1:0-34609 GCA_964386825.1 uncultured Prevotella sp. | reverse complement strand
TAAGACGACTTATGACACACTCAGCAACCCGCACCCCCCCTTTTCCCCTCCGCCCCCCAAAAATATCTTTCCCAAATGTTATTGTAATGGGAATTATATTTTGTAACTTTGCAATGGAACAATCACGCTTGCGTGCAAACATACAAACAACATTGCGAACAACAGCACAATCGCACACGCAGACAATGCAGCAATCGTGTGACACTTGCGCGCAAATACGCAACAAAGCAATGCTTCAACAGCACAATCGCCCAATTCTGCAATCATACAACAGCACATCGGCGCAATAAGGCAACGAAGCAAAAGCGCAACCGTGCAGTCAAAACCGACGCAGCGAAGCGATTGCGTGCAAACATACAAGTGCGCATGTAGAAAAACGAGCAATGGTTCAAACGTCCAAACACCGTTGTAAACAAATTTAAGCAAACATAATATTAAAAACATGGCAGAAAAAACAAAGCACCAATTAACAGACGTTGTTTCTGTAACAAACTTCAAGGGAGGAGTTGGTAAAACAACAACCGTACAAACTCTGGCTGCATGCCTGCACAAAATGCATCCAAAGAAGCGCATTCTTGTCATGGACCTCGACCCACAGTGCAACTTGTCATACTTACTCGGATGGAACGATTTGCGAAAAACACTGCCCGAGTTTGCTCGCATAACCATCTACGACGCAATGACCAAAGTCTCCAAAATTCCAATTTACGCATCCCGTTCCGGGATTTATTATGTCCCTGGCTCTGCGGAAATGCAAAATATTGACGTGTCGCTTTTCGGACAAAACATACCACGCCTCGTGCTGGCCAAATGTGTCATGCAAGGCTACCACAACATGACAAACGGAGCCATCACCGATGACGACGCAACGGGTAGCGTATTCGACGACTTCGATTACATGCTCATTGACTGCCCCCCATCCCTATCACAAAGCACATGTAACGCCATGGCACTTGCCACAACAATGCTCGTACCAATACAAATGGAAGGACTTAGCGTGACAGGCGTAGGCAGCATTTTGGAACAAGCCAAAAAGATAAAAAACGAACTGAACCCCAACCTCGCAAACATGCTTCTGTTGCCAACCATGGTAAACAACCAACTCATAATAACCCATGAACTTGACAGCTTCTTGGAAAGCAGTTTCGAAGATTCACTCATCCCAACATACATCCACCGCTCCGTAAAAGTAGCGGAAGCACAAACAAGGATGATGGACGTTATCGAATACGCACCAAGCTGCCGTGCAGCACAAGACTACATGAAAGTCGCAAAAACAATATTCTGCTAAAACAACAAAAGTCAACATCACAAGACATAACATACTGGAAACATGAAAATAAACAGAAATAAAGGGAGTTTGCAAAGCGAACTGCAAAAGATGCTACAAGCTGGCATAGAGAACGTTGACAACGATGCCGAACAGAAAAGCAAAGACGAAGAAACAAGCCTTGTCGAATTGCACGCAAACGCTCAAGCACTCAAAAAAGAGGTGCAGGTTCCTGCAAAAACAACCAATGAAACTGCAGGAACGAAAAAAACAACTACCCCTAACATCACTCCCCCCAAAAAACAAAAACAAGCAAAGGCTACAATAAAAACCATCGAAGCTGAGCCTCGTACACTAAACGCCGCACAGAGACACGAAGTCCCTGATCGTAATGCGAAATACGCTGGCGAACCAATTAAAAGCGTTGGTTGCCGCATGCCACAGTCCCTTTACGCCCGTATGCTGCAATACAAAGCCCTAAACGATTCACAGCTAAACCGAATAACCCTAAACGACATAATAATTGATGCCGTAGAGAAGTTTTTAGACGAAAATTAACCTTAAAGCCAGGCAAAACTCCCCCCAACTGAAAGATTTCCGAAATAGCGTCAGCAAAGATAAAATAACATATCAACCTTGCTGACGCTATAGTTATCGTGCCCAATAAGCACAAGTTTTAAGTTTTGTACCAAAGTACATTCCTTTCCATTATTTATACAGCATCAAATCCCTTGGTAGAGTTGTCCTGCATTATTTCACGAATGCCTTGCTCCACATACGGACCACCATGATGCGCTGTCGGATCTGGATGATGCGGAACATCCTCCACATAATTGAAGTTCTTGTAATGCAACTCGCCAATTCCCCACAACAGGCACGAAACGGCGATAAACAAAACCAATGCAATTGCAATATTCATGATATTATCAGTATTATAATTATAATTTTGCGCAAAGTTACCAAAATTCCATCAAAAAAGCCTTGATATGATTTGATTTTTACTAATTTTGCACCATATTTCACATAGCAGTGAGCATTAACAACGTTGCCAACGCATCATAAAACCGACATAGGCTTTTGCTTGGCATAAGGCAAGGAACGCTACACACACAACACATTATAATTATGGCAATGGGAAAATGGATAGGCGGTTTCATGGGCATGATGGTTGCCGGACCGCTTGGCGCAATAGCAGGCTTCGTCCTTGGCTCTCTATTCGACAATGGAATACCTGAGCAACAAAACACGGACAGAGGTGATTATGGTCACTACAATGGACCATACAATGGATACCAGACCCAACAACAGCAATATGAGGCGCAACGCAACACATTCCGCTTCTCGTTGCTCGTGCTTGCATCATACATTATCAGGGCAGACGGCAAGGTTATGCACTCAGAGATGAATGTTGTGCGAAATTGGCTTAAAGCAAACTTCGGTGAGGCTGCAGTAATTGATGGCGAACAAATAATGAGAAAACTGTTTGACGAACAGAAACGTCTAGGAATGACCGAATTTCGCTCTGCAGTCTTAAGCAGTTGCCGTCAATTGCACCAAATCATGCCATACGAACAACGCTTGCAACTACTAAACTTCCTTGTTCTCATAGCCCAAGCTGACGGCATAATCGTAACCGATGAAATAAACGCCCTACGTGAATGCACCATCGAACTTGGACTTAGCGAAAGTGACCTCAACAGCATGCTCAACCTTCAGGATGCCGGCTCAAATCTTGATGCCGCCTACAAGGTTCTCGGCATAAATTCCATGGCTACAGACGATGAAGTCAAGGCTGCCTATCGTAAACTCGCCCTAAAAAACCATCCCGACCGCGTAGCAAGCCTCGGAGAGGATGTTCGCAAGGCTGCCGAAAAGAAATTTCAGGAAATAAACGCCGCAATGGAAACCATAAAAAAAGCAAGAGGTCTATAAGAGTTAACTATCTTCTTTGAAACCATTAGATTATGAGTTGGAACCATCCCTTTATCCACATACTTGCATAACATACAATTTTCTTCCAACTGTTAGGTATTTTTCACTCCCTATTGGAACTTTTTTCCTACGAAAAACACTTTCTGTCAGCCTAACTTTTCAGAAAACACCCCTACCCAATTCCACTTGCGCATTTTTGCCATTAACAGACACCGCAAACAAATATCCAGCAACAGCTACTTTCACCTAATGCCCACCCTGCATTTTTTTCAACGGCAAGCAAACGTCCTTGCCCAGTTAAATAGCCATTATCTTTCAATTACGAAACCCTCCCCTTAATTTGATGGTTTGCCCTTTGTAATGCACCTCCCACAGAAAGGCATCTTCAGTTTTGGAGGCAAGGTTTCCCTTGCCATCTAACTGTCATTCAGCAGGTTATTCATCAACCATTGCAAGTTTTTCCTATTACAAACGCAAACTCGTCAAAAACCAATCTGTCAAAACATATTATTTCCATTCTTTTCTCCTTATTATATTTACATACAGAACAACGAGAAAAGCATTAAAAACAAGCTTCATATGGCAACAGTCAAGATAAAATACCGACCTTCCACCCAAAAGGGCAAAAAAGGCACAGTTTATTACCAAATCATCCACAAACGCATCGTCCGCCAGATAAAAACCACATACCATATTTGCACGGAGGAATGGGACGACAAGCTTATGGCAACACGCACAGTCACAGGCAGAGAAAACGAAATGATTTCCATTAATGATGGCATTGAACATGACATGAAACGGCTTAATGCCATCATATTAAAATTGGAAAGCGACAAAAAAGAATTTACGGCAGACGATGTGGTTGGAAAGTTCCTTAAAGTTTCAAAAGACGAACTGTACTTTTGCCAGTTCATGAAAGAGACCATTGCTCGATTGAAATGGTTGGGCAAGGCACGCTCCTCGGAAACATACACGTCTGCCATGAACAGCTTTCGGCGGTTCTTGGAAAGCCAAACAACAATAGACAACAACATCAGAGAAAATACTGCAGACATTTCCCTTGACGATATGGACTCGGACACGATAACTGCATACGAAGCATACCTGAAAAGAAACTGTGTCAGTCCAAACACCTCATCATTTTATATGCGTAACCTACGCGCGGTTTACAATCGTGCCGTGGAAAAGAATCTGACATCACAGAAATTCCCGTTCAAATACGCCTATACGGGCGTAGAGAAGACTGTCAAACGTGCCATCCCATTAAAGGCCATCCGCCAAATCAAGGAAATGGATTTGGCCATGAATCCAACTCTTGATTTCGCCCGTGAAATGTTTCTCTTTTCCTTTTACACCCGAGGCATGTCGTTCGTGGACATGGCATACTTACGGAAAAAAGATCTCAATGCAGGTGTCCTAACTTATCGTCGCCGGAAGACTGGTCGCCAACTATCCATCCGTTGGGAGAAATGCATGCAAGACATTGTAAACAAACATAATATCCGTCATTCTCCCTACCTGTTACCCATCATCAAGCCAGATATTGATACCGACGATCGCAAACAATATATTTACATGGGACACAACGTAAACCGTGGGCTGAAAACAATAGGCAAACGGCTGGGGCTTCCTCTGCCTTTGACAATGTATGTCGCACGCCATGCATGGGCAAGCATTGCCAAAAGCCAAAACATCCCTTTGTCGGTCATAAGCGAAGGCATGGGACACGATTCGGAAACGACCACTCTCATTTATCTTGCATCGCTCGACAACATGGCTGTTGACAAGGCAAACAAACTAATTCTTAAATTGCTGTGATGGTTAAGATGGTTGAGCAAAAGTAAAACACTCTTCGTAAGAGAGGTTAGGACTCTTCGTAAGAGAAGTTATTACTAATGCAAAGTTAAGTGATTTTCTGTAAAACAACAACTTTTTTTTGCAAAAAATATAGTTTCCTTTCTCCACAAAGTTTAGCTGATTGGTGGATTGTTGAGCAAACGAGATTGCTTTCTGCCAGATAAATCGTTAATTACCAGCAACTACAAAGCTAAGTACCCTCTCTTACGAAGAGAAGTTGCAAGAAAAGGGTTTATGCACATCACAAGATACAGTATTGTTTTGTCTCTCCTTCTTTTGGGTGCAGGTTCTGCACGCTCACAAGAGAGCCACACGGAAGTCTGTTTTGAGTTTCGTGTGAATAGTATGTCCGTTGATTCCCTTTACGGTGATAATGCCGAACGCATGCGTGAACTGAGGGCCTTTCTGCGAAATGCCCGAGAAGACAACATAATGGGAATCACCAAGGTGGCTTTCCGTGGAGCCGCCTCGCCAGAAGGCAGCAGTGGTCTGAACCACAATTTGGCACACGGCCGACTTTCGACAATAGAAAAGATTGTTCGCAAAGAAATATACCTGCCGGACAGCATCATCACTCGCGACGACGGCTATATCCCATGGGAACACCTAAAGTCGCAAGTGGAGGCTTCTGACATCCGCTGCAAGGATGAAATCGTAGCCATACTGAACTGCGAACCCGAATACGCAGAATATCGTTCTGGGGCTAAAATCGACAAACGCGTGCTGAAATTACAGAATTTGGATGGAGGCAGTGTATGGAGGCAGATAAGTGGACTTTTCTTCAGCAGTATGCGCCATGCGTGTGTTGTATTCACAACCCACAAGAAAACAATGCCAGCCCCACCCAATCCCATACAAGAAAAAAACAACGAAAAAGCAAAGCTCAAACCAGCAGAAGAGAATGAAGAGCATAACGTATGGGCACGGCATTTATACCTGAAGACCAATGCAATAGGATGGGGAATGGCAATCTCCAACATCGCAGCCGAAATTGATTTGGCACGTCACTGGTCGTTCACAATCCCTGTTTATTGGTCAGCGTGGAACTATTTCAAATCGACCTTGAAATTCCGCACACTCTCATTGCAACCGGAATTCCGTTACTGGCTTTCACCAAACAACGATGGACTGTTTGCCGGTGCACACTTCGGACTGACATGGTACAATTTCGCCACCAATGGAAAATACCGTACACAAGACCATAACGGGCACAGCCCTGCTGTCGGAGGAGGTATTGCTGCTGGCTATCGTCTGCCTATCAGCCGAGACAAGCGGTGGAAATTGGAATTCTCATTGGGAGCAGGAGCCTACGCCCTGCATTACGACAAGTTCCACAACTACAATGACGGACTATTGGTTGAAACCAAAAAGAAAACCTGGCTTGGACTTGATCAAGCGGCAATATCGTTCGCTTACACGTTCGACCTTGATGGGAAGAAAGGAGGCGGACAATGAGAAAGATAATATGTAAAATGAGGTATGCAATCGGCATGACAGCCTGCATACTACTGTTTTCAGGCTGCGACGTACATGAGTTCCCTGAACTGCCAACAAAAGCCAACTTCTTGTTGCATTTGGATTTTGACACCCAAATGCCGCTGTACAAGGAAATCGCACAAGCAAAGTCACGTTCCGTAAACAGTGCCAACGAATATGATGTACGCCACATAGTGAGCGTCCACAGGCTGTATTCCAATGGCGATTACGACCGCACGGCAGACACGACAATCGTCTTCACATGCGATAACGTGGAAAATCTTGACTGTTCAAGAGAGTTGACGTTACGCGAGGGAGAATACAGCCTTTTCGTATGGACGGACTTCGTTGACAAAGGCTGCTTATCCGACAAATTCTATTTGACTTCTGACTTTGCCGAAATTGCCTTGCGCGACAAGAAAAACCACATAGGCTGTTGCGACTTCCGTGACGCATTCAGAGGATTACAGCAAGCGACCGTAACTGTGAAGAAAGACGATATGACCGAAGTCACAAATGAAACCACAGTAAACATGAAACGACCAATGGCGATGTTTAAGTTCATCTCCACCGACTACGAAGCCTTCGTTGAGAAAATCCTCAAGGCGGAAGCGCAAAAGGACAAGACGGTAAACGAGAACAGTGCGGAAACAAGAAGTGTCACCCTCGAAGATTATCGTGTGGTATTCCGTTATACGGGCTTCATGCCATGCTCCTACAATATGTTTACCGACAAACCTGCCGACTCATGGACAGGAGTGTCCTTTGATGGATTTTTAAAACCCATGGAAAACAAAGAGGCGGAAATGGGCTTTGATTACGTGTTTGTCAACGGTGCGGAAGCCGGGGTCACGGTCAAATTGGAGGTTTATCACAAGAACGGAGAGCTTGTAGCCTCGTCACCAACCATAGACGTGCCACTTAAACGCAGTAAGGTGACCATTGTAAGAGGCAACTTCCTGACCTCCATGGCAGAAGGTGGCGTTGCCATTGTACCGGATTTTGACGGGAAATATGAAATAGAGATTAAATAGGGCTTTACGCAAACTTTTATTATAAACTTTTTAAATTAATGTATCATGGAAAAGAATTTCTTATCCGTGTTCGCAATCGCATCGTTGATGCTTGCGACATCCTGCTCGAACAACGAGCTTGACAGCGTACAGAGTGGCAATGAAACCAATGTCAGTTTCACGGCACAACTCCCAGACGGTTTGCAGAACCAAACACGTGCAACGTATGGCGATGGACAAACAGCCACCACATTGAGCTATGCTGTGTATGAGGTAAACGACAATGGCGATTGGAGTTATCTTCCCATTGGCAAGAGCGACGAAGAAATCCACACGAAGAAGACGGTTTCACTGCGTTTGACCAATGGAAACACTTATGCAGTCGTGTTTTGGGCTGATGCGCCAAACTCAATTTACACACTCAACACCAACGCTGGAGAATGCAATGTAACGGCAGATTATGCAAACGCTTCTTCAAATGACGAAAGCCTGGATGCTTTCTTTGCCGTTGAGAAAATCACCGTAAACGGAAGTGCCTCAAGATCCGTTGACCTGAAACGTCCGTTTGCCCAACTAAACATCGGTACTGCCGATTTGGAAACATCAAAAGCCGCAGGACACGAAGTGAAGAAAGCCGGCGTAAAAGTGAAAACTTACAACACTCTTAACTTTAAGGACAAGACGGTTTCTGGAGAAAGTGACGTTACGTTTGCCATTGCGGATTTACCCCAAAGTCCTGAAACTTTCCCTGTTGACGGCTACGACTATCTGACAATGAACTACCTGCTCATGCCAGAAGACAAGAAGGCAGACAACGCAATCACCATCATTTACGACAATGCCCAGGAACGCACTTTCCAAAATGTTCCTTTGCAGCGCAACTATCGCACAAACATTTACGGAAACCTGCTCACCACAAGCGAAGACTTCAACGTTGAAATCAAACCCGGGTTTGATGGTTCATACAACGAAATTGTTTGGGACGGCGCCGTTTCCCAAAGCTTGGCAATTGATGCCGATGGCAATTACCTCATAGGTTCCCCCGCAGACTTCGCTTACCTGATGCAAAACACACAACAACCGAACAGTCCGTTCATTGGCAAAACTTTCAAACTTACAAGCGATATCAATTTAGCAGGTAAAGCCATCACAGGAGTTGGTAGCCCAAATTGCAACATTGCATTCACTTTCGACGGCAATAACCACACCATCAGGAACTTCAGCATAACAACAGAAACAGAGTTCTATGCAGGTTTGTTTAATCAGTTTAACGGCACTGTCAAGAACCTTACCGTCAAGGATGCTACAGTAACCGGCAAGAAGATGGCAGGTGTCATCGCAAGTAATGTTGACAATGGCGGAGTTATAGAAAACTGCCATGTTGAAAATTGCACCATTACGGCAACAATAAAGAAGGCCGGTGCCATCACTGGTTACACTGCAGGTGGTACCGTAAAGGGCTGTACAGCCAAGAATTGTACGGTTTACTGCGCAGATGCCAACGAAAACGAATCTGGCGAAATAGTTGGTTACATTAACACCAATTCCACTATCGAGAACAATACCGCCACAAATGTCACCGTCATTCGCAATTACCAAAACGTTGAAATAGTGGAAGTTGCTTCCGTTCAGGATCTCCTTGAAAAAGTGGGAACTGATAATGGCACGTCTGTCATTGCTACAAACAAGTACATTGTTCTCAAAAACGACATCGACTGCTCTGGCGTTACCTTGAAGCCCATCCGTCTTGATGGCACTTCCGTATTTGATGGCAACGGTCACAAAATGACCAATGTCACAGTTGGGGAATATAGTGGTCGCAAATCCATTTTCAACGGTGAGTTTAATGGCAACCCAACCATTATTGTCAAAAACCTCACTATTGATGGTGTAACTGCCGATGGTGGCAAATTTTCTTCAGTACTTTTTGGCGACTTGCAAAACGGTGGGAATGTCACAATTGACGGTGTGCACATTTACAATGCAACAGTAAAAAATGCCGAGACCGTTGGTGGTTTCGTTGGACTTCTCAGCTCAGCAGGTACTAATAAATTGTCAATCAAAAACTCTTCTATCAACAATTCTACCATCATCGGCACAGAAGATGTTGGCAAGATTGGCGCCCTCGTTGGCCGAGCTACGGTAATTTACACATGTTCAGGCGTAGTGGTTGATAATGTGAAACTTTATAACAAAGAAACAACGCTCACAACAGCAGCGCATGGCACCAAGAGTGAGGGTGGCTGCACTGGTGGCTATACCATCAAATAACAGTATCCCTTAAAAAAGGAATTTGCAACTGAAAACTTAACCATAATTTAAAACAGCCGCTGCAATGCGTGGTTATTCCATCCATTGCAGCGGCTTATTACATTAATAAGGATCCCAAATAATCAATCCTCCTCTTCAGTCTTCTTCTTTCTTGTGGTACGCTTGCGCTTTGGCTTAGCGTCATCCTGAGCCTCCATCTTAACACCCGCAAGTTCCGGATCTATAAGGATACGCCCACAATACTCACACACGATGATCTTCTTGTGCATCTTGATATCAAGCTGGCGCTGTGGCGGTATCTTATTGAAACAACCACCGCAAGCATCACGCTGCACATAAACTATGCCCAAGCCATTACGCGCAGACTTACGAATGCGCTTAAAACTTGTAAGCAAACGCGGCTCAATCAATGTCTCAAGGCTCTTAGCCTTTGCCTTCAACTCAGCCTCTGCGTCACGCGTCTCCTGCATGATGTCCTCAAGCTCATTACGCTTCGACTCCAAGTCTTGCTCACGATCAGCAATGGTTTCGTCAGCTTTTGCAAGATCGTCCTGACGCTCGGCAATCTTGTTAGTAGCCTCCCTTATCTTCTTGTTGGCAAGTTCAATTTCCAACGTCTGAAACTCAATCTCTTTCGACAAAGTGTCATACTCGCGATTGTTACGAACCTCTTCGAGCTGAGCCTTATAACGCTCAACACTCTGCTGTGCGGCCTCAATCTCATTGCGCTTGTGTGCCACGGCAGCCTGAAAATCGTTTATCTCGTTAAGGATTTTTTCCTTACGCGTCTTCAAGCCCTCAATCTCATCCTCCAGGTCCTGAACCTCAAGGGGCAGCTCGCCACGAAGTGCACGTTTCTCGTCAATAGCCGAAAGAGTTACCTGAAGCTGATAGAGAGCTTGCAGCTTCTCCTCAACCGTCATTTCCGACAAGTCTTTTCTAACAGTTGTTGCCATATTGCTTTAATTATTTTATATATACAAGATAGGATTGGTGTTTACCTCGCTCAACTCACAGCGCACGCCTGGGCACTCGCGCCGGATGACATCACGGAATATCTCGTTAGTGTAACGTTCACTCTGAAAGTGACCAATCACAGCAATCTGGATTTGTTGCTCATGACCAAAATATTGGTGATAATGCATTTCACCCGTCACAAACGCATCGGCACCAGCGCCAATGGCGTCAGGCAACAAAAAGTCACCAGCTCCACCACACACGGCAACCTTGCTTATCGGTCTTCGCAACAGTTCGTTTGCCATAACACATTCCACACCGAAAGTTTTCTTAAGCCTGGCCATAAAGTCAGTCGAAGTCATTGGTTCCGAGAAAGAACACAAAACTCCAGCCCCACCACAGCCACCATCGACGACGTAAGGCGAAGCCTTGACATCCGCAGACGGGTAAGGCTGAACCGCACCTATGAACCTTTCCACTTTCATGCCCATCTTCTCAGCTATCTTGAAATTCACGCCACCATAGGCTGCATCCATATTGGTATGCATTGCCACAATGGCAACATGCTTCTCAATAGCCTTCACCACAGACCTCTGCACATAATCATCATTGGATATGCGCCCAAGCTTGCGGAATATGAGCGGATGATGGCTCACAATGAGGTTACAACCACGAGCCACAGCCTCATCGACAATGGCCTCGGTGACATCCAGACACAATAAAGCCCCTGATACCTCGACCTCCGTCAATCCCACTTGCAAGCCGGCATTATCATAGTCTTCCTGCAGGGGCAGAGGCGCGAAACGTTCAAGGGCATTCACCACTTCTATTATTTTCACGCTTTAAAAACGATTTGGTACAAAGTTAATAAATAAATACCAACTAACGAATAAACGAAGTTGTGTTTTAAGCTTATTTAACCTAAATCATAAAGAGCATAAGCAAACAAATCGGAGTCATGCTATGAAAACACAACAATCACTCTTCGTCTATGCCAAAATCATCCTCCACACGCACCATACCCACAACAGCGAAACTGACCGCAAATGCCGCAAGCACCACAATGAAGAAATGACGATAACCAAGCATTTCCTGCATTGCACCTGCCGCAAGCCCTGGAAGCATGAGCGACAAAAGCGACAACGCCGACGATATGGCATAATGGCTCGTGCGGAAATCACCTCGGTTAAAGTATATCAGGAACAGCATAAACGCCGTAAGCCCGAATCCATAACCAAACTGTTCGGCGAACACACACAAGTTGACTACCGGGAAAGACGATGGCAACACAAAACTCAAATACAGGTAAACCACGCCTGGCAACGCATAAGCCGCCACCATGGGCCACATGCAACGCCGCAAGCCCCGACGGCTCACCATTATGCCACCAAGAACGCTCCCTATCGAAACGCCAATCACCCCTACCGTTCCCTGCACAAGGCCAAACTCCTGCGGAGACAGCCCCAAACCGCCATTGTGCGCGGCATCTATGAGAAACAAAGCCGTAACCTTAGACAGCAACGCTTCTGGCAAACGAAACAGCATGATAAAGGCAAGAGCGGCAACGATATTGCGCTTGCGGAAAAAAGACTTGAAAGCAAGCCCAAAACCCAACAACACCGAACGGGTGCTGTCCCAAGGCTGCTTCACGTCAACACCAGGACGCGGCAACGAAAACTGGTGCCACAAACACAAAGCTATAAACAGCCCGGCTACGCCATAGAACGCAAGGCTCCAACTGTATGAAATGCTGCCCCGAAACACCACTTGTAGGTTTCCGGCAACCATAACCAGCACTCCCTGTCCGAAAATAGATGCCACGCGATCGGCAAGCGACCGTATGCCCATGAACCATGCCTGCTGGTGGTCGTTCAGCCCAAGCATGTAGAAGCCGTCGGCCGCCACGCAGTGGGATGCTCCCGTGAACGCCACGACCCAAAAGAAGAACAACGTGCCTTGCAACCAAAACGACGTGGGAATGGTGAACGCCACGCCACCAAACGCCGCACCAAGCAGCATCTCCGTCAAAAGCACCCACCATCGCTTTGTCTTTACCAAATCAATGAACGGACTCCACACTGGCTTCAATATCCACGGCAGGTACATCCACGACGTATAAAATGTTATGGCGGAGTTGCTCAAGCCCAATTGCTTATAGAATATCACGGAAATCGTCATCACCGCAACCAAAGGCAATCCGTCGGCAAACGACAACGACGGGACCCACAACCATGGATTGCTTTTCTTGAGTTTTTCAATTACCATGCCAATTCGAGAATAGAATTTGGATAATAATGTTCAAGTATCTTGTCATAGGCAATTCCTTCAGCGCCCATCACCGCGGCGCCAATCTGGCAAAGCCCAACGCCATGCCCCCATCCTGCGCCAATGAGGCGGAAACCATCCTCCCTTTTCTCCACGACAAACGCCGAACTATAGAGATGGCTCTCGCTGAGAACGCGACGTATCTCCAACTCCTTGCCTATCGTCATGGTGCGGTTGGTTCCGACAATCTTCAACTCATAAATCCTACCGCTCGTGCCCCTCTTCATCGGAACGAGGTCGGTTATCTGTCCAAAATCAATGCCGCTCTTCCGACAGACAAGTTCCGACAGTTCTTGCCGCGAATAATCAACACGCCAACGGTAAAAGTCAGTGGTCTCTTGATCATAATCGTTCAACACCTGCCTCAAAACATCCTTGTCAGCAGTATTGCAAAAGCTCTCCGGATCGGAGAGTATCCACTTCACGGCATTCTCCTCCACCGTAAGGTCTGGAATATTTCCATCTGGCGTATCGCCAATTCCCTTCAAGTAGGGCTTTGGCGTGTCATCCCAGCAATATTGAAACTCCTCCATCGCCCCACCACAGCACTTGTAGAAACGAGCGTCGCATATTTCGCCCTCGTAAGTAAGGATTTGTCCACGCGTAAGCCTTATCGCCTCGACCACATTGGGACTTGTCTCCTTAGTTATTCCTTGGTAACGCTGGCAATGGTCGTCGGCACACACGTCAAAAAGGTCATGGTCAGTGTGGTCATACCACCGTATCATTACGCCGTCATCGTTAGCCGAATCAGCCTTAGTCACCAAGCCATTCCTGCCTTTCGGCGAGTCCTTTACACCACAATCGGGCTGGCTGTTTTTACGCGAGTTTTCCATCTGCGCCAACAGCCACGAACGCGATATAACGGCATGAGCCATCAGCAATGGCATATTGGACGTGGCACTCATCTCGCTTGATATCACACTCTCAAGATAAGTCTCGACAGGCAAATCGTTTATCGCCAACACCTTACCATCATTAGCAAGAAGGCGCAAAGTACCGAGAAAAGTTTGTGTTTCCTTGCGTTCCCAATGGAAATTAACCCCTATGGTAACGTCTTCCAAAGAAAAAGACACACCTTTGCCGTCAGGTTCGAAAACCAGTTCCAACCAAGGCTTGCCATGCCAATGCAAAAAACCATTGGCAAGCACCACCTCATGGCTGCCGGTAACCTCCTCTCCATTTACGCGATAAATACCATTGAGAGAAAACCTTATTCGCTTTCCGCTGACGACGCAAACCGCAACCTGCGGCTCTCTCGCATAATGTTTCTTAGGCATAAGACCAATATTAATAAACAATTATTCCCTGCAAAGTTAGCGATTTTACGGCACTTCTCACAAAGATTAATTGAAAAGTTTGTAACTTTGCAATTATGAACAAGAAAATACTTTTAGGTCTCACCATCGACGAGCTAAAGGCCGTTGCCAAGAGTTTGGGGATGCCCTCTTTTACCGGTGGGCAGATTGCGCAATGGCTCTACGAACGCCACGTGAAGTCAATAAGCGAGATGACCAACATATCCAAGGCAAACCGCGCCAAGCTTGAGGCTGAATACGAAATAGGCTGTATGCCCCCAATTGACTCACAAAAGTCCAAGGACGGCACCATAAAGTACCTTTTTCCCGTAAGAACCACAGCAATGCCACAGCAGGCACGCCACAATGGGAATGCAGACCCAAGTTCGCCAAGCTGCATGGCGGCATCGCAAGGCACGGCAAGCGGATGGGATGGGAAATTCGTGGAAACCGTATATATTCCCGAAGAAGACGGACGCGCCACACTATGCGTATCGTGCGAGGTGGGATGTAAGATGAACTGCCTGTTCTGCCACACTGGCAAGCAAGGTTTCGACGGTTATCTTACAGCCGCTGACATACTGAACCAAATATACAGCCTGCCCGAGGTTGACAAGCTGACAAACATCGTTTACATGGGGCAGGGCGAACCGATGGACAACCTTGATAACGTAATGCGCTCAACGGAGATACTGACCGCTCCATACGGTTGGGCATGGAGTCCAAAACGCATCACTGTAAGTTCCGTTGGCATAAAGGACAAGCTCAAACGTTTCCTCGACGAGAGCCTATGCCACGTGGCGATAAGCCTGCACGCTCCTACACACGAACAGCGCGCAGGACTAATGCCGGCAGAAAAGGCAATGCCGATAAAAGATGTGGTGGAACTGCTGCGCAACTACGATTTCGCCCACCAGCGCAGGCTCACGTTCGAGTACATCGTGTTTGGAGGCATGAATGACAGTCTGGCTCACGCACGCGAAGTGTGCAAATTGTTGAAAGGACTCGACTGCCATGTCAACCTAATACGCTTCCATCAGATACCAAACGTGCCACTAAACGGAACCGACGAGAGCAAGATGGTAGTTTTCCGAGACTACCTCACATCACACGGTTTCTACTGCACAATCCGCGCAAGCCGTGGCGAGGACATTTACGCTGCGTGCGGACTGCTGAGCACGGCAAAGAAGAGGCAATAACGGTTTCCACACCCTCTCCGACGGAGAGAGAAAATGAGATTGCAACAGGCAACATAATTGGCACCAACAAAAGATGGAAGACTACCAAGGCATGGCACACACGCCATCACATCGCAGAAAGTGCTCTGTCACAGTGCGGGACACACGCCGCCACGGTGTGGCACTCTTTTTGTTAGGCTTTTGCTTGGTTGCAACAATGCTTCTAACGGTATCGTGCAACAAACAGAAAAGGCTTTTACCACCATCGGGAGGACGGCTTTACGAGGTGCTGCTTGTGGGTGACCAAGACAATATTGTCAAGAATGTGTTGCAAGAAGACGTAGAAGACCTGCCGCAAAGCGAGCCTCAATTTGATGTGTCAAGCATTGACGAAAGCCGTTTCAACCAGTCGGTAAGCATGTCGCGAAATATCGTGATGGTGGAAACAAACCCAAAACAATATAGTTGCGTGCGCCTGCGATATGAGAAAGATGTGTGGGCTCAGCCACAAATGGTGGTGCGTATCAACACCCCATCGGCAAAGATGCTGAGAGACAGCATACAGAGCATCGCCACCACCCTGCTCCAACTGCTCAACCGCGCCGAGCTGAACAAGTCTATTGCCACGCTAAAGACGAGTCAAAACATAAAAGCGGAAAAACTCATCAAAAGGCTGTTTGGCATTGACATGTTGGTGCCCGTGGACATGACAGCAAATCGAAGAAGCAAAGACTTCCTTTGGCTGAGCAACAACTCACCCACGACAATGACCAACATTGTGGTTTACAAAGACTGGATACAGCATAAGGCACCAAGTGGCAAGCCGTATTACCTGGAAGAGCCAATCCGCTTCATCAAGGCTCGCGACTACATGCTCGGCAAGAACATCAAGGGCGAGACTGACTCAATGCAGATGAAGACATTCAATGGCACGGTGAGCATGAAATACGACTTCAGGACAGAGCATGACCGTCAGCAATGGCTCTCACGCCAAAACGACAGCATAAAACCGATAATTATTTATCGCGGACTGTGGGAGATGAGTGGCGACAACATGGGTGGACCTTTCGTGAGCCGCAGACTGTCAATGAAGCAACCGGAAACAAAAGGTTCTTACGGCTGCGAAAACATTGTCGTAGAGGGTTTCGTCTTTGCCCCAGGCAAGAAGAAGCGCAACGCCATAAGACAGCTGGAAGCGGCATTATACACCACAAAACCAGTCCGTTAAGAGTTAGGCAAAACTTTAAAAAACATACAATAAAAACACCATGGACAACAAAAAAATACGCGTGGCTATCACCCACGGAGACACCAACGGCATAGGTTATGAACTAATATTCAAGGCTTTTGAAGACCCAATGATGTTCGACTTGTGTACCCCAATCGTTTACGGCTCACCCAAGATTGCCGCTTACCACTGCAAAGCTCTCGGCATAGACGGCAATTCGTTTAGCATCATCAACGAAGCTTCCGAGGCGCAGGAAGGGCGCATAAACCTACTGCCCGTATTCGACGACGACGTGAAAGTGGATCTCGGCATGCCTTCACAGGAAGCCAGCCGGGCTGCCATAAAAAGCATTGACCGTGCAATAACCGACTACAAGAGCGGTCTGTTCGACGTGCTCGTAACCGGTCCTGTTGACAAGAACAACATGCACGTTGATAGCTACGACTTCATTTGCAACGAGAAGTTCATTGAAAACAGCATCGGAGAAGGCAAGAAAGGCGTTGACATACTCATCAACGAAATCATGCGCATAGCTTTCGTTACAGACGACATAGCCTTGAAAGACGTGCCTGCGGCCATAACCAAGGAAAGCATAATTGACAAGGTTGCACAGCTTTACGCCACGCTGCGTCGCGATTTCAGCATAGAGAGTCCACGCATCGCAGTGCTTGCACTAAATCCAAACGACAGCGACGCACACCCTGGCAAGGAGGAGCAGGAAAGCATAATGCCATCCATACAGCAGCTGTCCGACGTTGGCGTATGCGTATTCGGTCCCTATCAGGCCGAGACGTTCTTCGGAGGCGGCGACTTTGCCAGCTTCGACTGCATACTCGCCATGTACCATGACCAAGGCACCACACCGCTGAAACTAACCAACCCCGACGATAACATTCACTACCTTGGAGGATTGCCGCTCGTAAGCACGTCAGCCGACATGGGACCACAATATGAGATTGCGGGACTCGGCAAGGCTGATGCCGGTGCTTTACGCCACGCCATATACCAGGCTATAGATTGCTTCAGGACACGCCAAGAATTTGACAAGCCATACGCCAATCCTTTGCAAAAACTCTATCGCGAGAGAAGGGACGAAAGCGAAAAAGCACGCTTCAACATGCCCAAAAAGCGCGACGCAGACAAGGCATGAACAAAAAATACCAGAACGGCTTCTTTATATTTGGGCTAACGGTGCTGACCCTAATGATCACCCAGCTCGACTTCACACAAGTGTGGCATGGGCTGAGACATGCCGGTCATTGGTTCTTAGCCGTTGTAGCCCTATGGGCCGTTCTGTACGTTATCAACACCACGTCCTGGTATATCATAATAAAAGGAGTGTGCTCACAGGGCAATGAGCCTCATCGGCGCCAAAGCCCAACCGCGAAACTACCAATATCATTTGCATGGCTTTATAAGGTCACCGTATCAGGCTTTGCCCTCAACTACGCCACTCCCGGCGGGCTGATGGGAGGCGAACCATACCGCATTATGGAACTCACGCCAAGAATCGGAGCCGAGCGTGCGTCATCGTCCGTAATACTCTACGTCATGACACATATTTTCAGCCACTTTTGGTTTTGGCTCCTCAACGTATTACTGTTCGCACTCACAAAACCACTATCCTCCGCCGCCGTCGCATTGCTCGTCGCCACATCCGCATTTTGCATACTTGGAATTTGGTTTTTCATGTCAGGCTACCGCAAAGGACTCGCCAACCGCATTATGAACCTATTCACCCACATTCCATTTGTGAGACGAAAGGCGCAAGTTTTCATAGAAAACCACCACGCTCAGCTCAGCGACATTGACCGCCAAGTTGCCGCATTGCATAGCCAAGCCCCAGGAACATTCATCAGTGCCGTACTTCTAGAATTAGCTTGCCGTATATGCTCCGCACTGGAAATCTTCTTCATACTGCTTGTGGTCATGCCACATGTCAATTATCTCGACTGCCTGTTCATACTTGCCTTTACAAGCCTTTTCGCCAACCTATTGTTCTTCATGCCACTGCAGCTCGGCGGTCGCGAGGGAGGCTTCTTCATGTCAACCACCGCCATTGGCATAAGTGCGTCAGCAGGAATATTCGTAGCACTCATTGTCCGCTTACGCGAGTTGTTGTGGACAGGCATTGGATTGTTGCTGATAAAGGTTGAACGCCACAACAAACAATAGTTACCACAACAAGCAAAACACGACACCACAATAACGCCATAAGCCTCTGTTACTAATAAAATTACACAACACATCCCACTCCGCCTTCAATTTTACTTCTCCTTTCAAAAAATACCATGTCAAAATTGCAGATATGTCGAAAAAAATATGTAATTTTGTCACCTAAATGAATACTTCAGAACTGCAACGCATAAAACAACGGTACAACATCGTCGGTAACAGTGATGGGCTGAACCATGCACTCGACGTGGCCCTGCAAGTAGCACCAACTGATCTCAGCGTGCTAATTGTGGGAGAAAGTGGTGTTGGCAAGGAGATAATCCCACGCGTAATACACGACAACTCACCACGCCGACGTGAGAAATACTTTGCAATAAATTGCGGTTCCATTCCCGAAGGCACCATTGACAGCGAACTTTTCGGTCATGAAAAAGGCGCATACACAGGTGCCGTAGGCGAGGCCGATGGCTATTTTGGCGTTGCCAACAAGGGCACGATATTCCTTGACGAAGTTGGCGAGTTGCCTTTGGCAACCCAAGCACGTCTGCTACGCGTGCTTGAGACAGGCGAATACATACGCGTAGGCGGACAGGAAATAAGGAAGACCGACGTGCGTATCGTTGCAGCGACCAACGTCAACATGCGCAAGGCCATAAGCGAAGGACGTTTCCGCGAAGATCTGTATTACAGGCTCAACACCATCCCAATACAGATGCCACCGTTGCGCGACCGCGGAGGAGACATATTATTATTGTTCCGCCTTTTCGCCATGCAAATGGCAGAAAAATACCGCTTGCCAAAAATAACACTCTCCGACGATGCCAAGCAGCTCATGCAGCATTACAAGTGGCCAGGTAACGTTCGCCAACTAAAAAATATAACCGAACAGATGTCCGTGCTGAGCCAAAAGCGCGAAATTGACACGGAGACCCTGAAGCAATTCATCCCAGACGATCCCGATTCAACACAACTTGCCACAATAAGCAAGCCGGGACAACACTCATACGAAAGTGAGCGTGAGATACTATATAAAATATTGTATGAACTGCGTGGCAACATAGCCGACCTGCGACGTGATGTGAACAATGTACGCAAACAAATTGACGAGAACAGGGAAATACATCAAGCCGCAACCATAAACCATGGCGAGTACATTGATGGCGAAAGCAAACAATTGCCCACCATAAGCGGCAAGGCGGACGTACAGCCTTATAGTCAAGTTTCCGCACAAGATGCCGAGGCCGAAGAAATAAAGGCAGACGACGAGCCGGAGAGCCTAAACCTAAATGACCTTGGACGGCAAATGGTTGAGAAGGCACTTGAACGCAATGGTGGAAACCGCAAGAAAGCCGCACAAGAATTAGGCATATCAGACCGCACACTCTACAGAAGAATAAAGCAATATGGCTTGGACAAAAAGTAAATTGCACAAAATATTCATAATGACCGTAGCGTTGCTAGCAACAGCATGCAGTGTCAAGTATGGTTTCAACGGGGCAAGCATAGATTACTCCAAGACAAAAACCATACAGATAGCCGATTTCCCGGTCAGGAGCAGCTACGTATGGGGCCCGATGGGACCGCTGTTCAACAACCAGCTAAAGGACATCTTCGCAAACCACACTCGCCTGCAACAGGTCAAACGAAACGGCGACCTCGTGATAGAAGGAGAGATTACGCAATACACACAACGCAACAAGTCGGTCTCCAGCGAAGGACATTCCGCACAAACGGAATTGTCGATAACCGTAAATGTAAGGTTCACCAACACCAAGAACCACAAGGAAGACTTCGAAAGGTCATTCACAGCCACGCAAAGCTACGAGACCACACAAAGTCTCGCCAGCGTACAAGAGGAACTTGTTACGCAAATGTGCAAAGACCTGACAGACCAGATATTCAATGCAACAGTAGCCAATTGGTAACAATAACAAAAACAATTCACATATCAGGCAGTATGGACTTGGCAAATCTCATAAACCACCCAGAGCAACTCGACCGCGAGACCCTATACGATCTACGTGGCCTGCTTGCCCTGTACCCATACTACCAAACGGCACGGTTGCTACTGCTGCAAAACCTGTTCCTATTACACGATCCTTCATTCAATGACGAACTGCGCAATGCCGCACTTTACATAACAGACCGACGAGTCATATTCAGTCTTGTAGAAGCTGGACATTACCAAATAGCCAACAGCCAAACAAGGAATGGCGAAGAAAATGGTGAAAACGGCAAAAACAACGAATCGCAAGACCAAAACAAGTCTGATCGCACGATAACGCTCATTGACGACTTCCTTGACTCTATACCAGAGGAAGAAAGCAGCGACGAAAAGAAGCCAAAACGCAAGCCCACACCAGCCGATGCCACTGTGGACTACGTGTCATACCTGCTTGAGACAGAAAACGAGGAAGACAGCGACGGAACCGATACGAAAGACGAAAAGAAAAGCAAGGACAACGGGGATCGCACAATATCCCTAATCGATGACTTCATAAAAAACGAAGGAGGGAAAATACAACTCAAGGACGAGCCCGAATATACGCCTGAGATAAACGAAGGCATGACCCAAGCCGAAAACGACAGTAATGAAGGATACTTTACTGAGACTTTGGCCAAAATATACGTCAAACAGGGGCGTTATGAGAAAGCATTGGAAATAATTCAGCGATTAAATTTGAATTATCCGAAAAAAAATGCTTACTTTGCAGACCAAATGCGATTTTTGGAAAAACTGATATTAAACAATAAAAATAATAAAAACAAATAACAAAAGAAAATGTACACATTATTCATTGCATTAATTGTCCTGGTGTCATTGCTGATGATATTCATCGTGCTCATCCAGGAATCAAAGGGAGGTGGACTTTCAAGCAACTTCTCTTCAACAAACTCCATCATGGGTGTCCGCAAGACCACCGACTTTGTGGAAAAAGCCACATGGGGACTCGCTGCCGCCATGGTTGTCTTCAGCGTAGTCTGCGCATACACTGCCCCACAAGCAGCTACTGACGAAAGCGTACTTGAAAGAACTGCCACAGAAACGCAGGCCACCAACCCAACAAACACACAAGGTTTTGGTGCAGCACAGCCCACCCAAGGCCAGCAAGACGCTGCAAAAGCACCTGCAACTCCCACAGAAAAGGCAAAATAAAAAATATTTTGAAAAAAACAATGGATTTGTTTGGTGTTACCAAATAAATCCATTACCTTTGCACTCGCTTTTGAGACACAAAGCAACAACACGGTGGGTGTAGTTCAGTTGGTTAGAGCGTCAGATTGTGGTTCTGAATGTCGTGGGTTCGAGTCCCACCATCCACCCAACAAAAAATCCCGAAGTTTTTCAACTTCGGGATTTCTGTTTTTATAAAGGCATCCACATTAACATTCCTCTTTTGCGACATCACAACACACCCATCAACCAAGGTTGCCTACCCGTAATCTCACAAAAAAAAACTCAGAACTTCTTAAACCAAAGCCTGAAGCTGTCTGTACGCAACACCATCCTTGAACCATTCAGAGTTTCCTTCAAAAAATGCTCTTCCACATGTTGTATGCCATACTGCCGCAAGGCAGACGGATCATCGACAGGAATATCACCTCCATTCTCCACATCCTCATGACCACGGTTCACGTATGGCACAAGCAACGACAAGCTGTCGCGAGTCTGGCTAAAACGATAGAAAAACGACACACTGCCACCATTCAAGCTCATAAGTTTGTGCTGCACTCCCCAAAACAAATTGCCGCCACTAAGGTCACAACTGCCACCAGTATAAATGGTGTCAATACGTTCAAGACGCCAATAGCCATCAAGCTTGCCGTTGTCGCTACTCTCTATGCTGCAAGAAACAAGCAGGAAAACCAGCGAACACAAAACCGCCAACTTCTTTCCACTATTATTTGTTTTCATCTCCTACCTTATCTATTTTTAACTTTCAGAAGCTTACTTCCACGTAAGCAGTCCCTTCTTTACTACTGTCAACTGAAAACCGCAATTATGCCCAAGCACACTCCCAAAATCCATGCCATAAGCACCACGTACCGACCACTGACGCGGAAAACGGTAAGTAGCCTCAGCCATAAAACTAACGTTATGCTTAACGTGAGCGTATGGATTGTCGTATGTGCCATAAGCTCGCTGCCACGAGGCAAGGGCACGATAAGAGAGCCTTTCCGTCGGCTGACCATCCAAACCAAGATGCCAAGCCACAAACCTATTGTTCTCCACTCTGATATGTTCCCCATCATTGTAAATCGGAGAGCGGTACAATGGGTTTCCTATCACCTGCCCCCAGTGTTGCCACCCTGTATAGTTTCCATGGTTGTAATAATTGTCACGTCCTGCCACATGGTCTGGGATATTCGACGTGCGATCATGGTAAACAGGCCCGCTTTGGTATTTTGTGTAAAGATATTCCAGCACAACATTTCTCAACCACCGTCCCTGCTTAAGGTTAAGCTCAGCGCCAAGCATAATGTCTTTAAGCGAATACATAAAAAACCTGTTGCGCTTCTTCTGCATATACTCACTTCCCTCGCCATAACCGTCATAATCGAGCAGGAACATTTGCGAATGGTCTTCAAAATAGTGGTCATAATACAATGCGGCACGCCATCTGTCGGCATCGTATGTCAAACGCCCAACCCAACTGCCAAGCTGGTTGCCCTCCACGTTCCCATACGCCCCGTCAGAGGCATCCTGCCCTCCTGGCAAAAAGGCATTCCAGAAAGCCTTCACACCAGCAGGAGCTTTAACACCAACAGGAAGCCCATCGTCGCCCATGTGATAAACCGTGCCGCCAAACTGGGTCGCCATCTCAAGTCCGACCTCAGCATAAAAGGGGTAAAAAGCCTCTGGCTTGCCTATCATCAGGTATCCAGCCTTGCTATGGTAAAGCGCATTCTGCGTGAAATTGCTACGCTCATGCGTAAACTCCTTTTGCCAACCGTCATCGGTAAACATGCCGTATGCCACATGCCCCTTAACATGCAACCAGCCTCCAAGAACCGGCATTTTCCAATACTCGGGCAAGGCAAGCCTCGCCTGTGGTATGGGACGAGCGTTGATGCCCAAAGTCTGCGACCCACTTGACAAACTATTGTTCTTCAGCTCCATAGGATATTCCTTCTCGCCCAAGCTCAGCACGCCATGCAACCAACGAGCCTCAAAATAGGCCTGGTGCAAGAAAGCCTTGCTGGAATGATGGCTTGCCGCAACCACATCAACGCCATAGCCGATGCCCCAGCGGCGCGCAGAGTCCGCCCTCAAAGGCCGCTCCACAGCAGCACGCAAGTAGCCATTGTTTTTCTCAAGCGATGACAAGCCATGCCTGTTGGCGTTGAGCCACAATGGTGCCTTGCCATCAGACAAAGCCCCTTGCATTTCCACCTTATATTGCAAGTCGCTAAGCGGATGAGCCTTTTCCTCACCATCCATGTCGTACCACTGCCACGCATATTGTGCGGAAACAGCAGCCGAGAAAAACAAATGAGCCAAGCCTGCCAAGAGCAATCGTTTATTCATCTTTGTCACCACCTTCTATCTTTTGGTTTCTGCTACAAAGTTAACGGTTTCCACCGAACTTCAAGCATCAAGCGTTGCCTTTTTTACCCAAAGCACGCAAAGGCATAGGGATTTTCCCCACCATGATAGGGAAAAATCTTTTCACATGCCATTATTATTTCATAATTTTGCAACGTGAAATAACGAACAACAAAACATTTAAACTATGAAACAGTTTATATTAGCACTCGCAACATTGCTCACAATGACAGTGAGCGTTTCGGCAATGAGTTACGAGCAGGCTCGCGACCAAGCCCTCTTCCTCACCGACAAGATGGCTTATGAACTCAACCTCACCGACGAGCAGTATGAAGCTGCCTACGAGATAAACCTCGACTACCTCATGCGTGTTGATTCACGCAACGACCTCTATGGGGTATATTGGAGGCAGCGCAACCTCGACCTCGGTTACATCCTGCTCGACTGGCAATACCGCGCCTACACGGCAGCCTCCTACTTTTACCGTCCGTTGTATTGGGACAGTGGCTACTGGCACTTCGGCATCTACGCACGTTACCCTCGCCGCAACTTCTTCTACTTTGGCTGCCCCAATTTCGTGATAACATACAACGGAGCACACAGCTGGCACAGAAACGGCGGCAGGAGCTGGTATCATGGTCGCAGATGGGAAGGTCCACGTGACGGCGGACCACACCATGGCATGCGCTCACGCTTCGACAACGGTCATTTCGGTCCCGGCTTCCGCTACGAACCAAGCAAGCGCACTTGGACAGGCGGGCCACAAAACCATAACGCAAGACCCGGACTCAACAACCGCAACAACGGCAATATAGGCAACCGCACGTTCGGGAACCTAAACAGGGGTGCACGAAACGACAGTCCTCTGCGTAACCGTCAGTTCGGCACGCAAGTCAACCAAGACAAGCAACCCACCAACGGGAGACGTTCTTTTGGCACTCCGCGCCAAAGCAGCACTCGCACCACGGTGTCACAGCCAAGAAACGACTCACGCCCATTTGGCAGCCGCTTCACCTCAAGCCCCGACTCCAAGCCAAGCCGCACATTCATGCCCAACAACAGCAACCGCTCGTTTGGCAACCACGGCTCAAGCTCTTCGTCGTCAACACGGTCATTCGGCTCAACATCAACACGCCAGTCGTCCCCCTCACGCAGCTCAAGCGGTTCCAAGGGCAGCTTCGGAAGCAGAAGCAACAATTCTGGCAGTAATACGGGAGGTGGCGGAGGCCACTTCGGAAGAAGGTAAATACAGTTTTTCAGGATAACACGAAAGCCGCTCCAAGAATGTTTCTTGGAGCGGCTTTGCGTATCAACGCAACTTACTTATCCCAGACAGAGCGGACGTTAGCCCCAAGCCACCCAACATGACAGCTTGTGTGTAATAGAACCAAAACACTTACATGATGCGTGCCGAAAACCTCAACGGCGCAAACGCCGCATGATTACGCCACAACCACATCGCCATTACGGCGTAAACGCATTGCCATTACGGCGCAATCACACAGCGTTTGCGCCATAATCAGCCAAGCGCCATGCCACCGCCCCAACACAGGCAAGCCTTGGGCTGTGCCTAAACCATTATTTTCCGCACCTCGGCATTGCACATTTTCTCAACCTCATTCATTGGCTTGCCATAGTAAACGCTTTGTATGGCCTTGTTTATTATGCCATGGCCAACGGCAAGAACCACCTTCCCCGGGAAACAACGCGCAAGCCACGCCAAGAAATCCCCGGCACGTTCCTTCATGTGCTCAAGGCTCTCCACATCGTCAGGCCACACCTCGTTGGCAATGTCGGGAATGAACCTGCCCGTGAAAGCCCCCCAATCGCGCTCACGCAAAAGCGGAATCACCACTATGCCGTCGCGCCCCACCCCATGCGGCTCGGCTATGATTTCGCACGTCCGGATGGCACGGGCAAGATCACTCGACACGAACACGTCGATATGTTCGCCAGCCATCTTCACCGCAACCTCACGAGCCTGAGCCTTGCCAGTGTCATTAAGTTCGCCATCCAAATGTCCTTGCAACACTTGCGCCTTGTTGGCAACAGTTTCCCCATGCCGCACCAAATACAACGTTGTCATCTTATACTTAATAAAAAAATGTCACCCTGGCGGTTCCTTGGGCAATCCGCCCAAGCTCTCCCCTGCCCACGCATTGGCAAAATTACAAACTTTTCTCCGTCGATTAGTTGCTTAAGCAAATTATTTAGCTTATCTTTGCAGCAAACAATAGCGAAAAGCCAATAATATTGCCACGAAAGCATAACCTTTGGCTCACGCATAACTCAACAAGAAAATGAAAGTCCTGCAAAGCTCCATTCTCCGCGCCATAGGCGCAATCGTTGTCGGCGCATTGCTCGTGAAATACCGCGAGCAAACCGTGACGTGGATCACCATCCTCATAGGTGCCATATTTTTCGTGTCGGGTCTCATAAGTTGCATAGCCTACTTTGCGCAAAAACGAAAGAACGACGAGGACGGCCTCGACATTTACGATGCCCATGGCAACCTCATATCCCGGTCGAAGCCCACATTCCCAATAGTGGGCCTTGGCAGCCTGATACTCGGCGGACTGCTTGCCATGCTGCCAAACGCCTTTGTCAACGGACTCGTTTACGTACTTGCCGCCATACTGACCCTTGGCGCCATAAACCAATTTTTCAACCTATCAGCCGCCACTCGCTTCGCCCACATCGGATTTATATGGTGGGTTGAACCAGCCCTTGTGCTGCTCGTTGGCATAATAGCCATAGTAAAGCCGTCGGCAATAGCCTCAGCGCCATTGCTCATCATAGGCTGGTGCATGATGGTTTATGGCGCAATGGATATCATAAACAGCTTGAAAATCCACCAATGCAAGAAATGGGTCAAGGCTTCTGCGGATGGCACAACAGCCAAAGACGAGGGGCAAGAGCCTGACAGCACAAAGGCCTTAGGCAGCACACCAAACACGTAAGAAGCAAGCCCTACGGCACTAATGCCATACAAAAAACAAAGCTCAAAATGAAAGGGTCCGGGAAAGTGTGCAAGACACTTTCCCGGACCCTTTCATTTTGAGCAGCCAACGCTTGTGGCAAGCACCAACAGTGGGACAGTAGCCAAGCAACATGCCCTGCCCCAGTCTTGCCACCGAGCCGGCTTATTCGTTATAAGCCTCTGTCAGCTGGCATATCTTCACAATCACGTCAACGGCCTTCTCCATCACCTGTATGGACACAAACTCGTAAGGACCGTGGAAATTGACTCCACCGGCGAAGATGTTCGGGCAAGGCAAGCCACGGAAAGAAAGCTGTGCGCCATCAGTGCCGCCACGGATTGGCTCCACCTTTGGTGTCACCCCACTCTCCTGCATTGCCTTCAGCACGATGTCAATAACGTACATGTTGGGATCAATCTTCTCTTTCATGTTATAATATTGATCCTTTATCTCTATGGCAACGGTTCCCTCACCATACTTCTGGTTCATGTCCTTGGCAATGCGCTCCATGAAATCCTTGCGCGCCTCAAACTTCTTACGGTCATGGTCACGGATGATATAGGCGAGCTTGGCCTCCTCGCAATGGCTGCTGATGGACAGCAGATGATAGAAGCCCTTATAGCCATCCGTGGTCTCGGGTATCTCATCCTCAGGAATATGGCTGTTGAACTCGCAAGCCAAACGCGATGCGTTCACCATCTTGTCCTTGGCATAACCAGTGTGCACACTAACGCCTTTTATGGTCACCTTTGCCGATGCCGCGTTAAAGTTTTCGTATTCCAAGTCGCCAATGTCACCACCATCCATGGTGTAAGCCCACTGGCAACCAAACTTATCCACGTCGAAATGGTGCGCTCCCATGCCAATCTCCTCGTCGGGATTGAAGGCAACACGTATCTTGCCATGCTTAACCTCCGGATGGTCGCGCAAGTAGCACATCGCCTGCACAATCTCAGCAATGCCGGCCTTGTCATCAGCGCCAAGAAGCGTGGTGCCATCGGTAACAATCAAGTCCTCACCCTTATGCCGCAACAACTCAGGGAACTTCTTCGGTGAAGAAACTATGCCTGGCGAAAGCTCAATGTCGCCACCGTCATAGCCGCTCACGATGCGCGCCTTGATGTTTGCCCCACTTGCGTCAAGAGCCGTATCATAATGTGAAATGAAGCCTATCGTAGGTGCGTCTTTCTTGGTGTTGCTTGGCAGTGTGGCGTAAATGTAACCCATATCGTCCATTTCCACATCTTCCAGTCCCTCCTTCTCCAATTCCTCCTTCAGATATTTAGCGAAAACCAACTGCTTAGAGGTGCTCGGCACGGTCTGCGAGTCCTCTGCCGATTGCGTATCAAACTTGGTGTAATTGATAAACCGTTCTGCTATCTCCATAATATATAATGTGTTTATTGTTTCAAGTCCCACAAAAGTAGCAAATTCCACAGCCAAAAGGCAAATTGTGTAGTTAAAGTTTTTTAAACCCAACACACATTATTATATTTATCGCCGTTATTCAGGCAAAACTTCTTATTTTTGCATCATCAATAACATTTTAAAAATTATTTTCTTATCATGAATGCAATAAACACAAGCAAGGCACCTGCCGCAATTGGTCCATACAGCCAAGCCATACGCACAGGGAACCTGGTATTCGTCAGCGGACAGCTGCCAATAGATCCCGCCACGGGCAACTTCCCGGAGGGTGGCATAAAGGAACTTACACGCCAAAGCCTCACAAACCTCAAGAACATACTTGAGGCTGAGGGCACTGACTTGGCTCACGTGGTAAAGACCACGGTTTTCCTTGCCGACATGGCCGACTTCGCCGACATGAACGCCGTTTACTCCGAATTTTTCAAAGCACCATTCCCGGCACGCTCCGCAGTGGCCGTAAAGACACTGCCAAAGAATGCCCTCGTTGAGGTGGAATGTGTTGCGGAAGTAGAATAAAGCAACTACAACCATAAAAAACAAGTGCGAGCAGAAGTGAGCAGCAAAGGGGAATGCCCAACGCCAAACTTCTTGCTCGCACTTGTTTTATACAGAAAAGCCTTTGTGCAAGAACTTTTCTTTACAGCCAAGCCATGCTCGCCAACACTTCATTGGTCAGCATTCTCAACATATCCTTGATATTCTTCCACAAGACCGCCCATAACCGTCTCGTAACTCTTGTCTTTCAGGTAATCAATATTCTCACGCCCCTTGCCAATAGGCTGTATTGGCTTATGTATCGTGAGCCTCAACGGATGCCAGTGCGCCCAATGCCAATCCTTTGTACGAGGCATGACATCAAAAGAACCGTTTATCGTCAACGGGCACACCGGCAGCTGAAGCTCATCGGCAAGCATGAACGCCCCGCGACGGAACAGTCCCATATGTCCCGTAAAAGTGCGCGAACCCTCCGGGAACACCACCACCGACATGCCCTCACGCAATATCTCACGGGCATTGTCATACGTTTGGCGAATCTTGGAAGGACCACGCTTGTCAACGAATATCTGGTGCGACGACTTGCATGCCATGCCAACAAACGGAATTGAGGCAATCCCACGCTTCATCATCCACTTGAAGTTACGGTTAAGGAAGCCATATATGAGGAAAATGTCAAATGAGCCTTGGTGATTAGACACGAAAACATAACTCTGCCCTTTCTCAAGGTTTTCCTTGCCTTCCACTTTCACTGGCAAGAACAGCAGCCTTATAGTAAGCCACGACCACACATGTCCTGGCCAATATCCCCAAAAGTGACCATTGCCAACTATACTGCCCACGGTGCAAATTATGCCTGTCAATATCGTGGAAACAAGAAATATCGGCAAAAACACAAATAGCTCATACAAACGATAAAGAAACTTCATGACCATATTCTGTAATTTGTTTCCTCTGGCACTCATGGCACCAAAGTCTTGATATAATTAGTAAGCATGCCTATCCCCTTTGCGTTTTCACCACCTTGCGGAATTACGACATTGGCATAACGCTTTGTTGGCTCAATAAACTGCTCATGCATGGGCTTTAACACTTTCAGGTAACGGTCAACAACCATGGACACGGTGCGCCCGCGGTCGATGGTATCGCGCTGGATATTGCGTATCAGCCTCTCGTCGGAATCGCAATCCACGAAAATCCTCAAGTCCATCATGTCACGCAGGCGCTTATTGATGAGCGTCATTATGCCTTCGATAATTATCACAGGCTTTGGCTCAACATGCACAGTCTCAGGCAAACGGTTGCTTAGTATATAAGAATATGTGGGTTGTTCGATGGCACGTCCCTCACGCAACTCGTTAACCTGCTTTATCAACAGTTTCCAATCGAAAGCATCGGGATGGTCAAAGTTTATGACCTTGCGCTCCTCCGATGTCATTCCTGTTGTGTCATTATAATAAGAGTCCAAGGGAACCACCGCAACGAAATGCGGCGGCAACGCCTCCACTATTTTCCTAACAACTGTTGTCTTGCCCGAGCCTGTGCCTCCGGCAATGCCGATGATTGTCACTTTTTCCATTTTTATAGTTTATGTGGGAAGCTTGCGTTCCATGCTTAAGACGAAGTTTTTTTTAAAAACTCCCAACTCTTCTAAGCATCCTTGGCATCCCCAAATATATCTTTAAACATAATGTCATAATACTCAGCCTTCCGTTCTACGCTCATCGGGTATGCACGGCTGCTGCTTGGCTCTCGATAAAGGCTTATCGTACGCCCTTCAAACAGGAAATCGACGTGTTCCCCCATTTTCATTTTCCTTGCGTCTATGCCATAGTGCTCAGTGAAAATGCTCGTAGCAAGCTGCCCTGCCGCTATCACTCCCCTGCACATTGGCAACGCCCTCAGCATACCGTCGAGGTCAGAACGCTCCACAACCTCCAAATCCTTGTCCGATGCCGTCCCCATAGTGCGGCGCACACGTTGGCAAGTATCATAAATGGCTATCCCTTTCTCCCGAAGAAAACCTTTAAGCTCCTCCAACCTGTAAGTCTTACGTTCTTCGTCCACGAAACGCAGTTTGTCGCCAAAGAAACAAATTCCCACGATGCGCCACATGTCGTTGGTAAAGTTGGGATAATACCATTCCATACACCACCGCTTAGACGATGGCGGAAACGTGCCAAGCATCAACAACCGAGCGTTCTCAGGAAGGAATGGCTCGAAAGGATGGCTCTCTATTTCGAATTGAGGGTTGAGTGCCGATTTCACAAGTTCTGACATCACTTACTGTCCTTTGCCTCAAGCTCTTTCTTTTCCAGCTCACACTCTTGATTGTAGGCTTTCTCCGCTTCCGTATATTCTGGCAACACAACCTTCTGCTTGTCCCCCGAAGCAGTCTTGTCCTGCTCTTTCACGAGATACACCACGGTTGGCAAATGGTCAGAGTATCCGTCAAGCCACACGCCACCGGCAGTTGTCCGCTTGGTGTTGCCCTTGTATTTCCCCTCCGTCTGGAACAAGTATGGCATGCGCTGTATCTCAACCCGCAAATACTTCAAAGACGAATAGTTTTTCTTGCCATCCTTATTGAGCAGATTGGGCGAAATTATTATCTGATCAAAAAGATTCCACGAACCCTGATATTGCAACGTGCCCGTCCCTTGCTTTGCAAGGACATTATACCACGGATTGTACATGTCATTCTTGCCAACCAAGCTTATTTCCTCTTTTGCGGAAAGCATTTCATGCATGCTCTTGTCCATCGGGTCATCGTTCATGTCACCCATTACGATGACCTTGCAATCCTTATCCGCGGCAAGGATACGATCCTTAACCGCCTTCAATTGCACCGCACCAACCTCACGCGAGTATGGACCACTGAACCTGCTTGGCAAATGGCACACGATCACCACCACATGCTCCCCGGCAAGCGTACCGCTAACGGCAAGAAATCCACGAGTGCGGAACTTAGGATTCTGTTTTTCCGTCGGGATGTAAGGATAAAGCTTAACGTCGCCAACGGCAAAGAGCTTAGGGTTGTAAAGCAAACCACAGTCAACGCCCCTACGATCGGGCCCCTCCACATGGCAATACTTAAAGCCTCTTGCCGCAAGCACCGGCTGTGAACACAGGTCGGCAAGCACCTTGGCATTCTCCACCTCGCTAACTCCAATCACGGCACACCCCACACCCTGCAACATCTTTGTGCCCATGTCGCCAAGGGCACGAGCCATGTTATGCAGTTTGTGAGAGTATTTCAACCCATTCCACTTATAAGAGCCAGAAGGAAGAAACTCATAATCATTCTTGCCGACATCGTGGCATGTATCGAAAAGATTCTCAAGATTGTAAAAGCCAACGCCATAGACATTGAACTTCTTCTGTGCCGACAACGACAGGCTTACTGCCAACAGCAGGACAAAGGCAAAAAATGCTTTTTTCATCAAGTTCGTTTTTAACCACCCTACAAAAGGGCTTCATTATACTTCTTGTGCAAAGATAATGCAAAGGGGCGAAATGACAAAGAAAAAAACGTTTTTTCTTTTCATTTACAACACCAACCTTCTTTTGCGAAAGGCTGGCAATACAGCAACTCAAAATTCGATTTCCCTCCCACAACAGGGCAACATGCCTTTTGCATGGCTTTTCACGTCGAATTGATTTTTTAATATGAAAACCAACCGAATACTCAAATAAATTCCGTAACTTTGCTCATTGGAACAAAAAATAATTATTTAATATTATCATCTATGCAGAAAAAGCTTATCTTGGCCATGACGGTCCTAAGCTCTGTCTCGCTGGCCCGGGCACAAGAAGACTCGGTAAACGTCGGGGAGACGGCTTTCACCTTCACCGAGGCACAGCTTGGCGAGGACGACGACATGAGTCAGAACGTGACCATCATCCACTCCAACACCAACGCCTACGCCTCCGAGGTGGGTTACCTTTTCTCTCCCACGCGCTTCCGCTACCGCGCCTTCAACCAGAAGTATAATGCCGTTTATATAAACGGCGCGCCGCAAAACGACATGGAGTCGGAGCAGTTCCGCTTCTCCTCCGTGGGCGGACTGAACCGCTTCACGCGCAACGTCGACTACGCACTGCCCTTCGAGAGCAACTCCTTCTCCATGCCCGACATGGCGGGGAGCAACAACTACGATTTCCGCGCAGGCTCTATGCAAACCGGTCACCACGTGTCACTCGGCGGTGCCAACCGCAACTATGTGGCACGCGGCGTTTACACATACGCCTCAGGTTTCAACGCCCGCGGATGGGCATTCGCAGGCGGCCTGACCTACCGCTGGGCGAACCGCGGATACGTAGAAGGCACGTTCTACAACTCGCTCAGCTACTTCCTCGGCGTGCAGAAGCGCTGGAAGAACGGGCACTCCGTGGCTTTCAGCACATGGGGTAACCCCACGGAGAGGTCAACGCAAGGCGCATCGACCGACGAGGCATATTGGCTCGCCAACGACTACTATTACAACCCTTACTGGGGCTACCAGAACGGGAAGAAGCGCAACTCAAGAGTAGTGAACGACTTCGCCCCGTCAGGCATAATGACATGGGACTGGAACATCAACGACAAGCTGAAGCTGACGACATCCGCCTTCGGCAAGTACAGCATGTACAAATCCACGAAGCTCAACTACAGCAACTCAGAGAACCCGCAGCCCGACTACTGGAAGAACCTGCCGAGCAGCTACTTCGAGGTCTGGGACGGCGACCCACGCAACAACGAGTACACGCTTGCCTCGTGGCAACGTTCCGTTGACTGGTGGCGCGCATCAAAGGCAAACCGACAAATCGACTTCGACCGTCTGTACGCGGCCAACCGCATGCAAAACGCCACGGGCGGCGACGCACTTTACTACATACAGGCAAAGCACAACAACAACCTCATGCTGAGCCTTGCGTCAACACTCAGCGCGCAGCTGAACGACAAGCAGAACATCACGGGCGGCATCATACTCTCGCAAAACCGAGGCCGCCACTACCAGACGATGGATGACATGCTCGGCAGTACAACCTACCACAACATAAACAACTACGCCCTCGGCACCTACGGCATAAGCGACCCGAGAGTGCAGTATGACCTCAACAACCCCAACGGCATCGTGGGGGAAGGCGACAAGTTCGGCTACGACTACCAGATAGAGGTGCGCCGAGGCTCGCTG
>CAYLUI010000019.1:0-59243 GCA_964386825.1 uncultured Prevotella sp. | reverse complement strand
GAGTCCGGTCATCCCGACAAAAAAACACGGAAGCCAAGCATCATAGTCGGCTTCCGTGTTTTTTGTTTATCTTAATTATGCTTTTTGTTTACATTAATATTGGCTTACGCCAAAATATTAGGTTACGCCAACGCCCTTGCCACATCAGCGCATAACCTTCCTCACGTTTCCATCCTTTCGCACAACAAAAATGCCATGCCTGCGACCAGACAACGCATCAGTGCCAAGCCTTACGCCATCAATGCCATACACCTCGGTTGCACCTTTATGGGAAACTTGCACGCCGGCAACCCCTGCGGTTTCCTGCTTCGGTGTCGTGACCTTCACGCCGTGGACATAAACCGTGTCACGCGTGGCATTTTGAAACCAAACGTATATTGGCTTGTCGCTTTGTATCGTAACCTCATCGGAGCCATTCGACAACTTCTCAATGCCCGCCCATTGACCATGCCCTGCCGGCAAACGCGAAAAGACACTGGCATACTTGGCGGATATCACCTTCCATCCCTTGTCGGAATCAAGCTCGTAGCTTGAGCTGACATTGCCCATCGGAGCATTGGGATTAGTGGTGGCAACAATGCGTGCCATAACCCTGCTGTTTGACGAATAGTCGATGCTGAGCGTCGAGCACGACGGCAAGGCAAGCACAAAGCCGCCGCCGTTAATGGTTGCAACAGCTGAAGCCGGTTGAAGAATGAGTGCACCGGAAACAGAACCCTCAGAGCCAATTTCGCCATCGGTGCCTGCCCCGACAATATCGGGATCGGCTTCCGTAGGAGGATAATCGGGCATTTGGTCGGCATAAACCATCTGCACAATCTTCCCGGTGGCATCCACAAGATAATCGTCCTCATTTATAATCCCGACATAACTGTTTATCACGTTCTGGGAATTGAAACAGAGCCAGCCATCGTAGGCTGGGAACAAGTTGAAACTGTCTGCCGAAGCCGACAAGGCCGCGAGCATTGTCACAGCCAATGTAAATATTTTCTTCATGATTGCTTTATTTTATAAACCATTTTACAGTTGATTCCAGTCAGGATTCTGCTCTATTCCCTGGAACTGCACCTCGCTAAGGGGAATTGGCAGATAATACTCACGCTCTTGGAAGACTCGCACACGCCCCGGGAAACGGTTAAGATTGCTTATCTTATACGTCACTTCGCCATTTTTCACGGTTATGGCAACGGCTTTCAGAGGATTAGTGCTGCCGCTCAGCTGCCGCACAGCCTCACCATAGCGGAAATGATCCCAATAGGTGGTTTCCTCAAAAGCCATCTCCACACGCCGTTCATTCCTTATAAGCTCCCATGTTATGGTTTCATGACTGTTCATGTGAACCCGCGAGCGGATGCGGTTCACCATGGCAAGAGCCGTTGAGGCATCGCCAGTCCTCCATGCAATCTCGGCATAGTCGAGCAAAGCCTCGGCGTAACGCCAAATTATATAATTCTGCTTGCTGGCGTAAGTATCATTGTCGTCGATGGCCTGCGTCTCGTCAACGAACTTTCCCATGTAGTAACCCGTGCGACTGTATGCCGCAGTAGTTGACGTGCCATAAGGCGTTATGTCAACGCCTTTATCGCCATCCGTTGTCGCCATGTCCATGACGTGATTGCGCCATGTGCAGCCATTGAATAAAATGTTGGCATAAAACCGATAGTCGCGGTTGGCGTATGGGGCGGCGGCATCGTAAGTGGTTCCGTCACGCATGCCATACTCGTCAACATGGTTCTGAGTCGGCGTGTAAGCCGCCGTGGTGCCGGTAAAGTATGGAGCAGCCGCGTCACGGTCAAGCTTGTGCCCAAACTTGTTTGCATAATCGCCGTCGTCGCTATGCTGCACCTCAAGAATGGATTCCTGCGAGTTCTTCGTTATGAAAACCTGACGATAAGCGTCACGTATGCCATCCTGCGTAGTAGCCGAAATGGGCACAAGCGAATAAGCGTTGAGGGCGAAAAGCTCGTCGTATGCGGCCTTTGCCTTGTCAAGCATGGCACGGCTCTGATCATCGGCAAACCCAAGCCACTCCTTGTCCTTATTTTGGAAAACCTCGCTCGAAGCCCACAAGTACGCCTTCGCCTTAAGCATCAGCGCAGCTCCCTTGGTGACACGGCCAACGTTTGCCTGCTCGTAGCTGACAGGAAGCTCGGCTGCCGCTGCATCGGCTTCACGCACAATGAAATTAACCATTTCCTGATATGAGGCGCGGGGAAACCTAACGTCTTCGTGCAGCGGATCGTAAGGACGGTCAATAAGCAGCACTCCACCGAAGCGACGCCACAACATATAATAATAGTACGCGCGGAAGAAGTGAGCCTCACCGTCAACACGCGTGCGCTGTGCTGCGTCAGGAACCTTTCCCTCGTTGGCGAGGAATGTGTTAATGTACTGTATCTGGGCATAACAGTTGCTCCAAATACCAGATGCCCAATTGGTGATGGTTTCCTCATTGCCTTTAAGGATGTCACCATATCCAGCATTGAAATAATCAGTCTTGCCCACTGTCAGCTGGTCTCCAAACCAAGGAAGATAATATCTTGAAATGCTTTTCAGCAATGCCGTGTTTGGAACGTAGGTGCTGAAGCCATCGCTCATGCCGTGATACCACGAATTGACATACTCGTCGAGAAGCTGCCCGTTAGTCCACGTGCTTTCGTCAGAGATAACGTTCATTGGCGCATCATCGAAAAGACTGTCACAGCTTGTGGACGCAACAGACAGCATAAAGGCAGAAGCCGATAGCATAATGATGTTTCTTATATTTCTCATGTTCGGGAATTGATTCTGTCAAAATCCTAAGTTAAGTGTCACGCCATACGATTTCTGCACAGGATAACCGCGCAAGGATTCTGGGTCCATGTCGTAATCAAGATTGGTAATCGTAAACAAGTTTCCAGCCTGGAAAGCAACGCCTGCCGATGACAACCCGGCGTGACGGATGAGTTTCGTCGGAAAACTGTAACCCACGTTCAGCATCTTCAATCGCAAGAAGTTACAGTCTTGTATCCAAAAGGTTGAAGCACGACGGTTGTTGTCGCTACTCGTGGCAAACTTGATGCGCGGATAACGGGCATTAGGATTGTCAGCCGTCCACGTTTCCGCAAGATGGTATTTTTGGAATTTCTGCAGCGTGCTGTTATAAAGTGAGTACGACTCGGTTATGTTTTGCTTGTAACCAAACTCGCCCTGGAACAACAAGTTGACATAAAATCCCTTGTAAGACGCTCCAAGCTTGATTGCCATGTCCATGTCCGGGTACGATGAGTTTTTAACATAAATGCGGTCATTGGAATCTATGACGTTGTCGCCATTTTGGTCAACATATTTTATGTCGCCAGGAGCAAGCGTTGCATTGCCCTGACCATCCTGCTCTGCCCAGCCAGCGACTTCCTCTTCCGTCTTGAAGAGTCCTGCTGCCTGATACATTGTCCACACCATACTGCTCGTGCCCTTGCGACGCAAGTTTGGCAACTGGGCACTCTCATCGCCAAAATCAACATACTTGTCGTCATTCTTCGCCAAAGTCACGCCGGCATTGTACTTAAGCTTGCCAACCGTATTCTTGTGGTTAATGGTCAAATCCCAGCCCCAGGCCTTCAACTTGGCAAAATTGATGCTCGGCACATTGCCCTCAACACCTGTCGATGGCGGATAAAGGTAATCTGGCGCAGACGTTATCTTATCGGTCTCGTAACGAATATAATACTCGTATGTGATGGCAAGGCGACCGCCAAAGAAGCCAAGATCCGTGGCAAAATTCCAGTCATGCGTCTTGCCCCAAGTAAGGTCAGGATTAGGATACCCTCCCACCGAAAGCCCAACGCCCGGCCTGAAGTTGCCCCCTATACTATATCCGTTGTTAGTTGACTCAACATACGTCTTCAAGTAAGAATAGGCACTTGCAACCCCATCGTTGCCAAGCCATCCCGTTGAGGCACGCAACTTGACATTGCTCAGCACGTCTTGTTTCCATTCACGGAACCACGGTTCATTGCTCACAACCCAAGCTCCAGAAAATGACGGGAAAAATCCCCAACGTTTTGAGGGGGCAAAGTTGTTGCTGCCATCAACACGAAAACTAAACTCACCAAAATAACGGTAATCATAACCATAATGTACGCGACCAATAAGCGAAGCACGCTGATTGCGATACTCGTTGCCTGTCAGTGTCGCCGTCTGTGCCGTCCCCATCGTCTCCGGATAGATGCTCTTGTCAAGATTGGTTCCGTTCATGTAATTGTTATGCGTGCGCTGGTAGTTAGCAACCAGTGTTCCCTCAAGGTCATGCTTGCCGGCAAAAGTATTGACATAATTTAGTCCAGCCTCATACAATTGACTCTCAAAGAAATTGTCATTCTGTTGAAGAGACACTTTCGCCGTTGGATATACGGTATTGGCATCCTGGGAATAAGAATCCGTGCCAGAATCGTATGTGTAAAGCGTAACAGGCTTCGAGAATGTGCTTTGCACGGAATTATTGTCATCAAACGTACCACGGACATACGCTGACAACCCTTTCAACCAAGGCATTTCCCAATTGAAATTTACGGTCATGGAGTTCATCTTCGTCTTATTCTTGATGTAACCTCCCAAGCCATCTATGTTTATAAGTGGGTTGGAACCGGAAATGCTTGCGAGAGCACCATTCGTAAAACGAAGAACCTGCAATGGCGAATAATCATACATGGAAGTCATAGTGGTGAAACTGCTGTTCTTCGAATTGGTGCGCGTTCCCGAATAGTTGACAGACAACGTAAGCCTTTGGGACAACTTCGCATCAACCTTTGCCATATAGTTAAGCCTTCGTTTTCCAACGCCTGAATAAATTCCATTGGAGTTGGCGTAACCAAAAGAAAGATAATAGTTTACATAATCATTACCACCACTCGCCGACAGGCTATGCGTCGTTGAGAAGCCACTCTTCTTTAGGTAATCGCTCATGTCCTCATTGCCATACACATTTGGATTGGAATTTGTGCGTATTTGTTCCAACTGCTCTTCCGTGTATTTTTCGTTTGTCGTAGAAGGAGTATTTTCCACAGCGCGGTTATACAACAGCGCAAAATCGTAACCGTTGAGAAACTCCGGCATTTTAGTAGCCGTTTGCGAGTTATACTGTCCACGGTAATTTATGCGTACTTTCTTGTTGCCCTGCGACTTTTTTGTCGTGACAAGAATAACACCGTTGGCAGCACGACTGCCATAAACCGCAGCAGCGGCAGCATCTTTCAACACCGTAACACTCTCAATGTCATCTGGGTTAAGGTCACTCAGCCGCATTTCACCATCAGACGTTGAGGTTCCAAAACGTGGCACTCCGTCAATGACAAGCAACGGCGATTCGTTGATGCCTCGGACACGAATATTGGTTTCCTTTGCCGTACTCGGATCGCCAGTAGCCTGCATAACCTGCATGCCTGCCACCTGTCCGGTAATTGCCTGATCAAGATTGGCTGTTGGCATCATAAGAATCTCGTCACTCTTAATGGTCTCCACGGAGCCTGTAAGCGACGACTTTTTCTGTATGCCATAACCTATGGCAACCACCTCGTCAAGAGCCTGGGCATCATCACTCAGCGTAATGTTGACAGTCCGCCTTGAGGTAGGCATGTCAACCTCAAAACTCTTATAACCTATATAACTGACAGCAAGCGTTCCGGATTCCTTATCGCATGGTATGGTAAATTCACCGTCAACGTTGGTCACCGCCACTGTCTTCGTGCCCTTCCAACGTACCTGCGCACCAATCAAAGGCACGCCGCCTTGATCAGTTACAGTCCCCTTCACCACATCAGTTTGCAACATGCGGTTTGGTTCCGACACGGTTTCCTGAGCCTGCACAGTCGTGGTAAAAGAAAGCAATATCAGGGCAACGCCCACTATCTGCCTGTAATACATATTTGTCATTATTTATTTAAAGGTCAGGACCTGTTGGATGTTATGTATCTGATAATCATAAAAATCGCGTGTCAGACCAATGGCAGAATTACGATAAGAACGGTATTTTTGCAACACAGCTTTCAAACGTCCCATCATCAACATGCCCATCTCATCCTTTGTAAGCGCAGAAACACCAAGATTAACGCGATAAAAACTGTCATAAGCACATCCGCACCAGTAATGATCCGCATTGTCGCCAATACAATCAGATTCCACTTGCAAGTCAGCCAACGTTGACTTTGATGTTTTTGACGCAGCAGGCACAAGTCCTGACAATCGTATCATCTGTGCCAACGCCGCAGCTTGAAGGCTCTGTTCCTCGGCTTCCAATACGCCACCTTTTGGAGCCACAAAAATAGAATTGGTAAGGTCGGAAAGATAATCGACAAGACGATAGTTGCCACGTGGATCAAGATTGCCACCTTCCTTTATTCGATAAAGAACACTGGCATTCATCAACGAGCCAACGATTTGCTGACGCAACTTATCATTAACATTCATGTCAATTTCAAGTTTCTGTACCAAACCTGCCGGAGTCAACCATTTGTCGTATGAACGCACCTGAGACAACAACCACTGCATGGCATTGCACTGGGCAACCTTGCCAACATACCGCCTTGCAACATCCTGGCCATCACCTTGACGTATTTCCTTATAAACCACACCACCAACAACAGGAAGCACATGCTTAAGATAGCGACCATACTGCTTGGTAACTTCCATGTACATTTTCTCAACATTATCATAACGCTCGCCGTCTTCCTTGGTCCATTCCAAGAAGTTATCCATAAGTACTTTCAGGTTGCTAATGCCGTAATCGCTGGCCTTTACATGATCGTCTCCCAAATCTTCCGTAAGGCACGTTGGGTCAACAGTAGAGAAAAATTGCTGCGGACCAAATTGGAATTTTGCATCACCAGCCTTGGCTGCTATCCAAGTGTCAAGCGTAGCTTTTTCCGCTTCTGGATTATCGGCATCCTTTATTAGACGGTATCCCCAATTTATGGCATAAATGTCATAAACACCCAGTTCTGGAGGAGTCAATTTCACTCCTCGCTCCATGTCACCAGGTTGTGCGACGTAATTATTGCGAGCATAATCCATTATGCTTGGCGTAGTGCCATAAACCTGAGTAAACGACGGACTTCGCAAACTGTCAACTGGAAAAGAGAAACTTGCTCCCATGTTGTGCATGAGTCCAAGCGTATGACCAACCTCGTGTGAGGCTGCATATTTTATGGATTCACGCATTACATCATCGTCAAACTTCGCTTTCCTGACACGTGCGTCAACAGCACCAGTCTGTACAAAACGCCAATTGTGAAGCAAAGAAACAATGTTATGATACCATATTACATTAGCCGCAAGTATCTCGCCAGTACGTGGATCCACATAACTCGGTCCCATGGCATTGGCTGTTGATGTGGCCACATATCTAAAACAATTGTAACGCATGTCATCCGGATCAAAATCCGGGTCGTCCTTAGGATAATCCAAGGCACGTACAGCATTTTTGAAACCTGCCGTCTCAAAAGCCTTATTCCATACCTCAATTCCCTCTTTTATCGTAGAACGCCATTTATCAGGGAAAGCCGAATCTACATAGAAGACAATAGGCTTCTCAGGCTCGACCAATTGCCCGGCAAAATACCTGGAGACATCCTCCTTACGCGGACGCAAGTCCCAACGATTTATTATCGCACGCTCCTCTATACGGTCTGCATCCGAAGAATAAACGTTCTTGTCAGTATAAAAATAACCCACACGATTATCTTGCAATCGCATTGGCATAAGATTTTCATCTGGAAGAGCAAAAAGGGAACGATGAACCTTTACGGTGTAAGGTTTTGGTATCACACCTGTCGTCTGATAACTTAACATGCTCTCTATTTCGATATTCTTCGGGAACGACTTGGCAAAAACAAAACCTGAGGCATCAGGCATGAAAGTACCTTTAATTCCATCTGTCCCACCAAGCAACTTGCTTATAGGGCTGGTGTTTTTCAAAGGAGAGATGCTTTTCTCGTTACTGCAAAAGAACTTACTGACATCAATAAGTAATTTCTTGCCCTCGCGTGCCACAATCTTAAAACCTGCAAGAACTGGATTTAAATTGTTGTCATGGAAAGACGGTGTAATGGCATCGCCTGGAACAACAGTATTGAGTGACATTACCTGATGCAGGTAAACGTTGCGCTCGTCTGTTGAAAAGGATATAGCAAACGGTTGCACGTTCATCTGTCCGGCGACATAATCACTTCCGTCGCTTGTTGAAGCTATGCGACTTGATAACATATAAAGTTTATCGAATGCCGAATCCGGCAATTCGAAGAAAAGCTTACCTTCTTTTTGGTTGAAATAAATGGTAAAAAGACCTTGTTTTTTAGTCGCTCCCTTGGTTGCCTTGGCTATCGTCTTCACGCTGTCTGCCTTAAGCGCCGACAAAGCCGGAGTCTTGATTTTTTTCTTACTTTTCGCCGTAACAGCAGTCGATGCCAAGATTACGGCAACAAGCAATATTGGCTGAATCAATCTATTAATTTTTATCATTTGGTTGTTTATATGAGAGTGGTAATTTATCAATACAAAACTTTGCTTGCCTCCCCATTGCTGTATAATATAACATACATTCCTTTTTCAGGATTAGTCACGCGCTTGCCATCGATGGTATAAACACCAACGGCTTTCTTGTTCGAAGAAGTTTGAATGGCATTTGCTTTCGTAGAGGACACTGGGGGCATTAATCCTACTATCATCGCCTGATTATCAGTATAATCATATCCTGCGACACCTTCCAAATCCACGTCATAATAGCCGTTGTCCAACCCACGCCAGCCCCAATTCACATGCACCTTGCCTTCACTGTCATAACCATCTATCACGAAGGCATGCACACCAAGCTGAGCATTTTTGCTCTTCCCCGTATAAAACACCGGGCGACCACAACTCAGTTCCCTGAATATCATATCCATCCATTCTTCCTTGGTATAATCACTGCGCTTTACGTAGCGAACGCTATCCTTGCAATAACGAAAATAATCTACCATGCTCGTGGCAAGCGAGCTGCTTGGTATGGCGGAACTGCCAGACTGTTGATAAATCATGCCGACAGCCACTCCTGCATGGAAACTTAAAGTGGCCACAGCCCTAATCTGAGCCTCAGAATAACCACTTGTGGTATTGTCATAATGGTCAAGCATGTTTGACCAATCATAATGCGTCTCACCAAAATTGGCCTTTATACTGTCCTTGTCGATAAAAGTCTTCCGTTTTATCTCTCCATTGCCAACATCCGGATATTTCCAATAATACATAATTTGCGACAAAGCCGTTGCCACACAGCCTACCGGACAATGGCGCGTAACCGTAGTGCCAGTAATGCTGTTCTGGGTAGTATAAGTTGGCGTAAGGTTATCAAAAGGTGCCCCTTGGGCCCAATCACTTTTCAGCAAAGGATCCACATGATCAGGAAACATGGCTGGGTTTGGCACAACAAGCTGCCCATGAGCCACAGACAATGCGGATGCAAAAAGTATGGACAAAACAAGTTTTCTCATCATTGGAAACTACAATTTTAAAGGATAAAAAGCAACCTCCCCACATGCGAGCAAGCATAACAACACGGTACACTCACATAGCATGCAAGGAGAATAAACTTTTACTTAACCACAAACTTTTTGCCGTTCCTTACATATATTCCGGCAGGAAGTTTCCCATAATTACCGGCACTAACACCATTGATAGTAAAAACAGGAGCATTGGCATTAACATCCTCAATGCCAAAGATACCAGTAGTGGAAGATGCGGTCGCCCTCACCGTAACCGTCTTGAAAATATCATTGCCGCTGAATTTTGGCAAAGCATCATTGCTCATGGCACAATAAACAGCGTCAAAATCCTTCAGGAAAGTAAACTTTCCTCCATCAACTTTATAGTCAGTGCCTTCACTTAGGGATTGCGCATCGTTACCACTTGCGGCATACCACGTATAAACCGTCGCCTTGTCACCAACAAAAGCCTGAGACGAAAGGTCAATGACACCAGAAATATCTTCTATTTCCATGTCTTTCTGCGGAGCATACGTCAGGTTGGTTATATTGGCGGTTGGTAGAGAGGAAAGAGTAAACTTGTTATTGCTCACATTGGCAGTAGCAATGGAAGAATATTTTAGTTCTGTAAGATTACAATTCGTGGCAAACAAGCGTCCTTTGTTGCCAAGTCCTGTAGCCTCAGTAACGTCAAGACTTGTCAAGCCAGGATTGTCATTGACACTAACATAAAGACTTTTAGTGGCATTGGCACCAAGCTTGAGGCTTGTTATGCCAGCATTTATGGCATAAACACTCTTGAGTGACGTATTTTTACTCAAATCCAAATTGCCCAAAGCTGTGTTATCGCTCAAATAAATAGTAGAAAGCATTGGGGCAATACTGCCATCAAAAGCCGTAAGCCTGTTGTTTTGCAAGTTGAGATAGGTTACGGCTGTGTTAAGGCTTACGCTTGTCAGACAGTTGTTATTGAGATAAACTTTAGTAAGTGACTTATTTTGCGAAAAGTCAAACTCCGTCAGATAATTGCCGTTCGCCTCAAGCTCAGTGAGATCCTTGGCATTGGAAATGTCCAAAGAAGTAAGACCGGCAGCACCAAGAGCCGACTTGTTGACACAACTGAAATGCGTAACGGTACCCGTGGAGTAAATCCTGACGGTTCCGGTTGCCGTGCCCGAAACCTCAACGTCACCATCCCAACCATCGTAGGCTTGCTCTGAAGTGCCTGCTGTCACTATTTTCCCGTCACCCCAGTCAACGGAAATCACACTTCCCGCCTCAGCACAGCCTACATTAAAAGTATAAACGGTATCTAACTTTGAGACCGTAGCCTCAATAAAGTGCGTGGGGGGGGGGTATTTTGTGCGCTCACCCCAACAACACTAAGCACAACAAAAAGAAAGAAGTAAAATCTCTTCATAAAACTAAAATTAAAAACAAAAAGTCGCCACAAAGTTACTAAACAAAACCGAAAATATTTATCTTTATTGAAAAAATAATCATTTCGACCGTTTTTTTAACGCTATTTCAAATTCATGTAACTCTGATTGCGAAGACTTGAAACAAGTGCCACGGCAACAAAACACCCAACCCGTGCCGTGACACTTGCTTTCTCACACGCCTACCATCCCTATCAACGCAGCCACGTCATCAACATTGATGCTGCCAACCACCAGGATGCCAACACATACTTCATCGTTTAGAACAAGTGCCACAATTTCGCTTATAGTCTCACCGTCCTGTTTGACAAGTACAGTAATGTCCTTGTCCTTACCACTCTTCATGCCCGTGAAGTTGTCATATCCTTTTTTTGAAAGAGCCGTCACCTTCTTGGCAAACTTTCGCCGCACCGACTTGGAACAATCGTTCAACGTCAACACTTTAGCCTCCTTCACGTTCTTTACCACAGAAGCCAACTTGCCGTCCTTCATCTTCGAGGCAGCGACTGCTGTCAATAAGCGCGGTACGGAAACATATTCGGCATGTTTCTTATCGCGAAAATCATCAAACACCGAACCTGCAGTTTGGCAGAAAGCCAACTGACAGCTCAATAACATCAGAAATGCAAACAATACTTTTTTCATAATCGCTTTATTTTTGGCAAAAAAATCATTCGGCAAGCCAACCCCACAAGTGGTCAATACTCAAGATAATGCCTCAGCCTCTCAATATCCTTTTCCGTGAAATCCTTCATAAGCCTCAACTCCTCAATAGTTGTCAGGAAACCGCGCATACGGCGATAATCCACGATGTCCTTTGCCTGATAATAATTAATGTATGGATGCCGTTTAAGCTCAGACAAAGACAGTTTATTAACGTTCAATTTCTTGATTTTCCCCACGTCAACATGAAAATAGTTAAGAGCCTCTTTCGGCAGGTATTCTATTTCCATAAGCTGGTCAGCAGTGTAAAAACCTCCAAGCCATGTCCTGCGATTCACAATTTGGCGTGCATAATAACGTCCTATTCCGGGCACGCGCATCAAAAGAGTTGTGTCAGCGGCATTAAGCTCAATAGTCTCACCTGCCTTCAGTTTCTCAACATGTCTTGCGGCTATGCTGTCAGGTATATTAACATGACGTGGACGCGGCTCATAAAACTCTATAGCCGGCTTGTAGCCGTTACTAATTCTTATATACGGTCGCAAATCCTCATACTGTTTCTTAGTAAGTCCATACAACCTTGCGAAATCCTCCGGCTGCCTAAACACACCACCTGCGGCACGATATTTATAAATGCTCCTTACCTGCCAGCGACTCAGCCCAAGACTCAGCAATTGCGTTGAGTCGGCGGTATTAGGATCGAAAGGGAAAAGCCTTATACTCCTACCGGCATTCTCCGCATAGTAACCATGTTGCGTTTCCTCCCCAGCAAATTCATGTTCGTATGCACGGTTCTTGCCATGCATACGAACGCTGTCAGTTCGCTCACCGCCAACAGTCATATCATCGCCTGAGGCAAAATGGAATGCGGCAATCGCAACTACCGCCAACAGAAGAACAAAGGCAAGCACACCACGGTCAGAACGGTTCATGTACAGCAAATCCCTTAGTCGCATGTCTTCAAATAATATTCATCTGGTGAAGGATTATGGCGGCTATGCAAATAGGCGAAACAAAGCGTACCAGGAAAAGCCACACCCCATAAAAACGTCGCGATGCAGCTCCCCAATTGGAAAACTCATCAAGCACCATTTTTCGCTTAGCCACCCATCCCACAAGTATGCACGTTGAAAACGAACCTACGGGCATGAGAATGTTTGATGTCAGAAAATCGCAAAAGTCAAGGAAACTCTTGCCACACACCGTGATGTCAACCGCACCGCAAGACAGCGAGCACAATACTCCAATCGAAACAGCCACCACCGTCTCAATCACCGCAGCCTTCTTCCGCGACACATGCAGTTTCTCGCTGTACATGGCTGTGCCAATTTCGTGCATTGATATTGTTGACGTAAGTGCGGCAAGGGAAAGAAGAGAATAAAACAACACCCCAACAATGTAACCCGGCACAGGAGAGAATGCCTGCTGGAAGACATTGGGCAGCGTTATGAAGATCAATTGCGGTCCACTATCGGGATTTACGCCAACCGAGAATGCTGCCGGGAATATCATCAACCCTGCAAGTATGGCGATGAGCGTATCAATGCAGACTATCTGCCCCGCTGTCTTCAACAGGTTTGTCTTGCGAGTGAAATAAGAAGCGTAAGTGCAAAGACAAGCGGTTCCAAGCGACAGCGAGAAAAAAGCTTGTCCCAAACCGTCAAGGAACACTCCACGCGTCACCTTTGAGAAATCGGGCTTGAAAAGAAACTCCACGCCCTTGTCGGCTCCTGGCAGCATGCACGAAGCGACAACGATGACGACCAATAGTACAAACAGCGTGGGCATGAGGATGTTACTCACCTTTTCTATGCCCTTCCTAACGCCACGTACCACCACAAGATGGGTTATCAAAACAAAGACTATCGAGCAGAAAACCGGTTTCACCGGGTCTGATGAAAACTTATTGAAATACTCCGTGACATACGTGGCATCACCATTAAGACGACCAAGTACCGAAACAAAAAAGTATTGCAAACACCAACCGGCTATGACCGAATAGAAACCAAGGATAATCGTCGAGGTAAACATTCCTACGTAGCCAAGCACCCCCCACCACCTACCACCGGCACGGGCGTATGCCGTAACAGCATTGGCCGCTCCATGACGACCAACGATGAATTCCGCCACCATGCCAGGTATGCCAAGCAGAAGCACACACACGAGATAAACCACGATGAATGCCGCTCCGCCATCTTGCCCCGTCATATAAGGGAAACGCCAAATATTGCCCAGTCCGACGGCAGAGCCGGCGGTAGCCAAAACAATTCCTAATTTTGTCCCAAAATTGCCACGCTCCATTTATTTATCTTTTTTAGTATTGAAGCCATCCACGTCAAATGCGCAAAGCCGAACGCCACCTGTACGCGCACTTATTTTCACGAAATCAAATCACGCCAAACTGATGCAGGAAAATTGCCAATATGGCAATCGGTGCCACAAAGCGCACAAGGAACATGTAAATGCCAAAGAACCTGCGACTCACCGTTCCCCAATTCGTAAACTCATCGCGGACAAGTTTCTTCGGCACGAACCAACCAAGGAAGATGCAAGTCAGGAAACCACCTAACGGCAAGAACACTTGCCCAGTAACAAAGTCGAAGACATCAAACAGGGGCTTGCCTCCAATCTGCAAATCGCTCCAGGCACCAAGCGACAACGAGCACACTGCACCAATGACGGTTGTGGTGATTGTCACAATCCAAGCGCCTTTCTTGCGCGTTATGTGCAATTCCTCATAAAAGAAAGCCGTACTGACCTCGTGCAATGACATTAGCGACGTGAGGGCAGCAACGGTAAGCAACAAGTAGAACATCAACGAGATTACCCACCCCAACAACGGAGCACCACTGAAAGCCTCGTTGAAAACATTGGGCAACGTAATGAATATCAACGACGGTCCGCTGTCGGGATTAACGCCAACCGAGAAAGCGGCAGGGAAAATCATCAAACCTGCAAGTATGGCAACCATCGTGTCGATTATGGAAATCTGCACAGCAGACCCAAGCAGGTTGGTCTTGCGCTTAAAATAGGACGCATAAGTGCAAATACACCCCATGGCTATGCTCAACGAATAAAACGACTGCCCCAACGCACCAAGGAACACACCGCTGTCAACCTTCGAGAAGTCGGGCTTGAAAAGGAACTCCACGCCCTTGCCGGCACCTGGCAACATGCACGATGCCACAACTATTACGAGCAGCAGCACAAACAACGTAGGCATCATGGTCTTCGAGGCCTTCTCAATACCGCCACGCACACCATGGATTATTACAAAATGAGAGGCGAGCATTATAATGACAAGCCAAAACACCGGCTGCACGGGATCGGTGGAGAAACGGGTGAAATAGTCTTTCACGAATGCCGCGTCACCACTAAGTTGCCCCATAATAGAAGCATAAACATACTGGACACACCACCCTGCCACTACTGCATAATAACCTGTTATGAGAAACCCGGTCAGTATGCCAAGGAAACCGACATACTTCCATGGCGATCCATTGGATACCCTCGAATACGCCCTATAGGTATTGGCTGCTCCATGCCGCCCAATCACAAACTCGGAAATCATACAAGGTATGCCAAGCAACAGTATGCAACCTATATAAATCAAGATAAAGGCGGCTCCGCCATTCTCACCTGCCATATATGGGAAACGCCACACGTTGCCCAATCCCACCGCACCACCGGCGGTGGCAAGCACAAGCCCTATCTTACTGCCAAAACTCGCTCTTTCCTCTGACATTTTCTACGCTTTCAATAATATTTTAGACTATAAACACTACTAACAGCCTGCAAAATTATAAAAAAATATTCAGTTTTACGTATAAACCGAAAGCAATTATAAAGAATTCATACAAACATCATAGGATTTTACCATCAGCCAGCCCTATTTGGCAAACCATGGCCACACCATTGAGACAATAAAAAAGGCGGTACATTCACACGTACCGCCAATGCCGCAGAGTGGAAGCCACCCGCGCAATTTCGTCAGTCAGCTCACTGCACATTGAAGAACGACCAAACCATATAAATAACGGCGAGGGCTATGAGAACTCCGAATATCCATTTCACGATTTTCTCGCCCATGTCCTTTTGCTTTTCCTGATGTTCAGTGCGCTTGGCGTTAACCGTCTTGTTGTTCACCTCCTTTACGGCAACATGCTTTGCCTGATCCTTCTTGTTGTTTCCCATAAGTCTATAGTTTTAGTTTTTTCATCAGTCCTTGTTCTCGGCATCACTCTCAGCAAACTCCATAAGGTAAGCCTTTATGAAACCGTCAATTTTTCCATCCATCACGCCATCCACGTCCGAAGTCTGGTATCCCGTGCGGTGGTCCTTTACCCTACGGTCATCGAAGACGTAGCTCCTTATCTGGCTGCCCCACTCAATTTTCTTCTTCCCGGCCTCGATTTTCGCTTTCTCCGCCTGCTGTTTCTTCAGCGCACGGTCATAAAGCTGGCTCTTCAATAGCTGCATGGCCTTGGCACGGTTCTTTGGCTGGTCACGCGTCTCAGTATTTTCAATGAGGATTTCCTCCTTCTCACCCGTGTCAGGATCTTCATACTGGTAACGCAAGCGCACACCCGATTCCACCTTGTTCACGTTCTGTCCGCCAGCTCCGCTCGACCTGAAAGTGTCCCAGCTCACCTTGGCAGGATCAACGTAAACCTCAATAGTGTCATCCACAAGCGGTGTCACGAATACGCTGGCAAAACTCGTCATGCGCTTGCCCTGGGCATTGTATGGCGAGACCCTCACCAGACGGTGCACGCCGTTCTCGCTCTTCAGGAAGCCATAAGCACACTCGCCACCCTCGATGGTCATTGTCATGCTCTTCACGCCCACTTCCTCACCCGGCTGAAAGTCGCTTATGGTTGTCTTATATCCATTCGACTCACACCAGCGCGTGTACATTCTCACAAGCATCTGTGCCCAATCTTGCGCCTCAGTGCCACCGGCACCACTGTTTATCTTAAGCACGGCATCCATTGAGTCCTCATCCTGGCGAAGCATGTTCTTAAGCTCCAAGTCCTCGATGGAGTGCATTGCCTTTTCAAAATTATCGTCAACCTCCTTCTCCGTAACGAGTTCCTCCTTATAGTACTCAAAGGCAAGCTGCAGCTCGTCGGCATACTGCCGGCACTGCTTATATCCGGTAAGCCACCTCTCGATGCCCTTCACCTTCCTCATCTGTTCCTGGGCACGCTTAGGGTCGTCCCAGAAATCGGGAGCCTGTGTGCGGAGCTGCTCCTCCTCAAACTCCACCTTCTTTTGGTCTATATTAAGGTAATGGTGGAGCTTTTCCGTGCGCTCCAGCACATCCTTAAGTTGGTCTGCTGTTATCATTATGCGTATTACGAATAATATGTAATGAAAAGTTTGTCGTTAACGATGTACCAATCACCCCAAGCCCATCACTTCGTTATCACTCCGTCCGAAGGGGTGTTCTCGTACATCCGGTCTATTATTTCCTTGTAATTCTTGTATATTGCCGGGCGACGCATCTTGAGCGTGTTGGTAATCTCACCATTCTGCAACGAGAAATGATGCGGCAACAGCGTGAAACGCTTTATCTGCTCATAGTGCGCCAAGCCTTGCTGCAATGTCTCAATGCGCTCCTCCATCATATCGTGGACCTCACGGTTGGCGCACAGTTCCTCACGGTTGGCAAACCTTATGCCCTGCTTCGTGGCCCATTCCTCAAGGACGCTGTACGCCGGCACGACGAGAGCCGAGACAAACTTGCGCTGGTCGGCCACCACCGCCACTTGGTCAACAAACTTGTCAACCAGCAGCAACGCCTCTATCATCTGCGGGGCAATGTACTTGCCGTTGCTTGTCTTGAAAAGATCCTTTATGCGCTCCGTCAGGAAAAGCTCGCCATCCTTCAAGTAACCTGCGTCGCCAGTGTGGAAGAAGCCATCCTTGTCGAAAGCCTGGGCGTTAAGCTCGTCGCGCTTATAGTATCCCTTGGTGATGGTAGGTCCCTTAAGCAGCACCTCGCTGTTCTCACCAATCTTGATCTGTATGCCATCGATTGGCCTGCCAACGGAACCGATGGTGAACGCGCCGCCCTTATGGTCGCATGACACCGTGGCGAGGCTCTCGGTGAGACCGTAGCCCACGACCATGCAAATGCCCACGGCATGCACAAACTCCTCAACCTCAGGAGAAACGTAAGCCCCGGCAGTCGGGAACAAGTTGGGATTGTCCAGACCAATCTGGGCACGCACCCGGCTGAGCACAGCCTTGTCAACCAGCTTGTACTGCAAGGCAAGCGTCAACGGCGGTCGGCGACCGGCGGCAATGTAATCAACATTATACTTCTTGCCGATGCTCCACGCCTTGTTGAATATCTTCTGTTGGGCCGGGCTTGACCTTTCAATCTTTGCCTTCACGGCCTGGAACACCTTCTCCCAGAAGCGTGGCACACTTGACATGCAAGTGGGTCTCGTCTCTATCATCGACTGCTGTATGCGGTGCGGGTCAGTGTTCACAATGAGGAAACACCCCTCAGACAGGGAGAGGTAAGTAAAGCCTCGCTCGAAGATGTGGGTGTAAGGCAGGAAGTTGATTACACGGTCGCTCTCGCCTATCGGCACGCAAGCGCCGTTTGCCTTGAGAGCCGCGTCATACTGCCCATAAGTAAGCACCACGCCCTTGCTGTCGCCCGTGGTACCGCTGGTATAAAGTATATTGCAAATGTCCTCGCCGTTAGCCTGATGGTACAGGTTCTCAACCTCCTTCTGGAAAGGAAATCCTTCGCCCATCTTCATGAAATCGTCAAAATAAAGGGCTACGGGGTCATGCATGCTTATGCGCACACGACGGTCGTACACGATGATGCGCTCAAGCGACGGGCAAAGCAGCTGCGCGCGGTGAGCCGCGTCATACTGTTCCTGCTCTCCCACGAACACCAGACGGATCTGCGCGTCGTTTATCATGTACTGCACCTGCTGCGTGGAGGTGGTGGCGTAAAACGGTATTGAAACAGCCCTGATGCCGTATGCGCCAAAATCGGTGTAAAGATACTGCACGCAGTTTTGCGAGAACACGGCAATTTTGTCTTGAGGCTTCAGGCCGAGCTTCAGAAGGGCATTGCTAACCAGCTTCACGTTGTTAGAGAACTCGTTCCACGACACGTATTTCCATTCCGTGCCACCAAAATCCTGATACATCAGAACCTTGCGGTCGCCATATTTCTCAGCCTGGCTTTGTACCAGAACGGAGAGGTGTGACCTGTTTTGCATAAGCTTAGGTTTATTTAATTTTATGCAAAGATACGGAAAAAGTGAAAAAGTAAAAAGACAAAAGGGTTAAAATGCACCCTCACAGGCTTTTTTTTTCGTTTTTTCCCGAAACAAGCCACTTTTTACATTTTTTACCTTTTTACTTTTTACATTTTGATTAATTTTGCTGACGGATAAGAAACAAGGCACCACGACTCCCGGCAGGCAAACACCTGAAGGGCGTGGAGGCATCACTATAAAATGCAACCACTTGCAATGAGACAGGAAGATTACGTAAACGACGCGGTTGAGCTGCTGCGCTCGCTCATAGCCACACCGTCGGTGAGCCGCGACGAGAAAGAGGCGGCCGACGTGATGCAACATTACATGCAAACCTACGGGCTGGCTCCCCGGCGCGAGGGCAACAACCTGTGGGTGTTGTCGCCCGAATGGGACGACGGCAAGCCCACCCTGTTGCTTAACGCACACATTGACACCGTGAAGCCTGCGATTTCGTGGACGCACGATCCGTTCAAGCCCACCCTGGAGGGCGACCGCCTTTACGGACTCGGGAGCAACGACTGCGGAGGCGGACTGGTGACGCTGCTGCAAACGTTCCGATGGCTCACGCTGCGACCACAACCATACAACACCGTTTATCTGGCATCGGCGGAGGAAGAGGTGTCGGGAAAGGACGGCTTCAGCCGAGCCATGCCCATGCTGCCACACATCGACGTGGCGATAGTGGGCGAGCCCACAGGCATGCAGCCCGCCATAGCCGAGAAGGGGCTGATGGTGCTTGACGTAATGGCGCATGGCAAGAGCGGGCACGCAGCGCGCAACGAGGGGGTGAACGCCATTTACGAGGCCATAGACGACATGGCATGGATCAGGGATTACAGGTTCGAGCGCATAAGCCCGTTGCTCGGCGCCACCAAGATGACGCTGACCGTAGTGAACGCCGGAACACAGCACAACGTCGTTCCCGACCTGTGCACCATGCTCGTTGACATACGCCCCAACGAGCTTTACACCAACGAGGAGGTGTTCGACATCGTGAAGTCGCACCTGAAGGGCGAGGTGCGCGCCCACTCTTTCAGGCTCCACTCATCGCACATACCCGCAGACCATCCCTTGGTCAAGCGATGCACGGCGTTGGGCATGACTCCCTATGGCTCGCCCACGCTAAGCGACCAGGCTCTTATGCCATGGCCATCGCTGAAGCTCGGCCCGGGTTCGTCGGCACGCTCACACAGCGCCGACGAGTTCATAGGCATAAGCGAGATAGCCAACGCCTTCGCCACGTACCAGCAATTGCTCGACGGAGCCACCATAGCCTGATGCCGACAACAATGGCGGCTCTGCCCAAACGCACTGGCTTTGGAACGAACGCCAAGCGTCAATGTCAAGGAAAATGACACAAAAACGGGTATGTGAAAAACGTCCTGAAAAATGCCAAGCACCTGACGCAACTCACCATCACGCCATGAAACGCGCGCCCTGACGGCACGCCACAAACACAAAAACACCGCAAACACACGCCTTTCACGGCGCAAACACACTGCCATAGCGCCGCAAAGGCAACACGTCAACGGCATTATGGCATAACGATTACGGCGCAAACGTGTCACGTTTGCGCCGTAATCGTACCCCTTGAAAAAGGCAGGGAACCGACCAAAAAGCTTTCCTTTTGACTGTCAACCACTTACGACCCAACACAAGAATGGCGCATACTGCCGCAATGGGCTTGACGGTCATGGCTACGCCATTCACAGAGAGGGTGATGTAAACATTTTTTCAAGCAGGCAACAACCTGTCAACGCCCAAGCCACACCTCTGGGTTGAGCTTGGCACGCTCCTTGCGAAGCTGGAACTGGAGTATGCGGTCGGGACCCACCGTGCCAAGAGCCTGGCGCGCGCTGACCTTCTGACCGCGGCTCACGCTTGCCGACCTGAGATTGGCGTAAACCGAGATGTAAGCGCCATGGCGAAGCATGACGACCATTGACCCGGCATAACTCAGCACCGCACTAACCTCGCCATCGTATATGGCACGAGCCTGGCATCCGGCACTGCCCATGATGTTTATGCCCTTGTTGTCAAGTTTCACACCCTTCAGCCCCTCGACATTGTACTGGCCGAAATGGCTCACTATGCGGTAGCTGCCCGTTATCGGCATGGGCAGGCGACCACGGTTGGCCTCAAAGCCACTGTTCATCATGCGGTCCACGGTCGAGAACTTCTGCATGTCGCGGTGCTCCTCGTTAGCCTCGGCTATCTCCTTCCTTGCCCTTTCGGCATCAGCCTCCTGCTTGCGCTCCGCAGCCTGACGAGCTGCCTTTGCCTCGCGAGCCTCCTGCTCGGCTGCGGCAGCCCTCGCTGCGGCAGCCCTCGCCTCAGCCTCGGCACGTGCGGCCTTCTCAGCAGCGGCGTTCTCGCGCGCACGGCGCGCCTCCTCCTCAGCCTGCGCAGCCTTGCGCGCAGCCTCGCGTGCGGCAGCCTCGCGCTTCCTTGCCTCCTCTATGCGTCTGGCGTTCTCGCGTGCGGCAGCCTCGGCGGCGGCCTTCTTGCGTGCCAGCTCAGCCTCGCGACGCTTGCGCGCTGCCTCGGCGGCAGCGGCCTGGCGCTTTGCCTCAGCCTCGGCACGGGCACGCACCTTGGCAATCTCAATCTCCACCTGACGGTCAATCTCGGCGTTGAGCGCGGCATCCTTCTTGCGCTGGTCGGCAATGATGGTCTGGATGGTGCGCTGCTGGCGTTGCAAGCCATCGACAATCTCCTGCTGCTTGGTCTTGTTTTCCTCAAGCTTGGCATGCTCACGCTGCCCCTTATACAGCAGGTCGCTCTTCTGGCTGCGCACCAAGGTTAGCTGCTTGTGTTTGTTGTCAACCTGCTCTTGCTTTGCCTTGACGGCCTCGCCCTGCGCCCTCTGGTATTGCGCATACTCACGCACGAAGCGCAGGCGGCGGTACATCTGGTACAGGTTCTTCGCCGAGAACACAAACATCATCTGGTCCTGTACCGAGCGGTGGCGAGCCATGTAACGCATCGACTTGATGTACTTTGCCTGACGATCTTTCAGCTGTGCACGCAAGGTCTGCAGCTGCGACTTCAAAATCTCAATGTTACGGTTCAGCTGGTCAATGTCGCCCTGTATGCCGTCGATGTTCTTCTGGTTCTTGTTTATCTCGCCGTTTATGACCATCAGGTCGCTGAGTTTCTTGGCGACGCTTGCCTTGTTGGCCTTCAACGCCTTCTCCTGCTCCTTTATCTTCCGCTGTATGTCAGCCCGCTGCCCCTGAAGCTTCCGTATGGAAGCATTGGAGTAAACCTTCGTGTCTGCCTTTTGTGACGCATTCTTGCCGCTTGCCTGTTTCGTGGCACGCTTCTTGGTGGCCTGCTGGGTGCGCGTTTGCTTGCGCACAGACTTTTTCTTGGTGGTCTGCGCTACGGATGAGAAAGAAATCGCTATGGCGAGAAATAAAAATAATAACCGCTTCATTTACATTGAAAGTAATTTGGCCAAGACATCCTTGGCGTCCACTTGCTTGTATTTTGACGAGATGGTCGTCTCGGCATCCCAGTTGTCCTTGGTCTTGAAACCGTCCATGCGCAGCTGCACGGTTATCTTCTTCGCCTTCTTCACCGACGGCGACAAAAAAGAGAATTCCTCGGTAGCCGGGAACGTTTTCGAGCCGAGTGGCTTGAAGTCGGAATAAGCCCATGTCAACGCCGACTGCCCCTGTGCCGCCGACGTGTAAGTGACCACGGCACGGTTTATCTTGCCGTCGGTCGCCGACACATTCCATTCGTAGCCCAAACGCCCGTCGGAAAAACTCACGCTGCTGCCAGAACCAGCCTCGCCCGCCTTGACCTGAAACTTCGATAGGTCAGCCTCGGCAACGGCTTTCTGACCGGGAAGGAACAACTCGTTCCAGAAAAGAGCCTGCAACGAATAGAAATCGAGACCATTGTCGCGCAGGAAGCCAAGCTGGTTGTAATCGCCCTTTACATACTGCTTGTGGAGACGGTCAACCACAAGGGCATAGTCGGGCGTGAACTCAAGCCTGCCAACCTCAGTGCCAAGGAATGGGATGAAAAGCTGGATGCGGATAACCTTGTCGCGGCGCATTCGCAACGTTCCGGGGGCAGAAACATCCTTGTCGCCAGCCATGGCAGTGAAGTTGATGTCCGCCACGATATTCTGCACGTCGGCCTTGTGGGTGTTTACCTTCTCCATGAAGTGGAGGTGGTTTATTGCCTGAACCTCGGCGGCATCGCGTGCCACCTTTTCCGCGTCTGCGGCAATGGCAGCCTTTTCATTCACCATCGCTTTCTTCGAGCCGCAAGCGGCAAGAAGCAATGACACGCAAAGTATGATGAGCCAGTGTGTGTGTTTCATTTTCCGCTATTTCTGTTTCTTGCTTTTGTTCACGTAACTTTTCTTTTTCCTCTCCAGGGCTTTCTTGTCGCCGCCTTGCCCTATGGCCTTGTCACAGAAGGTGGCAGCGGCGGCATAATCGCCAAGTTGGGCGTAAATTTCGGCGGCATGTTCATACAAGGTTGAATCCGAGGTGCTGTCGGTGGCAAACTTCAGCGTCTGGTCAATGTATATTTTCGCCTCGGCATAACGCCCAAGCTTGTAGAGTACCCATGCGTAAGTGTCAAGGTAAGTGGAGTTTTTGGGTTCGGCGGCAACCGCCTTCGCACTCATGCGCTCGGCCTTTTCCAGATCCACGCCATCAAGGCTGAGAAAGTAAGAGTAATTGTTGAGCGTGCCATAATTGTCAGGTTTCACCTGCAAGCAACTATCGAAAGCCGCGTATGCCTCCTTTTGCATTCCCTTGTCACGGTAAATATCGCCCATTATGGAATACAGGTCAGCCACGATGTCAGGATTGCTTTGGTCGTTGATTTCCGCCGTACCACGCTTCAGAGCGTCAAGGGCACCGTCGTCATCCTTAAGATAATAGCGCGAAAGCCCGGTGAAGAAATAAAACGCCATCTCGCTGGGATTGTAAAGCATGCCCGGCTCGCTTAGCCTTGATATTTCCTTCCAGTCTTGCGTTGACCACATGTCCTGTATAAGCTGTATCCTCGCGCCGGCATTGTCGGGCTGCAAGGCAAGCAGCTCACGCAATGCGTTGCCGATGGTGTCGCGGGGCATGTTCTTCAGTGAGTAATAAGCCACCTTCAACTGGGCAAGCACCGTGTCGCCAGGCACAATGCGCTGAATGTCGGCCATGAGGCTGACAATCTTGGAGGAGTCGCCACCTTGCCTCTCGTTGTCCTGGATGGCCATGCGCAAAAACTGCATACGCGTCTGGCTCGGGGTCTCCTTTCCAAGCAGCAAGCTGTTCATCATGCCATTGGCAAGCGAGTCCTTTCCCGTGGCATTGTAATAATCGTACATGGAGCTTTGTGCCATGGCGTTGTCGGGATCGTCTCTCAGCACAGCGTCGTATATGGCATAAGCCTCGTCTTGGCGCTTGTGCTGCATGAGCCAATTGCCAAGCATGAGCTTGAAATTCGGGTCATTGGGATGACTGTCGGAAAGAGCCTTGAGCGTGGCATAAGCACCTTGCTCATCGCCCTTAAGCTCATAGGCATTCATCCGCATCATGGACAGCTGGTCGCTTTCGCCGTCAACCTGCTCCAAACGGTCAATGGCATCAAGCATCTTGCCATACTCGCGCAACTGGCGGTAAAGCTGGATGAGAACGCCAAGCACGTCGTCGCGGTCACGCTTTTGCGCATAAAGGCTCTCAAAAGCTTCCGTTGCCTTGGCATAATTGCCTGTGTTTATGTACAATTGGGCAACACGCTCATGATACGTGTCATTGGAAGGCTCAAGAGCCGCAGCTGTCTCCAAGTCGCGCAAGGCAAGCGAGTCTTGGTTGTTGTCTGAATAATAGTCGGCACGTAGGAAGTAGGCTATTGCCGATTTGGGATTTACCTTGAGGCACGAGTCAATATAAATAAGGGAAGAATCGGCATTGCCTTTCTCCCTGTGTGCCATGGCATTGTAAAAGCGTTCGCTGAAAACGCTGTCCTGTTCATGGGTCAACGTTGGCACCACCAATGCAGCCTTGTCCCCAGCCTTGCTTTTCTTCTTTTTGTCGGCAAGGGATGCTGTCGCCACGTAATGGAACGCAACAGCCGCAATGAACAGTGCGAATATTCGCAAAGCGTGCTTCCTCATCATTTCACTCCCGTATGTCCATAACCACCCTCGCCACGCTCTGTGGAATCGAGCGTGTCCACAATCTCCCAGCTCGCCGTCTCGTGTCGAGCCACGACCATCTGGGCAATGCGTTCACCAGGGTTTATAACAAAGTCTTTGTCAGACAGGTTCACAAGCAGCACCATGATTTCCCCACGATAGTCAGCGTCGATGGTTCCCGGCGAGTTGAGCACCGTTATGCCATGCTTCAAGGCAAGACCACTGCGCGGCCTCACCTGAGCCTCATAACCTTGTGGCAACGCCATGCGCAAGCCCGTGGGAATGAGCTTGCGCTCAAGGGGACGAAGCGTCACGGCATCGCCTATGTTAGCACGCAAATCCATGCCTGCGCTCTGGCTCGTAGCGTATGCAGGCAATGGCTGCAAACCTTCATTCACAACTTTAATCTTCACCATAATAATGCAAAATTACATCTTTTCAGCCACATAGCACAATAATAAAACACAATTTTGCAGAAATGAATTACTATTTTTCCTGATTTTGGTTGGGCAAACGGAATATTCATTGTATTTTTGCGACAAAAACAATAAAAGGGAAACTCTGATAAAGGAATGGACTGGCTTCAACTGATATCAAACAAGCGACTCGGGCAAGAAGAACGACATCCGCAACGCCACGACGACCGCTCTGAATTTAAACGTGATGGCGACAGGCTGATTTACTCTGCCCCATTCCGCCGTCTCCAGAACAAGACACAGGTTTTCCCATTGCCGGGAAGCGTATTCGTGCATAACCGCCTGACCCACTCGCTCGAAGTTTCGTCGCTCGGCAAAAGCCTTGGAGACGACGTGGCACGGAAGCTCATGGAAAAACACCCGGAACTAAGGGGGACGCTGTTTGAGGAAATCGGGACCATTGTGCAGACGGCAGGACTTGCCCACGACATGGGGAACCCACCTTTCGGGCACTCTGGCGAGAAGGCCATCCAGACGTTTTTCACTGAAGACAGTGGAAGTTTCCTAAAAAACAGGGTAAGCGAGCAATTCTGGAATGACATAACACATTTCGAGGGCAACGCCAACACTTTCCGACTGCTCGCACACCAATTCGTCGGCAGAAGGAGGGGGGGATTCGTGATGACTTACTCAACCCTTGCGTCGGTTGTAAAATACCCAAGGTCAAGTTCGCTTAGCGGTACTCGCGGCAAGTTTGGCTTTTTCAACACAGAGGCACCCACTTATGAGAAAATAGCCGATGAATTGGGCATTTTTCGCATTTCAAGAGATGGCGAGCCTCTGCAATACGCACGCCACCCACTGGTGTATCTCATGGAAGCCGCCGACGACATTTGCTACGAAATAATGGACATAGAAGACTCGCACAAGTTGCGCATACTGACATTTGACGAGACACGCGACTTGCTACTTGGATTCTTTGACGACGAAACGAAAGCCAACATTCAGAAAAGGCTTGATGAAGACGGCGTCACTGATGCCAACGAGCAAGTGGTTTATTTCCGGGCATGCGCCGTTGGCAAGCTGGAACACGAATGTGTGGAGACATTCATAAGGCATGAGGAAGAAATACTGAACGGTACTTTCAAAGGCAGCCTGATAGATAACATAGCCGAGCCACAACGACAGGCATACCGCAGGTGCAGCGAAACATCAATAAACAAAATATACCACTCAAAACCTGTGCTTGACGTGGAATTGAGTGGTTACAAGATTATGGAAACCCTGATGCGAACTTTCATAGGAGCCGCATTGCATCCAGAGAAATTCCATTCACAACAACTCGTAAACCGCTTCTCAAACCAATACGACATTCACAGCGACAACCTTGAGACACGCATCATGGCGGCGCTCGACTACATAAGCGGGATGACTGACGTGTACGCCCTTGACATATACCAGAAAATCAGTGGCATTGCACTGCCGATAGTATAAGATCACCAAGCTTTGTCTTGGACAATTTGCTTCTTATCAACTTTTTTTGTAATGCGCCCATAAAAACAATGTTGCCGCATCAGTTTATAAACTGACGCGGCAACATTTATGTACAAACCAATCGGCACAAGGTTCACTTCACTCCAATCTCCTTAAGCAGGCGATCGGCATGACCCCATTTGTCCATCAGATAAAGCATGTACCTTATGTCAACGCCAATGCAACGGGCAAGGCGAGTGTCAAAATTGATGTCACTGGAAAGGCTGTCCCAATTGCCATCGAATGCAAGTCCTATGAGCTGTCCCTTGCCATCAAACATTGGTGAACCAGAATTACCACCCGTTATGTCATTGTTGGTAAGGAAACAAAGTTGCAACTTACCGGAAGACTTGTCGGCGTAACGCCCGAAATCGTTTGCCGAAAGCAACTCGTGCATCACAGGCTCCGCCTGATAGTCAATGACACCGCCGTCGCCTCTCTTCATCTTCTCAACCAAACTCTCCGCCGTGGTGTAATATCCAGAATTACGTCCGCCAAGGTCAAAACCACCAACCTGACCATAAGACAGGCGCATGGTGAAATTGGCATCTGAATAATGCGGCTTGTCCATCTCCATCTGTATCTTGGCGGCACATAGATAACGTTCCTGCACGGCAATGCTATCTGAAAGGGTAAGCGTTCCTTCCCCCTTGGTCTTGCCATTATAAGCAGAAATCTTATTATAAACGTCCATTATGGATTTGGCGTATTCCACACCAGGATCATTCTTGTATTTCTTGCTGTCAACATAAAGTTTGGTATTTTTCAACAGCAAAGACTTGCCAAACAACCAATCAACATATTTCTTATAGTCGCCACGGAATTTCCTGTCGATTGTGGCGTATATTGTCGGCAAGAACTCAGGCTCAGCCTTCTCACGGTAATTCTTCAACAATGCCGCCAACATGTCGGCATCTGTTGCCGCATCCCACTGATCACTGTTATCCTCAAACTGGTAATACCGCCCTTTCTTGTCGCTTTCACCCTTGGGATTTAAGCCAGAACGCACGGCACGGGCGTTAAATTCCACATTGCTGCGACGGCTGAAAGTCTCACCCCACTGCATCATAGCCTTCGTCATGCGACTGCGACGCGCATAAAGCCTCTCAAGAAGAGGGAAATCAACCTTGTGCTCCACATATTTTGCAGTGTCCTGCCACGCGCGTATCTGAGCCTCGTAAGAACGCTTATTATTCACGATTCCAATGCTGTCAATGCACTTGTTCATGCCAATCGAGTTTTTCCAATAGTTGGAACTTTGTGCGAACTTTGAGTCATACTTAATGCGCACTCCCTCGTCGGCACGCATGTGGCGCAACATCACCTCCTGCTTCACGCCACGGATTTGCTGGCGTGGATCATTCTCACAATCACGCATTTCCTTAATGCCGTAACTTGAAAGATAACGCTCCGTGGATCCTGGATAGCCAACCGTCATGGCAAAGTCGCCGTCACGATAGCCGTCAAGGCTGACCTTTGCCCAACGCTCTGGATGATAAGGCACATTGTCCTTAGAGTAGGCAGCAGGTCCATTGGTCTTGGGATCTGCATAAATGCGGAACACTGAAAAATCACAAGTTTGGCGAGGCCACATCCAGTTATCAGTTTCACCGCCATATTTTCCCATCGACTTTGGTATTGCAAAGACAAGACGCAAGTCGGTAAAATCCTGATAAGTAGTGGCGTACCATTTGTTACCCTCGTAGAAAGCATCAATACTTACATGAAGCGTAGAATCGATTGCCTTAACGCTATCGGTCATTACCTGGGCAAGCGAATCAACAAGCTTGCCTTGCGCCACGTTTCCAAGAGCGTCTATCCCAAGAGCTTGCAACTGAGCGGTTATGTCACGTTGATCCTTCATGAACGAGACGAACATGTTCTCGTTTGGCAATTCCTCTTCATAACTTTTCGCAATGAAGCCATTAAGCATGTAATCATGCTCAACGGTTGAATGGGAGCGTATGCTCTCAAAACCACAATGATGGTTGGTAAACACAAGGCCATCAGGAGAGACCACAACACCAGAGCAAAATCCGGAGAAATTGACAACTGCAGCCTTAAGGGCGTTGTCGCCATTGTAAAGACTGTCGTAAGGCAACTGGAAACCATAGCCCTGCATGGTCTGGTAAACCTGCTGAGGCAGGTTGTACAATGTCCACATTCCCTCATCGGCACTGGCCTTTAAAGGCGAAAGACTTAAAAGAGAAAGAGGCAAAAAAGACAATGCCTTCCTGATTGTTGAACTTTGAATTTTAATCATTTATAATCTTGGATTTTTATTGTTTTTCTTCCTTCTTAAAGGTCATTTGGCATTATTACTCAACCATCACAACGCCACCTATTTTTGAAATACTTGCCTATCAGTGGCAAACTTCCAAGCGGAATGTCTTTCCATAGCACATGCCCAAGATACACCAAGAGCAACAAAGTGTTGAGTGCCAAAGACAGCCATGTTGCAAGATGAGCGTTACCCCACGACATGACAAGGAAAATCACAACGGCAAGCAACACATACTTAGCAATGTCCTTCAATGGATAATTAATAGGATAATATTTCTGACCAAAGAAATAACTTGCCACCATGCAAGTGCCATAAGCCGCAAAGCCAGCCCAAGCACAAGCCATATAGCTGAAACGTGGAATGAAAATTATGTCAATAACAAGCAGAACCACGCAACCTATGCCGGAAAAATATGCCCCCCAAATGGTACGGTCGGTAAGCTTATACCAAAAGCTAAGATTGAAATAAACTCCAAACATTATTTCCGCAGCCATAACAATGGGTACAACTTTCAAGCCTTCCCAATAAGAGCTGGCAACTATGTGACGCAGGACATCCATGTATCCGATTACGGCAAGATAGGCAAGCAGCGTGAATATGACATAATACTTCATTACCTTGGCATACGTATCTTTTTTGTCAGCATCCTTATTGCCAAAAACAAACGGTTCATAGGCAAAACGGAAAGCCTGCGTTATTATAACCATTATCATGGCTATTTTTATCGTCGCACCATAAACGCTCAACTGCGCATAAGCCTCGCCAATGGGACCATCATAAAAATAAGGGAAAATAAGCGTTGAAGCACATTGGTTTAGTTGACCTGCAATGCCAAGGACAAGCATTGGCCACGTGTATTTCAGCATACGCTTGCACAAAGACTTGTCAAACCCAAAGGTCACCCCTTTCATTTCCTTGCCCAACAGCAACAACGTAACTGCCGAAACAAAGAGATTGACATAGAAAACTATACCAACATCAGGAGTCCCACTTTCATCATACAAACCCGGTATGTAAATCCCAAGGCATGGCAGCACAAACAAGAACATGCCAACAAGACCAACATTTATAAGTATATTGGCGAGCTTCAGCAACATAAACTTCCAGGGCTTATGTTTATAGCGCAAGTAATCGAACATTATCGCCGACCACGCATCTACGGCCACGCACACAGCCATCGAACCAATATACCAAGCATGTTCAGCATACCCCATAGCCGCAGCAATGGGTTTCAGGAACATAATTACCAACAACGAAAACACCAACGCCACCGTACCAACCATTCTCAAGGCCGTACTGTAAACCATCTTGGCATTCTCACCCTCCTTGTTCGCAAACCTGAAGAACGTTGTCTCCATACCAAAAGTAAGGGCGATGATCAGAATGCCTATGTAAGAATAAACATTGGTGATTATGCCAAATTGACCTCCGCTCGCCGCCCAAGCGTAAGTCTCAATGGGCACAAGCAGATAATTGACAAACCGCCCGGCTATGCTGCTAATTCCGTAGATGGCGGTATCCTTCAACAAAGATTTCAAACTTGCCATGATTATCCAAAGAATATATACGCTATCGCAATTGCCGCCAACACACCGGCAAGGTCGGCAAGCAATCCACAAGTCACGGCATGGCGTGTGTATTTTATGCTGACCGAACCAAAATAAACGGCAATAATGTAAAATGTGGTGTCAGTTGATCCCTGGAAAATACAACTCAAACGTCCAACAAACGAATCAGGGCCATAATTTTTCATTGCCTCAAGCATCAAGCCACGCGCACCGCTTCCAGACATTGGTTTCATCAATGCAGTTGGCAACGCGCCAACAAAGTCGGTGTCAACACCACATTGCCTAACCACCCACGCTATGCCATCGATAAACATATTCATGGCACCCGACGCACGAAAAACGCCGACCGCAACAAGTATTGCCACAAGATACGGGATAATGCGTACAGCAACCTGAAATCCCTCTTTCGCCCCCTCTATGAAAGCATCATAAACATTTATTTTCTTCAGCAAGCCAGCAAGAATGAAAGACAGGATCACGCCAAACAGGATAACATTGCCAGCTACCGACGTTACGGTGGCCATGGTGTCCTTGTCCATACATCCGAAGCCCCATATTATAAATCCCAGAAAAGCGCAAACTGCGCCAAACATGGCAAGAAGCGAAGGCTGGAAAATATTTATACGCTGCCAAAGCGACGTTATTATGATGCCAAACAGCGTTGCCACCGAAGTGGCAAGCAATATGGGAATAAACACGTCAGTAGGCGTGGCGGCACCATACGAGGAACGAAATGCAAGGATGGTAGTCGGGATAATGGTCAATCCTGACGTATTCATCACAAGAAACATTATCATCGGGTTCGTGGCAGTGTCCTTCCTCGTGTTCAATTCCTGCATTTGCTGCATAGCCTTGAGCCCTGTGGGCGTGGCGGCATTGTCAAGCCCAAGCATGTTCGAGGCTATGTTCATGAAGATTGACCCCATGGCAGGGTGGTTCTTCGGGATGTCAGGAAACAACTTTATAAACACAGGGCTGAGAACACGTGCAAGCACATTCACCACACCAGCCTTCTCGCCAATCTTCATTATGCCAAGCCAAAGGGCAAGCACGCCCGTAAGACCAAGCGAAGTCTCAAATGCAGTCTTCGAAGTGTCAAAAGTAGAATCGACAATCTTCTGGAAGATTGTGGTATCGCCCATGCAGAGCTGAACAGCCCCAAAGACGAACGCAATGACAAAAAACGCTATCCAAATGTAATTCAGTACCATAACAGATGCAAAGGTACTGAATTACTTTGAACTTTTAACTTCCAACACCAAACTTTATGTTCAGTTAATCGTTATTTATGTTTATCCTAAGACCCAGGTTCAGGCTGAAACTTGTTGGACAATCCTTGTAAACATTGATAACCGACGAGTTGTTGTCGAAATAATATGAGACTCCCGGCTCAGCGTAAACACTCACTGACGGCGTTATGTTGTAAGCCCCGCCAACCGCAGCCTTCACAGATAGCTGAGGACGGCTTTCCTTCACGGTCTTGCTTTCGCCGTCCCCACCATCAACATTACCCTTGACAAGTTTTTCCACTTCTCCACCTGCCGTGACATAAACTTCAGCCTTTCGGCTTCGCAGCACAGCATAACTTGCAGAAAGAGGAACTCCAACATAATGAAGCTTTTGGCTACGGGTAGGCATCCCTTCCGAAGTGAAGTCGCTGGAAAGATAACTGTAAGTGACCCCAGCTCTGACACTCCAATTGCGATTAAGCCTATAGCCTACATTCACGCCTACCTTTATTGGCTGATCGTGATGAGCTTTCATCGATTCACGCTCAACACCATACAGCACATTACATTTAGCGCTCATCATATCGGCAGAATACATGCCGTATGGCAATGCGTCAGACAAAATCACAGGCATGCTCTTGCCACCGCCCGAGCCGCCAGCTGCGCCTCCATAAAACGCAGTCAACGTCATGCCCGATCTTTTCTTACGTCCACTTACCGCTTCATCATAGCGTCTCATGACCTCGTCATACCGACGTGCCGACTCCTTACTCACAACTCGCCGACGGCTCTCCGCCTCCTTTGTCCTAACAGATTGGTCTTCGGCAGCAGGCACGCCTCCTGGCACATCACCCAAATCCGATACCACGCCACTGCTCTCGCGTATAATCATTTTTTCTTCCGAGCCAACCGAGACATCAACCGAGTTGTCTTCACTGCGTATCATGCCTTCACCACGCAGCACACCTTCTCCACGCAGCGGCAATCTCTCTCTGGAAACATTACCTACAGAAGCGACAAAGTTTTCTTCTGCCACCGATGAAATGGGCATTTTTTGGCTACCCGACGACATTTCATCAAAACCAACACCTGCCACGGCATCACTGCCGCCCCCATTGTTTTTCCACGCCATCGGTACGGCAACCATTATGGCAAGCGCAATGGCCACAGCCGCAGGCACAGCCCAACGATAATGCCTCAAAGATACCACACGGGCACATTGTGGGACACGAGGTGGGGGACACGACAAGCCACGACGACCCATCTCGGCTTTTATGTCGTCGAGCAAGCCATCTGGAGCCTTACCTTCATGGTCAGCCATTAAGTCTCGTATGTCTTTTGTCCAATCGTCTTTCATCTCCATTCCTCCTTTGCCTGTTGTTGCTTCAATATCCTTGCCAGCATTGTCCTCGCCCTGTAATACTGCGATGCCGAAGTGTCCGGCTTAATGTTCAGAATTGAGCCTATCTCCTTGTGACTCTTACCCTCTATGGCAAACAAGTTGAATACCGTGCGGTAGCCGTCAGGAAGTTGCGCCATGGCTTTTTCCAAGTTGTCTGCCGTAACTTCCTCCACGTCTGGAGGACTTTCGGCCATGTCAGGCGGTTCCTCGTCAGTATCCTGAAACCTCATTTTCTTCTTCTCTCGCAGAAACATCAACGCCTCGTTTATGACGATACGCGTCATCCACGCCCTCAACGAACCCTTGCCACGATAGCGAAACGCCCCTATGGTCGTAAATATCTTTATGAAAGCTTCTTGCAAAACGTCATGCAGGCTATCCTGCTGTGGCACATAACGTGCGCAAACGCCGGCGAGATAATCGGCATAGGAAGCGTACAACACATCCATCGCACGAGAATTGCCCTGTGCGAACATGTCAATTATACGCTCCTCTCTGTCATTCATCTTCTGCAATGAAAAGACTTCAGGAGCGAAAGCGGTTTGTGCAAAACCTCTCCCACTCCTTTCCAGTCACTTATTCTCTACTCTTATACCTGAAATCGACGCTCTTTGGTCCCGAGAACGAGTTCCACTTCAGTGTCAGCGTCTGGTATTTCCCCTCCGTGTCAGGCATCTCATTAAGGCGGAAGGCTATTATGCCGTCAGCAAGCTCGCCCATGTAATCACCATTGGCGTCATGGCGAAGCTCCACGGTATTGTCGCCAGTGCGCACAAGATGCAGCGAATGCGTTTTCACGCCACCGAAATAAGTGCGGAACCTAAGTGTCAGGTAACCATCCTCGCAAACCGTCATCCAGTGGTTCACGATCTCCACGGGGTCATCGCCATAAACCTTGTCAAGGTCATCCACCACCGGCGACATTGGCTTGGTGCGTATCGTGTCCATGGCAGTAATAACGGCAGAGCGGCTGTAATGCCCCGAGGCACTGTCGGCGTACTGGAAAATGACATGCGCGCGTATTTCCTTGTTACCATACGGCGACTCCTTGATATTGGTTGGCATCAGCGTAAGCGTATCGTTGAGCTGCATGTAAAACTGCCCCGTGGTGGGGTTTGTCTTGCAAGTCACTATCGCGGGTATTGAGCCAGAAGGATAAGGTCCAACCCAATCGTCATCGTCGTCACACGAAACTACGGTCATGGTCATCAATGGCAGTGCAACAGCCAAAGCAATAGTCTTGAAAATGTTCATATTCTTTCCTTTCTTTTTTTGTTTTCTACAACATGTAAATGCAGGAAAGACGAAATCCTTGCATCAGGATTCCACAAAATATTTTTTAAGCTCCTCAAGATTGCTTGCCACGCGTATCCAGTCTGTCCAGTGCCCACGCACGAATCCTTTAGCCTGCATGTCGTCGAGCATTGCCACCATCCCGTCCCAAAAACCGTTCATGTTGTACAACACCACCATCTTCGGATGGTAGCCGATATTATGGCTGGCGGCCACCGAGAAAACCTCGTCTATCGTGCCTACGCCACCGGGCAATGCCACGCAAACGTCAGCCTGCGCAAGCATTATGTCCTTGCGGTCACTCAGGTTGTCGCATGGTATCTCAACGTCAAGTATGTCAGGGCGTTGCCCTCTCTTGACCAAAATCTGCGGTATAACGCCCACCAGAGTGCCGCCTGCAGCGTGCACGGCATCGCCTATAGCCTTCATCAGTCCCCTGTCCTGACCACCATAAACCAGCGTGTGCCCATTCTCCCCCATCCAACGACCAAGTTCCTCGGTCATGGCGAAGTAATCGGGCGAAATGTCATGGTTTGCCGAGCAAAAAACAGCAATCTTCATCGCTCCTTACAATCTAATGTTGCGCTCGTTGCCAGGCAAGGCAAGAGCCTCTGGGTGTTCTTTCACGAAACTGTTGATGTGGCGGACACGCTTTTCCTCGAAAATCTCATCCACGTCAATCAGTATGCCACTCTCCTCCACATTGCCAAACTCATCGTTGATGGCCGTACCAAAGAATTTCATGGTCGGCGAAAGGCTCATGTAAGCGTTCACGAGTGGCGGAATGTTGTAACCGAGATTGCGCACCTCACGGTTCAGTATGCGATAGTCTTTCTTAAACTCCTCCTCACAGAAGATCCCGGCAAGTTCAGTGTCGGGAGTCTCAATTTCCAGCGGTTTCATCGGCACTATCAAGCTATCCTTGTCGCCAAAATGCTTACGCAGGAAATAAAGTATCATGTCACGACCAAGCTTGGAAAACGACGGGTACATGGTCATCTTTCCAAAGAAATACTTACAATCGGGGTTTATCACCGTCAAGGCCCCAAGCCCGTCCCAAAGGTTGTCGAGGGCAAAAATCGACTTGGTGTTTTTCCTGACATTCTGGTATTCAAGCGAGACGAACGAGCGCCCCAGCTCAACCGTCTGCGGAGCATAGTCGCGCATGAACTCGTCAGAGAAATGGAACATGTGCCCGGTGGCAAGTATCGGTTGCCCATCGGCATCCATCTTCCAGTCGCGCCCAAACAGATAGCGGTAGCCGCCTATTATTTCCTCCTCCTCGGGATTCCACACTATCAGCTGGCGGCAGCCGTTGTCCATGGTGTCAAACTCGTCAATGTCAACAGCCTTGCCCGTTCCACCTCCCGCCGATCGGAAAGCTATTTCACGCAGGCGACCAATCTCCCTCATCACGTTGGGACATTCCTTGGCCGTAACGACGTAGATTTCGTTGTTGCTCCTGTTCGTGGTGCGCAGCTCACGCTCCGACGTAAGCTCACTTTTCAGCAAAGCCTTGCTGACTGGATCAATGATTTTCTCTTCCATTTCCTTGGAATCATTATTGCTTGCGGTCACTCGGCTTTTAGCGCAGCCGGACCAGCCTGTTCATACACTTTGTCTTCCACAAATTCAGCCCATTCCATCGGTGTTTTCGTATTGTCGAAAGTCTGCCATGGAATGGGTTTCCCTATCACGATGCGGAAGTTTTTGTCAACATTGCGGTACATTTCATCCACAAGCGTAATCATGGCAATGTTGACCTTCAAGCCAAGCCTCTCCTGCCAACGGGCTATGCGATAGAAACGCTTCGAATTGTGACCGCTGAAATAAATGGGCACCACGTCACGCTGGTACTTCACGCTCTTCGCCACAAACGTCTTCTTCCACGGCAAGTCGTGTATGCGACCGTTTATGACGCGCGAGTTCAGTCCCGCGGGGAACATGAGGATGTGGTTATCGCTCAAAAACGCCGATTCCACCGCTTCCGGAAAGTTACGCGCCTGCTTCCCTGTCTTGTTTATCCCAACGCACACGGGTCGTATGCCTGGCAGGAAAAGCAGCAGGTCGTTTACCAGATAGCGGAATTTGCCTTCGTAATGGCTGCCAATGATGGAGCCGAGACAAACGCCGTCCTGCCCGCCGAGCGGATGGTTTGACACGAAAACATAACGCTTGCCATCGTCCTTTGGCGGAAGGTTTTCCTTGCCCTCTATGGTGACATGCATTTTCAGGTACTTCACACATTCCACAAGCCACTCGGTGCCTTCCTGTCCACGGTGCTCCCACAGGAAAGCGTTAACCTGATCCTCGTGGATAAGCCGGCGCAACCAATTCACGGCAAAGCGTGGCACCCACCTCGCCTTGCTGCCCATCTTGCTCCTAAGTATCTTCTCTATGTCTATGGTCTTTTCCATGCCTTGACTCATGCTGCATATCATACTAAACGCTTGCAAAAATAACACTTCTTTTCCACAATCTTTCATTTTATTAGGAAAAAATAGATAAAAAACGGAAAATGTCAAACCATTGACACAAGCGCCCGTGCCATTGCGGCGCAAAGGCTGGGCGTTTGCGCCGTAAACATAACGCCATTACGCCGCAATCGCGACACCATTGCGGCGTAATCGCCCAGCCGTTGCGCCGCAATGGTACGAGCAAGGAAACACGGCAAAAAGCCCTTGCCGTTACCACGCTGATTTCCAACCATTTCACACAGCATCTTTTCTGAATTTCTTGAAGTCTTCACAAAAGTTTCAAATCATCCAAAACATTGTTTTGCAAAATCGTTTCCAAACCAAGTCAACAAATTCCATACATTTTTGAAAAAAAGTGGGGTAAAGTGGCGCAAAGTGGGGGAATATTCGTAACTTTGAACCCCGAATTACAATAAAAAGGTGTAAAATGCGCTTTTTGGGCAATATCGAAGGCAAGACTGATGCCAAGGGCAGGGCGTTCCTGCCGGCTCTGTTCCGCAAGGTGCTCGCGGCATCCGGCGAGGAGACGCTCGTGCTCCGTCAGGACGTGTTCGAGAACCTGCTGGTGCTGTACCCCGAGAGCGTTTGGAACCGGCTCATGGACGACATGCGCGCACGCCTGTCGCGCTGGAACCGACAGGAGCAAATGGCATACCGCACATTCGTGTGCAGCGTGTCAGCGCTCACCATCGACGGCAACGGCCGCATACTCATCCCACGTTCATTCCTCGAAGCGGCAGGCATACGCCAGTCGATACGATTTGTAGGCATGGGCGACACCATCGAGATTTGGCCGGGCGAGGAAATGCAACTGATGGACAAAGCCAATTTCGGCAACATTTTGGAAAACGTTATGAAGGAGGAAGACAAACCATGACAGTGACAACAGCTGAAACATATCATGTGCCGGTACTGCTGGAGGAGAGCGTCGGCGGACTTGACATAAAGTCCGATGGCGTTTACGTTGACGTTACCTTCGGAGGAGGAGGGCACTCGCGCGAAATACTGCGAAGGCTCGGCCCTGGCGGACGGCTTTTCAGTTTCGACCAGGATGCCGACGCCAAGCGAAACCTGGAGGGCATGCAGAGCAACGGGGGCGAATTTACGTTCGTGCTGTCCAACTTCCGCTACCTTGCCAACTGGCTGCGCTATTATGGCGTTGACCACATCGACGGATTGCTGGCCGACCTCGGGGTCTCCAGCCACCACTTCGACGATGCCGAGCGTGGTTTCTCCTTTCGCTTCGATGCCCCGCTCGACATGAGGATGAACAAGCAGGGCAGGAAAACGGCAGCCGACATAGTGAACAACGAAAGCGAGGAGACGCTGGCCGACATTTTTTACCTCTACGGTGAGTTGCGCCAGTCGCGGCGCATAGCGGCGGCCATAGCGAAGGCTCGCCAACAGCGACCGATTGCCACCACGCACGACTTCCTCGAAGCCGTGCAGCCGCTATTCAGGCGCGAGCACGAAAAGAAAGACATGGCAAGGCTCTTCCAGGCACTGCGCATTGCCGTGAACCACGAGATGGCGGCATTGCGCGAAATGCTCGCCTCGGCAACAGAATTGCTCGCCAAGGGTGGACGGATGAGCGTCATAACATACCACTCGCTCGAAGACAGGATGGTGAAAAACATTATGAAGACCGGCAATGCCGAAGGAAAAGTGCAAGAAGACTTCTTCGGCAGGGTGGAAAGCCCATTCAGGCTGGTAAACAACAAGGTCATAGTGCCGACTGACGACGAGCAACAACGCAACCCACGAAGCCGAAGCGCAAAACTAAGGATAGCAGAGAAGAAATGAAAAACGAGGAGGAAAACAAGACTGACGAGCACAAACAACTGACGCTAAGCGAGGCCATAAAAAAACAGGCCACGGAAGACGAGGCTCCGCTGTCGAGAACCTTCTCACTGAGGAAAATCCTCGGCGGCGACATACTGTCAACGTCACTCATGCGCAGGCAGGTATGGCTGTTCCTGCTCATATCGGCATTCATCATCGTTTACATTGCCAACCGATACAGCTGCCAGCAGGACATAATAGAGATTGACCGTCTGGAAAACCAACTGAAAGATGCCAAATACAAGGCATTGTCAAGCAACAGCAAGCTGACGGAGAAAAGCAGGCAAAGCAACGTGCTCGAAATGCTGAAGAACAAGAAGGACAGCACACTGAAGCTGCCAACGCAACCGCCTTACGTGATAACAGTGCCTGACGGCGAGTGACAATGCGGAAGCGAAACCCCAAATAGGGGAAACAAGGAAAAGACAACAGAAGAAAACAGAGAACAAAACGAAAAGGTGAAGAATGGGGAGGGACGATAAAGAATGAGCAGGTTCGACCATAATAAGACAATGCCACGCTACAACGCGATAGCCTTCTTGCTGCTCTTTGTGGCAATAGCCGTTGTGGGCAAGGCCCTTTACATAATGACCGTCCGCAAAGACTATTGGCTGCAAGTGGCAGACCGCGTAAAGCAAGACAGCGTAAAGGTTGACCCGGTACGTGGCAACATTCTCAGTTGCGACGGGCAGCTGCTGGCTTCGTCATTGCCCGAGTTCAAGATCTTCATGGATTTCAAGCAACTCACAGATGCCGGAAACGACTCACTGTGGGACGCAAGCATTGACAGCATTTGCCTCGGGCTTCACCAGATTTTCCCCGAGCGTTCGGCTGCCGACTTCAAGTCTCACCTCGAAAAGGGGCGCAAGAACGAAAAGAAGCGTCGCCACTGGCCCATTTGGCCGAAACGCATCGACTACAACACGTACAGCCTGATAAAGGAGTTGCCGGTGTTCCGCCTGTCAAAACTGCAAAGCGGCTTCCACGCTGACGAGATAAACGCTCGCGAAAACCCATACGGCAGCCTGGCGGGGCGCACGGTGGGCGACCTGTTTCAGGAAAAAGACAATGGACGCACCGCCCGCTGTGGGCTGGAGCTTTCATACGACTCGCTCCTGCGCGGATCGCATGGCATAGTGCATCGGCGCAAGGTGCTCAATAAATTCCTCAATATCACCGACACGCCACCCATAAACGGCAGCGACCTCGTCACAACCATCGACGTTGGAATGCAAGACTTGGCCGAGCGCGCCGTGCTGGCAAAGCTAAAGGAGATTGACGCCGACGTGGGCGTGGCAATAGTGATGGAGGTAAAGACCGGAGACGTGAAAGCCATCGTGAACATGGACAGATGCTTCGACGGCAAGTACCGCGAAATTAAAAACCACGCCGTGAGCGACCTCATGGAGCCAGGATCAGTGTTCAAGACAGCTTCGGTGATGGCAGCCCTTGAGGACGGCGTATGCGACACCACGTTCACCATACCAACCGGCAACGGCATTTGGCACGTGTACGGGCGCGACATGAAAGACAGTCATTGGCGCACGGGAGGCTTCGGCACCATATCCCTCGGCAGAACCATGGAGATTAGCTCGAACATCGGGATAAGCTACATGGTGGACAAATTCTACCACAACACGCCCGAAAAATTCGTAAGGGGAATTTACCGCACTGGAATAAACGACCCGAATATCAAAATTCCGTTCGTTGGTCATGCGACACCGAAAATAAGAATGCCCCAAAAGGCTAAAAACGGACAATGGCTCAACTGGAGCAAGACGGCGCTGATGTGGATGAGCATAGGCTACGAGACGCAAATACCGCCTATTTACACTCTCACTTTCTACAACGCAATAGCCAACAACGGACGCATGATGCAGCCGCGTTTCGTCAAGGCAACCATAAAGAACGGCGACACGCTCACCACGTATCCGCCACAGGCCGTACCGGGCAGGGAGCAAATTGCCTCGGCAAAAAACATAAGGAAAATACAGGAAATGCTTCACCGAGTGGTCGTGAACGGTACGGGAAAGAAAGCCAACAGCCGCAACTTCTGGGTATGCGGCAAGACTGGGACGGCCATGATTGCCAGCGGCGGCACATACCACGGAGCACCCCACCACCTGCTTACATTCGCTGGATGGTTTGGGGAAAAAGACGACCCCAAGTACAGTTGCATAGTCTGCATACAGAAAAAGGGCTTGCCGGCATTCGGATGGATGAGCGGAGAGGTGTTCAAAAGCATTGCCGAGGGCATAATGGCAAAATACGTCAGGTATGACGTATGCGATGCCAACGACGCACAATCGCACCCAATACCCGAGGTAAAGAATGGCAACATTAACGCTGCCCACAACGTACTATCGTCGCTCGGCATAAAAACCGCCTACAATGCCCCTGCCAAACCGGCACGACACAAGACCGTATGGGGGGATGCCGAAAAACGGCGCGGAAGCGTGATACTCCGCAAAAGGAACGAAAGCGAAAGCCACATCATGCCCGACGTACAAGGGATGGGTGCCAGGGACGCAGTTTACAAATTGGAGACGCGCGGCATAAAGTGCATACTGAAAGGACGAGGAAAGGTGACCGGGCAGAGTGTCGAGCCGGGAACGACCTTGAAGAAAGGCATGAAATGCACACTGACATTGGACAACGTTTAAAGAGCGCAGGCTATCAGTCACAAGCGAATATATCATAATGAATATACCATGAAATTGCAGGAACTTCTGAAGAACGCCAAGCCCACAGCTGTCGTGGGCTGCACTGAAGTCGAAATCACCGGGGTGAATATTGACTCGCGCAAGATCAAGGACGGGCATTTGTTCGTTGCCATGAAAGGCACGCAGACAGATGGCCACAAGTTTATTCCCAAGGCCATCGCACTTGGAGCCAAAGCCGTTCTCTGCGAGGACATGCCTGAGGAAAAGACCGACGGCGTGACATACGTACAAGTGGCATCTACCGAAGAAGCCGCAGGCAAGGTGGCTACGCTCTTTTATGGTGACCCGACAAAGCGCCTCAAGCTAATAGGCGTTACGGGAACAAATGGCAAAACCACAATCGCCACATTATTATATAACATGTTCCGCGACTTCGGGCATCGCTGTGGATTGCTGTCAACGGTCTGCAACTATATCAACGGGCGAGCAATCCCAGCCGACCACACCACGCCCGACCCGATAGAACTGAACAAGCTGCTTGGCGAAATGGTAGAGGACGGGTGCGAATACGCTTTCATGGAATGCTCAAGCCACGCTATACAACAGAAACGCATTAGCGGACTGAAGTTTGCAGGCGGCATTTTCACAAACCTCACACGCGACCACCTCGACTACCACAAGACTTTCGAGAACTACCGCGATGCCAAGAAAGCCTTCTTCGACGCACTGCCAAAGAATGCGTTCGCCATAACAAACGCCGACGACAAGAACGGCATGGTCATGGTCCAGAACACCAAGGCTACGGTAAAAACATACTCAATAAGGCAGATGGCCGACTTCCGCGCGAGAATAATAGAAATGCATTTCGCCGGAATGTACCTTGACATAGACGGGCATGAGGTAGGCGTGCAGTTTATCGGCAAATTCAACGTCAGCAACCTCCTTGCCGTTTATGGCACGGCACGAATGCTGGGCAAGGAACCCGAGGACATACTCGTGCTCATGAGCAAACTGCACAGTGTCAACGGCAGACTTGACCCGATACACTCACCCAACGGCTACACGGCGATAGTGGATTACGCCCACACCCCCGACGCTCTCGCCAACGTGCTCGGCACCATCAACGAGGTACTGAACGGGAAAGGCAAGGTGACGACTGTCTGCGGCGCTGGCGGCAACCGCGACCACGGCAAACGCCCGATAATGGCACAAGAAGCCGTGCGCCAGAGCGACCGCGTAATCATAACAAGCGACAACCCTCGATTTGAGGAACCGCAAGCGATAATAGACGACATGGTGGCAGGACTCAACAAGGAGCAAATGAAAAAGGTCATAACCATCGTTGACCGAAAGGAAGCCATAAAGACCGCTTGCATGATGGCGCAGAAAGGCGATGTCATCCTCGTGGCAGGCAAGGGTCACGAGGACTACCAGGAAATCAAGGGTGTAAAACACCACTTCGACGACCACGAGGTGCTGCGTGAAATATTCAATGGCTAAAAGCCTGTCGGCGCAAGACAAGAAACGCACACGGCTTATTTAACAACAAACAAGAAAGCAAAATGCTATACTATCTTTTCCGTTTTTTAGAACAGTTTGGCATATCAGGCTCAGGCATGTGGAGTTACATTTCCTTCCGTGCACTGCTTGCGCTAATACTGTCGCTCGTAATATCGGCATGGTTCGGCGAGAAATTCATCAAATACCTCAAAAGCAAGCAGATAACCGAGACTCAGCGCGACTCAAAGATTGACCCATTCGGTGTCAAGAAGATAGGCGTGCCTTCGATGGGCGGAATAATCATAATAGTCTCAATACTCGTACCGGTACTGCTGCTCGGGCGTCTCAGGAACATTTACCTCATCCTGATGATTATCACCACGTTGTGGCTCGGCTTCCTCGGTGGCATGGACGACTTCATAAAGATTTTCCGCCGCAACAAGGCCGGACTGAAAGGCATGTACAAAATCGTGGGACAATTCAGCATAGGCCTGATTGTCGGGCTGGTGCTATGGATGTCGCCAGACGTTAAGATGAACGAAAACCTCACGATTGAAAAGCAAAACGGACAGGAAATGGTGGTGAAGCACCACGCCGTGGCACACAAGTCGCTGAAAACCACAATACCATTCGTGAAAGACCACAATCTCGACTATTCGAGCGTCATGTCATTCTGCGGAAAATACAAGACCGCCGCCGGCTGGATATTGTTCGTAATAATGACAATCCTCGTCGTAACAGCAGTGAGCAACGGAGCCAACCTCAACGACGGCATGGACGGCATGTGCGCCGGCAACTCGGCAATAATAGGCGTGGCACTCGGCATACTGGCATACGTCAGCTCGCACGTCCAGTTCGCAGCATACCTCAACATAATGTACATTCCTGGTTCCCAAGAGCTTGTGGTGTTCATGTGCGCCTTCGTCGGTGCCCTGATAGGCTTCCTTTGGTATAATGCCTACCCGGCGCAGGTTTTCATGGGCGACACCGGCTCGCTCACCATCGGCGGCATCATAGGCGTGTGCGCCGTCATCATCCACAAGGAGCTGCTGCTGCCCATACTGTGCGGTGTGTTCTTCGTGGAAAGCCTCTCGGTGATACTGCAAGTGTGGTATTACAAGCTCGGAAAGCGTCGCGGAGTCAAGCAACGCATATTCTTGCGAACGCCAATACACGACAACTTCCGCATGACCGACGACCAGCTTGACCCAGACTGCAAATACCTGATAAACAGCAAACACCAGCCCAAGCACGAGTCGAAGATAACCATAAGGTTCTGGATCGTGACCATCATACTCGCCGCACTGACGATAATAACGCTGAAGATAAGATAAGAAAAGACCAAAAGGAGGAAACGGGTAGCCAAGGCGAAGGCACGAGCCACACCCACACAGCTACCAAGCAAACCAACAAGACGTAACAAACATGAGCAGGATAGTAGTTTTAGGAGCAGCCGAGAGCGGTGTAGGAGCCGCGGTGCTGGCAAAGAAGGAAGGCTTTGACGTATTCGTGTCCGACATGTCAAAGATCAAGGACAAATACAAGCAAATGCTCGACGACCACCATATAGAATGGGAAGAGGGGCAACACACCGAGGAGAAGATACTGAACGCCGACGAGGTGATCAAGAGTCCGGGCATCCCAAAGGAAGCCCCAATGGTGCGGAAACTAATGGAGCAAGGCACGCACATCATAAGCGAGATTGAGTTTGCCGGGCGATACACAAACTCGAAGATGATTTGCATAACGGGCAGCAACGGCAAGACCACGACCACGTCACTCATTTACCACATATTCAAGTCGGCAGGATACGACACGGGACTCGCCGGCAACATAGGCCACAGCCTGGCGCTGCAAGTGGCCGAAGACCCGCACGACTACTACGTAATCGAGCTAAGCTCATTCCAGCTCGACAACATGTACGATTTCCATGCGAACATCGCAATACTGCTCAACATAACGCCCGACCATCTTGACCGCTACGACTTCAAGTTCGAGAACTACGCAGACTCCAAGATGCGCATAACACAAAACCAGACACAGGACGACTGCTTCATCTACTGGAACGACGACCCCGTGATAAGGAAAGAGCTGGAGAAGCACGAGATAAAGTCGGTGGCGTGCCCATTCTCCGAAACAAAGGAAGAGACAACGGTGGCTTACATCGAGGACGGGCAGTACAAGCTGGAATACCCCACCCCATTCAACATGGAGCAAGAAGAGCTGTCGCTCACTGGCAAACACAACCTGTACAACAGCCTTGCCGCCGGACTCGCCGCACACGTCAGCGGCATCGACAAGGATACCATACGCAAGAGCCTTAGCGACTTCCCCGGTGTGGAGCACCGCCTGGAAAAGGTGTGCAAGGCGCATGGCGTGCAATACATCAACGATTCAAAAGCCACCAACGTGGATGCCTGCTGGTATGCGCTGGAAAGCATGAACACGCCCGTGGTGCTGATAATTGGTGGCAAGGACAAGGGCAACGATTACAGCCACATTTACGATCTCGTGAAAAAGAAGTGCGTTGGCTTGGTGTATCTCGGAGCCGACAACAAGAAGCTACACGACAACTTTGACCGATTTGGCATACCCGTGCGCGACACCCACTCAATGGCCGACTGCGTGAAGGCCTGCAACGAGCTTGCCCATCCCGGCGACACCGTATTGCTGTCGCCTTGCTGCGCCTCGTTCGACCTGTTCAAGAACATGGAAGACCGTGGAGAGCAATTCAAGGAATTGGCAAGGAGCCTATAAGCCACGACACACTGTGCCGCAACCCCAAGCCACCACAAACAAGCTGGCCATGCGACTAAATTTTGAAGGCCTTGCGGCAAAACTTTGAAGGGCATGCGACAAAACTTTGGAGGCTGTGCGGCAAAAGCTTCAAGCCGACACGACAAAACCTCAAAGGCAATTCGCTTGTGCCAACACCCACTCTAACACACAAGACATGAACGAACGGTTAAGCGCCATATTCAAGGGCGACAAGGTGATATGGATGGTATTCTTCTTCCTGTGCATAGTGAGCGTGATAGAGGTTTTCTCAGCCTCATCAGAGCTTACCTACAGGGGAGGTGACTACCTAAGCCCTGTGTCAAAGCACATAGGGCTGCTATTCATGGGATTGTTCCTTATGGTCGTCACGCTCAACATAAAGTGCAAGTACTTCAAGATAGCCACCCCGATACTGATACTCGTCTCAGTGCTGACGCTGATACTGGTGTTCTGCCTCGGCGAGACCACCAACGGCTCGCAACGCTGGATACCCATATTCGGGTTTCAGTTCCAGCCATCGGAGATAGCCAAGGGCACGCTGGTGCTTGCCACGGCACAGATACTAAGTGCCATGCAGACCGACCGTGGCGCCGACCGCCTGGCCTTTTGGTACATCCTGATAGTGTGGGCGTGCATTGTGCCGCTCATAATGCCCGAGAACCTCTCCACGGCCGTGCTGCTGAGCTTCGTCATCTTCCTCATGATGATAATAGGGCGCGTACCAGTGCGCTACCTGCTGCGCGTAGTGGCAGGGGTGATTCTCTTGGCCGGACTGCTACTGTCATCAATAATGCTGTTCGGCCACGAGGAAGAAGCTGACGCAAAAAGCCAAAACATGACCGAGGTGGTGACAGCCAACGGGAAGGTGGTGGCAAAGGAGGGCGTGACTGCCAATGGAAACGGACGCGATGGCATACTGCACCGCTTTGACACGTGGAAAAAACGCATACACAAGTTCTCTGACAACAAGGATGTGCCGCCTGAGGATGTTGACCTCGACAAGGACGCGCAAACATCCTTCGCCAACATCGCCATCGCGTCGGGCAACATCGTCGGCAAGGGGCCTGGCAACAGCGTCGAGCGCGACTTCCTGCCGCAAGCCTTCTCCGATTACATTTACGCCATCATCATCGAGGAAATGGGACTGTTTGGCGCAATATTCGTGGCGATGCTCTACATAATTCTCCTCTTCCGCACAGGCATAATAGCCCATAGGTGCGAGAACAATTTCCCTGCGTTCCTCGCCATGGGCCTCGCCCTGCTGATTGTGGTACAGGCACTGTTCAACATGTGCGTGGCCGTGGGGCTGGCCCCTGTCACAGGGCAGCCGTTGCCATTGATAAGCAAGGGCGGAACGTCAAGCATAATCAACTGCGTTTACATAGGAGCCATACTGAGCATAAGCCGCACGGCAAAGAAAAACCCGAAGGCGCAAGAGGGCAACATAAAACTCATGGCAAGCCCACAAACCGACAATGAGGATGCAAGCCAACCGAAATAAAAGTAGGGGAAAATAAGCGTTAAAAGAAAAAAATATATTACTTTTGCCAAAAACTGAAGCGCACATGGACAAAGCACCAAGAATTATCATAAGCGGTGGCGGAACGGGAGGACACATTTTCCCTGCCGTGAGCATTGCCAATGCCATCAAGGCAAAACGCCCGGAAGCCCAGATACTGTTTGTTGGCGCACTCGGACGCATGGAGATGCAGCGAGTGCCGCAGGCCGGGTACGACATCAAGGGATTGCCCGTAAGGGGACTCGTGCGCCCACTGTACTCGCCGAAGAACATCGGCGTGATAATAGACTTCCTGCGCAGCAAGCACATGGCGAAAAGCATAATACGCAAGTTCAACCCAAGCGTCGCCGTGGGCGTTGGCGGATACGCCAGCGGAGCTGCCCTCGATGCCGCCAACGGGATGGGCATACCGTGCCTGATACAGGAGCAAAACTCATTCGCGGGCAAGACCAACAAGATGCTTGGCACCAAGGCAAGGAAGGTTTGCGTGGCATACGATGGCATGGAGCGGTTCTTCCCTGCCGACAAAATAATAAAGACAGGAAACCCCGTCAGGCAAAACGTGGTGGGAGCAACAATACCGAAGGAGGAGGCGCGCAAGCAGTTTGGGCTTGACCCTGACAAGAAGACCATACTGCTGGTGGGAGGCAGTCTCGGCGCACGCACCATCAACGAGAGCATGAAACAGCACCTCGACATGGTGAAACACTCGGACGTGCAGTTCATCTGGCAAACAGGCAAATACTACAACGCCGAGATGGAAAAGGCCGTGAAAGACTTCGGAGACGTGCCAAACCTGAAAGTGCTCGACTTCATAACCGACATGGGCACAGCCTACCAAGCAGCCGACCTCGTGATAAGCCGCGCAGGCGCAAGCAGCATTTCCGAGTTCTGCCTCATAGGCAAGCCCGTGATACTGGTGCCAAGTCCCAACGTGGCAGAAGACCACCAAACGAAAAATGCCATGGCACTGGTCAACAAGGATGCCGCCATATACGTGAAAGACGCAGAGGCTGCCGACATGCTCCTGTCCACGGCACTTGCCATCGTGGGCGATGAAGCCAAGCTAAAGTCGCTAAGCGAGAATGTGAAGAAGCTGGGATTGCCCGATTCTGCCGACATCATAGCCGACGAAGTATTGAAGTTGGCCGAAGGCAAGTAACAACAAAGCCAACATCGGCAGAATGCAATCGATGGTTGAGAAACAAAGAATTGGTGTTTTGATTTTCAAAGTGCAATTGACAGATGGAACTGAAAGACATTAAAGCCGTTTACTTTATAGGCGCCGGCGGCATCGGCATGAGCGCCATAGCACGCTACTTCATCCACTGCGGAGTCGTGGTGGCAGGTTACGACAAGACCCCCACGGAGCTGACAAGGCAACTGGAAAAGGAGGGAATGGCAATACACTACGACGAGAACATTGACGAGATTCCGCACGCATGCCGTGACAGGCAATCCTGCCTTGTGATTTACACACCGGCCATACCTTCAACACACAAGGAACTGGCATGGTTTGGCGAGAATGGATTCGAGGTGCAGAAACGCGCACAGGTGCTCGGCATCCTGACACGCACGCACAAGGGAATGTGCGTTGCCGGCACACACGGCAAGACCACCACTTCCACAATGTGCGCACACATAATGCACCAAAGCCATGCCGACTGCAACGCCTTCCTCGGCGGAATATCCAAGAACTACGGCACAAACTATATTTTGTCAAGCAAAAGCGACTACGTAGTCATAGAAGCCGACGAGTTTGACCGCTCCTTCCATTGGCTGCGCCCATGGATGACCGTCATAACGTCAACGGATCCGGACCATCTCGACATTTACGGCACAAAGGAGGCTTATCTGGAAAGTTTCCGCCACTACACGGAACTCATACAGCCCGGTGGGGCACTCATAATCCACACAAACCTTGAGATGAGCGCCAATGTGCCTGAAGGTGTGAAAACTTACACTTACAGCCGCAACGAGGGCGACTTCCACGCCGAGAACATAGTCATAGAGAATGGCGAGATTACATTCGACTTCGTATCGCCCATTGAGACCGTGCACGGCGTGAAGCTCGGGCAACCTGTCCCCATAAACATAGAAAACGGAGTGGCTGCCATGGCATTGGCTCAACTCAATGGATGCACGGCACAGGAACTGAAACACGGAATGGAAACATACCAAGGAGTGGAGCGACGCTTCGACTTCAAGATACGCAACGACCGCCATGTGCTGCTATCCGACTACGGGCATCACCCAAAAGAGATAATGCAATGCGCCAAAAGCCTGCGCGAGCTTTACGCAAACCGAAAGATAACGGTCATATTCCAACCGCATCTCTACAGTCGCACTCACGACTTCTACAAGGACTTCGCTGATGCCCTGAGCCTCTTCGACGAGGTAATTCTCACGGAAATTTACCCGGCACGCGAACTGCCCATGCCAGGAGTGACATCACGGCTGATTTACGACAACCTTAAGACAGGGGTGGAAAAGAGCATGGTGAACAAAGCTGACGTGCCAGCCTTGGCAAGCGACCGCGACTTTGACGTGCTGGTGACACTCGGAGCCGGCGACCTGGACAACATGGTCCCGCAGATAGAGAGGATAATAAAGAGCAAGGAAAAATAATAACACACATGCCGCAAGGCTATGCCATACAGCCATGGCGAATGCCAGGCCGCGAGGCAAGACAAACAAAAACACAAGATGCATATCAACTGGAAAAAGACCATGCTTGTTACCTGCGACATACTGCTCGGAGCGTACGTCGCAGTGGCGGTGACGTCTTTCAACAAGCCCGATGAGTCGGCGATGGTATGCACGCAAGTGGACATTGACATACAGGACGAGGGCACCAATGGCTTCATATCAGCCACCGAAGTAAAGTCGCGTCTCGACAAAAACGGGATTTACCCATTGAAAAAGCCATTGTCGAAAGTCAACACGCGAAAAATCGAGGAGACACTGAAGCAAAGCCCGTTCATCAAGAACGCCGAATGCTACAAGACCGAGAATGGGCACGTGTGGATTTCGCTCACCCAGCGGCTACCCACCCTGCACGTGATGGCATCCAACGGTGACGACTATTACCTGGACGACAACTACCGGATAATGCCCAATTCGCATTACACGAGCAACCTAATCATCGCCACAGGGGACATAAGCCGCTGGTACGCCCAAAATTACATATCGTTCCTGGCGGAAGCCATAATGGCCAACGATTTTTGGAGAAACCAGGTGGAACAGATAAACGTATTGCCCGACCACGGCATAGAACTCGTTCCACGAGTGGGCGACCACATAATTTACATCGGGCAACTGCCCAAGACAAAATACATAGAAGAGCGGAAAAAACTGGTAACCAACTACGCCAACACAAAGATGGAACGACTGAAAAAGTTCTACAAGTACGGACTCTCGCAGGCGGGTTGGAACAAATACTCATACATCGACGTAGAGTTTGACAACCAGATAATTTGCAAGAAACGGAATTAACATAACAGCAGATAAAACCAGATGATGGAATTCATAGTAGCGATAGAGCTTGGCTCATCCAAGATTACAGGCATTGCGGGCAAGAAGAACATGGACGGCAGCATCAGCGTCCTTGCCGTGGCCCAAGAAGTATCATCGGCTTGCGTCCGAAAGGGTGTGGTTTACAACATCGACAAGACCGTACAGGCACTCTCAAGCGTCATCAAAAAGCTGGAGACATCGCTGAAAACAAAAATCGCCCACGTTTACGTAGGCGTAGGAGGACAATCAATACAGAGCATCAAGAACACCGTTGGCAAGGATTTGGCAGCCGACAGCGAAGTCACCAAGGACATGATTGACGAGCTGATGGATGCCAACCGCAGCATGCAATACCCTGAGAAGCAAATACTGGATGCCATCGTACAGGAATACAAGGTTGACAACCAATACACCCTTGAGCCTGTCGGCATACAATGCTCACGAATAGAAGGCAACTTCCTTAACATACTATGGAGGAAAGGTTTTTACCGCAACCTCACCAAATGCTTTGACCAAGCCAACATTGAGGTTCTTGACATGTACCTTTCCCCATTGGTGCTTGCCGACAGCATACTAACCGACGCCGAACGTCGCGGCGGATGCGTGCTGGTAGATTTAGGGGCAGAAACCACCACCGTCTGCGTTTTCTACAAGAACATCGTGCGCCACCTGGCAGTAATTCCAATCGGCAGCAACAACATAACCAAAGACATAGCTTCGCTGCAAATGGAAGAAGCTGATGCCGAGAAGATGAAGTTGAAGCATGCCTGCGCTTACACTGACATAAACGACATTGACAAGAATAAGGTTTACGCCATTGATGGCGACTTTGGCAATGGCCGGACGATAAGCATGGCGCAATTTACCGAAATCGTGGAATCGCGCATACAGGAAATTGTCGAAAACGTATGGTACCAAGTGCCAAACGAATACAGCGACAAGTTGCTCGGCGGCATAATACTCACCGGAGGCGGCTCCAACATGAACAACATTGAGCACGCATTCCGCTACCACACGCACGTTGACAAGATACGTGTGGCAAAATTCGTGAACGAGGCAATAAACTCGTCAAACTCCATAGTGAACGCAAAAGACGGCAGACTGTGCACCGTCATCGGCATCCTGGCCAAGGGTGACCAAAACTGCGCCGGCGCCGAGATTGCCAACGACCTCTTCGCCAACGTTTCGCAAAAGCCGGCAACAACAGGAAGCACACGCAAACCCGGCAAAACCGACGGTGACAACAACGGACGCATAATGCCGAATGCGGAAAACGACAAGGCAAGGGAAGAGCAGCTGCGCAAGAAAAAAGAAGCTGAGGAAGAGCAAAAACGCCACGAGGAAGAAGAAGCACGCAAGAGAGAGGAAAGACGCAAGAACTCTTGGCTGCGCAAGGCAGGCTCTGGTCTGAAATCATTCTTGGGAAAGATGACGACCCCCGATGAATAAAAACAAAAGCAGCAACCCATTAAGAAAATACCATTATGCAAGACGATAAAGCAAACAACAAGAAACCAACGATACTTGATTTCGGCGAGCCAGAAAAGGAAAGCAGCATAATAAAGGTCATTGGCGTTGGTGGCGGTGGCGGCAATGCCGTAAACCACATGTACCGCGAAGGCATACACGACGTGTCATTCGTGCTCTGCAACACTGATGCCCAAGCACTCAACGATTCGCCTGTACCAATGCACTTGCAACTTGGCAAGGAGGGACTCGGAGCCGGAAACAGGCCCGAGCGCGCGCACCAAGCCGCCATGGAAAGCGAGGAAAGCATACGCCAAATGCTCAACGACGGCACCAAGATGGCATTCATAACGGCAGGCATGGGTGGCGGAACCGGCACTGGAGCCGCACCCGTCATAGCACAGGTCAGCAAGGAGATGGGCATACTGACGGTCGGCATCGTCACAATACCATTCAAGTTTGAGGGGCCAAAGAAAATAGACCAGGCTCTCGATGGCGTTGAGGAGATGGCAAAACACGTTGACGCGCTGCTTGTGATAAACAACGAACGCCTGCGCGAGATTTATCCTGAGCTGACCCTGATCGATGCCTTCGGAAAAGCCGACGACACGCTGAGCGTGGCAGCCAAGAGCATTGCCGAGATAATTACAATACACGGACTCATCAACCTCGACTTCAACGACGTAAAGACCGTGCTAAAGGACGGTGGCGTTGCCATCATGAGCACAGGCTACGGCGAGGGCGAGGGTCGCGTGAAAAAAGCCATAGACGATGCCCTGAACTCGCCCTTGCTCAACGACAACGACGTGTTCAACTCGAAGAAAATCCTGCTCTCGATAGCATTCTCCAGCGAGACCAACGAAAACCAGGGACTCATGATGGAGGAGATGAACGACGTAAACGATTTCATGGCAAGGTTTGGCGAAGACTTCGAAATCAAGTGGGGAGTAGCCGTCGATCCCGAACTTGGCAAGAAAGTAAAGGTGACAATCCTCGCCACGGGCTTCGGGGTTAGAGACGTTGAGCCAAAGGAGCACAAGGTGCGCCGCTCGCAGGAAGAAGCCAACAGGCTGGCAGAGGAAGAGGAGAAGGCCGCAGAGAAAGCCGCAAGAAGAGAAAGCTATTATGGCAACGACAACAACGGCTCAAAGCGCAAACGCCGCCCCAACATATACATTTTCGGGCAAGAAGACCTTGACAACGAGGATGTAATACTCGCCGTGGAGAACACGCCGACATACAGGCGAACGCGCCAGACACTCGACGAGATACGCCGACAGGCAAGCGGGGCAAGCCAAGAGCAGCAGAAAGAAGACAAGACAGAGGCCGTGCAAGGCATCATCAGCTTTGCCTAAAAAAGAGTCCTCAACACGTCAAGAGACCGCAACTCTGGAAAATTGGGCACGTGCAACCGATAATAATGCAACACAACCTCCAGGCATCGGTTACGGTCGGCACGGCTCATGCGAAACAACCGCATGTTGTCATAATTCATACGCATAAGCGTACTTACGCGCGAAGCCTCAACAGGGCTGAGACAATCAGGATGCAGTGGGCGCTGGCGCGTGAACCATCCCTCACGCAAGTCAAACCATGACGCACCGCCAGCGTCGTCATCAAGATTCGGGTAAAAACCCACGAAACGCGTCAAGTGCATCATGAAAACAAGATGGAAATTGGCAAAAGCCTGCTGTGCGCCGTCGAGCCACAGCAGGCTTTTCCATATATATGCGAAAAGCAACTCATTGCCTTGCTCGTCACGCGTCGCATAAGCAAGAAACTCGGCAAGAAACAACAATATAGAAAGCTTGCCACTGTCGAAAGGTATGGAAACGAACGGAACCGCCACACGCACGTCGGCAAGCCGCTGCAACTGGACATTCTCACGAAAGTCGAAAACTATGTCAAGCATCGTCAACGGCTGGAACAGCTGTTTTCCCAACTTGCCACGCCCGTTTTTCGACAAGGAGCAAACAAAAGACACGCGTCCACGCCTCGCAGTAAGCATGTCAACGATTACTTTCGAATCGCCATATTTCACCGTGCGAAGCACCAAAGCACCCGTTTTTACTTCCATAATGGCGCAAAGATAGCAAAAATCAAGCATTTATAAAAAAATAACCCTTAAAAATTTTGCCAGATATAAAAAAAGCGGTAACTTTGCACCCGCTTAGAAAAGCCTACGGTCCATTCGTCTATCGGTTAGGACGAGAGATTTTCATTCTCTAAAGAGCAGTTCGACTCTGCTATGGACTGCAATGCGAGAGCATCGCACACCCGTGAAACAGGTATCAAAGAAGAAAAAATAAAGAACAAATATAAAAGATGGCAAATCACAAATCTGCACTGAAAAGAATTCGTCAGACAAAGACAAGAACGCTGCACAACAAATATTATGCAAAGACTATGCGTAACGCAGTGCGCAAGCTTCGTGGCATCACTGACAAGGATGAGGCAGTGAAGCTTCTCCCCACTGTTCAGAAAATGCTTGACAAGTTGGCAAAGAACAATATCATCCACGCCAACAAGGCAGCAAACATCAAGTCAAGTCTGGCAACACACATCAACAAGCTCGGCTAATACGTCCGTCCTTTTTTGATGCATGAAAAAACATAGCCGTTACCCACCAATGGGGCAACGGCTTTTTTCGTATATACTCGACCATCCACAACAACTCCAAGACCGCATTTGCCATCACGCCGCAAACGTATCTCCATCGCGGCGTAAACGCATTGCCGTTACGCCACAAACGCAACCCCATTGCGCCGCAAACACGCAGCGTTTGCGCCACAATGGCAAACCCACATTCCCACCCAAGCCCCAACTCCCCTCAACATAGCCCAGGCACTCGTTTTTGTTCACATTTTATTTCTTTATTCGACCATTTTTTCGTACCTTTGCATAGTAAACACAAGAAGAAGAAAATGGCAGAAATTCAGCATCCTGAAGATAATTACTCAGCCTCCAACATCCAAGTGCTGGAGGGCCTGGAAGCCGTGCGCAAGCGTCCGGCAATGTACATCGGCGACATAAGCGAGAAAGGCTTGCACCACCTCATCAACGAGACGGTTGACAACTGCATCGACGAGGCGATGGCCGGCTATTGCACAGAAATAAAGGTTACTATCAACGCCGACGACAGTTGCACCGTCGAGGACAACGGCCGCGGCATACCTGTGGATGAGCACAAGAAGCTGCACAAGAGCGCCCTTGAGGTCGTGATGACCGTGCTGCACGCCGGCGGCAAGTTTGACAAGAACTCTTACAAAGTGTCCGGAGGTCTGCACGGCGTGGGCGTAAGCTGCGTAAACGCACTGTCGTCACGCATGCTATCGCAGGTTTACCGCGACGGTCACATTTACCAGCAGGAATACGAGAAAGGAAAGCCACTGTATGCCGTCAAGATAATAGGCGACACCGAAAAGCGTGGCACTCGCCAGCAATTCTGGCCCGACCCGACCATTTTCACCACGACGAAGTTCCAATGGGACATCGTGACACGCCGTATGCGCGAGCTCGCCTACCTCAACGCAGGCATCAAAATAATACTCACCGACGAGCACCCAGACCCGGAGACTGGCAAGATTCGCCAGGAAGTATTCCACGCCAAGGAAGGCCTCAAGGAGTTTGTGCGCTACATTGACCGCCACCGCACCCACCTTTTCGACGACGTAATCTACCTGAAGACCGAGAAGCAAGGCGTGCCAATAGAAGTGGCGATAATGTACAACACCGACTATTCGGAGAACCTGCACTCGTATGTCAACAACATCAACACCATAGAGGGTGGCACGCATGTCACTGGCTTCCGCCACGCCCTCACACGTGTGCTGAAAAGCTACGCTGACAACGACCCGCAGATATCAAAGCAAATAGAGAAGGCGAAAATAGAAGTCGCCGGCGAGGACTTCCGCGAGGGTCTCACCGCCGTAATATCAATCAAGGTGGCAGAGCCACAGTTTGAGGGACAGACAAAGACCAAGCTCGGCAACAGCGAGGTGTCAGGCGCTGTAAACCAAGCCCTTGGCGAAGCACTGACATACTACCTTGAGGAGCATCCCGAAGAGGCGCACAAGATATGCGACAAAGTGATACTCGCCGCCACGGCACGCATAGCCGCACGCAAGGCACGCGAGAGCATACAGCGCAAGAGCGTGATGAGCGGAGGCGGACTGCCAGGAAAGCTCGCCGACTGCTCAAACAAGGATCCGAAGGACTGCGAGATTTTCCTCGTCGAGGGAGATTCGGCAGGCGGCTCTGCCAAGCAAGGTCGCGACCGTTACACACAGGCCATCCTGCCGCTACGAGGCAAGATTCTTAACGTGGAGAAAGTGCAGTGGCACCGCGTCTTCGAAGCCGAGTCGGTAATGAACATCATACAGTCGATAGGCGTGCGCTTCGGCGTTGACGGCGAGGACGACCGCGAGGCAAACATCGACAAACTGCGCTACGACAAGATTATAATAATGACCGATGCCGACGTCGATGGCTCGCACATTGACACCCTCATCATGACCCTCTTCTTCCGCTTCATGCCGAAAGTAATCGAGGACGGGCACCTTTACATCGCCACGCCACCACTCTACAAGTGCACCTACAAGAACAAGGCTTCGCAATACTGCTACAACGAACAGCAGCGACAGGCCTTCATCGACAAGTACGGTGGCGGGCAGGAAACGGCGAGCATACACACGCAACGCTACAAGGGTCTCGGTGAGATGAACCCCGAGCAGCTATGGGAAACCACCATGGACCCGAAGACTCGACTGCTGAAGCAGGTAACGATAGAAAACGCCGCAGAGGCCGACGAGATATTCTCAATGCTCATGGGCGACGATGTTGAGCCGCGCCGCGAGTTCATCGAGCAAAACGCCGCTTACGCAAACATTGACGCGTAACAAACACGCCGCAAGGCGCCACCGGAAGCATTGACGCAACAAGGCAACAAATGCGGCAATGCAACAAAGGGAAGATAGAATAAAGAAGAAATGTTTATGCGACACTACAACAATAACAACAGCAAGGCTTGTGGCACACGCACTTTCTTCCTTATCCTATCTTCACTGTTTTTCTGCACGACATCAAACGCACGCAACTTCAACACCCACTGGATTTACGCCCCACAATCGGACAGCCTGTCGCACGTGTGGTTCAGGAGGGCATACCCATGCGACGGCAAGCCAATGCAGGCATCCATCACCGTGGCTTCAACGGGCTATTTCAAACTGTACGTCAATGAATGCAACGTCAGCACGGCTTCATTCCACCCGCTACGCCACAACGGCGACAGCACTGCCGTCGCAATCGAGTTTGACGTGACACCATACTTGCGGCGTGACACCAACGTGATAGCGATAATCTACTCGCCACCCACCCCGTCAGCCAGCCATAGGCAAATCTCCGTAAACTTCAATGGCACAAGCCACCAAGGCGACAAATTCTGCCACACAAGCGACGACTCATGGATTTGCAGACGGGCAAACTCACGCATGACCGTCGATGGCGGCGAGGCAATAGACGGTCGAGGACACGACCCATCGTGGAAAGCCGCGACATGCACGTCGGCGGCTCTCTGGCTAAACGCCGAGAAACACCATGGCGACATGAGCCAAGACTTACCGACAAGCAGCACGAGCCACCACGCATGGAAAACAACCAAGGTAACAAGCCTAAGCTACCTGCGAATATCGCAAAACCCAATACTGCTGTACCTTGCCAACAGTTTCTGGGGGTTCGTGCGCATAACGATAAGGGGGGCAAGACGCGGCGAACGCATGAGAATTGGGAATGTTCAATACACATGCAGGGGTGAGCTTGACGAACAAGCCTTCCCACAGTTCAGCCTAAGCAGCCTCAGCACAGTCTCAATAACCGGCGACAGGCTTTTCAAGCCAAGCCAGGTAACAGACATTGACATGGTGGAAATGGGCAAAGGATGGTTTAACGGATACTAAATGCAAATGGAACTCATAACGGTAAACAGCGTAAGCAAGGCCGGACACTTCAGTGTGCTCGAAAACGACCTGGCCCTCGTAGATGACGTAACGCGCATCACGCCTCCACAAGGACCACGCCGCATGGGATGCTTTTTCTTCGCACTGTGCGTCAAGGGGCACGTGGATTACACCATTGACACAAAACACCAAACCGTAAGCGAAAATCAAATAATAATAATAAGCGCCGGACAGGTTCTCGACGACATACATTTCAGCGACGATTGCGTGGGGCGTGGCGTGTTCATATCCCAGCAGTACGTGCACGAGACTCTCTCGGGCATACGTGACCTGTCATCCATATTCCTCTTTTCCAGATTGCATCCCGTGTTCAGCCTTGAAAGGAGCAACATAAGGAGCGTACTCAGCTTTTACCTGCTCATACGGCAAAAGGTGAACGAGGAGAAACACAAGTTTCGCCATGACACAATACGCACGCTGCTACAGGCTTTCGTCTATGACACAGGCAACATAATATGGCAGGTCATGAAAGGCGAAAAACGAAAGAATGCACGTGCCGAGGACATATTCATACAGTTCATACAGCTCGTGGAACACAATTTCCGCAAAGAACGACGTGTTGGATGGTACGCCACCCAACTGGCAATAACGCCCAAATATCTCTCGGAAACCGTGCGACAAATAAGCAAACAGACTCCAAGCCAATGGATTGACAAATACGTAATACTTGAAATGCGTGTGCTACTGAAAAACA
>CAYLUI010000018.1:0-62733 GCA_964386825.1 uncultured Prevotella sp. | reverse complement strand
TATCTCTCGGAAACGGTGCGAAAAATAAGCAAACAGACTCCATGCCAATGGATTGACAAATACGTAATACTTGAAATGCGTGTGCTACTGAAAAACAGCAAACGACCGGTAAAGGAGATTGCGGAAACGCTCCACTTCCCCAACCAAAGCTTCATGGGGAAGTATTTCAAAGAGCATGTGGGAATGTCACCACGAGAATACCGCAACTCATAACCTTGCGGAACACAAGCCACAAACAGACGGCACGCAAAACAAGCACACCGCCATAAAGAACAATCAACGGCTTGCAACATTCCCCACCATGAGATGCGAAGACTCGCACAAGCATCAAAGATAACCCTCTTTCTTCAACTCGTCGGCAACGGCCAGCAACTCGCCGTACCAGTCCTTGCCAAACCTGCGTATGAGTGGTTCCTTAAGAAACTCATAAACATGGATGTTGAGCTTCCGCCCAAGGGTCACGGCATCCTTGCAAATGTCCCAACGATTATAATTGATGCCTATGACATTGTTTCCAAAATTCTTCTCACGTATTGGGTAAAGGGCGCACGAAATAGGTTTGCACCACTTGATTTTCCCTTCACGGTAAACTCTCTCGAAGGCGCAAAGACAGCAGCCAGCAATATCATGCCCGTCACCAAAGTCCTTTATGTCATGGTAGCAAGTAAAGGCGCAATCTCGTCCACCCACAATGCTCGTAACCAAGTCGCCCTCACAGTCAGTGTAAGCCACGCCTTGCTTGTCAACGACACTCTGGGCCGAAGCCGACAACTCATCCCAAACCTCGTCAAGGTTATCCTCCATGGCGACAATCTCGTCAAGCGTCACTGGCGCGCCGGCATCACCTTCAACGCAACAACGCCCCTTGCACTTGGAAAGGTCACAGCAAAAGCACTCCGTGAAAATATCCGGAGAAACAAGGACATCGCCAACCTGCATTATATGGAGAGCATCATGTCGTCTCCCTTGCTTTTCCGGGCGTTTGTCACATCCTGGCATTTCATTAGTGCCTGTCATATTCTCGTCTTTGTCATTCATCGTAATGTCCAAGTTTTCGTAAACCATCAAAAGGCTTTCCTTTTCTCTTCTCAGGAACCACGCTACGCCTTTGGCTCACCACTCGATAGGAGTCTCGCCCACACTCCGCAAGTATTCATTGCAACGTGAGAACTGGTGAAGACCAAACCACCCACCACGGTTAGCCGACAGCGGTGACGGATGCACCGATTCGAGAATAAGGTTGCGATTTGCGTCAATGAAACCCTTCTTGCCACGTGCATAGCCTCCCCACAGCATGTAAACCACATGCTCTCGATGAGCGTTCAAGGCACGTATTGCCGCATCCGTGAAAATGCTCCAGCCAAGTCGCTGGTGGCTGTTGGCAAGGTGGGCACGCACTGTAAGCGTGGCATTGAGCAACAGCACCCCCTGCCGTGCCCAGCGCGTAAGGTCGCCATTCGCAGGAAACGGCTTGCCAAGGTCGTCTTGTATCTCCTTGAAAATGTTGACAAGCGAGGGAGGCATTGGCACACCGTCGGGCACAGAGAAACTAAGTCCCATGGCTTGCCCCGGCTCGTGGTAAGGATCCTGCCCTATGATGACAACCTTCACTTTGTCGAAAGGTGTCAGATTGAAAGCGTTGAAAATAAGCCCACCTGGAGGATAACAGGTGCCTTGCTTATACTCTTGGCGAACGGCTTCGGTAAGTTGCCCGAAATAGGCAGCCTCAAACTCCGCACCAAGCCACTTTTTCCAGCTTTCCTCTATCTTAACGTTCATTTTTGCTCTCCGTTGTTTAATGAAAAGGCTTCCATGCAAAGGTAAACTATTTTTCGCAGACTAAAGCCCACCATAATAACTTTTTGCAAATAGCGCAACAGAATATTGGCGACAAATGAAAATCACCCACACTGGCAATCACTTGGCAACCTTTCTGCCATTCACGATGTAAATGCCATGTGGCAACAGCCTTATGTCACTACCAACATAACGCCCGTCAAGACCGTAAATGGAATTGCCATTTCCGCCTTTTGTCGCAGCAACATGCTTTATGCCAGTGGAAACCTTGTCGGAAACAACCATCACGTCATCAAGGAAAAATCGATTAGCCGGCGAGAAGCGTATTTTAACCGTTCCTTCCCCAGCAATCTTCATTGAGTAAACGTTCCATGCACCACGCTCCATTGTAAACACACCATCGGAACCCACAAGCTTAACGCCATTGCCAATAAGCTTTACCGTCAGGGTGGTGCCATCCTTGCTGTAGTCCCAGCACGCCGCACGGAATGTAACAGTTGCGGTGTCACCGCCAAGCGTGAACGAAGGCGAAGTGACTTCACCTGACTCATTGCGTGTTCCAAACCTGGCACATCCATCCCCTCGATAACCCTTTTCAAAATCCCATCCAAGACAGTCGCACACATCATCGGTAAGCACCCCAGTGGTTATCTGACCCGTAAACTTGCCATCATTGCCTCCCGTGCCATTGCACTTATCAAAGGTCTCACGCAACAACACGCCTTCACCGGGAACCACAACCGAAGCATTGCCACCAGAACCGCTATCAATGCCAAAGCTGAAACTTACCATCCCGTCTTCGCTCTCCACGATATTGCGTATCGCACAATTCATGTAATAACCGCCATCCTTGTTGGCATTGTAAACCTTGGCTGAAGGACTTGAGGTTCTTGTAAGGCTGTCGTTTCCATTATAAGGATAAGCGGCACCACCCTCATACCTGAAATCCTCAGAGTTGTTAGCATGGAAAACCGTAACTCGCTGATGGTCATTCGCCTCGTATCCAGTGCCGTCAGTGGTGTTCACAACATTGTAAATCCACGCATTCTCATCATAATCCACATGCTCAACAAGCAGTCCATGCCCAGGAAGGCAAGCGTCATATCCTGTCTGCTGTCGGTTGGTAAGAATGTAAAACTCATTTTCGTTACCTTTATTGTACACAATAAAGCTCTGCCCCATGCCGCTCATTGGCTGCACGTTGGCAATGACAGTGTCCCTTTCCAGCCTTATCGGCTCAGTCCATCCGCACACCATCTTCTCATATCCCGAATATCCGGCAGGCGTGTAACCGTCGCCATTGTAAGAGCCATAGTCCATGAGATCCCAGGAACCCATCCCGAAATTACCGTCATCACCGGTGTCATACATGTCAGGAAATCCCATGCAATGCGAAAACTCATGGCAGAAAGTACCAATGCCGGCAATGTTACCATCGCCGTTAAGCTCTGACGAACAAGCATAAACATCAACCTTTACCCCATCAATAACAAAATCATTATCCGGGTAAATCGTTGGATTTACATAATACATGTGAGGCCAAATGAGGTCGTCATTATTGCTGTCATAGTCAGCCTGCCCATGTCCCGAGTAAAGCACGAACACCTCTTCCACCTCGCCGTCGCCATCCCAGTCATAGTCAGCAAAGTTTATCACGGAGTCCACGCCCTTGCAAGCTTCCTTGATCATTTCAGGAGCGTTTGCCTCGCCATCCTGCCCATAATATGAATAATTGTGGCTCATCATCACAGGCCCAGCCACATCAAAGTCGAGCGTAAACACGCCCCCACTCTGCTCAAGGAAATAATCGCGTATGGAGCCGTTGAAGCCATGGTCACTGTAAGCCTCCTCGTTGGCAATACGATTGTAGAGCGCCTTAGGGCTGTCATAGGAAAACTTCTTGTCAGGAAACTCCGCAAGTATTATCAAGCCACGCTTCTTCCCACGGAAAATATCCTTGCCACGCTCACCCAAACGCCTCATGGCCTTGGCCCTTGTGTTTTTCGCCATAGCCGCACGGCGGACTCCTGCCTTGGCTTGCAGCTGTTGCCGTCCCACGGCCTTATGCCGCCCCGTCTCACCATCGGCAACATAGCATGCTCCGTCAGCTGCCTGCCACCAATGCGCATTCTCGTCGCCACGCAGCTCAGCCCTTACTTCCGTACCGTCAATCAACAGCAACGTCTTCCATTGCCCACGCTTCGCAGGAACGGCAAAAACGGAAACCACGCACAAAGACAATATGACCGAAAGGATATTGTGTTTCATGTCAAAAGTTAATTTATTGAGTTTTTATTCTTGTTGGCCAAATACAATCCACAAAGTATCAACCCACTGCCAGCCATCGCCATCCACGTCATACGCTCATGAAGTATCAAAACACTTGCCACCACCGTGGAAACGGGGTTCAGGTAAACGTAATTGCTCACGGCAAGGGCACCGAGTTTCTGGCTCACGAAACTCCAAAGGGCAAAACAGGCAAAACTTGCCACAAGCCCAAGGAACAGCAAGTTGCCGCACACCTCAGGAATGAGGAAACCAGCCAAGGGAAAGTCCCACGACCAAAACAGATAGCATGGCATTACGGTGAGAAGCCCATAGAAAAACACCTTGCGCGTAACGAAGACGCTGTTGTAACAGCTCACTTTCCTCAACAGCAAGCTGTAAACGGCCCAGCACAGGGCTGCTGACAATGCAAGTGCGTCGCCCAATGGGTCAAGCTTAAGAATAAGCTGACCGTTGAAAACCACGAGCGCCACGCCCGCCACAGCCAAAACGCTTCCCAACACCAGCCCCTTAGTTGCCTTAACCTCCTTTATGAACATAAGGGCAAGGATGGTGGTAAGCAACGGAGCCGTGCAAACAATGAACGAGACATTGTTCACGTAACCGATACCAACCGCAATGTTCTCCGTGACAAAATACAACGAACCGCCCGTAACGCCAAGCAGCAGCATGAGCGCCTCGTCCTTAACCGTATCGGCGAAAAGCTTGCGCGGGGAAATGAAGCAAATGCAAACGTATGCCAATATGAAGCGCACGGTGAAAATCTCATGCGCCAACATGCCATGATTAAGCAGCACCTTTGAGTTTACAAAGGTCACGCCCCAAACAAGCACCACGGCTATGGCAATGAAATGGTAAAGCCACGTCCTGTTCATGTTCTCATCCTGCTTATCTTGTCATCAAGGTATTTCCTTAGCCCGTCATCCTCAAGCACCTCCACGTTCTCATAAAGACCGAGTATGAAACGCCCTATCGCAATGTAACTAACCACGTCAGTCTCGAATATCCAGTGCGTCTTGTCTTCCTGGGTCATCATCGGCTCAGAGTGGGGATACTCTTCCTGCATGAGGTTATGCGCCATAACGTCGAAACGCAGGCGCACGTGGTGGCGTTCCTCCCCACTGAACATGAACATGTCCGTGAACATTTCCTTGTGCTTGTCCTCATTCTTCCAGTCGTCACCAAGCATCTCAACCATGCCGATGCGCGAAATCTTGAAAGTCTTGTTCTTGCCGCTCGCCAGTTCGTATGCCCTGACATCAGTGTTGTCGCCCACAAGCAGGAACGGCTCCACCATGCGGTCACTGACCGTCTTGCTGTTTGACGACGAATACTCGTGCAACACAACCATGCGCTTCCACTTTATGGCACGCTGCAAAATGGACATGTTCCTGTAAGCCTTAGGCTGGAAACGTATGTCCTCGATATCGTTAAGCCCATAGTATCGGCGCAGCTTGCGCATCAGCATCCCGGCCAACGGATTGTTGGCGTCGCCGCCATCCTCAAGAGCCTTATATAAATAAACCGCCTGCTCTCGCGAGAATGTAACCGTGGGAATGAGCTTCATGAAGAAAGGCGACTGCTGGGAAATGGAGTACATGCCATGACGGTGGCACACTATGAAACCGGCTTTCTCAAACGACTTCAAGACATAATACGCATTGCGTGGCGAGCAGCCGAGTATTTCCGCTATTCCGCTGACAGACATCTCGTTTTCGCCACTTATCGACTGTATCACGTCCAACCAGCGACCGAACATATTGTTATCATTGATTGCCATTGCCCAACCTGTTTTTCCATGAATGAACCTTGAAACTCCTCACTCACCCTCACCGAAGTCGAGTTGCGGCTGCATGTCGCCAAGTATGTTGAAACTCTTGCGATGGTAAGGGGTCATGCCATGGCGGCGCACCGCCTCACGGTGCTCACGCGTGGGATAGCCCTTGTTCCTGTCCCACCCATACATAGGGCATTCGGCGGCAAGCTTCTCCATGCAATCGTCGCGATACGTCTTTGCCAATATGCTTGCGGCGGCAATGGCCTGGTAACGAGCGTCGCCATGAACAATGCAAGTATGCGGCAAGTCGTGATATGGGTCAAACCTGTTGCCGTCTATTATAAGAGCCTCAGGCCTGACGGCAAGCTGGTCGAGGGCACGGTGCATGGCAAGGAAACTGGCATGCAGAATGTTGATCCGGTCAATCTCCTCTGGAGCAACCACGCCGACAGCCCACGCCACGGCATCGCGCTCAACCTGCTCGCGCAAGGCATAACGCTTCTTGGCCGAAAGTTTCTTGCTGTCGTTCAGTTCCGGGTTGTCATAGCCAGCCGGCAATATCACCGCGGCAGCGTAAACGCCACCGGCTATGCAGCCACGGCCGGCCTCGTCGCAACCAGCCTCAATAATGTCCGTATGATAATGTGGAGCAAGCATGGCATAACTTAAAACATGCGGCTGACACGCTCAATGCCGCCAGCCAGGACATCAATTTCTTCCTTGGTGTTATACAGGGCAAACGAAGCGCGCACGGTGCCCATGATGCCAAGGCGATCCATCAACGGCTGGGCACAATGGTGCCCCGTGCGCACGGCAATGCCAAGCTGGTCGAGCAGCGTGCCCATGTCCATGTGGTGAATGTCGCCAACGTTGAACGACACCACCGCCTCCCTACCAAGCCCGCATTGCGTGCCATCAGACCCACGGCAAACCTGCGGCCCGTAGATTTGCATGCCGTCAATGGCAGACAGCCTGCCAATGGCATATTCGGTCAGCTCACGCTCGTGCGCCTCAATGTTCTCCATGCCAAGGCTCTCCATGTATTCGATGGCCGTGGCAAGACCGTGCGACGCGACATAATCGGGCGTGCCTGCCTCAAACTTCAATGGTGGTTTCTCAAAGGTTGTATTCTCAAAACTCACTCGTTCTATCATCTCGCCGCCACCTTGGTAGGGCGGCAGCCTGTCAAGCCACTCCTCCTTGCCGTAAAGTATGCCAATGCCCGTTGGGCCATACATCTTATGCCCACTGAAGACCATGAAGTCGCAGTCGAGCTTGCGCACGTCAACCCGCAGGTGCGGCGCGCTTTGCGCCCCGTCGAGCATCACGGGCACGCCATGCCCATGGGCTATCCTTACGATGTCCTCCACGGGGTTCACCGTGCCCAGCACGTTGCTCACATGGGCAACGCTCACCATTTTCGTCCTGTCACTGAAAAGGTTGCGGTAAGCGTCCATGTCGAGCACGCCGTCGTCGCCCATGGGGATGACCTTCACGACGATGCCCTTGCGCTTGGCGGCGAGCTGCCAAGGCACGATGTTGGAGTGGTGCTCCATCACGGAGACAATGACCTCGTCGCCCTGGCTCATAAACTCTTCCGTGAATGTGGCAGCCACTAAGTTAAGTCCCTCGGTGGTGCCACGCGTGAACACTATTTCCGCCGTGCTGCCGGCATTGATGAACCTGCGCACCGTCTCTCGCGCACGTTCGTGCAGCTCCGTGGCTTTCACACTAAGGTAGTGAACCCCACGATGCACGTTGGCGTTCTCGTTAAGATACTCATCGCGCATGGCATCGAGCACGCACAGCGGTTTCTGCGTCGTGGCTCCATTGTCAAGATACACCAACGGCTTGCCGTGTACCCGGCGCGACAAAATAGGGAAATCTTCCCTCACCTTGCTTATGTCAAACATACCCTTTACGGTTTAATGGGGTTATGGTGTTTCAACACAAAAATGATTACGCCGCAATGGCGACATGATTACGCCGCAACGGCAATGCGTTTATGCCGCAATGGCGGTGCGATTACACCGCAACGGCGATGCGATTACGCCGTCGTGGCAAGGGCATATCACAGAAAAGCTATTTGCAAATGGCACAATTGCCACACCTGCCCAGGCTGCCCCTGAAGCGCTTCTCCACCAGCTGGCGCAAGCGGTCGCGCAAAGGCTCAAGACTTATGCGGTCGATGACCTCTCCGATGAAAGCGAACTCAAGCAGCAACTTGGCCTCGTGCTCGTCGATTCCGCGCTGGCGCATGTAGAACATCGCAGCGTCGTTGAGCTGCCCCACGGTCGAGCCGTGAGAGCATTTCACGTCGTCGGCATAAATCTCAAGCATGGGTTGTGTGAACATGCGTGCCGTCTTCGTCATCACGAGGTTTTGGTTGGTCTCCTGCGATGTCGTCTTCTGCGCACCATGACGCACGAGCACCCTGCCGGCAAAAGCACCCACGGCATTGTCGTCAAGCACATACTTGTAAAGCTCGTGCGAGTCGCAGTGGCTCACCCTGTGGTCAATGAGCGTGTTGTTGTCAACGTGCTCGCCCTTGTCGGCTATGACGCACCCGTTGCACCAACACTCCGCCCCCTCGCCATTGAGAGCGAGGTCAAGCTTGTTGCGCGTTATGCCGTTGTGCAACGTTATGACATTGTGGTTGACCTTGCTGTTGCGCTGCTGGTCAACGTAAACGTTGCTTATGCGGACGTTTTTCTCATGTGTCTCCTCCAGGCAATACATGTCGAGGCTTGAGTTTTCGCCGGCATAAACCTCAATGACCTGCGTACCGAGGAAACGGCAATCGTCGGCTGAGTCGTCGCAAAAAAGGAGCTTGGCATCGGATCCCTCCTCCATGACGATGAGCACACGGCGATTTACCATCAAATCGACATCGGAACGTAGGATGTTGACCACCTGGATGGCACGGTCAACCTTGACGTTCTTCGGCACATGTATGAACAGGCCGTCTTGCGCGAGCATGGTGTTCAGGGCCGTCACGGCATCGTCGGACGTTTTTGCCATTGAGGCATAGTGTTTCGCCACCAGTTCCTGTTTTTGCACGGCGGCATCCCTGAGGCTCATCACCTCCACGCCATCAGGCAGGCTTGCCTTTGGCAACGCCTTCTTGTAAAACTGGTCGTTGACGACAAAATAAAGAGAAGTCGAGAGGTTTGGCACATCGCAACTGAACACGCTATAAGGGTTGACTGGTATCTCCAACCTATTGAGGTTCAGCCCATAATCAGGCTCGAACAACTTGTCGATGTCAGTATATTTGTAACGCTCAACCTTTCTCGACGGAAAGCCAAGCCGCTTGAAATCGTCGAAAGCCTTGTCGCGAACAGCGTTCATGACATCGGCCGAATGGCCGCAGATGAGTTGCCTCGACTGTTCGTAAAGTTCAATATATTGTTTTTCGCTTGCCATTTTCAATAGTTCCTTTTGCAGTGAGCCGCCCATCCCAATGCGGACAGCGGCAGGGCTTTACTTTCCGAACTCCTTGTCGGCCTCTTCCTTTATCCAGTCGTACCCCCTCGTCTCAATCTCCTTGGCAAGCCCCGGACCCTCGGTGCGCACAATGCGCCCATTATAGAGGACATGCACCACCTGCGGCTTAATCATGTCGAGCAGGCGCTCATAGTGGGTTATGACGATAATCGACTTCGCCGGGGTGAACAGCTTGTTGACTCCCTGAGCCACGATGCGCATGGCATCCACATCAAGCCCCGAGTCGGTCTCGTCGAGTATTGACAGCTTCGGATCGAGCATTGCCATCTGGAAAATCTCGTTGCGCTTCTTCTCACCGCCCGAGAAGCCCTCGTTGACTGAACGGCGAGAGAGTTTCGGGTCAAGCTCAACAAGCTCACGCTTGTCCTTCATGAGTTTCATGAAGTCGGAAGCCTTCAGCGGCTCCTCGCCATAATAGGTGCGCTTGGCGTTGACAGCGGCTTTCATGAAGTTGACCATCGAAACTCCTGGTATCTCAACCGGATACTGGAAACTGAGAAACAAGCCCTCACGTGCCCTGTCCTCAGGCTTCATGGCCAAAAGATCCTTGCCGTTGAACATTGCGCTTCCCTCCGTCACCGTATAAAGCGGATTGCCGGCCAACACAGCCGAGAGCGTTGACTTGCCGGAGCCGTTGGGACCCATAATGGCGTGTATCTCACCGTCGTTGACCGTGAGGTTCACACCCTTCAATATCTCTTTGCCAGCTATCGTGGCATGCAAATTCTTTACTTCAAGCATTGTTTTTATGTATTTTCGCCCTCTTGCAGGGCGGCTCTTGTGGTCGTCCGATCGGTCGGACGGCCGATGTATTTGCGAACGATTCGCCCCGTTGGGGCGATCGGACGGTCACAGGAGCCAGCCTGCAAGAGGTTGTTTATCCTACTGTGCCTTCAAGCGATACTGAGAGCAACTTCTGCGCCTCAACGGCAAACTCCATCGGGAGCTTGTTGAGAACTTCCTTGGCATATCCATTTACGATAAGCCCTACGGCCTCCTCCGTGGGGATGCCGCGCTGGTTGCAATAGAAAAGCTGGTCCTCGCTGATCTTGGAAGTCGTGGCCTCATGCTCAACCACAGCGGTGTCATTGTGAATGTCCATGTAAGGGAACGTGTGCGCTCCACAATCGGAGCCGAGCAGAAGCGAGTCGCAACTGGAATAGTTGCGTGCGTTGTCGGCGTTGCTGCCAGCCTTTACCAATCCACGATAAGAGTTTTGGCTGTGCCCCGCACTGATGCCCTTGGAGATGATTGTCGATTTGGTGTTCTTGCCGATATGAATCATCTTGGTTCCCGTGTCGGCTTCCTGGTAATGGTTCGTGACCGCTACGCTGTAAAATTCAGCCTGCGAATTGTCACCACGCAACACGCAAGAAGGGTATTTCCAGGTTATGGCGGAGCCTGTCTCAACCTGTGTCCACGAAAGTTTAGAGTTTACGCCACGGCAGTCGCCGCGTTTCGTCACAAGGTTCAGCACGCCGCCCTTGCCATGTTCGTCGCCGGGATACCAGTTCTGCACCGTGGAATATTTCACCTCGGCATTGTTCATCACCACTATCTCCACGACAGCGGCATGGAGCTGGTTTTCATCACGCATGGGGGCTGTGCAGCCCTCAAGGTAAGAAACATAAGAATCGTCGTCGGCAACAATGAGAGTACGCTCAAATTGCCCGGTGTTGCGGGCGTTTATGCGGAAATAACTGCTAAGCTCCATCGGGCAGTGAACACCCTTGGGTATGTAAACAAACGAACCGTCGCCAAACACAGCCGAATTGAGAGCGGCGGAATAATTGTCACGGTAAGGCACCACGCTGCCAAGGTAACGGCGCACGAGATCAGGATGATCCTTTACGGCCTCGCCAATCGAGGAGAAAATGATGCCTTTCTCAGCAAGCTGCTTCTTGAAAGTGGTCTTGACCGAAACCGAATCCATTACCGCATCCACGGCCGTGCCGCTCAAGGCAAGACGCTCCTCAAGTGGGATGCCAAGCTTGTCGAAAGTTTTCTCAAGCTCAGGGTCTATTTCCTTGTTCTTGGGCTTCTTTGCCAAAGGGTCAGCATAGTAGGAAATTTCCTGATAGTCTATGGGTGGGACATGAACATGCGCCCACTTTGGCTCAGCGAGCGTTTCCCAATAGCGGTAAGCCTTCAGGCGAAAGTCGAGCAACCAGTCTGGCTCGCCTTTCTTCTTGGAAATAAGGCGCACAATGTCCTCGTTGAGACCTTTGGGTATGACCTCCGTATCAACTTCCGTCGTGAAACCATACTCATACTTCTGGTTGGCAACTTCACGCACGAACTTGTTACTTTCCCTATCGTTTTGTTTTATCTCCATATTTTAAAGACAATTCAAGGTGACACGTACAAAAGCCATGCCACCTGAACCTATAATAACATTTGTCGCCACTGTTTTCAGGACATAAAAGAACTATGTGATATCAGCCTCGCCAATGATTCAATCCGCTATCGTGACAAACAATCTTAGTTGCCTGCAAGCATCAAGCTTCTATCCACCGGCTCCTTTACATCCATCAACTACAGTTTCTGCTCAACCTCGATTTCCGTGAATGTCTCAAGAACGTCGCCGGCCTGTATGTCATTGTAGTTTACAAGCGAGATACCGCACTCCAATCCTGTCACCACCTCCTTGACATCGTCTTTGTAACGCTTCAAGGCTGCGATAGGAGCCGTGCGCACGACTATGCCATCGCGCACCACGTGTACCTTGTCCTTGGAATGCACCTTGCCCTCGGTGACAAGTCCACCGGCAACGGTACCAACCTTGGAAATCTTGTAAACCTGCTTGACCTCCACTTGACCGGTGACAACCTCTTTGGTCACCTTGTCGAGCATTCCGACCATGGCGGCCTTAACGTCGTCAATGGCATCGTATATTATAGAATATGTGTTAATCTCAACACCCTCCCTGTCAGCAAGACGGCGCGCATCGGAAGAAGGACGAACCTGGAAGCCGACGATGATGGCATCTGAAGCCGACGCAAGCATGACATCGTTCTCCGAGATTTGACCCACGGCCTTGCTGATGACATTGACCTGCACTTTCTCGGTGGAAAGCTTGAGGAAGCTGTCCGACAAGGCCTCGATGGAGCCGTCGGTGTCACCTTTAACGATAATGTTCAGCTCATGGAACTCTCCACGTGCAATGCGGTGGGAAATATCACCAAGCGTCAAGCGCTTCTGCGTGCGCAAGCCCTGCTCGCGCTGCAACTGCTCGCGCTTGTTGGCAATCTCACGAGCCTCCTGCTCTGTCTCAATGACATGGAACTGGTCACCGGCCGTAGGAGCACCGTTCAGACCAAGCACTATGGCAGGCTCTGCCGGCTTCACGTTGTCGATACGGGCGTTACGCTCATTGAAGAGAGCCTTCACGCGTCCCCATGACGTTCCGGCAAGCACAATGTCGCCGACATGGAGCGTACCGTTGCTGACGAGCACCGTTGAAACGTATCCACGCCCCTTGTCAAGCGACGATTCGATAACAGTACCCGTGGCCTTGCGGTTCGGGTTTGCCTTCAGCTCAAGCATGTCTGCCTCAAGAAGCACTTTCTCCATGAGGTCGTCCACGCCAATGCCCTTCTTCGCACTGATTTCCTGACACTGATACTTTCCGCCCCATTCCTCAACAAGGAGATTCATGTTAGCCAAGTCCTCACGTATGCGGTCGGGATTAGCGCCCGGCTTGTCAATCTTGTTGATCGCGAACACCATGGGCACACCGGCAGCCTGACAGTGAGCAATGGCCTCCTTGGTAGTGGGCATCACTGAGTCGTCGGCAGCGACAATGATAATGGCAATATCAGTAACCTGGGCACCACGGGCACGCATGGCGGTGAAAGCCTCGTGACCAGGCGTGTCAAGGAACGTAACCTTGCTGCCATTCTTCATCGTAACGGCATAAGCACCGATATGCTGGGTAATGCCACCTGCCTCACCGGCAATGACATTGGTATTGCGAATATGGTCAAGCAACGAAGTCTTACCATGGTCAACGTGACCCATCACTGTCACAATCGGCGCACGTGGCACGAGGTCGCTTTCGTCATCCTCCTCCTCGCTTACAGCCTCCTGCACTTCGGCACTGACATACTCGGTGTTAAATCCGAACTCCTCAGCCACCATGTTGATATTCTCTGCGTCAAGGCGCTGGTTGATACTCGCCATGATGCCGATGCTCATAAGCGTTGAGATAACCTGCGTCACGCTTACGTTCATCATCGTGGCAAGCTCACTAACGGTAACAAACTCAGTGAGTTTCAGCACCTTGCTATCTTTCCTCTCCTGACGTGCCTCAGCGTCGAGCTTCTCCTGCACAGCCTCACGCTTTTCCTTACGGTATTTTGCGCCCTTCTTGTTCTGGCTCTTGCTCGTAAGGCGTGCCAAAGTCTCCTTTACCTGGCGTGCGACATCCTCGTCGTTCACCTCCAGTGGCTTCTGCCCACGTCCGCGGTTCTTCTTTTTCTTTCCGTTATTGTTCTTGTTGCCAGTCTGCTGGTTTGCCGCAGCGTTAATGTCAACCTTATTCGTGTTGATGCGCTGGCGCTTGCCACGATTGGCGTTGTTGGCATTGTTGCCATTGCCTTGGTTAAGCTTCTCGTTGCGTTCCCTGCGACGCTCCTCCCTCGACTTCTTCTTCGGGCGAGTGCTTGAGTTTATGGAACTCAGGTCAATCTTTCCAAGCACGGTGACCTTTGGAGCGTTGTCAATGCGCTTCTCGGTCTTTGTCCTGAAAATATTGTCCTCTTTCTTCTCTGGCTGCTGCACAACCTCCGCAACCTTCTCGGCAACAGGCTTCTGTATTGTTGGACGTTGCTTGGCAGCATTCTTCGGCTGCTCCTGAGCCGGCTTGGGCTGTTTCTCCGGCTGATCATCCTGAACGGGGTTCTGCTGAGGAGCAGGCTGTGCCACAGGCTTAGCCTCGGCAACCTTATTCTCCTCCACAGGCTTACTTTCGGCCTTGGCTATTTTCTGTACAGTCTCGGCAACCTTCGTCTCCTGCTCGCTCACTTTTTTCTGCGGAGCCTCTTCCTTCTTCGGCTCCACGACCTCTGGCTTGTGCTGCGCCTCCGCAGGCTTCTGCACCGGCTGGGCAGGCTTACGTTCCACGTCAGCAGCCTCGCGAGCATTTTCGGTGGCAACCTTGGCGGCAGCCTGAGGCTCAGCCTTTGGTGCCTCAACTGGTTTTGCCTCAACTGGTTGCGGTTTAGCTTGTTCAGCGGCACTCTGGCTTACGGCAGCAGCCTTAGCGCCATTATCCTTCACATTAGGCGAAGCATCAGGCTTGACAGTCTGTGGCTTGCCCACGCTGTCAAGGTCAATCGTCCCCAACACCGTGTATTTTTGATGTCCTCCCAGCTTGTAAGGAGCGTTGTTGCCGGCGGCCGCCTTCGGGGCTTGCGCCTGCTTTTTCTCCTTGTTGGGTTTCTTGAAGAGCTGCTCGGCTTTTTCTCTCAAGGCAGCGTCCTTCTTGAAAGCCTCAACGAGTGCGTCATACTGCTTGTCGTTGAGCTTAAAGTTGGAGCCATCGTCCTTTACCTCGCCAAGTTCGAGTCTCTTTTGCAGGAAGTCAACTGCCGTCTGACGTCCTATGTTCAAATTACGAATTGCATTATTTATTCTGATGCTCATATATTTCTCTTAACCTTTTATCTTTTATTCAAACTCCTTGCGCAACACCTCAATCACGTGATCCACTGTCTCGTCCTCAAGGTCAGCTTTCTCTACAAGCATCTCACGCGGCGCGTTGAGTACCTCTTTTGCCGTCCGCAGGCCAATGCCCTTTATGGCATCGATTACCCACTGGTCAATCTCGTCGTTGAACTGGTCGAGGTAAACGTCGTCCTCGTCGCCATTCTGCTGCTCCATGCCATCCACCACACGGTACACGTCAATGGTGTACTCGGTAAGCATTGACGCAAGCTTGATGTTTAGTCCGCCGCGACCGATGGCAAGGCTCACCTGGTCCGGAGCCAAGTAAACGTCAGCCTTACGGTTCTCCTCGTCGAGCTTGATGTCGGAGACATTGGCAGGGCTCAGCGCACGCTGTATGAACAAGTGCGTGTTTGCTGTCCAGTTGATCACGTCAATATTCTCGTTGCACAACTCGTGCACGATGCCATGCACACGGCTTCCATGCACACCAACGCAAGCTCCCACGGGATCAATGCGGTCATCGTAGCTCTCAACGGCAACCTTGGCGCGCTCGCCGGGCATGCGGGCAATCTTCTTTATTGCGATAAGACCGTCGGCAATCTCAGGCACCTCCTGCTCCATAAGCCTCTGCAAGAAAGTGGGGCTGGTACGCGACAGGATAATCTTTGGGTTGTTGTTCTCGTTGTCCACGCGCTCTATCACGGCACGCACGGTCTCACCCTTGCGGTAAACGTCGGAAGGTATTTGTTCGCCCTTTGGCAAAATAAGCTCATTGTTGTTGTCGTCGATGAGCAGCACCTCACGCTTCCATGTCTGGTAAACCTCGGCAGAGATGAGCTGCCCAACACGATCCTTGTACTTGTTGTACAGGGCATCATGCTCAAGCTCAAGGATTTTGCTGGCAAGCGTCTGCCTCAATGTCAGTATGGCACGACGACCAAACTTGGCAAAGTCAACACGCTCAGACACTTCCTCGCCAACCTCATAGTCGGGTTCTATTTTCTGGGCATCGGCAAGGGCAATCTCCTTGTTGTCGTCAGCCACGTCGCCGTTGGCCACCACCGTGCGGTTGCGGTAAATCTCAAAGTCGCCCTTGTCGGGATTCACGATAACGTCGAAGTTCTCGTCGCTGCCATAAATCTTGGCAATCACGTTGCGGAAACTCTCCTCAAGCACACTCACCAAAGTGGTGCGGTCAATGTGTTTTGTATCTTGGAAATCGCGGAAGGAGCCTAACATGCTCACCTGCTCGTCCTCTTTCTTTCTTGCTGGCATAGCTTATTTGAAACTAATTAAGTATTTCGTATATTTTACATTGTCCATATCAAACTGGTGGTCAACGTCCATCTTCACGGGACGCTTCTTTCCCTCCACCTTCACTTTCTCGTTCACAGCCACCGTAAACAGGTTTCCGTCCACGCTTTTCAGCACGCCCCTGACTTTCTTGCCGTCAGGGCCAAGCACCTCCACCGGCTCGCCTACGTAATTCTCATATTGCTGGCGCACCTTGAAGGGTTGCCCCAGCCCTGCCGAGCCCACCTCAAGCTCGTAATCCTCCTCGTCACGGCTGAGATTGTCCTCGATGTACTGGCTCAGCTTAGCGCAGTCTTCAATCCAAACGCCATCAGCGTGGTCGATTTCGACAGTAATCTTGTCATCAGGGCTTACGTCAATATCAACAAGGAAGTACTCCTTGTCCTTCAGCCACTCCTCTACTAATCCTTTTACGACGTTCTTGTCTATCATATTAAGTCATTATAAAAAAATGAGGAACTCGCCGCAGGAGTCCCTCATTCCACTGAACACTGCAAAATTACTAACTTTTTCCGACACTCGCAAATATTGTGCGTATTTTCTTTAAATATTTGTAACTTTGCAGCGAAATCGCCTGAGGTTAGGGACTTTCAGACACATAGCATCCGTGGCAACGCGAAAAACGAAGCAAACAAAGTGCCCCACCGGGGCATCTCGGCAAAACGCATGCGCAACCACCACGCCTCAGGCTTCCACCCCGCCACAATGTTCACCCCCACAATTAGAGACAAACATGAAGATTGGCAATATTGATTTTGGTAGCAACCCTTTGTTTCTTGCACCCATGGAAGACGTTACCGATATTGGTTTTCGCAAGCTGTGCAAGCGATACGGCGCAGCCATGGTTTACACCGAGTTCGTGGCGGCAGATGCCATAATACGCGCAATACCAAGCACTTTGAAGAAAATGGTCATCGACGACGATGAGCGCCCTGTCGGAATACAGATTTACGGCAAGGACGTAGATTCTATGGTGGAAGCCGCAAAAATAGTGGAAACATTTCACCCGGACATCATTGACATCAATTTCGGATGCCCTGTCAAGAAAGTTGCGGGAAAAGGCGCGGGAGCCGGTCTCCTGAGGGACGTACCACGAATGCTGGAAATAACCCGTGCGGTCGTAAATGCCGTAAACACGCCCGTAACAGCAAAGACACGCCTCGGATGGGACGCTGACAACCTAATAATAACCACACTTGCCGAGCAGCTGCAAGACTGTGGCATACAAGCACTTACAATACACGGGCGCACACGTTCGCAAATGTACACGGGCGATGCCGACTGGAGTCTCATTGGAGAGGTGAAGCGAAATCCGCGAATACACATCCCGATAATAGGCAACGGCGACGTAACGACCCCCGAGCGAGCCAAGGAAGCTTTCGAAACGCATGGAGTAGATGCCGTTATGATTGGGCGAGCCACGTTTGGCAGGCCATGGTTCTTCAAGGAATGCCACGACCACATAAACTCGGCAGAACATACCCAAGACACCACAAAGGGCGCAGATACGCAACATGCTGCACCCTTGACAATAGATGACAAGATTAATATACTGGAAGAACAACTGAGGATTAACGTAGAACGCATAGACGAGTACCGAGGCATTCTTCACACGCGCAGGCACCTTGCGGCATCCCCAATATTCAAGAACATCCCCAATTTCAGGCAAACACGAATAGCCATGTTGCGCTCAAACACAGTTGAGGAAGTCATGAACATTCTCGAAAATTGCAGGTTGATGCTCAAAGAGTTACAAAACCAATAAGTCAAACTGCGACAAAAAGGTGAAAAGATTTAACCTTTATTAAGCCACCAGGAAACATAGCGAAAATACAGGCTTGACGTTTACGGCGTAATAGCATTCTGATTACGCCGTAATCGCAACGCCATTACGCCACAATCGCAACGCCATTACGCCACAATCGCAACGCCACCACGCCGTAAACACAACACCATCACGACGCAATCGCAACCTACTTTCATAATAACATCTAAAAAACATCGGCAAACAAGAAGAAATAACGCCAAAAAAACATATCTTTGCATCGACTAAAGAAACAAAGAACATCATGCGAAAGGTTATAGGAATAGGCGAGACAATTCTCGATGTGATATTCAAAAACGAGCAACCCATCGGAGCATACCCGGGAGGCTCCACGTTCAACGCCATAATATCACTGGCACGTTCGGGGGTGCAAACCACATTGATAAGCGACACGGGAAACGACAGGGTTGGGAAAAACATAATAAACTTCCTCAACGAAAATGGCGTTGACGCAAGCAACATAAACGTTTTCCCAAACTCAAAATCGCCAATATCACTGGCATTCCTCGACGAGAACAACGATGCCGAATACATTTTCTACAAGGACCAGCCACACGACCAGCCCGACTTTTCCTACCCCGACATACAGCCCGACGACATCGTGCTGTTCGGCTCTTTTTACGCCATCAACCCAGCGATAAGGCCACAAGTGGCAGCGTTGCTTGAGCATGCACGGTCACAAGGCGCGATAATATACTATGACGTGAACTTCCGGCCTTCACACCAAAACGACGTGATAAAGATTACGCCCAACCTCATTGAGAACCTGGAATACGCTGACATTGTGCGCGGCTCAAGGGAGGACTTCAATGTCTTATATAAAATCGGCGAGCCGGAAAAGGTGTACTCGTCGGAGATTTCGTTCTACTGCAAGAAATTCATTTACACCAATGGCTCGCAGCCGGTGACACTACATGCCGAAAACGGCTTCAAGAAGACGTATCCCGTGATAGCAACAGACACGGTGAGCACAATTGGCGCAGGCGACAACTTCAACGCCGGCTTCATATACGGAATGCTGAAACACGGCATCACACGCCAAGACATAGAACAGGGGCTGAGTGAGCAACAATGGGACAACATAATTGGCTACGCAAGGCTGTTTTCCGCAGAAGCCTGCAAAACGATTTTCAACTATGTGCCCAAGGGCTTCAAGCCAAGCTGCGAAGCTGACATGAGCCTATAAGAAGATTGAGGCCACAACCAAGCTTACAATAAAAAACGCATACCACAGGCAAGCGACTGACAAAAACAAGGTGAGCCACAGGCAAATGGGAAACATTTGCCTGTGGCTCACCTATCATATTATCACAAACTGCCTGACGCTTTACTTACCGAACTTCTCGTCGAGGAACGTGTAGAAACTCGGATCCTCACCAACAACAGTCTTAACAATCTTGCCATCAGGACCAACGATTATCTTTGTGGGGAAGCCCTGGATAGCATAATCGGCAAGCACCTTGCTGTCGCGAGTGTTATAGACGTGGAGCCATGGCAACTCGTGCTTCTGCACGGCAGCCTTCCACTTGTCCTGAGTGTCATTGCAATCAATACCAAGGATCTCAAACTTGCCCTTGTACTTGTTGTAATACTCCTTCATCTTCGGGAAACCCTTGATGCACCATCCGCACCATGAGCCCCAGAAGTCGAGGACAACATATTTTCCCTTAAGGCTCGACAGCGAAAGTGCCTTGCCATTGATGTCATTCAACGTGAAATCGGGAGCCACAACGCCGGCGGCCTGCTTCTTGGTTGCCACAGCCTCGGCATCAGCCTGCTGCTGCGCCCTGTCTATGGTCTTCTGGTAATAATCCCTCATGCGACCATTCTTGACGCTCTCAGACAACAAGCCTGCAGCCTTCTTCATGTCCTCCAGGTTTTCAAGAGTCACCACAAACGCAGCGGCTGCCTCAGAAGACGGATGCTTGGCTATGAAATCAAGCACGCCCTGCGAAGCCTGCTTCTGCAACTCAGGAGCCTTCTTGCCATACTCATCCATCACGGCATTGCGATCCTCGCCAGCCTTGAGGCGATCCTCAAGCGACTTCACAAAAGCGTAGAGAGGTGCCTTGGCGGCATCGGCAGCACGATCGGCCTCGTTGTATTCCTGGTAAAACTTGCTTCCCGAGAAATAGAACGATGACGAAAGGTCGCCACTGAGTTCAGCCTTCTCGCCGGGAACGGCAATGGCCCTCAAGCTGACATTCTCCTGACGGCGAGCCGTGGCAGGAGTGTAAGCATAAATGTCGCAAGGCTTGTCAACATTCACAGTAAACTGGAACTTGCCATCCTTCACCAGCACAGTGTCACATTTCATCCTGCCATCAGCCGTTGGGACAACCACAAGGATTGTGTCTTTAAATCCCTTAAGCTGACCGGAAAAACTAACATTTCCATCCTTGCCGTCGGCTGCGTTGGCGTTGCACGAAAGCAGCGTCATGGCCATGGCGGCAAATGATAATACAGTCTTCTTCATGGTTTATTTGTTGTTTTTAACGGTTACCTATTTTTTTTGGTAACTATTCAGCGTGTCCGCTGAATAGTTACTTCGTTGCTTCAAGACTCCTTATTTCTTCGGGAAGCGACGAGCCCAGCCTTCCTCAGAGAAGTCTGGTTCATCACCCTTGAACTTCATCGACTGCCCCTGTATCAGAGAGCGCCAATCGTCGTTGCCACGTTGCATGTCATCGAAAGAGTCGTTGCCACGCGAGCGAGCTTTCTTCTTGCCACGCTCACCATTGCCCTTGGCTTTCTCGCCACGACCACGACCTCTGTCAGCCCTGCCGTTGCCGCCTCTGCCATACGCTCTCTCGTTTCTGCCAGAACCCCTTGAGCCACTTTCGTCAGCGTCGTTGCAACGCACCTCGCGTCCCTTGTAAATCACGCCGTTCAACGCCCGCATAACCTTGTCGGCATCGCGCTCGGGCACCTCTATGTAAGAGAATTTCTGCAACAGGTCAATATGTCCGACCTCTTGCTTGGGCCCATGAATATTGTGGTTTACAAACTGCATGACCTCGCCGGGATAAAATCCGTCCTGTTTTCCGAGATTTATGAAAAGCCTGCGATAGCCCGACTCTGCCCTGCGAGCACCACGCTGCCTCGGCTCGCCCTTTCTTCCACCGGCACCTTGGCGCTTGCCTCTTCCATCCTCGCCCTTGACCTTCTTCGACGATGGCTTCACTATCTCAGGGGCGTTCCTGTAATAGTCGAGGAAACGACCGAAGGTTATGCTCACCATCTTCTTGATGATGTCCTCCTTGTCAATAAACTCAAACTGCCGGTTTATGTCTGACATGTACGGAGCTATGAGTTCCTCGTCAACATCGGTCTTCATTATGTCGTCCATTGCCTTATAGAGTTGCTTCTTGCAAATCTCATCAGGCGATGGCAGGTCACCATCGATAAAGTCTTTTCCAATAACTTTCTCTATGGCCTTGACCTTGAATTTCTCGCGGCTGTGGATAATACAGATTGACGTACCCTTCTTTCCAGCCCTACCCGTTCTTCCCGAACGGTGCGTGTAATTCTCAATATCGTCTGGCAGTCCATAGTTGATGACATGCGTCAGGTCGTCAACGTCAAGTCCTCTCGCTGCGACATCGGTTGCCACGAGCAGCTGCACCAGGTGCTGGCGGAACTTCTGCATCGTAAGGTCACGCTGCTGCTGCGACAAGTCACCATGCAGCGACTCGGCATTATAGCCATCCTTTATAAGCTTGTCGGCAACCTCCTGGGTCTCAAGCTTGGTGCGGCAGAAGATAATGGCGTAAATGCGTGGGTAGAAGTCAACCACACGCTTCAATGCCAAGTACTTGTCCTTGGCATTGACCATATAATAAATGTGGTTCACATTCTCGGCTCCCTCGTTTCGCGAGCCAACCACAATCTCCTTGTAATCGTGCAGGTAGCTTTTCGCAATCTTCTCTATCTCCTTGCTCATAGTGGCAGAGAAGAAAAGCGTGTTTCGATTTTCGGGCACGTGCTCGAATATAGTGTTTATGCTCTCAGAGAAGCCCATGTTGAGCATCTCGTCAGCCTCGTCGAGCACAATATTCTTAATATTGCCCAACGAGACCTTCCCCCTCTCCATCAGGTCTATCAGTCGGCCAGGAGTAGCCACTATGACCTGTGGACCATGACGCAGCTCATTTATCTGCGTTACAATGCTCGCCCCGCCATAAACCGGTATCACGTGCATACCGGGAATGTATTTGGCAAACGAGTTCAAATCGTCGGCAATCTGCAAGCACAACTCGCGCGTAGGACTCAAAATCAAGGCCTGCACGTCTCTTGACGCTGCGTTGGTCTTCTGCAACACAGGGATACCATAAGCGGCGGTCTTGCCAGTACCAGTTTGTGCCAAGGCAATCACATCATTGCCGTCACCCAACAAATAGGGAATAACTTCTTCCTGAACAGGCATCGGCGATACGAAGCCCAGTTCCTCAATGGCGCGGCGAATCTCTTCGCTAACGCCCAACTCTTCAAATGTCTTCAAAAAAATAGCTATTTAAAATAATGTGCAAAGGTAGGCAAATTGTATGTTTTTCTAATATAAAAACGTTCTTTTTTGTTTTTTTTAAGCCTAAGAGGTCATTTGGATGAGACAAGCCACGCTGACAACAGCACAAGCACCAAAGCCACAGGCTTGTCCCACGAAAACATATCCTGGCCAATGGCTATTGCCACAAACGATGCCACAACAGGCTGCAGGTTGGTGTAAACGCTCACGGATGTCGCCTTCAGGTAGCGCATGGCATACGGTATGGCGAAAAATCCGGCAACAGTGGCAAAAACCACTATGAACGCCATCTCCAGCACCCCACTCCACTGCCATGCGGAGCTGTAAAGGGTGGAATGGCACAAGTCGCCCCAGGCAAATGGCATGATGGCAATTGACGACACCAAGAATATCCACTTCATCTGTGTCACGGCACTGTATTTGCCCGAGACCTTGCGCGTTATGATGAGGTAAACGGCCCAGGTGAGCAAACTGAGCACGGCAAAGCCAATACCAAGCAGGTCATTCTTGCCCGTGCCGCCCTGCCAGTTCTTGAACACCATGAGCATCGCGCCCACAATGCCAACCACAACTCCTACGATGCCACGTGACGACACACGCTCACCTATGAAGAATGCGGCACAAAGCATTGTGGCAACGGGAGTTAGCGTAGCGATAAACGACACGTAAACAGGTGTTGAGTAATCTATGGCCAATGCCGTAAATGTCTGTGACACAAGGAAGCCAAGCAAGCCTCCAAGCATTATTACCACAAGGTCGCAAGGCGGGACTTTCTCTTTGGGCAAAAAAAACGAGACTGCCCAGAAGATTGCAGCCGCACCAATGCAACGCGTCGCCATCCAAGCCAACGGCGAGACCCAATTGTCAAGCAATAGTTTTGTGACAGGAACGCCAAGCCCAAATATCACATTGGCTATCAATAACGCCGCATGGGCGGACATTTTCCCGGAAGATTGAAGTTTGACCATTTACCTTTGGATTTTTTATGTTGCGCATTCTTTTTCACCGCAAACCGTATCACGGCATGACAGCAGGGTGCAAAGTTAATGTTTTTAGCTCAAAGAAACAACCGCTGCCCAACAATAAAAGCTTTTTTAGCAATAATGGCGAAGGCAAATCCTTCTGGAATGTTCATTTCACGGCATAAAGAATGTGGTTTCACCCCGACGGCTTTATCAAAGCACCGGGAAGAAACCACATCCGTTCTTCGTGACCGACAGCCATAAAGGTGCCAGCCCCAACATGTTATTACTTAAGCGTGAACGACTTCTTAAGCTTCAGATTATCGGAAGCATTACCCACAAGAACCGTAAACGAACCAGGCTCAGCTTTCCACTGTTTTGTCGCCTCGTCGTAGAAGCTCAAAGCATCACGACCAATGGTCAGGGCAACGTCCCTCGACTCTCCAGGCTGCAGACAAACCTTGGCGAACCCCTTCAGTTCCTTGTAAGGACGGTCAACCGTGCAAGCGTCATCGTGTATGTAAAGTTGCACGACCTCTGCGCCGGCGCGCTTACCAGTATTCTTCACGTTCACTGTCACCGTAAGACTGTCGTTGGCGGTCATTGAACCACCGGAAAGGCGCAAATCGGACATATTGAATGTCGTATAACTCAATCCATGGCCAAACGCAAACAACGGACGAGTCTTATGGGCATCAGCCCAACGATAGCCGACGTAAATGCCCTCCTTGTACTCTTCGTCAATTACGTTGCCCTGAGTCTTCGCGCCACCTTCCTTGCGCCATGTGCCGGGATACGTGCCCAAGGCATGAGCACCAACGTCGTCCAACGAAGCTACCCACGTGAACGGCAATTTGCCCGACGGGTTGGCATCGCCACAAAGCACGGCGGCAAGTGCCTCGCCGGCCTGAGAGCCAATGAACCAGCCCTGCACTATGGCAGGAACCTTGTTCTTCCATGGCATGGCCACGGCATTACCAGAAATGTTCACATAAACAAGCTTCTTGTTGACCTTCGCAAGAGCCTCCAATAGTTTGTCTTGGGCGTAAGGCAACCCTAACTGCTTGCGGTCATTTCCCTCACAGTCTTGGAAAGTGCTCTTATTGAGTCCGCCAAAAACCACAACATAGTCGGCATCCTTTGCCTTTGCCACAGCGTCGTCTATGAGTTGCTGCTCCGAACGGCTGTCGTTGAGATTTTGGCCTGTCGTAACGCCATTGTAGTTGCCTGACGTGTCGCCAACATACCCACGCTCATATTCCACGAGCGCAACATCTTTTAACCTTGCTTGCAATCCTGCCAAAGGCGAGATTTCCCTCTGCACTTTCAACGAAGAGGAGCCTCCACCAACGGTCATCATCTTTATGGCATTCTCTCCAACAACAAGCACCTTCCTCAAAACGCCATCGGCATTCTTGCCATTGCCAAAGTTCAACGGCAACACTCCGCCATCGTTCTTCAACAGCACGATACCTTCCTCGGCGATTTTCTCGGCAGCCTCATAATGAGCTTCCGAGCAAAGGAAACCACGGTTGCGATGCGGAGCCATGGTGGTGCGGAAATACAGGCGCAGCACCCTACGCACCTTGTCATTCAGCTCTTTCTCTGTATATTTACCGCTCAAGATGCCTTTCTTATACGGCTCGGCAAGATAATAATTGTCGTAAGCATTACTTGCCCCTTCTGTCAGTCCGTTTGTCCACGAGCCAAACTCCATGTCAAGACCGTTTTTCACGGCCTGGTCAGTGTCATGGGTTCCTCCCCAGTCACTGACAACAACGCCGTCATACTTCCATTGCCCTTTCAGCAAGTCGTTCAGCAAATACTGGTTATGGCAATTGTGCTGGTCTTTATAAAGATTGTAAGCACCCATCAATCCCCACACATGCCCTTTCTGCACCGCAGCCTTGAAGGCAGGCAAGTAAATCTCGTGCAGCGCGCGGTCGGAAATCTTCACGTTTACCTGATGACGGTATTCCTCGTCGTTGTTCAGGCAAAAATGCTTCACGCAGGCAGCAACCCCATTACTCTGCATACCTTGTATGTAAGGCACGACCATCGTTGATGCCAACCACGGATCCTCACCCATATACTCAAAATTTCGACCACAAAGTGGTGTACGGTAAATATTCACACCGGGCCCCAAAATCATGTCCTTGCCACGATAAAGGGCTTCCTCACCAAGATTTTTTCCATAAACATAAGCCAAGGACGTATTCCATGTCGCCGCAAGGCATGTCAGGGCTGGAAAAGCAACGCAAGAGTCGTTGGTCTGACCAGCCTGCTCCCACTCGTCCCACAACACATCAGGACGCACGCCATGGGGACCATCATCTGTCCAAAAGTCAGGCAAGCCAAGACGTGGAACACCTCGGCTTGAGAATTTACTTTGGGCGTGTATCACGCCTATTTTCTCATTGAGTGTCATTCGTGAAAGGGCATCCTCAACACGCTCTTCGATGCCCTTGGAACCATCAAGGTACACTGGCAATTGAGCATGTGCCATGGAAACTCCACACAACAGAAACATTGATGCAACGGTAGCTTTTAATTTACTTTTCATAAAGATTTCATAAGAATGGTTTTTACACTTCCCTGCAAAATTAATAAAAAAACTCAATGAAACTAAGCACGACATTCAAACTGGTAGAAAACCCCAACTCTACAACAAGCATATAACACTGTACACCAACAACTTACAAATCTTTTCCAACATAACAAAATGTGGATTTAAACCTATTCAAAAAACATTTTCAGATATCAAAAAAAGCAACAACAACTCTTTTTTTCATCCACTTTTTAAGTTTTCATAAGCAACACCTTTCTTCTTAGTTTTCAATCAATTACCATTATTTACATCAAATAAAACACCACTTTTCTTTTATACACAAAAAATCCATACCAGTTTTTTCTTTAATTTTGTGCCATCTAAAAACGACGAATAGAATATTAAGTCAAAATCAAAAACAAAACGTTTATGAAACAAACAAGATTCATTAGCTTCTTGGTGGCTCTTCTGTTTGCTGTCATAACCCACGCCCAAAACACTCAAATGTCAGGCGTCGTGGTTGACAACATTGGCGAGCCTATCATCGGTGCCTCCGTTCAGGAAAAAGGCACCTCACGAGGAACGGTCACAGACTTGGACGGCAAGTTCAGCTTCAAAGGCCAACAAGGGGCAACCCTTGTAATCTCTTATGTAGGATACATTACTAAAGAGGTTTCCGCAGGACAAAACCTACAGATAACACTCCTTGAAGACCAAAAGACCCTCGACGATGTTGTCGTAATAGGTTACGGAGTACAGAAAAAGAGCGTTGTAACGGCTTCCATAGCAAAAGTTGATGCCGAAGACTTGGAAGGCAAAACCCGTCTCCGCGCAGAAGACGCACTCAAGGGTCTCGCAGCTGGCGTGAACGTGACAAGTGCATCTGGACAGCCAGGCTCGAAATCAATGATACGCATACGCGGTGTCGGAACCATAAACAACTCTGACCCTCTGTACATCATTGATGGCATGGCAACCGACCAAAACGGAATGGAGCTTGTAAATCCTGAGGACATAGAAAGCATTGAGGTGCTGAAAGATGCCGCATCGGGTGCAATTTACGGCTCACGCGCCGCAAACGGTGTCATCCTCGTTACCACAAAGAAAGGCAAGAAAGGCAACGCAAAAATCAACTACAAGCTTACTTACGGATGGCAAAGCCCATGGCGCAAGCGTGACGTTACCGGCGCAACCGACTATGCCGTACTGCAAAACGAGAAATACATTAACGGAGGCAAAGCTCCCCTTTACGCAGACCCATACAACCTAACCGACGTAAACGGCAATGCGATAAACGGCTTCGGCACCAATTGGCAGAATGAGCTGTTCAACGACAACGCTCCCGTTGTGCAACATGACCTTTCCATAAGCGGTGCAAGCGAGAAAGTGAACTATTATCTCTCACTTGGCTACTTCAAGCAGGAAGGCATAGTAGGCGGAAACTGGGGACAATCAAACTATGACCGCCTGACCCTGCGCTCCAACACCAATTACACCCTCTTCGACAGCTCAAAGGAACGCAACTTCCTCAACAAGCTTGACCTCGGCGTGAATGTCGGATACATGCGTGTGCACAACACCGGCATCGATGCCAACTCAACATGGGGTTCTCCTTTAGGCTCAGCCCTCTACCTCGCACCAACGCTACCGGTGGCTGTTACCAACCCAGACGTTGCCAATGCGATGATTCAGCAGTACTCTTCCTACGACTTATACAAGGACGCAAACGGAAATCCTTATACCATCCCTGGCTACTTCGGCTCTTATCAGGAGCAGAACAACCCAATTGCCATGATGCAGGGGCATCCCACCAAGAACTGGTCTCACAAGGTAATGCCAAAATTCTCCCTCGACCTGCAGCTTTGGGACAATCTCAAATATCACTTCTCTTATAGCGCTGAACTTTCTTTCTGGGGATATGATGGCGCAACAACCCAAAAATACTACCTCTCCGGAAACAACAACGCCGACCACACGTCAGCAAGTTCTTATAAAGGCGACAACAACTCTTGGCAGATTGACAACACCCTATCTTACGACAAGACCATCGGCAAACACACCTTCGGCGTAGTGCTTGGCCAATCGGCAAGTAAGTTCAAGGGCAGCGAGATTGGCGGCGGAGCATGGGATCTCATCAACATCAACAAGCCTTCAATCAATTACACCAACGGAAATGGCAACGTAGTATATGACACTGACGCTGACGGCAATATCAAAGGCGCAACGGCACACTTCAACGTATGGGGTGGTCCTTATGTCGAGCATCGCCTGTCGTCACTCTTCGCACGTGTCAACTACAACTACGACGAGCGTTACATGGCACAAGTAACGGTGCGCCGCGACGGCTCCAGCCGCTTTGGCTCAGAAAACCTCTACGGCACATTCCCTTCATTCTCCCTAGGATGGAACATAACCAATGAGAAATTCATGATGCCTACGCACAAATGGCTCAGCAACATGAAACTACGCTTCAGCTGGGGTAAGAACGGAAATGAGAACATTGGTGACTTTGCTTACACCACCCTCACCTCAATGGGAAATGACTACTATTTTGGCACAAGCAATATCAAGAACCACGGTTCAAAGGCAAACCGCCTTGCCAACCCGGATCTTAAATGGGAAGAGAGTGAGCAAACCGACCTCGGTCTCGACCTTGGTTTCTTCAACAGCGCACTGACGTTCTCGGTAGATTACTTCGTGAAGAAAACCAACGGCATGATTATTAGCATGCCAATACCAAGCTACGTAGGCGAATCTGCCCCTCTCGCCAATGTCGGCGACATGAAGAACTCTGGTTGGGAGTTTGAGGCAAGCTATAAAGGCCACTTTGGCGACTTCAAGTACAATGTCAAGGGCAATGCGTCTTACCTGCACAACGAACTTACAAACCTTGGCAACGAGACAGGCTTCCTCAACTGGGGCATCAGCCAATTCTCAGACGGAGGCACGCGTGCGGAGAACGGTCAGCCATTCCCATTCTTCTATGGCTACAAGACAAACGGAATCTTCCAGACAATGGATGAGGTAAGAAACTACGTCAACAAAGACGGAGAGCTGATACAGGAGGATGCCGTTCCTGGAGACATACGTTTCGTGGATATCAATGGTGACGGAAAAATCACTTCAGACGACCGCACCAACATCGGCAACGGAACTCCCAAATGGACATTCGGCCTCAATCTTGGCGCAGAATGGAAAGGATTCGACTTCAACGTATTCTTCCAAGGCGTAAGCGGCGTGGACGTATTCGATGCCACATACCGTCAGGACATTGCATCCGGCAACTATCCGACATGGATGCTAAGCCGTTGGACAGGTCCAGGCACGTCCAACAAGATTCCAAGACTCGCACTCGGAAACACAAAAAACTGGGTAATAAGCGACATTTACGTACAGGACGGCAGCTATTTACGCCTAAAGAACATCCAACTCGGCTACACTCTGCCTCGCAACCTCACACAGAAAGTGCATGTTGACCGCCTGCGTTTCTTCGTAATGGCTGAAAACCTCATAACATGGACAAAATATTGGGGCTTCGACCCGGAGATAGGTTCCGGCAGCACGTCGCTCGGCGTTGACTATGGAGTATATCCACAAGCACGCACATGGTCAGTCGGATTTAACATTACCCTGTAATCATAAACCAAACAATCAATATGAAAAAGAACAATTATATATATGTGGGAGTATTGTCTGCAGCTTTCCTGTTAGGATCATGCAGCGATGACTTCCTGAAGGTTGAAGACCCAACCGGAGAACCATTGGAAGAATATTATACCACCGACGAACATCTTCAGGAAGCCGTTACCGCAGCCTATGACCCACTGCACTGGCCTGACTGGGACGGCACAGCATACAACGCACTGAACATTGACGCGGAAATAATGGGCGATGACTTCTTCCCAGGAGGAGACAACATATCCGACAACCTGCATTGGCACAAGCTATTCAATTTTGAGGGCGACGGAAACAATACGTTAGCTACGCTTTGGGGCGATTTCTATTCGGGCATAAAGCGTTGCAACGATGCCATCGAGTATTGCAGTTGGGACGCAAACAAAAGCAACGAGAACATAGCAAGCTACATTGAACAGGCACGTCTCCTCCGCGTTTACTATTACAACATACTATGGCATTACTACGGCAACGTGCCATTCTATCTCAACAATCTTTCCAACCCATACACGGCTCCACAAATGAAAGCTGATGACATTTATCAGCAACTAATCACTGAGTTGGAAGACATTATCACGAACAACGTGCTGCCCATGCGTTGGGACAACACGAATGCCGGACACGTGAGCCAGGCTTTCGCCTACATGCTTTACGCCGAACTCGTGATGTACCAAAACGACAAGCCACGTTATCCGCAAGCCCTCTCTTATATGAAAGAGATCATAAGCAGTGGACAATACGACTTGCTCGACAACTTTGCCGACATTTGGAAAGAGAGCGGCGAGTGGGCTGAAGAAAGCATCTTCGAAGTAAACTATCAGGACGACCAAGCTGGACGCGACTGGGGTACATCAAAGTCTGCCGGTGGCACCGTGTTGCCAACACTAATTTCACCTAACGGATGGCAAGGTGGCGATGGATGGGATGCAGGATCTGACGGTTGGGGTTTCTTGCCCATGCGAGTCGAGACCTATGACATGTTCGACGAAGCAGACACACGCCGAGAAGCAACCTGCTGGGACTTGAGGAGCTTACAGGGAACAGCCAAAGATTACACTGCACGTTATCAGGACACGCATATCTGGTTGGCAAAATACCGTCCATTCTCTGACAACTGCAAGGATTGCCCGACATCCAAGAACCTCAACTACAACAACAACCTTCGCATATACCGCTACTCCGAAACGCTGCTCAATGCCGCAGAGCTTACAATAGCCACTGGCGGAAGCAATGCCGAAGCCAGCGGATACCTGAACAAGGTACGCCAACGCGCTGGTTTGCAAGCCATAGGCAGCATTAGCGAAGACGACATCCTCAACGAGCGTCATCTGGAATTTGTGGGTGAAGGCAAACGTTACTTTGACCTCGTGCGCACAGGAAAGGCAGCAACAACCTTGGTGGCAATCCCAGGAACCGACCGCACCAACAGTTGGACTCCAAACAAGAAGCACATCCCTCTGGCTCAATCAGAGCTTGACGCAGACCCATCACTGGTCCAAAATGACTATTAACAAACAAACGAGATCGCAACTATTATGAAAAACATACTAAAGTTAATGACCGGAACCATATTTGCCGGTCTGACACTTACAGCCTGCTCTCCTGAAGATTTTAAAGGAGCCGACCAAAACGACCTTCCCACAATGGAAGGGGTTGACTTCACGCTTGACGTTGACCAGACTGTAAACCAAATCAAGGCCACAGTACCTGTCACCAACGGACTATACCCTGTATGGATTATCGACGGAGCAACTTACTCCACGTTGCCCGAGGTAAACTGGTCCAATAAAAAGGCTGGCACTTATTCCATTGAACTTCACATGGCAAACCGCAACGGTGTAAGCCAAGCCGGGATAACCAAAAGTTTCACATTCGAAAAGAGCCTTGTCAATTGGACTTCATACTATGACCGTATGAACGGCAAGGAGTGGCGTATTGACAACAGCGTGCAGGGACACCTGGGATGCGGCGAACCAGGAACGTCTGGTACAAACTGGTGGAGTGCCAACAAGGACGACAAAGCCGACTGGGGCGTTTACGATGACAGAATCACATTCTCTTTCGCAAACTCCGGCGACGACAACGGTACATACACATACGATCCTGGCGAAGGCGGCACTATGTACGTTAACACCGGTTGCAAGAACGTGTTCCCTGCCGACAATACCAACGACGGAAACGACTACATGGCAAACGTGCAGCCACAAACCACTACTTTCAAACTGGAATCGGGCACTTGGACCAACAGCGAAGGCAACATTGAGGAATGCGTTTACATTGTGTTCCCAGCGCATACACAGTTTCCTTACATCTCAGCTGATGCACAATGGGAAGAGCCTCGTTTCCGCATTGAAAGCGTGAGTGCAAACACCATAAACCTTGTATATGACGGCAATGGCATAAACTGGCACTTCACGCTAACCAGCAAAGCCCCAGGAGGAGACGAGCCTGCAACGTTCAATGGTTACAAATACGATTCCGATGGCAACCTATGGAAAAACATGGCTTACACCAACGAGCAATACTATGCCCATGGCGACGGATGGGAAGCCAACGCCAACCCAATAGGCATAGAATCGACCAATGGCAACCAAAGCTTCAAGATTTCCCTGCCTGACGAATCCAACCAGCAATGGCAGGCACAAGCCAAGTTCCTGACCAACATGGTTACCAACGCTTCGACCAACTACGACTTCTCCGCGAAGTTCACCGCCACACAAGACATAAAAGGCGCTACCGTAAAACTTGTCTTACACGGAGACGACAACACGTTTTACTTCGCCGATCGCATTGACCTCGTAGGTGGCGAGACTTATGTCTTCTACAAGGACAATATGGCAGGCATTGACATGAATACTGTTGACCTCGTTCTCGATTTTGGTGGTGCGCCTGCAGGAACAGAAGTTGAGTTGTTTGACATCGTGCTAAAAGACCACGCTTTCAACGATGGAGCAGGTCATCCTGAAGAAATAGCAGACAACGCCCCTTACAGCTACGATGATGAGAATAATGTGTGGAAAACCATTGACGCAAGCGACTGTGAAATGACATTTTTCTACACTGATGCCAGTTGGAATGAATACCCAGAGAAACCAGGCTTTGTTCACGACGGGAACCAATACACAGTAACCCTGCCAAACGCTACAGAAGCACAATGGCAAGCACAGGTTGCATTCCACACAAATCTGTCCTGCAAAAAAGGCGACAAGTTTGATTTCGGAATGCTCATAAATCCGAGCAACGACCTAAAGGCAGTGACCATTAAGTTAGTGAAGAACGGTGGCGGCGACAACGACAAAATTTTCTTCTTCGAGAAAAAAGTTGACCTCGTAGCAGGTGAGGACAACGTCATCAAGTTCCCGGCACAAGTTTCTCCTGACGACATGGACCGCATAGCATTGTTCTTCGACTTCGGTGGCAATCCTGCAAACACAGAGATTGTGATGAAAAACATTGTATTGAAAAAATCTGCAGAATAAAACATAACGTTTCAGCACTTTCACGTGCTGAAACGAACATTCAAAAAGGGGAAGACCAAGAATATTGATTTTCCCCTTTTACAATTACTAAAAAACAGAAAGATAATGAAGAAAACCATGTTCCTAAATTTATTAATGTCCCTGACTCTTTGCCTTACAGGTTGTGGCAGCGATGACAACTCGGCTGATAGCGGAAGTGGCAACACCGCAAACAACCAATTGTCTGTGGACAAAACAGAAATAACCATAGATGGTGACGGAGGCTCAGCAACCGTCACGGTAAACGCAGACCACGAATGGGCGGCCAGCGTATCAGCCGATTGGCTCACCGTGGACCCAAAGAGTTCCACCAAGAAAGGCAGCACACCAATAACCATCAAGGCAAACGCCAACAAGCTCGGAGCCGAGCGCACCGCCATGATAACAGTCATGGCTGGTACGGCACGCCAGTACATAAACGTGACCCAAGCAGCCTCAGACGACAATTCCATGCAATGCCCAATAGAAGGCTACAAACTCGTCTGGCACGACGAGTTCGATGGCAACACACTAAGCTCAGACTGGACCGAGGAACAGCAAAGCTCGGGCTGGGTAAACAACGAACTTCAAAATTACATTAAGGGCAGTTCGGTGAACGACGTGAGCAACGGAAACCTCAACATACATTGCTACAAGGAAAACGGTAAAGTTTACTCAGGCCGAGTTTACGCCAAGGTGGACAAAGGCTGGCAGTATGGTTATTTTGAGGCTCGCATCAAGTTGCCAAGCGGAAAGGGCACATGGCCAGCATTCTGGATGATGCCAGTCACCGTCGATTGGGTCAACGAGGGGTGGCCTCTTTGCGGCGAAATTGATATTATGGAAGAAGTAGGAGTCGTGCCAAACGAGGTTTCTTCCAGTTTCCATGCCAAGGGACACAACCACACCAACAACACGCAGATAACACATGCCATGACCATAAACAAGGCAGAAGGCGAGTATCACGTTTACGCCCTTGAGTGGACAAAGGACCGCTTGACGACATACGTTGATGGCAAGGTTCAGCTGTCCTACGACAACCCAGGCACAGGAGTCGTTGACTGGCCTTACGACAAGCCTTACTATGTCATCCTGAACCTCGCATGGGGTGGCAGCTGGGGTGGCATGCAAGGTGTCAACGAAAGCGCACTGCCCGTGACCATGAACATTGACTATGTGAGAGTTTATCAAAAATAATAAACTTTACAAACTGAGTTTTACTACTTACAACAAAGCAGATTTACATGAGCAGTAAAATATTACAAACACTTTTGTCTTGCCTGTTTTGCCTGGTCATATCCGGGCAAACAGCAATGGCAAAAGGAAACGGGAAGTTTATTGCCATCCAAGGAACATCGCTCATCGACCAAAAAGGCAAACCTTTTTACATCGTTGGAACCAACCTCGGCAACTGGCTTAACCCAGAAGGTTACATGTTCGGCTTCAAGAAGACCAATTGCGAATGGATGATCAATGACATGGTGTGTGAATTGGTTGGGCCAGACAAGGCACGTGAGTTCTGGCAAGGCTTCAAGGACAATTACATAACCGAAGACGACATCGCTTTCATAAGCCGTACCGGAGCAAACACCATTCGTCTCCCGTTCAACTACAAACAGTTCACGCAGGAAGACTACATGGGCAAGAATGATGCCACGGAAGGCCTGCGCTTCATGGACCAAGTGGTGTCGTGGTGCAAAAGACACGGCTTGTACTTAATCCTTGACATGCACGACTGCCCCGGCGGACAAACCGGCGACAATATTGACAACGGATACGGTTACCCATGGCTCTTCGAGAGCGAGGCAAGCCAAAAACTGTTTTGCGACATCTGGACTACGATTGCCAAACATTTCGCCAAAGAACCGACCATACTCGGATATGAACTGATGAACGAACCAATTGCGACCACTTTCAGCAAGGATGTGCAAGAAGAGTTGAACAAGAAGCTGGAGCCTTTATACAAGAAAGCCGTGGCAGCCATACGAACCGTGGACAAGAACCACATCATACTGCTCGGAGGTGCGCAATGGAACGGCAATTTCAGTCCTTTCAGCGACTGGAAATTCGATGACAAAATAATGTACACGTGCCACCGCTACGGAGGCGATGCCACACGGCAGGCCATCGGCAACATCATTGACTTCCGCGACAAGACTGGCCTTCCAATGTACATGGGTGAAATTGGGCATAACACAGACAAGTGGCAAGCCGATTTCGTAAAGGTCATGCGTGAGGCTAATATCGGTTACACATTTTGGCCATACAAGAAAATCGACTCTTCTTGCATGAACGGAATACCCAAGCCAGAAGGCTGGGACAGCGTAATCGTAAAATTCTCAGAGGCCGACCGCAGTTCGTTTGATGGCATACGCAAAGCACGACCCAATCAAGAAAAAGCATTCAAACTGCTCATGCAGTATGTCGAAAACGCAAGATTTGAAAATTGCAAGCCTCAAGCCAATTACATAAAGTCTTTAGGATTGAGTGTCCCAAAGGATTGATTGGCAATGGAAAACAAGCGCAAAACGACATAAAATGCGCAATGAACACACAAGCCGAAAAGCGCCAACGAAAAGCGCAACCATAACAATGACATCACGTAGCGTAAGCCATGCCACCACACACATGGGAACCACCTACGTGATGACATTGTTTTTCAGCTACAAGCAAGTCACAAAACCTTACAACAAACAAACACGATTGTGAGAATTTTTTCGTAAATTTGCACATGTGCTCCCCAAAGAATGGCAAAGAGCAGAAAACCGTAATAAACAATACCATAAAATGAAAAAACTATTATTGCTTTTGTCGCTCTTGTCCATGACGGCAACGGCGTTCGCCCAGAAAAAAGGCATGAAAGAGTTTGTCGATGACCTTATGGGCAAAATGACCATCGATGAGAAAATTGGCCAGCTCAACCTGCTGCCTGCCGGCGACATTACCACAGGAGCCGTGATGAATTCGCCCATCGCAACCCTCATAGAGAAAGGACAACTCGGCTCGGTGCTTAACCTGAAAGGAACAGACAAAATAAAGGCCATCCAAGAAATAGCTGTCAAGAAAAGCCGACTCGGCATTCCCTTGCTCATTGGGCTTGACGTTATACACGGGTACGAAACAGTCCTGCCGATACCTCTCGCACAAGCTTGCTCATGGGATCCAGAAGCAATAGAAGCCGGAGCAGCAATGGCAGCCCGTGAGGCTTCAGCAGTGGGTATAAACTGGACATACAGCCCCATGGTTGACATTGCCCACGACCCTCGTTGGGGACGCGTGGCCGAGGGATACGGCGAAGACCCTTACCTGTCGTCAGTGATGGGTGTCGCCGCTGTAAAAGGCTACCAGGGACCAGACAACAGCTACGGCCCCGAGCGTGTCATGGCTTGCCTGAAACACTATGCCCTATACGGCGCATCAGAAGCAGGAAAGGATTACACCGCCGTTGACATGAGCCGCCTGCGCATGTACAACCAATACCTCCCACCATACAAGGCTTCCGTAGAGGCTGGCGTTGGCAGCGTAATGTCTTCATTCAACATCGTTGACAACGTGCCGGCAACGGGCAACAGATGGTTGCTGACAGACGTGTTGCGTAACCAATGGGGCTTCAATGGCTTCCTCGTGACCGACTATTCATCGATAAACGAGATGTCACAACTCGGCTTTGGCGACCAAAACGCTTCTGCCAAGCAGGCACTGAAAGCAGGCACTGACATGGACATGTGCTCCGAGGCATACCACAAGCAACTGAAGGCGTGCCTAAACGATGGCTCCGTGACAATGGCGGAAATAGACCAAGCCGTGCGACGCGTGCTTGAGGCAAAATACAAGCTGGGACTTTTTGACGATCCGTACCGTTACTGCAACGCCAAAAGGGCAAAAAAAGACCTTTACACTGCCGAGAACCGCAAGTTGGCTCGCGACATCGCCACCAAAACTTTCGTCTTGCTAAAAAATGACAACAATCTGCTGCCCCTGAAGAAACAAGGCACCATAGCACTTATCGGCCCTCTCGCCGACACTCGCAACAACATTGTGGGTTGCTGGTCAACAGGCGACAAGCCGGAGAAATACTCCACGTTAAAGGAGTGCATGCAGCGTTACCTTGGCAACTCCGCCAAAGTGATATACGCCCAAGGGTCAAACATATATGGCGACGCTGCCACTCAACAAGGAGCAGAGTTTGGACGTCCAATAAAGCGCGGCGATGACAAGCAACTGCTTGACGAGGCTCTGCAAACAGCCAAAAACGCCGATGTCATCGTTGCTTGTCTCGGTGAAATGGCAGAGATGAGCGGTGAAAGCGCAACCCGCACCTCTTTAAACTTGCCAGACGTGCAGATGCAATTGTTAAGGGCACTCGTTGCAACAGGCAAGCCGGTAGTGCTTCTCAACTTCGCCGGGCGCCCAACCATCCTATCTTGGGAAAATGACAACGTACAGGCAATAATGAACGTTTGGTTCGCCGGCAGCGAGACAGGCGACGCAATATGCGACGTGATCTTCGGCGACAAATCACCATCCGGCAAACTCGTGAACACTTTTGCCCGTAACATGGGCCAGCTTCCCATATATTACAACCACACAAGCACAAGCCGTCCGGTACCTGATGGCAACAAGGCTTTCCGCAAATACCAAAGCAACTACATTGACGTGGCAAACGGCCCACTTTACCCATTTGGATACGGCCTCAGTTACACCACATACAAATATGGCAACGTAGCCCTTTCTTCCTCAACGATGGGCAAGGACGGGAGCGTAACGGCAAGCGTCACCGTGACGAACACTGGCGACCGAGACGGCGATGAAATCGTGCAATTTTACATCCACGACCGTTATTCGACCATCGTAAGACCCGTAAAAGAGCTAAAGGGCTTCCAGCGCATACACCTGGCGAAGGGCGAGAGCAAAACCGTTACTTTCAACATTGATGCTTCCACGCTTAATTATCTCGACGCTGAGGGAAATCCATTCCTTGAACCCGGAACTTTTGAGATAATGATAGGTCCTAACAGCCGCGATGTCAAGACAGTGACGCTTGAAGTGAAATAATCACAAAGCTCCATAACCTTTTTTCGGAAAAAAATATTAACTTTGCCGTTACTATTCCCTACATAGTTATGGCAAAGTTTTTTTTACATATCATACTCGCATTGGTTAACATACCACTGGCTTCTGTCGCAAAACAAACAGAAGCCGACTCACTGATTCGCCTCATTGACGAGGCGATCAACCAAAGTGAGCAATATGTGACCAAACGCCAGGAACGCATCACGACGCTGAAAACCCAATTCAAGGATACCGAGGACGAAAACGAGAAATACGCCATAAGTTTCCGACTGTACGAGGAATACAAACCATTCATCAACGACTCCGCCATCCATTACCTGAAACTTTGCATGAACATAGCCAAGCGGAGCCAACAGCCACAACGCCACGCCTTATGTGGGACATGGCTCGCCTTGAGATGCAGCAACATGGGCATGTACGATGAGGCGAAAACAATACTCGGCAGGATAAATCCCGATGAAATGGGAGAAAAAGACAAAGGTATTTACTATTTCGCATACAGCCACCTATACGGCGAATTGGCATATTACACCCATCTGGAAGACATGAGGCAAGCTTATTACAGACAGCTCGGACATTATCACGAAATGACGTTCAGGCTGCTGCCACCCCATGACGACAACCGAATGCAAATACTTGAGCAGACGCTGATAAACCAAAAACGATACAAGGAAAGCAAGGCCGTAAACGACGAATGGCTGCGACATGTCAAGCCTGGCTCATACACATACGCCCTCGTAGCCCTGTACCGTTATTTCGAATACAAGGCAACTGCCAAGACTGCCACCGACTCGCTGAAAATGATGAAATGGCTGGCCGTGTCAGTGCTGACTGACATACGCAACGGAGTGATGGATCAAGGCTCAATGTGGGAAATGGCAAACCAGCTCATGTTGACAGGCGACGTTGACAGGGCTTACAGGTACATAAACTTCACGAGCGATTGCGCCAACCGCTTTGGCTCAAGAACTCGCATATCGCAAATTTCCCCGTTGCTTGCCACCATCGCACAGCAATACAAGGAAGAAAGCAGGCGCAGCTTCCTCGGCCTAATGGTGGCCATCGGCTTAATAAGCATCTTCACCTTGGTGATTTTCGCACTTTACGTATATGCCAACAGGCAACGGCACAAGCTGTCAGAGGCAAGGACAGGACTGCGACAAAGCAACGAGCAACTCTCCGTTCTCAACAACCAACTCAACACCCTGATCAAGCAGTTGCAAGACAGCAACGTAAAGCTTGCAGACACCAACCGTGTAAAGGACGAATACCTTGGCCATTTCATGCGACTGTGCTCCATTTACGTTGACCGACTCAACGAAATGCGCAAAAAAGTAAACCGCATGGTAAAGAAACGGCAGTTTGACGAAGTTTACGAACTCACACGCTCGTCAGAGTTCAAGCAACATGAGATTGATGAACTTTACGCCAACTTCGACAGCGCATTCCTTAACCTATTCCCAGACTTCGTAAACAAGTTCAACGCCCTTCTCCGTCCCGAAGAACGCATACAGCTTGCAAAAAAAGACAGTCTCAACACCCCAATAAGGATATTCGCACTGATACGCCTCGGCATAGACGACTCAAGCAAGATCGCAGAGTTTCTGCATTATTCGGTAAACACCATTTACAACTACCGCGCCCACGTGAAAAACGGAGCCATCGGAGACCGCAAAACTTTCGAGGAACAAGTTAAAGAGATAGGAGCCAAATGACGTTATCTTTAAAAAATCTAAATTTATTCCTATATAATAATGTATTGGCTGAAGATTTACTTACTTTTGCCAACCGTTAAAAAGTAAAGGTTAGAATGCAAGACAATTTAGTGATAGTAGAGAGTCCGGCCAAGGCAAAGACGATAGAGAAATTTCTTGGCAAAGACTACAAGGTGATGTCGTCGTATGGACACATACGTGACCTGAAGAAGAAAGAAATAAGCATTGACCCAGAATCCCTTGCCCCTGCCTATGAGATACCAGAGGAAAAAAAGAAGGTTGTAGCCGACCTGAAGAAAAACGCCAAGGGAGCCAAGAAGATATGGCTCGCATCCGATGAAGACCGCGAGGGAGAGGCCATAAGCTGGCACCTGTGCGAAGTGTTGGGACTTGACGAGCAGAAGACCTCACGAATAGTATTCCACGAGATAACAAAACCCGCAATACTCAATGCCATAGAGAATCCACGCCATCTTAACATGAGCCTCGTGGATGCCCAGCAGGCACGCCGCGTGCTTGACCGCATTGTAGGTTTCAAACTGTCACCCGTGCTTTGGCGCAAAGTGAAACCAGCACTTTCGGCAGGACGTGTGCAAAGCGTTGCGGTGAAACTCATCGTTGAGCGTGAGCGAGAAATCCAAAACTTCAACAGCATACCATTCTACCGTATATGCGCAATATTCATAGTAACAGGCGAAGACGGAAAGAAAAACGAAATCCGCACAGAGCTTGACCATCGGTTCAAGACTCACGAAGAGGCGTTAACACTGCTCGAAAAGTGCAAAAACGCCCATTTCATCGTGAGCGACATTGTGAAAAAGCCGCTTAAGCGCCAGCCTGCCCCTCCGTTCACCACCTCAACATTGCAACAAGAGGCGGCACGCAAGCTCGGCTTCTCAGTATCACAAACCATGATGATAGCCCAGCGCCTGTATGAGAGCGGACGCATAACATACATGCGAACAGACAGCGTACACCTGTCAAACCTCGCACTTAGCTCATGCAAGGAAGAAATAACAAAAACGTATGGTGAGGAATACAGCCGTCCACGCGAGTTCCAAACACGCTCAAAGGGTGCACAAGAGGCTCACGAAGCCATACGCCCAACATTTGCCGCCAACACCGGCAGCGACTGGACATCGCAAGAGCGTCGCCTCTACGACCTGATATGGAAAAGAACCATAGCCTCACAGATGGCCGATGCCCAAATAGAGAAGACCACCGCCACCATCTCCATCACTCCAGACAACTCAACAAGTCCATTGCCAAATGAGCATTTTGTCGCAAACGGCGAGGTTGTTGTCTTCGACGGTTTCCTGAAAGTTTACCATGAATCAACCGACGACGATAACGACAACAACGAAAACCCCAACCGCCTGCCGGCAATGAGGCAAGGAGACAAACTGGAATACCGCGAGATAACCGCAACCGAACGTTTCTCACAAGGCCCGGCACGTTACAACGAGGCAAGCCTGGTACACAAGCTTGAAGAACTCGGCATCGGCAGGCCATCAACCTATGCGCCAACAATCTCCACAATACAGCAACGCGAGTACGTGGTCAAAGGCGACAAGACCGGTCACGAACGCCAGTACACTATTGACATACTCAGCGACAACACCATAACGTCGCACAACAAGACCGAGCAGGCTGGGTCGGAAAGAGGAAAACTTCTGCCCACCGACATAGGAATCGTTGTAAACGACTTCCTGCAGGCCAACTTCCCCGACATCATGAATTACAACTTTACCGCAAAAGTCGAGGAGCAGTTTGACTTGATAGCCGAGGGAAAAGAAGATTGGAGAGACATGCTCCACCATTTCGACGACTCATTTGAGCCACAAGTGGAAAAAGTAATCAACGCACGCTCGGAACACAAGGCTGGCGAGCGCGAGATTGGCAAAGACCCGAATACCGGCAAACCGGTATTCGTAAAAATCGGCCGCTTTGGGCCAGTCGTGCAGATAGGAGCCGCCGGCGACGACGACAAGCCGCGTTTCGCCCAGGTGCCAAAAGACAAGAGCATCGAGACAATAACACTCGACGAAGCCCTTGACCTTTTCAAATTACCACGCACCATCGGCAAATACGAAGGCGAAGACGTGGTGATTGGCGCTGGAAGATTTGGACCTTACGTGCTTCACAAGAAGAAATACGTATCCTTGCCAAAAGACTCCGACCCAATGACAATAACGATTGGAGATGCCGTAAGGCTCATCGAGGACAAGCGGCAAAAAGAACGCGAACGCCATATAAAGACTTTCGAAGAGGATGCAAAGCTTGAGCTTCTGAAAGGTCGTTTCGGCCCATATATCGCATACGACGGCAACAATTACCATATCGACAAGAAGCTCCACGAGCGTGCACTCGCCGCAGACCTCTCTTACGAGGAATGCATGGAAATCGTAAGGAACGCACCTGAGCCAAAAGCGAAACGCGGCAGGCGAGCCTAACCGCAAATACGCCCCCAAGAACAGCCCAAGGGCAAACTTTTTTGGGGATTACGCTCTTGAGACAGCCACAAATGCGTGTCAGTTAAATCATCATCGTTTTAGAGATCTCAATTGAAAAGAATAATTCTCATCGGCTACATGGGGTCGGGAAAGACGACCATAGGCAATGCCCTAAGCAAGGACATGGGGTTGCCTTTCTACGACCTCGACTGGTATATCGAAAGCCGAATGCACGCCACGGTAAAGCAAATATTTGACCAACACGGCGAAGACGGTTTCAGGCGCATTGAGCACAACCTGCTGCATGAGGTTGCCGAATTTGAAGACGTAATCATTTCATGCGGAGGTGGCACTCCATGCTTTTTCGACAACATGGATTACATCAACCGGCAGGGCGAGACCATATACTTGAAATGTGAGCCAAAGGTGCTTTACCAACACCTGAAAATGGGCAAGACGGTAAGGCCATTGCTGCTCGGCAAGACTCCAGAAGAAGTCGAGCAATTCATAAAGACGCAGCTGAAAGAGCGCGAGCCTTATTACAACAAGGCCAAACACACCGTAGATGTCTCGTTAATGGACAATTTTGACAAAATAAAATACACCGTTGAAACGCTCCGCAAGGAGCTGGGAATGTAAGGGGGAAGCATTCTTAAAACAAAAACCACACACACAGGCATAGAGAAACAAGTAAATGAAGAAATGGACCATCGAGGATTCTGAGGAATTGTACAACATCAAAGGTTGGGGTACCTCTTATTTTGGCATTAACGAGAAAGGCAACGTTTATGTATCGCCCGTGAAAAACGACATGCGCATCGACTTGAGCGAAGTCGTGAAAGACCTTGCCATGCGTGATGTCACGCCTCCCGTGCTACTGCGTTTTCCCGACATTCTTGACAACCGTATCGAGAAAATTGCAGCTTGCTACGAGAAAGCAAAGAAAGAATACGACTTCAAGGGGGAAAGCTATATAATTTACCCTATAAAGGTAAACCAAATGCAACCTGTTGTAGATGAAATCATTTCACATGGTCGCAAGTTCAACCTGGGACTGGAGGCTGGCTCCAAGCCAGAGCTTCACGCCGTGATAGCCCAGCAATGCAAAAGCGACTCGCTGATAATATGCAACGGTTACAAGGACGAAAGCTACATTGAATTGGCAATGCTTGCGCAAAAGCTGGGCAAGCACATTTTCCTCGTCGTAGAGAAGCTAAACGAGATTGAGGTAATAGCCAAGACCGCCAAACGCCTCAATGTCAAGCCCAATATTGGCATCCGCATAAAACTCGCAAGCTCCGGCTCGGGGAAATGGGCAGAAAGCGGTGGCGACGCATCCAAGTTCGGGCTGACACCATCAGAACTCCTTGAGGCATTGAGCGAACTCGACAGCGTGGGGCTGCACGACTGCATCAAGCTCATCCATTTCCACATTGGCTCACAGATAACGAAAATACGGCGCATACAAAACGCACTCACCGAAGCCGGCCAATATTACGCAAACCTGCGCAAGATGGGCTACGACATCGAATACGTGGATTGCGGCGGCGGATTGGGCGTTGACTACGACGGCACACGCTCGTCGAACTCGGAAAGCTCCGTAAACTACAGCATCCAAGAGTATATCAACGACTGCATTTACGCATTCGTTGACATAGCCAACCGAAACGACATCCCCCACCCCAACATCATAACGGAGAGCGGACGCTCGCTTGCCGCACACCATTCGGTTCTCATTCTGAATGTGCTCGGAGCGGCATCGCTACCGGAAATGCCCGAGGAGTTTGAGGCAAAGGACACGGACAACAAACTCGTAAAAGACCTTTACGACATTTGGTGCAACATCAATCCAAAGTCAATGCTTGAGGACTGGCACGATGCCGACCAAATACGCGAGGATTGCCTTGACATGTTCGCGCACGGCATGGTTGACCTTAAAACTCGCGCTGAGGTGGAGGCCATGTACTGGAGCGTGTGCCACGAAATAGATTCCATGGCAAAGCGCATGAAACACGTGCCCGACGAATTGCGCGGCATGGACACGCTGCTTGCCGACAAGTATTTCTGCAATTTCTCGCTTTTCCAAAGCCTGCCCGACTGCTGGGGCATTGACCAACTGTTCCCGATAATGCCAATCGAGAGGCTTAACGAAAAACCCACACGCAACTGTACCATCCAGGACATAACATGCGACAGCGACGGCAAGGTGACAAACTTCGCCGTAAACGGCTCGCAGGCAAGCATACTGCCCGTACACCAGCTACGCAAGGGAGAGCCTTACTACATTGGCGTATTCCTCGTGGGAGCCTACCAAGAAATACTTGGCGACATGCACAACCTGTTCGGCGACACCACGGCCGCACACATCACCGTAAAGGACGGAGAATACCACATCAACCAAATCATTGACGGAGAAACGGTTGAGGAGGTTCTCGAATACGTACAGTACAACCCGAAGAAACTTGTGCGCCAACTTGAGCAATGGGTCGCCAAGAGTATCAACGAAGGCAAGCTGTCGCTTGAGGAAGGCAAGGAGTTCCTCAGCAACTACCGTTCAGGGCTTTACGGTTACACTTACCTGGAATAAAAAAAGCGGAAGAAAATCCATACCTTCCACAAAAAAGAGCGGAAGACGTTGATTACAAATTTGGACTTTTCACTAACAACAGAGTATTCCACCAACAGGAATATACGAACAAACAATACAAACGTTCAGCCATGAGCACGAAAACAACATACAGCAGTAATCAACAACCCAACCTCCAGGAAGGTTTGGATTTAAGCACCACCCCAAACGGGAAGCACGACCTGACAATCATAAAAGTAGGAGGTGCCATCGTAGAAGACAACCAGCGCCTGACACATTTCCTTGACCTTTTCGCCCAAACCACCACCCCCAAAATCCTCATACACGGAGGCGGGCGAAGGGCCACCAAAATAGCCTCAGCCCTGGGAATTGACACAAAAATGGTTGAGGGGCGGCGTGTCACCGATGCCCCAATGTTAGAGGTCGTAACGATGGTATATGGCGGACTCGTAAACAAGAACATCGTGGCTTGCCTGCAAGCACGTGGCATAAACGCACTCGGACTGACAGGAGCCGACATGGACGCGATACGAAGCCACCGCCGCCCACCGGTAACCATGACCACAAACGGCACACAAGTGCCATGCACCATCGACTATGGCTTCGTTGGAGACGTTGACAACGTAAACGCACAAGCCCTGAAAACGCTTATAGAAAATGGAGTGACGCCAATAATGGCACCACTAACACACGATGGCAATGGCAACATACTGAACACCAACGCAGACACAATAGCTTCGGAAACCGCCAAAGCCCTCGCAAAGCACTTCAACGTAACACTAATCTATTGCTTTGAAAAACCCGGAGTACTGTCAAATCCCGACGACGATTCCTCTGTCATACCATCAATAACGCAAGCCGACTTCGCACGCCTCACAACCACAGGCGTAATATCCGGTGGCATGAAACCAAAAATAGAAAACGCCCTCAAGGCAACAGAAGCCGGTGTAAAACGCGTCATCATAACGAGCGCCGAAGCCATCGACGGGCACCATGGCACAATAATCGTTTAAAGATAGCAAGAAGAAGTGGCAAGTTTCCAACACGACATCCTCCCAATGAAGAACCAACTGTACCGCTTGGCTCTTCGCATAACCCTCGACACAGCCGAGGCGGAGGACATTGTGCAGGAAACGCTAATCAAGGTCTGGAACCGACGCAACGACTGGGACAAAATAGATAACATTGAGGCTTTCTGCTTCACCATCTGCCGCAACATGGCCCTGGACAGCATAAAGCGCAGGGACAACCACAACGAAAGCCTTGACCAATCGGTGCTGGAACACGCTGACACCACAATGTCACCGTCGCAAAAAACAATTGAAAATGACCAAGTAAACATTGTGCGCTCCATTGTAAACTCACTGCCGGAAAAGCAACGCAGCTGCATCCAGCTTCGTGACTTTGAAGGAAAGGCTTACAAGGACATTGCCCAAATACTGAACATCACGGAAGAACAAGTCAAGGTGAACATTTTCAGGGGACGGCAAACCATAAAACTGCGTTTCCAGAACCTTGACGCTTACCACTCCTGACCACCCGTCAGCACAACCGCCACTTTCTCCACCCAAACACTCCTCCCCCTACTCTCCAAACAGCAATGAAACCACACAAAAGGAGCAGCTGTTTGCCCTCAAACCGCAAAGAAAATCTTAATGTCTGTTAAAAACACACTGTGCTTGTAACTTTCACCCCCACCTTGTCGTCATCCTTACAGAAACAGCAAAAATGGATTACAATTACATAAACCAGATACTGAATCGCTATTGGCTCTGCGAAACATCCATCGAGGAAGAGGACATCTTGCGAGCCTTTTTCAGCCAGGAAAACATTCCCGCTGAGCTTATGCGATACAAGCCGCTCTTCAGCTACGAGGCAGAAGAAACGGAAACGGACATTCTGGGTGACGAGTTTGACCAAAAACTGTTTGATAGAATAGATGGCCAGAAGACGGTAAAGGCTCGTGTCATACCAATAGCCGAACGCCTGAAGCCACTTTTCAAGGCAGCTGCCATGGTTGCCATCGTACTCACATTGGGAAACGCCATGCAAGTGCCGTTTGCCCATCAGTATGACAATCCAATAAGCAACTATGATGGCTATTACAAACCCGAGCTTGACAAAGGCACGTCCGTGGCACTGAACGACAGCTCACTGATGGACACTCTCAAACAAAGCCTGGTAATGCCAGAGGCAAAAAGTGTCCAGCCAATAATAAAATAAAGACTATTTCTATGCTTTCTCTATAAAATCATGTTTAGTAAAACAACAAAAAAGAAACTGTGAAGTTTCAATTCTCTCAAATTTTTCATAACATACTAACGTAGAAAGGGACTGCCGCTCAATCGTGAGCCCGCAGTTCCTTCTTTTTTATCTATACACTTGCCACCACCAACAGGGCTTTCGCCCCGAGGCAAAACACCCCATGACTCCAAAGGCTTCATCCTTACGGCACAAAGGCGTGGCGATTGCGGCACAAAGGTCTTGCCATTGCGCCGCAACGGCATTGCGATTACGCCGCAATGGCAACGCGATTACGGCGCAATGGTGACGTGATTGCGGCGCAAACGAACAATGTTCCCCAAGACCAAGAAAACGCCAGCACAAGACAGGAAAACGCCTTAATCCAGCAAAAGAGACTGCAACCGGCACCCCTCCGTTCCCACAAAAACAGAAAAGCCCATGCAAACACACTTGCATGGGCTTTCCAAAATTATGTCCGTCTCAATGCTCTCCACAAAGAGAGCATCAACGTTTAGTCGATATCGTTGTTGTTGTCAAGCTGGTCAGTAAAGTCGGCGTGACGCTCCTGCTGACCCTCATGGTTGCCATAGCGGCGCGGACGGCGCTCGCCATTTCCCTGTGAGTGCTCGCCATCACGACGTGGACGATGGTCACCACCATCACGACGAGGACGACGCTGACGCTCAACATATCCCTCAGGCTTCTCGACAAGAACGCGATGTGACAGCTTGTACTTGCCGGTCTTCGGATCAATCTCCAGCAACTTCACCTGTATGTGGTCACCCTCGTGGAGGCCAGCCTCCTCTACGGTCTCAAGACGCTTCCAGGCAATCTCCGAGATGTGGAGCAGACCCTCCTTGCCGGGCAAAATCTCGACAAAGCAACCGTAAGGCATAACGCTCTTCACCACGCCATCGTAAACCTCGCCAACCTCGGGCAGTGCCACGATAGCCTTAATCTTGGCAATGGCGGCATCAATGCTCTCCTTGTTAGGAGCAGAAACCTGAACATGGCCTACGCCGTCAGCCTCGTCAATGGTAATGGTAGAATTGGTATCCTCCTGCATCTGCTGGATGATCTTTCCACCAGGGCCAATGACAGCGCCAATGAACTCCTTCGGAATGTCCAAGGCCACGATACGCGGAACCTGCGGCTTGAAGTCCTCACGCGGCTCGCTTATGGTCTTCATCATCTCGCCCATGATATGCTCACGGCTTGCCTTGGCCTGCATCAGAGCACGCTCAATTATGTCAAACGAAAGTCCATCGCACTTGATATCCATCTGTGTTGCGGTAAGACCGTCCTTCGTACCTGTTGTCTTGAAGTCCATGTCGCCAAGGTGATCCTCATCGCCGAGAATGTCGGAAAGGATTGCATACTTGTCCTCGCCAGGATTCTTTATAAGACCCATTGCGATGCCTGCTACAGGCTTCTTTATTGGCACACCGGCATCCATGAGGGCGAGAGTGCCACCGCAAACACTTGCCATCGATGAAGAGCCATTAGACTCAAGGATGTCACTCACCACACGAACGCTGTATGGGAAGTCGGCAGGTATCTGATCCTTCAAGGCACGCCATGCCAGATGGCCATGGCCAATCTCACGACGGCCAACACCACGCTGCGGCTTAGCCTCACCCGTAGAGAACGGGGGGAAGTTGTAATGAAGCAGGAACTTTGAGTAACCGCGCACGACGGCACCATCAACGAGTTTCTCGTCAAGCTTGGTTCCAAGGGTTACCGTAGCAAGCGACATGGTTTCGCCACGCTGGAATATGGCAGAGCCATGAGGCATAGGCAGGGGACCGGCCTCGCACCATATTGGGCGGACCTCGTCGGTCTTGCGACCGTCCATGCGCAAGCCCTCGTCAAGGATGCAACGGCGCATGGCGTCGCGCATCACGTCACCCCAGTAACGGCCAGCCTCAGCGTGCTTCTCTTCGAGTTCCTCCTCCGAAAGGTCAGCGTGCTCGGCGTCATACTTCTCGATGAAGTCAGCGATGGTCTTGTCGAACGCGTCGTTGCGCTCCTGCTTTGGCAACGTTTGGTGTATGATGTCGTAAGCCGGCTGGTAAAGCTCTTCGTGGATCTGCTTGCGCAAGTCCTCGTCGTTCACCTCGTCGTTGTACTCGCGCTTCTTGTCCGTGCCAAGCTCCTTGGCAAGCTCGTCCTGAATGTCACACATCGGCTTGATGGCCTCGTGTGCAGCCTTCAGGGCGCCGATGAGATCAAGCTCAGACACTTCGCTCATCTCACCCTCCACCATCATGATGTTGTCCTTGGTGCAGCCAACCATGATGTCAAGGTCAGAGTCCTTCATCTGCTCGAAAGTTGGGTTGATGACATATTCGCCATCAATGCGACCAACACGGCACTCGGAAATAGTATGTTCAAAAGGTATCGTGGAGCAAGCCATGGCCGCCGAAGCAGCAAAACCGGCAAGCGCATCTGGCTGATCCTTCCCATCGCTGGAAAGCAACCATATCTGCACGAACACCTCGCAATGGTAATCAGAAGGGAACAAAGGACGAAGGGCACGATCAACAAGACGAGACGTGAGGATCTCTTCGTCGCTGGCCTTACCCTCACGCTTGGTAAAGCCTCCTGGGAAGCGGCCTGTGGCGTAATACTTTTCGCGATAATCTACTGTGATAGGCATGAAGTCGGTGCCTGGCACTGCTTCCTTGGCTGCCGTGACGGTGGCAAGCAGCACGGTGTTGTTCATGCGGAGAACAGCAGCGCCATCAGCTTGCTTGGCAACCTTTCCGGTTTCAATTGAGATGGTCCTTCCATCTGGCAACTGAACGGTTTTTGTAATAACGTTCATCTAAAAATCTAAAAAAAACTTTATTGTTTTGACTAACATCTAAATATCAGCCACAAAGTTACTCATTATTAAAAAGATTATAGCAGAAAAGACTGATATTTTTTGTTTTTTTGGCGATTACACCGTAACTTTGCAGACAAAGAAGAATAAGAAAGATGAAAATAAACCATTTGCTTTCAATTGCGGCCGCACTGACCATGTTGTTCGCAGCCACATCATGCACTGAAAAAAAATTCCACGTGTCTGGCACCATAGCTAACGCAACCGACTCGTTGCTCTATTTTGAGAACATGGGGCTAAATGGCCCCGTAACCGTCGATTCCGTAAAGCTTAATGACAATGGCGAGTTTGCGTTTGACGGCAAGGCTCCCGGCAACCCTGAGTTTTACCGCCTACGCATCGACAGGCAAATAATAAACGTTGCCGTTGACTCAACGGAAAACATCACGATAAAGGCCTCTTACCCCACGATGTCCGCACAATACGACGTTGACGGCTCTGAGGAGTGCTCAAAAATAAAGGAATTGGCTGCCATGCAAATGAAACTGCAGGCTCAGATAAACGCAATAACACAAAACCCAACGGTAACTTACCAGAAAGAGGGCGACAGCATACAAAGCCTGGTAAACGCATACAAAGAGAACGTAAAGGCCAATTACATATTCAAGGAGCCAATGAGGGCTTACGCTTATTTCGCCCTGTTCCAAACGATATCGGTACAGGGAACGCCCATGTTGATATTCAACCCACACAGCAACAAGCATGATGTCCAGGTTTACGCCGCCGTGGCAACGAGCTGGGACACATACCACCCGGGCTGCGACAGAGGAGAGAACCTGCACAACATCGCCATTGCGGGCATGAAAGACTTGCGCATAATACAGGCACAGCAAAACCAGACAATAGACGCAAGCAAAGTCAGCACAAGCGGAATTATTGACATTGCGTTGCCGAACCGCAACGGGGTCATGTGCAAGTTGTCAAGCCTGAAAGGCAAAGTCGTAATGCTCGACTTCCATGCCTACGCTTCGGAAGGAAGCACAAAACGCATAATGCAAATGCGTGACATTTACAACAAATACCACGCACAAGGACTTGAGATTTACCAAGTAAGCCTTGACCCGGACGAGCATTTCTGGAAAGGACAGGTTGCCGCATTGCCTTGGGTGTGCGTACGCGATGACAACGGCAGCGCACAGGCCGCATCACAATATAACGTACAATCGGTGCCAACGTTCTTCATTATCGACCGCAACAGCGTATTGCAAAAACGCGACGTACAAATAAAGGACTTGGACGCAGAGATCAAGGCTTTGCTTTAAGTTTAAGAAAACCAAAAAGCTTATGCACCCTTTAGAGAAATTCGGTTATTGCCCGATATGTGGCAGCAAGCATTTCGTTGAGAAGAACGAGAAAAGCAAGAAATGCGAGAATTGCAACTTTGAGTATTATCTCAATCCGAGCGCTGCCACGGCCGCATTCATACTCAACGCCAACCGCGAGTTGCTTGTGCTGACACGGAAAAAAGAGCCTGCCAAGGGCACGTTTGATTTGCCTGGCGGCTTTATTGACATTGGCGAGACAGGAGAGGAAGGGATTATGCGTGAGGTGAAAGAGGAGACTGGCCTTGAGGTCATTGAGGCCAAATATCTCTTCAGTTTTCCAAATGTTTACTTATATTCGGGCTTTAACGTCCACACACTTGACCTGTTTTTCCTTTGCACGGTAAAGGATTTCGAAAACATCAAAGCCGATGATGATGCCGCCTCATGGCAATGGATCAAGCTCGACGACATACATACGGAACTGTTTGGCATGCGCTCCATACGACAGGCATTGCTGCGTTTCCTGAACATGGAAAAGGAAAATACGCACGCCAAACAGTCTGCTATCAATAATTAGAAAGCTGCCATGTACTTACGACCGTTGTAAATATAAAATCCACGGTCGGGCTTGTTTACAGGAAAGCCACAGATGTCATAACACTGTCCGCCAGTGTTGTCGCTTTTGATTGCGCCTATAGCGGTTTCTTGATTGCTCCCCTCTTCGTCAGTATAGTATCCCTTGACATAAACAAGGTACCCCTTGGCAGGAATGCTGACAGAAAGCTTGCCATTGAAAGTCACACTCTTGCGACTGACCTTATCAGCGATGGTCTCACTGTTGAGCCACAAACTGTATGTGCCGTTAATTCCATCCACGGTAACATCCTGTTTGGTCGTTGAAGTATTGAGAAGCACGATAACTTCGCTATTGCCTGACTGACGGCTATACGCAAGAATGTACTGTTTGTTGTTGGTTTCGAAAAAGTTGACAGACGGATTGTCCGACTCTTTTGCCCCATCATGCAACGCAGCCTGAGTATGCTTTATTGCCGCAAGCGTGCGCAAGGTATTGAGCATTTTAGGGTCACTGGCTGTCCAATCAATCTTTGTGTCCTTGAAGTAGTCAAGCTTTTGGTCTCCACCAGTTTCCTCACCATTATATATCATTGGCATACCGTATAGCGTATATGTCAAAACTGTAAGCAAGTACTTGTTGCCTCCATACTTCTGGGTCAGGGTATGCTTATTGGGGTAATTGTAGTTTTGATCATGGTTTGTAAGGTAAACCATGCGGCCAACACCAAGCTCAGAAGAAGCCTTGACAAATTCGCTGGCATAAGTCTTCAATGCAGTGGCATATTGCCCAGTCGCCCCAAACTGCTGCAACTTGTTTTCATGAAATCCCCAAGCGTAGTCATAATCAAAGCCCACGCCTTTCAACGTTGTCACGTCAGAGATATCAGCCTCGGCAAGCATGGTTATCGTTTTGCCACTCTTGTAATTTTTCAACATTGCTATGGTGTTCTGCCAGTAGCTCGCCGGTATTGTCGGGCTTGAGACATAATCGCAACGATAGCCATCAACGTCAGCTTGGTCAATCCAGTATTTCAAGCAATCATTCATGGCGTTTACCAGTCCGGCGTTGCCATAATTCAGCTCATACACGTCACCATAGTTGTTTGGGTGAATCATCTGACCGTCACTGTCCTTCGTATAGTATTCAGGATTGCTTGTCACCCACTTCGCATCCGTGGCAGTGTGGTTTGGCACCCAGTCGAGCCACACTTCCATGCCCAGGCTGTGTGCCTCTTCCACGAAAGCCTTCAGGTCGCTGACGCTGCCATAGGCCGGATTTACAGCACGGAAATCTGTGGCTGCGTAAGGGCTGTCAATGCCTCCACCACGAGGGTATATTGGCATAAGCCACACAATGTCAACTCCGGTTTTCTTCAATTCAAGCAAACGCTTTTTGGCTGCGTCAAACGTTCCTTCAGAAGTAAAAGAACCTACGTTCAACTCATATATCACACGCTGTCCTGCCCCATAAGCTTGGACATTGATCTTGTCCACGAAATCGTCAGCGGCAACCGCCTGCCCACATACCGCAAACAGTAATAAGACAGCCTGTGCAAGACTTAGAAAAGCTTTTTTCATAAAACCTGTTTTTATGGTAAAGGAAACCTTTTCACAAAGGCTTCCTTTAAGATTTGAATAGTAAATTAAAAAACAAATGATGTGTTATTATAACATTTCAAAAAATCACTCCTCTGAGGTAATCTCCGTCACACCACTCGCCGTGAGTTTCAAGTAAACATCATGGTCGATGGTATATGCGAAGTCGGCCAACTGAACCCCGTTGCCATTATTGAAAATAAGGTTCTGCTTCAGTCCGGTGTTGCCCTCACCCATGTCAAAGTAAGTGTAAGTCACGCCGTCTATGTTTTGTTTCCCGGTAGCCATGGCACCAGGCCATGCACCACCAAGGTCATTAACGTCGCCCCACTGGTAGAGGTAAAGATTATCCCAGCCTGTTTCGTCTTGAACAAAGACTACGAAACCATCATGGCTTGGTCCTTCCGTAATCTCGGTGACACCCGTGTCCGTAATCTTCAAGTAAAGATCATGGTCAATGGTGTAGTTAAAGTCCGCCAACTGAATGCCTTCACCATTATTGAAAATAAGATGCTGCACAAGCCCGGAATTGTCCTCACCCATGTCAAAGTACAAATACGTCTTGCCGTTTTTCACTTCCGTGCCAGTGGCTTTCGCACCAGGCCATGCGCCACCAAGGTCATTAATGTCACCCCACTGGTAGAGATAAAGATTGGCCCATGACGTTTGGTTATCCACATATACTACGAAACCATCGTGTGCGGGTTCAGCGGGTGCTTCATCAAAGTATGCCGCCCACTTTGACACGTAAATGTTCATGCGTGTGCCAACAGCAGGGTTGTCTGTACGGACAACAGTGTCATTCAAAGCCGTGACCTCATTGCGCTGCGTTGAGTTGACGAAATGAAAACCATCCGCAAGTGTCTTTCCAGAAGCGAATGTTGCAGGGTCAAGGTAAATGCCACGCTTGCCAGTAACGCTATCCTTGAGGGACAGTTTCCACTGGTCATTCCCAATCACGCTTTCATCCGTAAGCCCGTTGAAAGCACCTGCAATATACACGTCATCATCCGCACTCGTACTTGTTGGCAGAATGACCTCCAACAGTATTTTATCAGCCTTTGTCTCGAACGCAGGCTGCTCATGGTCAAAAATTATTTCGTCATCGTTGCCACAACTGCTCATCACGCCTACCAAACTTACAAGCAACGTAATGGCAAACATTATACTCTTTTTCATGTTCCTCATTATTTATAATTGGAATTTTGTATTAAACCAGGATTAACCGAAAGTGCCGACTCCGGCAACGGATACCATTCATACTTACGGTCACGCTTTGCAGGCAAGTCAACACCTGTTTCCGTGGCACGTCCGAAGAACCACCATTGTCCCTGCGTGAACTTGTCAAAGCGGCGCAAGTCAGTGCGGCGACGGCGTCCCTCACCAAGGAACTCAAGTCCCCACTCAGACAGCATCCAATCGCTGTCGAAAGCATCAAAGCCTGGGCTTGGCTTGTCCTTTATCGTGTTCCAGTCGCCTGTGTTATAGTAACGATTGCGTACCTGGTCCACATACTTCTTTGCCTCAGCAGTATTTCCCTTGCGCATTTCGCACTCGGCGACATTGTAATAAGCCTCAGCAAGCCTGAACTCAACCTCGTTTATCTCCTTGAATCCCTTTTCACCACCATTGTCATAAATAGGGTATTTCACAAGACGTATGCCGGAGTTTGTCTCACCCCAACGTGGCGACATCACGGTCTCAAGATCGCGTCCCTTGTTCTGGAAAGTACCAACTTGATCAACAAACACAAGCGGCTGGTCTGGACGATCGGCATCGGCGGTCAACGCGGCACCCTTTCCGAAATTCTCGCGCATGGCACCCTTCAGGAAGTTGCCACTCCATTTTCCACCACTGTACGTGAAGTTCTTCTTGCGTATGTCACGATCGTTGAGCCTGTCCCAAACCGCACCAAGCTTGTCACCATAATCAAAGACGAAGCTCTTGCCACCAGTGTCCGTGCCACCAGTTGTCAACACATTACCGGAATTGTCATGAGAAGGAGCCACGATGCAGCAGTTCCAAGCTCCAATGCCACCATACTGGTTCACGTTGAAGTACTTGTCATAACTGTACCAAAGCATTGTCATGTTTCGCACATTGCACCAAGCGTCTGTTGCGCCCTGGCCATTCTTGCAGGCAAAAGCAAAGACAATCTCAGAATTGGTCTCATTGTTAATGTCATAAATAGTGCGGTAATCATCAGCAAGCTGGTATTTTCCATAATCGCCATTGATGATCTTCTTGCTCAAAGCCTCGCATTCGTCATAGCGTTCCTCGCCAATGAACACATTCGCATTGAGCAGCAAACGCGCCTTGAGCATACGGTTCATGCCCTGGTTCACACGCAACCTTGTGGCATTGTCACCACCCTCTTTTGGCAGCGCATCGCAACTCTCATCGAGTTCCGTGGATATGAAGTCAAAAATCTTCTTGCAGCTTGTGTTCCAATCAGGGTCAGCCGTACCAGGAATATCGCTTCCTGACGATATGTTCAAAGGCAGGGCACCACCCCAAATCTCAAACATGTTGTAATATGCCCATGCACGCAGCGTGCGCGCCTCGGCTATGTAACGATCAAATCCAGCCTGAGTCATGCCCAGCTTGCCTGGCTCAATGGCAGAAAGGTCACTTATGATGTTGTTGGCAAGTCCAACCATTGGCCAACAATTTGTCCAAGCGTCCTTGATGATTTTCGATTCCGAAGTCCAAGTCTGTGAAGACAGCACGTACTTCTCACCCTCGTCATATCCCCACTGTCCGCCATTCCACACACGCCATGCAATCTGGTCTGCAGGAAGCTCTTGGAGGAAGTAAAAACGCTCGGCAAAACAGTAGCCGGCCTGGTTGTATATCGTTGAAATGGCACCTTTCACGCTGTTCTCATCCTGGTAGAAAGTCTGGCCGTCAATTCGGTCATACACTTTCTCGTCGAGGTCGGTGCATGCCATGGATGCGAATGCCACTAAAACAGCGCCACCGAATCGCAATATATCTCTTTTTTTCATTGTTGTGTTTTTTGTGAGTTGCTTTGTAACGTTTCAGGCAATACCATTAAAGTTTCATGGTGACGCCAAGACTCATTTGCGTTGCCGTAGGATAAGCACTATTGCTGTCCACACCCGGCATTATGCCTGTTTGTCCCACAATTGACGGGTCATTGCCAGAATAGCCCGTAATGGTGAAGAGGTTCTTCGCAGCGAGATAAACCCTCAGGCTCTTTACGTATTTCTGGTTTTTCGGCGTGAAATTGTAACCCACGGTTACATTATCAAGCTTGAAATAGCTGCCGTCCTCAAGGAAATAAGAGGATATCACACCACCGCCGCTCTTTACGTCCTTGTCGTCAAGATATGCGGAGCGAAGCACGTTGTCCGTACCACAAAGCTGCAATCCCATGCCATACTTTCGCATGTTGAAAATGTCGAAACCGAATGCGCCACGGAAAAGGAAGCTTACGTCGAACTGCTTGTAGCGGAAATAGTTGTTCCACGACAGGAAATGGTTTGGTGCGCCGTTGCCGATGTATCGCTTGTCTGACGCATCAACATTGGTTGTCAACACCTTTTCGTTGTCCTTGTTATACACGAGCATGTTCCCTTGACCGTCGTGGCCGGCATATTCGTATCCCCAGAACTGGCCAACCTTACCGCCTTCCTGCACGCGGAAGAAATACTCATTCGTACCAACGCCTGGCTTCTGGTAAAGGTCAATGTAACTTGTCTTGTAAATGTCGTTTGAGAGCTTGGTGAACTTCGTTGTGCCATATGAATAGTTGGCACTGGTTGTCCACTCCAAGTTCTTCGACTTCAGCACATCGTAGCTCAATGCAATCTCAAAGCCCGTGTTCTTGGTAGTTCCAACGTTCACGAGAATGACATCCCAAACATAAGGTGGCTGTGGGGCGGTGTAATTGTAAAGCAAGTCCTCGGAACGCCTGTCAAAGAACTCGACGCTTCCACGCAGCCTGCTGCCCAACATCTCAAAGTCAACGCCGACATTAAGGGCCTTGCTCTTCTCCCATCCAAGTGACGGGTTGGCGTTTGACGAAGGAGCATATCCCGTAACCCACTGGCCATCCATGAGATACGAACCGTTTGCCGTGTAAGTTGGCGTTGACATGTAAGCCGAGAAGTCGCTACGACCAGTCACACCATAAGAGACGCGCGGCTTAAGGCTTTGGAAAGTTTCATGAAGGCTTTCCAAGCCAGGAGTCTCGGTTGCTTCCCAAGCCAAAGAGGCAGATGGGAAATTACCCCACTTCTTGTCCTTTCCGAACTTGGTGGAACCCTCATGGCGAAGAGATGCCGACACGAAGAGCATGTCACGCCAATTGTAGTTGACCCTGCCAAAGAAGCCGATGAGCGTTGACTCCGAACGACCGGCATACAGGTTTGCCGTACCATCCTTCAGGCCTGTGCCACTGCCTATGCCCTCGTAGGAAGGACTGTCATAAGTGAAATTCTCATTGTAAATGTAACTTTGCTCCCATGAAGAGCGTTCCCATGAGTAACCACCGACAAACTTAATCTGGTGCGACGGTATCGTCCAAGTGTAATTCACGAGCCACTCCACCCTGTCGGTCCACCATTTCTCGTATTTTATGCTTGCCTGTCCGCTCTTTCCTTCCCAATAGCTTTGCGACGACCACGTCGGCGTGTACCAGTTGGTCTTGTAATCATTGTATTGCAACGAATAGTCAAGCGATGTGCTCAGCACGTGGTGGTCAAGCGTCAGGATGTTATACTGCGCGCTTGCGTTGCCAAGCAGGTAAATACGGTCACCATTGCTGTCATTGCCCTTGAGCACACTGACCGGGTTGCGCACGTCGGTTGGCGACGTTGGCTGGTAATAACTGCCGTCAGCGTTGTAGATAGGCAATGTCGGGTTGAGCGTCAACGCCGTGTCAAACATGCCGTCGTCACCATATTTCTCATGCACCTTGCGCAACGAAAGCGATGAGTTGATCTTGAGACGGTTGTTCAGCGTGCGCTGCTCCACCACGAAACGGCCGCCAAACTCCTCACGGTTTGACGCAATGTCAAGGCCGTTGGCGCGCTTGTAGTTGATGCTGGCACCATAATAGCCGTTCTTCGTGGTGCCATCAACAGAAAGGTATTGGTTTAGGTTGTAGGATGTGGAGCGGGTTATCTCGTCATACCAATCGGTATCGTAACCATAGTCGTTTCCGCGCATTGAACGCCTGAACTCGTCGGCAGAAAGCACATCAGGGTGTGCCTTGGCAACATTGAGAGCCACCCAGCTGTCGTAAGTAACGCTCGTGGCACCCTGTGAGCCAGAGCCATGCTTGGTGGTGATGAGGATTACGCCGTTTGCGCCACGCGTACCGTAGATAGCCGCAGAACCTGCATCCTTCAACACAGTGACCGATTCGACATCCTGCGTGGAAATGTTCCTGAGGTCGCCACCTGGTATGCCATCGATCACGATAAGCGGGCCGTTGCCAGCCTGCAGCGATGCGGCACCGCGCACCTGTATCGACGACAGAGAGTTAGGGTTGGCATCGGCCGTGGCGTTAACGTTAAGTCCTGCCACCTTGCCGCTGACAAGCCCCATGGCGTCTGTCACGGCGCCTTGGTTAAACTGCGACTTGTCAACCTGCACGATACTGCTGGAGATTTCTTTCTTTGCCAACGAGCCATAGCCCACCACGACTACCTCGTTGAGTTCCGAGCTGCTCTCCGAGAGAACAATGTCCATGCCTTCCTTGGCAGTGATCGTTTGCGTCTCAAAGCCAATGTAGGAAATCTGTAGTTTCGCACCTGGCTTTGCGCTGACTGTGAAATTGCCGTCAATGTCGGTTATGGCACCAGCTGTCTGCCCGTCAACCAACACCGTGGCCCCTATCACAGGCTCACCGGTCTTGTCCTTTACCGTACCACGCAGTCCCTGTGCCGACACGGCCAATGACGATGCCGTGAAGACGGCAAGAGCCGCCATGGTTCTAAGAATTTGTGATTTGCATTTCATATAGTAACGTTTTAGAAAATATGCACTTTTTGATAGCCAAACCATGCCAGCAGACATGATTTAGGTGCAAAGATAGGAAATGAAATATCAAGCCACAACGGCATCTAACGAAAATCTAAACCACTTAAAATATCAATCCATTATCAATCAATAAATTAACACTGTCATAAAGACTTAAAAAACTAAATAATCCCAAAGCACATTAAACACCAAAAACGTATGTTTTTTCATATTTTCGCCACCATCGTCTCAAAGTCATCCTTCACTATTGAGCGTGCCTTCATCTTGCTACGGTAAGTGTAAATTGTGGTGATGCTCGAACGGAGTATTGCGGTTATGCGTCGGTTGTCGGTAATGCCAAGACGCAACAACGCAAGTATGCGAAGCTCGGTGTTCAGCATCTTGCCCTTTACCACGAAACGGTGCTCAGGCAACATCAGGGTATTTACGGCGTTGGGAAAGTCGGGGTAAATGTCAAGAAAAGCCTCGTCAAAGTTGGCGTAAAACAACTTGGTGTCCTCCATCGTTCCGCTATTCGACTTCAGCAGCGCAAACAAGTTCTCCATCTTATGCTCACGGCTATAGCGGTTTGCCAGTTTCCAGCGTTCCTCATTATGCTGTATAAGCGTCGAGGCAAGCTCCATGAAACGCCCAAGGTATTGTTCCTTGATTCTGGCACCCTCCTGCAGCAACAGGTTTGTATCGCGCAATTGGGTAACGGTGTCATTGAGCTTGGCGTTAACCTCCTCAACCATGCGGGTTGTGCTGTGGTAACGGCGAAGGTAGCGCATCAACAGGAACAACGCCACGAAGAGCAATATCGTTATTACGGAGATAATGACCGTAACCACAACAAGCACGCGCCTGCTGTGAGCCTCAGCCCCATGGTAAGCCTCTATTATCTTTGGCACAATGTTGCCGGCCTGCATGTTTCGCAGGCGCGTGCCGTAAAACTGGGCATCGCTTACCGATATGTTTATGTACCTGTAAGCACGGTCATACTCGCCCTCGTCCATAAGCATGGACGCAAGCTCGCGCAGCGAATTGTTCTCACGAATGACACCCTGCGCATCACTTATGGCACTGAGCAGCAGGTAATGCTTTTGCCGTACCTTGTCACCACCCATGCCATGGAAGAAAGCCAGGTCGCTGGTAACGACGCTATAATCGCGCGTTCCAATCTTACCCCCCCCTCCACGCAGGTAACGTTCAAGCAGCCGTATGGCCTTCGCCCTCTGGTCGTTGTTGAAGTGATAGTTGGCAATGCAGGTCACCCCTGCGGTGGTTCCCTCCGTCGCCACATGCAACGCCCTGTGCCGCCACTCTTGCGCAGCGTTAAGGTTTGGGTCATAAAACGGAGTGCCCTCGGTAAACTCAGCCCTGAACAGGTGCAAGTCGCTGTAGCACATGTAATAGGCCAAGCTGTCATCGCCAGTCGCCAAGGCTTCTTTACGTATTGACCGCAGGCTCTGCTCAGCCACATCAAACAGCGCCATGACACTGAGGATGTGAGCCTGCTGCAGCGTGCTGTGGTTAAACTCACGATCCCATCCGTTTGCCTTGGCAATGACCATGTTCCTCGTGGCATAACGGTAAGCCGAGTCGCACTTAAATGCCATATACTCATGATAAAGGCTTTCGTTTATGTCATACTCCTGCCGTGGCGATATGCGAGGCACCCGCAGCCTCTCGCGTATCCTGCCAATCCTCTGTTCCTTAGCCATCACGATGGCCGACTGACAGGATATAAGGCTGTCGAGCCGACGGAACAAAGGTTCATCGGCGTGAGCGTACAAACGGCAAGGAAACAACACAAGGAGCATTAGCCACCATTGGCTCGGGCACCACGTGGGCAACGTGTCCATACACCGGTTGGCAATAGGCATTTTCATGATAACAGATGTTTTTCGTGAGTTTACTCGCAAAGTTAACAATTTTTCCCACTTACCCACCCTACAACCGACAAAAAAATTAAATAATTTTAATGCAACACGCATGAAACTCACACCATGAAACCGATGGAAAACAAGGATACAACGGCAAGGCAGCCCTCGTTACGTTGCCATAATCCTTTACAAAACATTTGCGCACAGCCAACAAGACAGGAGCACTGGCGCAAATACGCCATTCTCACGAAATCTCATAACCCAAACGTTACCAACATGTTACAAAAAACTTTACATCAGCAGATATAAGCTACGAAAAAGCAATGCCATTCTGGACGACCTTAACATAGAAATACAAGAGAAAAACAAACAATAGCTTAATGTCAACACCAAGCGAGAGGGTTTGGCCAAAGTTTTACATAGAACTTTGTGACAAAAACATTGAGAGATTCAAGAATTTCAAGCTATCGGTAAGTAGGAAGATAAAAACAGGACAAGTACGGGATTTACAGAGCAGAACTCAAAGTTGTGAGTTCTCAGGAAGAATCGGCAAATTTCCCAAGTCTTTTTGACAAGGCTTTCTTGCAGATGTACCCGACTTTTGTAACAGGACCCAACTCTATCTTGAGACCAGAATGCCAAATATCAGAACCTGCGAACTACAAACTTTCATCCGAACTGAGAATTGCCGCCTTAATAAGGCTTGGCATTAAAGATGCCTCTGAAATGGCAAATCTTCTATTTTATTCACCACAAACAGTTTATAACTACAGGTGGACACTTAAAAGCAAGGCGTTGAACAGGGATACTTTCGAAAATAACGTAACACAACTTTGCATATATAAGCAATTCTTATTTATTCACTCTTTTTCTAGCTCAGCAAGATTTTAGTTGGGATTGAATTTCCCAATAACAAAGGAATTATGAACTTTGTAATATGGAAAACTATTACATGAAGATATTGACGTAAATTGTTTGTTTACGCAAAGGCAAGAAAAAAGGAGTTACGAAATTCGCAACTCCTTGATTTTAAGTGTGGACCAGATAGGGCTTGAACCTATGACCTCCAGATTATGA
>CAYLUI010000017.1:50312-63296 GCA_964386825.1 uncultured Prevotella sp. | reverse complement strand
CATTCTCACCGTCGGCAATATTGCAAAACGCATAAGCGAAAAATATGATGTTGACCCACGAAAGGCGGCAAGCATACTTGACACATTCTCATGTTTCGTACAAGGAATCATCCCCTATGGAGTTCAAATGCTACTTGCGGCAGGTCTCGCTCATTTGTCGCCAGTTGACATAATACCATACCTTTACTATCCATTTTCCATAGGCATTGCCGCCACAATGGCAATACTGCTAAGATACCCGAAAAGATATTCATGAAACCTGTGCAACATGGAAATCATAACTCGTAATTTTTTCAGGCTTCTACGTTTGGGGGCTTTGCAAGAAAATGAATCTCTGGAGCCAATGTCACGATTCAAATGGCAACGGTTAGGTCAGATGGTACACGTCCAACATGTAGAGGATATTGCAACAAGTGGGCTTAAAAAACATCTTGGCAGCAACTGGACAAACATGCCAGATGGCTTTTTAGAAGAAGAAACACAAGCTATCAGCTTGCCAAACTCTTTAAGCAATTCTTTTCTAAACAGGCGGCTGAAACGTATCGAAGAAAAGGAAATACATTCCATGGAGACCAATGTCGGCGCTTTGGACGTGCTGAAAATTATAGTGGGGACAGTTTCCATGATGCTGAACCATGGAATGATGCTAAAAGGAATACTTACGCTGGGATGTTACCTTAGGACAAAAGGCGACAAAGTGGACTTTCTTAAGCTTGACAAATGGCTTAGGCAACTTCACTTAAGACGTATGGCACAGCTACAAGGCAGTATGCTAATTACGGTATTCGATTTTGACAAAGAAGAATTGCCTTTCGTGCAACGCATTGAACCCAATGCGTACAAACTCGTAAACCGTTCTGTGGTACATACGGCAAGCGACACTGCCGAAGAATGGTATTTCAGACAGAACCGTTCAGGTTTTGTAACCAACAACTCAGCCCTATTGCGTCGCAACTTACGTCGCAGCCTAAGGTATCTTGCCTATGCGCCATTGGAAACCACAAGCAATTATTTCAGTAACTTCGCACGTTCATTGCAGGAAATAGAGGAATAAAAATACGTTGCTCGCAACCTACCAAATGATGTGGAAGAAGCAAGACTTTAGCGATTCCTAATAAAAAACTTGTCAACATCCACACCTACAATACCCTCATTTACCAAAAACTCAAGAGCGTCATCAACGGATTTCGTCGGTACCTTCAAGCCATTCAGCTCAGCAAGTCGATGTTTGGCTTTGTCTGCCAACATGCTTAGTATCAGCTTTGCCACATAATCCCTACCATAGTGCTCGGCACTATGGCCATCCTTGCAAACATCACAGCAGCCACACTCAGACGTTTCCTCTTCTCCAAAATATCCAAGCAACAGGCGGCTACGGCATACATTGCAATTCGTGGCGTAAGCTATCACAGCTTCAATCCTACCAGCATACTGCACCTTTCGCTCCTCATAAATGCTACGTGATATGAATATCTCATCTTCACGATCACGAAGATAGGTTATGTAAGGTGACTTACGCTGTGGAATAAAACTTATGATATGCCTTGCATTTAGCGACTTTAGTATCTGATAAGTCTCGTGATTGTCCATGCCGGACATTGCGGCCACAAGCGATTCGTCAATATATTCATAGTCAGTGAACAGTCCTCCGTATAACCTTAACAAGGCTGTCATTACAGTTTCTTCCTTTGTCGTCAGCGATTCGAGTCGGTAAAGTTCATTACGCCCAAGAAGTATCATGAGGCGCGCACTTGAGTCCGGGTCAGTCTCATAGTGCAAGTAACCTGCACTTTCAAGAAGATGCAATGCAGAATTGACCTGTATGGGAAAAAAATGGTATGTAAAGCAGAACCTTCCTATGTCAAAACCAAAAGTATGCCCCCCTCCCGAACCTGTACCAATACTGAAGAAATAAGCCAGATGATTGTAAACATTTGATATGAACTCACGTGATGGGAAATTGTCCCCAATGCGTTTGCGCAGTTTGGCTTCATCGTTACCGTTCCACAAAAGCACGGCATAAGAACGTTTCCCATCACGCCCTGCCCTACCCGCTTCCTGAAAATAAGCTTCTATGGAATCGGGACAATCAACATGCACAACAAGTCGGACATCAGGCTTGTCAATACCCATGCCAAAGGCATTTGTGGCAACCATCACCCGTTTGACGTTTGCCTGCCAGGCCTTTTGCCTCTCATCACGCAAGGACGGCTCAAGCCCAGCATGATAAAAAGTCGATGACAAGCCACTTTGTTCGAGCATCTCAGAAATATCCTTACACCTCCTACGGCTCCTGACATACACAATCGCACTGCCATCAACACACGAAAGAATATGTACAAGCTGTTGAAACTTGTCCTCGGCTTGCCTCACAACATAAGACAGGTTTTCCCTTGCGAAACTCATGCGGAAAACATTCTTTTCACAAAAGCCCAATCTTTCTTGTATGTCATCGATGACTTGCGGCGTTGCCGTAGCTGTTAGCGCAAGAACAGGAACCTCGGGCTTCTGTTTTCTTATGTCAGCAATTTTGAGGTATGCCGGGCGGAAATCATAGCCCCATTGGCTAATGCAATGAGCCTCGTCAACAGTGATGAAACTTACATTTATGCGTTTAAGTTTTGCGATGAACAATGGTGACGACAACCTTTCCGGTGAAACATAAAGCAACTTTATTCCACCATAGATGCAATTCTCCAACGCCTTTATTATTTCCTGGCGGCTCATGCCAGAATAAACAGCCGCAGCCCTTATGCCTTTCTGACGCAAATGCTGCACTTGATCTTTCATCAAGGCTATAAGGGGGGTAACAACAATGCATGTGCCGTCCTTAGCCAAGGCAGGAACTTGAAAAGTCACCGACTTGCCACCTCCTGTCGGCATCAGACCAAGAGTATCGTGTCCTGCCGATATGCTTTCGATGATTTTAGCCTGTATGCCGCGAAAATCATCATAGCCCCAATACTGCTTTAGCAGTTGCCTGAACTTGTTCAAAACCTAAGCCGTTTTACCTTTGCGCCACAATCACACTGCCATTGTGCCGTAATCGCAATGCCATTACGGCGTAAACGCAACGCCGTTACGCCACAAACACGATGCCTTAACGCCGTAATCAAAATGCAGCACTGTCAATACCACAAATCTCTCACAGCGTGTTCACCCACTCACTCCATTGATCGTCAGTAGGCCTTATGTCTTCAATCTGAAGCTGAACCTGATTGCGCTTGAACACATTATCCTCTATCGTGTAGGCAATGTCAAAGGAGCGCTTTGACTTTATGTATCTTGCGGAAGCACTTTGCCCAAAGGCTATGCCATTGACCACCGTCCCGGATTTAGAGTCAACCAATTCAAGCTTAATATGCTCCTGCGAACGCCCTACCACCTTGCTCGTACCATAGTCATAGACTCCCTTCGTGCAAAACATTGGCTTGGTGTTGCCCGGACCAAAAGGAGCAAAACGCTTTAGGTCATTGTGCAAACGCTTGGTTATGTCCTTGAAATCAATCTCTGCATCAATGCCCAACATGGCCTCTGTCTGCTCGGGCAGGATATGCTCCTCCACATAATGTTGGAAACGGTTGCGGAATTGTGGGACATCATCCCATCGCAACGTCAGTCCAGCAGCATACGTATGACCTCCAAAGTTCAGCAGAAGATCGCGACAACTCTTTATTGCCGAATAGATATCAAAACCCATCACCGAGCGTGCCGATCCAGTGGCCAAATCGCCATCGCGCGTCAGCACCACCGTGGGACGAAAATAAATTTCTGTCAGTCGCGATGCCACAATGCCTATCACACCTTTTTTCCAGTGCTCGTCATAAAGCACGATGCTCGAATGGTGCTTCTGACTCTCTATGCGAGAAACTATCTGATTAGCCTCCTCGGTCATCTGTTTGTCAATGTCTTTCCTTTGCTCGTTGTATTCGTTTATATGATGTCCTTTTTTCAGGGCCTCATTAAAATCCTTCTCCACCAGCAAGTCAACACTTTCCTTTCCGTTCTCCATCCTGCCAGAGGCATTGATGCGTGGACCTATCTTAAACACGATGTCGCTCATCGAGATCTCGCGCCCGCTAAGTCCACAAATGTCAATGATGGCCTTTAGGCCAATGCTCGGATTTTGGTTGAGCTGCTTGAGTCCATGAAATGCCAAAATCCTGTTCTCATCAACCACAGGCACAATGTCGGCGGCTATGCTCACCGCACAAAAATCAAGAAGCGGTATAAGCCGCGAAAAAGGAATGCCATTGTTCTTGGCAAAAGCCTGCATGAACTTGAAGCCTACCCCACAGCCACACAAATGCTTGAAAGGATAAGCATCCCCCTCACGTTTAGGGTTAAGTATGGCAACAGCCTCTGGAAGGTCATCGTCAGGCATGTGGTGGTCGCAGATTATGAAGTCTATCCCGAGGCTCTTGGCGTAGGCAATCATGCCATTTGCCTTAATACCACAGTCAAGGATGATGATAAGCTTCACCCCTGTCTCATTGGCATAATCAATGCCCTTCTTGCTCACACCATACCCTTCATCGTAACGATCCGGAATGTAATAGTCTATGTTGGAATAAAATTGTTGCAAGAACTTGTACACCAAGGCAACAGCAGTGCATCCGTCAACGTCATAGTCGCCATATACCATAATGCGTTCCTTACGCCCCATGGCATCATTAAGCCTGTCCACGGCAACATCCATGTCCTTCATCAAAAACGGGTTGATGAGGTCGGAAAGCTGTGGACGAAAGAAACGTTTCGCCGCGCTCTCTGTGGTTATGCCACGACGTATCAGCAAGGACGTAAGCGTTGGACTCATGTTGAGCTTCTCAGAAAGCTCACCGGCTTGCCTTATCTCTTCTGGTGTTGGTGGTTCATACTTCCATTTAAAGTGCATTTTAAAGTCTGTTTTTTCTTTCTGCAACAAAGATACGAATATTTCGAGAAATAAATGGAAGAATAATATATAAAAAGTGAAAAAACGCAGAAAAGCCTGTCAACGCAAATACGCTGGCAGGCTTTCCCGTTATGTTAAACCATCAAGGATGGGTTATTTGGCTTCCTCTTCCTTCATGACACCTTCCACATACAGACGTGTCATCTCCGGCACACCATTGGTACGTATGGTCACAGTCTTCTTGAAATGGCCAGCAAACTTTCCCTTTCCATTGTATGTTATGGTCACCGTGCCTTTTTCGCCGGGCTGAATTGGAGCCTTGGTATATTGTGGTACCGTACAGCCACAACTTGCCACAGCCTGATTGATGACCAGCGGTTTGTCACCGGCATTGGTAAACGTGAAAGTGCATTTCTGTATTGGTTGTGACTCTACAAAAGTGCCAAAGTCATGAACCAACTTGTCAAAACGTATCTTTGCCTGTCCAAAACTTGTTGAAACACCAGCTATAAGAAACATCGTAAACAAAATAATCTTCTTCATATCTCTTTTTATGTTATTGCTCTAAATCATAATGACGTACAAAAATAGTAAAAGTTTCACACAGAGCAAGGCAAAACGTCTTTTTTAACATTATTTTCAGAGCTTATTTCGCTGCCATTTTCCTATCTGAATAAAAAATTGTAATTTTGTGCTTAGATTTAAAACTATCATAAAATATTATGTACAGAACGAATACGTGTGGAGAGCTTAGGCTCTCAGATGCAGGCAAAGAGGTAACCCTCGCCGGCTGGGTACAGCGCACTCGGAAGATGGGTGGCATGACGTTTGTTGATCTCCGCGACCGTTATGGCATCACACAGTTGGTCTTCAATGAAGCCACAGACAAAAATCTTTGCGAGCAGGCCAACAAGCTCGGACGCGAATACTGCATCCAAGTCAAGGGCGTGGTTTCAGAACGCCAAAGCAAGAACCCCAAGATTGCCACTGGCGACATAGAAATCATTTCCAACGAGTTGAATATTCTCAGCCAGTCAGCCACCCCTCCATTCACAATTGAGGACAACACCGATGGTGGTGACGACTTGCGCATGAAATATCGTTACCTCGACTTGAGACGTCCAGCCGTGCGCAAAAATCTTGAGCTGCGTCATCGCACGACTATCATAATACGCAACTTCCTCGACTCACGGCAATTCATGGAAATTGAGACCCCGATGCTCATCGGCTCAACTCCAGAAGGCGCACGAGATTTCGTAGTCCCATCACGCATGAACCCGGGTCAGTTTTACGCATTGCCACAAAGCCCACAAACCTTGAAGCAGTTGCTCATGGTGGCAGGCACAGACAGGTATTTCCAGATTGTAAAATGCTTCCGTGACGAAGACTTGCGCGCTGACCGCCAACCTGAGTTTACACAGGTTGACTGTGAGATGAGTTTTGTGGATCAAGACGACGTAATAAACCTCTTCGAAGAGATGTGCTGCACACTATTCAAGGAAATAAGGGGTGTTGAGTTGCCAAGACCACTGCAACAGATGACATGGGCTGAGGCCATGAAGCGTTTTGGAAGTGACAAACCAGACTTGCGGTTTGGAATGGAGTTTGTGGAGCTTATGGACGACCTCAAAGGCACAGGAAGTTTCTCTGTGTTCAATGAGGCAAACTATATCGGAGGAATCGTAGCACCTGGTTGTGCCGACTATAGCCGCAAGCAGCTCAATGAACTTACCGAGTTTGTAAAGAAACCCCAAGTTGGCGCAAACGGTCTTGTTTACATCAAGTATAATGCAGACGGAACCGCCAAGAGTTCCATCGATAAATTCTATACTCCAGAGCAGCTGCAAAAGGTTAAAGCAACAACTGGTGCAAAGGATGGCGATCTCGTACTCATCCTCTCTGGCGACAAGCCAAACAAGACGCGTACCCAACTTTGTTCCCTGCGCCTCATGATGGGTGACCGCCTTGGCTTGCGAAACAAGAACGACTTCAAATGCCTGTGGATTGTAGATTTCCCTCTCTTTGAATGGAGTGATGAGGAACAACGCCTCATGGCAACTCACCACCCATTTACAATGCCCAACCCTGATGACATCCCAATGCTTGATGAACATCCTGAAAATGTACGCGCAAAAGCCTACGACTTTGTATGCAATGGCATTGAGGTTGGTGGAGGAAGTCTTCGTATTCATGACACCAATCTCCAAGAAAAAATGTTTGAAGTACTTGGCTTTACCAAAGAACGTGCAGAAGCACAGTTTGGCTTCCTTATGAATGCATTTAAGTACGGAGCACCACCTCATGCAGGACTTGCTTTTGGCCTTGACAGACTTGTCAGTATATTCGCAGGTCTTGATTCCATTCGCGACTGCATTGCTTTCCCGAAAAACAACAGTGGACGCGACGTTATGCTTGATGCTCCTTCCGCACTGGATCCCAAACAATTGGAAGAACTGCAAATCAAGCTTGACTTGAAACAAAAATAGTATAAAAGATAGAAGGCAACCTCGCAGGTATTTATCCGAAAAGGTTGCCTCCTTTACCATTGACATAAATCAATCAAGGACACAAACAACGTTGATTTACATCAATAAATTTAAGTAGAAATATTTTCAGCATAACACCCTGACCATTTTCTTGCCTTTTCATGTATCTACTTTAAAATTAAATGCTTATATTTGCAACGGTTATAAAATTAAGCAAAATAAAGAAGTTAGATTTGTTCAATAAAGTTTACTAAATTATGGTAAGAAAGAAAGCTACAACAACTGAGACAGCTGTAAAGGCAACAGCTAAAAAGACTACTGAAAAGAAGGCAACTGAGAAGAAAGCAGAAGTAAAGGTTGCAAAGGCAACTACAAAGAAAGAAGAAATTTTTGTTGACGCAGAAAATGCTGGCTTCCGTGCTGGTGATGTTTACCAAGCCTTATATGCAGCTGGTGAATCAAAGTCTGTTGAAGAGTTGCAGACGCTTACAGGCAAGAACACAGTTGAGGTTCTGCTGGGCATTGGCTGGCTTCTCAAAGAAGGCAAAGTCAAGGGCGACAATGGCAAAGTCGTGCTCGCATAAAGAAATATTGGCAATCTTATAAGATCCTAATAAAGTGAACTCCGCCTATCGGAGTTCACTTTATTAGTAGAATCCAAAAAGATTTTCATTCAATTGATAATGCAGTTCAAGTCTTTTCTTGGACTGCTTTTTTATTTCATCCATTCATCTCAAAGCCATATCAATGTCATAACTTGGGGTTGCAGTCTGCGTTCACATCATATATCTAATGAGGAAGCAAACTGCAAAACTTCGTAAAAGGTGAATGGCAAAATAAAAAAGGAAAGAGTTCGACCTTCCTCGAACTCTTTCCCTATCATTTATAAACAAAATACTATTTTTACATACCTGCCGCCTCTGCTATCCACACATAAACACCAGAACAAACACCAAAGGCAATGATGCCAAGAGTGCAGATTGCAAGGCAAAGCCTTGTGCTAAATGCACTGTTGAATGTTGGCAAAGGATTGTCGCTATGCTTGATGAACATAGCCTTGACTATAAGCAGATAATAGTACAAGCTTATAACAGTATTCACCAAGGCTATGAAGACAACCGAATATGTCAAGATACCAATCGTGGTAGAAACCTGGGCACCATTAGTAGCTGCCATGAACACAAAAAACTTAGAAAACATGCCTGCAAATGGTGGGATACCGCCAAGTGAGAACAGCGCAAGTGTCATGATGAAACTCAAACGTGGATTGGTCTTGTAAAAACCATTATAAGAATCCATGCTTACCGTTCCACCATTGTGCTCCTCAACAGAAGATATTATTGCAAATACTGCAAGATTTGCAACAACATATATAAGAATGTAATAGCTCAAAGCCGTGACGCCCATTGCCGAATCGCCAATGACAGCAAGCATAATATATCCGGCTTGAGAAATAGAGCTGAATGCCATAAAGCGTTTCAGGTTTTTCTGGTGTATGGCAAAAAGGTTGGCCACTGTAATGGAGAGTACAACAACAACCATAAGCAAGTAACGCCAATAATCGACCATTGGAGCAAAAACCTTCATTAGGATAGCGCATAGCGCAAACGCAGCAGCACCCTTAGAAACTACGCTCAAATAGCCAGTGACAGTAGTTGGTGCTCCTTGGTATGAATCTGCCGTCCAAAAATGGAATGGCACAAGGGAAATCTTGAAGCCAAGACCACTGAAGAAGAACACCATTCCCATAATAGTAAGTGGTGTTGCAGAAATTTGTTGCGCAATGTCATCGAAATAGAGAGTTCCAACAGCGCCATATAAGAAGCTAATTCCAAAAAGCATTACACCGCTTGAGAAAGTTGCTGTAAGAATGAATTTTGCGCCAGCTTCTGCTGAATAATGGCGATATTTATCCATAGCAACAAGACAAGCCATGGGAACGGAAGCCATCTCCAAGCCAAGGAAGAACAAGATGAAATGGTTTGCGGAAACCATCATGTTCATTCCAAGCAAAGTAGATATGACAAGAACATAAAACTCACCTTCCTTGAAGAACGTATCTGGACGTTGCAACCACTCACGTGCCTGAATAAAGACGATGAGCGTTCCAAAGGCAAGAATACTCTTGATGACCCCAACAGACTCATTTGTCATATACATGCCTCCAAAACATGTAGCTGCTTGAGTTGGGAAAATGTTTACCAAAATGTGCACAAACAAAAGTACGCTCACAAATGGATTAAACCAGCGACGTACAGCAACAAAATTAAGACTTGATATTTGTGAAGCATCAGAGCCTTGCTCCCCTGCCTCTGCCTGTGCCACTGCAATGCCTGATGGTCGCTGTGACGTAAAGAGATCCACAAGGAACACTACCACAAGGATAGCCATCAGAGTGACCTCTGGCATCATATTCAGAAATTGACTGTAATCTATATTCATAAAAATATTATTTTAAGCATCCCCAACTTATACATAAAAGGACGGTAGCGATTAAGTTATAAAAACATTTATATTCGATTGATTTTATTGTTTATCTCACTCCCTACTAACTTTTTGCATTATATGGGGTTGGCAAATTACATTCCAGTAATATGTAAAATCATCGGTCCAACAGCATCATTAATGATATCCTGTATCCACAATGGGGCAAGGCCAAGACCAGCAACGCAAATGATGAGTCCACCGACAGCAACTCGCTCATCCCATGTAGCATCCGTAAGTTTATAGAACTCTGGATTTGGAACTTTCTGATAGAGAATCTTTCCTACTACGCGGAGAATATAAACAGCTGTTATAACTATGGAAGTACAAGCAATGATAGTACATGTACGATGGAAAATATCCTCATTTTGGAATGAACCAACGAAAATATTCATTTCAGCAACAAAGCCAGAGAAGCCAGGGAGGCCAAGGTTGGCAAGACCAGCCACAACATAAGCTACAGAAAGGAATGGCATTATCTTCATCAACCCTCCAAGACGACGTACGTCACGAGTGCCTGTACGATGATAAATCATGCCAATCACTGCGAAGAACAAGGCTGTCATAAGGCCATGCGACAACATCTGTAATATTGCTCCAGTTATTGCTGTTTGAGTCATCATCAACAAAGCAAATAATACCATGCCACAATGTGAGACTGACGAATAAGCATTGATATACTTAAGATCGGTCTGGACGCACGCAGAAAGGGCACCATAAACAACAGAAATAGTTGTCAGTACAAGGAATAGCGACGACAGTTGCTGGGCAGCCTCTGGCAGAAGGAACATTGCCACGCGAAAACAACCATACCCTCCAAGTTTCATCAGCACACCAGCGTGCAACATGGATACGGCAGTTGGAGCGGAGGCATGACCATCAGGTGACCATGTGTGGAATGGGAACATGGCACCAAGAATGCCAAAGCCTATGAAAATGAAAGGAAAGAACAATTTCTGTATTGACACAGGAATGGCATGAAGTTGTGCAATCTCCATAACACTCATAGTGTAAACACCACTAAACTGTCCATTGAAGAAATAAATTCCAAGAATGCCCAAAATAAGCAAAGCACTACCACCCATAAGCATCAATGTCAATTTCATGGCAGAATATTCCTTCGGACCAGTCCCCCAGAAACCAATAAGAAGGTACATTGGTATAAGTGCCACCTCATAGAACATAAACATCGTGAACAAGTCCTCGGAAATGAAGAAACCAAACACACCTATCGAAAGAAGTGTAAACCACAAGAAATACTCTTTCTGTTGTGGATGCTGTTGCCATGAGGCAAAAGTTCCAGTAAACACGATGATAGCAGAAAGTAATATCATAACTACTGCAATACCATCAACTCCTGTACGATAATAGATATTCAACGGCTCAAACCAAGGTATGGCATCGCCAAAAAGGAATGGATGTTCTGCAGCCGACATTGTTTCTCGTGCCCCCATGAAGGCAATCACAAGATAAACGGACAATGCAAGCAATGCCGTTGAGCCAACTGTCATTACAATGCGAACCTGTGTGTCATTGCGTGCAAGCCACAGACAAAGCAACATCAGGACCGGTATTATGACGAATAAAGTTAAAAATGTCATTGTTTATAATTTATTTAAGCCCCTCTCCTAACTCTCTCCAAGGGAGAGGTAGTTGAATTTGCTTGTTAAACAATTATTGCAACTTACTTGTTTTTTCTTAATTATTGTTTATCTAACATTCCAGCCACCTCTTTTATAAAGGGAAGCTGTAGGCAAAGCCCTTAAACACACAACAATATTAGAGTCAAGGCAATTGTTCCTGTTAAGAACCAAACTGCATACTGCCGTACATCACCACTCTGCCACGGACGGATAGCCTCACCGCCTTCTTGTGTTGCCCAAGCAGAGAAGTTGAACGCGCCATCAATAACATGACGGTCAAACCAAGCAATAGGAATAGAGAAGCAAGTAAAGACTATCTTATGAGTAAAGAACTGCCAAGCGTCATCGATATAAAAACGATTGAGAGCTGCCTTATGAAGCCTCGGGAATGTTTTGGCAAGTTGATCGGATAGAGCGTTGTGTTTGGGAGCATACATGTAGGTAGCAAGCGCAAAACCAATACACGCCACGCCCAAAGAGCAAAATGCAGTGGAACCAAACTGGAAATGTTGCAATGCTATGTCTTCTGGATGTCCATCAAGAGAGATGAAATGACCAAAAGGTATCCAGCCTGCAAAAATGCTTATGATAGCAAGAAACACAAGTGGTCCCCACATGACAAACGGAACTTCTGCAGGTTTACGACGATGTGCTGGATCTTGCTCATAGTAACTTTCACCCCAGAAAATAACGTAATATAAACGGAACATGTAGAATGCCGTCATACCACTCACCAAAGTCATAAACCAACCAAGATAAGGAGAGAAATGGAAACAAGCATCAACGATCTCATCCTTCGAAAAGAAACCTGCCAATGGCCAAAAGCCACTTATTGCAATAGTTCCTATTAAGAAGCATATATTTGTTATTGGCATGTATTTATGCAATCCACCCATATACTCTTTGAAATTACTTCCTATAATGACGATGATTGCACCCGAGCAAAGGAAGAGAAGAGCCTTAAACATGGCATGTGTAAAAAGATGGAACATGGATGCCATATAACCGAGGCTTCCCTCACCAGAAACAGAAGTCACAACCCCCAAAGACACAAGCATATATGCAATTTGCGAAATTGTGGAGAATGCAAGACCACGTTTGATATCACGCTGACAACACGCAACGGCTGCTGCATAAAATGCCGTAAAAGCCGCAATATATGCAATATAATGCAAGGTATTAGGAGCATAAGCTACCCATATAGGCATAAGTGAAGCTACCTGATAAACACCAGCAACGACCATTGTTGCAGCATGGATAAGGGCAGAAACAGGAGTCGGACCCTCCATGGCATCTGGAAGCCAAATGTGCAATGGGAACATGGCAGACTTACCTGCGCCACCAATGAACATCAAGAAGAGTGCCATAGGCAATACCCAAGCAGCACCTGGCAATTCAGTCACAAGCTTTGGATCAGCCGTTAGATCATAATTGAACGTACCTGTATAGAAACTATAAAAAAGGATACCTATGAGGA
>CAYLUI010000017.1:0-50302 GCA_964386825.1 uncultured Prevotella sp. | reverse complement strand
TCGTGTAACAATAAAAGCCTTCTTTGAAGCATGGACGGCCTCGAGCTTAGGATAGTAAAATCCGATAAGCAAGTATGAGCAAACACCCACAAGCTCCCAAAACAGGTACATTTGGAAAATGTTTGTAGCCACAACCAAGCCAAGCATGGACATCGTGAATAGCGAAAGATACGCATAGAAACGCTGGAAACCTTTCTCATATTCTTCTTTCTTATAATTCTCATCACGCTCTGCCATATAGCCAAAGCTATAAATGTGAACCATGAAGGAAACTGTGGTAATGACTATAAGCATCATCACAGAAATCGGAGTGAGCCGGAAACCAATATTGAAGGTCAACAACTCGGTGAACTTTAGCCAAGTAAAATTAAACACAGTCACTGTAGGATAAAGTCCAGTGACAGCATCCCTGCCTATGGCAAAGAAATATTCATAAGCCGTATAAAGGCTCATAAACCACAGTGCACCAAGCATTGCAGTACCGATGAACCCAGCAACGGACTTCTTCATCTTCATGCCAAGCAATCCCAAAAGCAGGAAGCTTAGGAGAGGGAGAAGAAGTATCAAAAAAGCATAACTATATTCCATTTGTTTTTCTTTTTTAGAAGTTATAAGTTTTAAAGTACAGACACATTCTTCGTTATTTTAAACGCAAGATACCTTTCAAAAGTTTTGATCTGGCAACCTGCACTTCATACTTTATTTACTTCTGAAAATTTCATTTAGAATTTCATATTTTCAATGCTGTTCACCTGATCACTGTGGTAATTGCGGTAAACATTGATAATAATAGCAAGAGCTACGGCTGTTTCCGCTGCACTTACACCTATGGAGAAGAGCGTAAAGAAAACACCCTCAAACTGTCCAGGGAAAAGCAAACGGTTGAAAACCGCAAAATTTAGATCCACAGAGTTTAGTACAAGCTCTACAGAGATTAGCATTGCAACAAGGTTACGATGTGTAACGAAACCAAACACCCCAATGAAAAAGAGCAGTGTACTGACTGCCAAAAATGCATATACTGTAATCATTTATTATCCTCCTTTCTTGCAATCATTACACCACCAACGATACATGCCAACAAAAACACAGAGATGAACTCAAAAGGCAAAACATACCCATACTTGCCAGAGCTTACCATGGCAGTACCAATTTCCTTCATGGGAATCTCTATGTCTGGATTGGAAGAACTTATAGCAACATCAATGAAGTGATTTTTAAGCAGAATAAATCCCACAACAACCAAACCTGTCAGGGAAAGCAGTGCAGCCTGTAAAACACGCGCACCTTTAAAACGTACTACAAGATTTTGCAGCGACCTCTTGGACACTAATTGTATGGCAAAGATATACATGATGGTTATTCCTCCAGCATATATACTGATTTGTGCCGCACCGAGAAAAGTGTAATCAAGCAGAAAATAGAACCCTGCAATTCCAAAGAGAACAAACAGCAACCACGTAGCGGCACGCATAATGCTCTTGGTCGCAACAGACATTATAGCTGAGCCAAGAACGACAACAGCCAAAATAACAAACATTACTATATTAGCCATAATCATTACTTGGTTTTAGTGTTGAACTTTCCAATTGTCAATGGTGCCCCACCATCAATGAGATTTGGCAACGAGCCGCCTTGATAAAACTCCTTGTCAAGGTGCAATGCAAGTTTTGAACGATCAAAAACAGAATTTTCAAAATCGTTCACGAAAGTGATCGCATCAAAATTACAAGCATTTACACAAAGCTGGCAGAACATACAATCTCCCAAATCATAAACATAATCGTCAAGAACCTTTTTCTTACGACCAGTCTCAGGATCTTCCTCCATGTGAGAAACTATCTTTATGGTGTCATTCGGACAAGCTTTCTCACACATTGTACATGCTGTGCATTTACTGTCACCTACCTTCAATCCACGCTTCTGTATTTGTGGGTCATTAAGGTCTTCCTCAGTAACACGCTTAAAGACAAGTCTCCCTCGGTGACGTGCAGAGACATGAAGCGTAGTTTTGCGGTTTTCTGGATATTGCTCCGTTGACTTTGGCGTGAAGTACTCCTTCATTGTGACCTTAAGTCCTGTAGCCAAAGTCTTTGTAGCATCCTTTATACCTTTAAAATATGATTGAGACATATCTTATTTCTTTATTCTTAATTCTTTTATACTTTTTAATGGTGCATCAGAACGTTAAGCCAAAGGCTACGCATGCTGTCATAACCACAAGGGTCAAGAGCATCAATGGCATCAGGTATTTCCACTCAAGAGTAAGAATATGGTCAACGCGAAGACGTGGGAAAGTCCAACGTGCCCACATGAGAATCCATATTACCAAAAGAGTCTTACCAGCAAACCACACGAAACCAGGAATATAGTTCATCAGCATATCAAAGCCTTCAATACCAATGTTAAGCGGAGCCCATCCCCCAAGGAATATCGTAGAAGCAAGCCCTGATATTACCACAAGGTTAAGGTATTCTGCAAGATAAAAATAACCAAAGCCCATACCACTGTACTCTGTATGATAACCTGCCGTAAGCTCACTTTCTGCCTCAGCAAGGTCGAAAGGACCGCGGTTAGCCTCTGCATTACCAGATATCAAGAATACGATGAAAGCCACAATGGCAGGAATGTGGCCTTGAACTATAAGCCATTTCCAAGGGCCCGTCTGCGCACTGATGATATCGCTAAGCTGCATACTACCACAAAGTATAACAGCAGTAATCATGCAAAGACCAAGAGACATTTCGTATGAAATCATCTGCACAGCACCGCGCATTGCCGACAGCACAGAATACTTGTTGTTTGAACCCCATCCTGCAAGGATGACACCCAAAACACCAATAGAACTTATAGCCGTCACCATGAATACGCCAACATTAAAATCGAGTACCACGGCTCCTTTGTTCCACGGCAAGAAAGAGAACGTGCCAACGGAAGCTATAATGGTAAGCAACGGGGCAAGAGTGTAAAGGAACTTGTCAGAACGGTCAACGCCGAAAATTTCCTTAATGAGCATCTTCAGCACGTCTGCAACAACCTGAAATATACCCCACTTACCAACACGCATAGGACCAAGGCGACATTGGAAGAATGCACAGACCTTGCGCTCAAAATATATCATGAACATGGCAATGAGGGCATAAAGCGTAAGCACTATCAAGCCCACCAGCACACATTCTATTAGGATTGCCCAAAAGCTGCTCAAGCCACATGTCTGGCGGAGCAGATTGTCAAACCATTGTGTTACTATACTAAAATCAAACATAACTTAGAGGCCTTCCCAAGCACCCTGCAAAAGGACACAAATCGTGAAAAAACGTTTCCCATGAAGGGACTCAGGCTGACAATATTAAATTATTTCTGTTAATTCTTCATTTTACTTGAAAGCAGACTTGGATCAGTCAAATCTTTGCCAGACGCTCTCCATGCAAAGGGAGCACCAGAAAGTCTTTACCTGTCCAAATCAGGTATGACGAAGTCAATACTTGCGCCCGTAGCTATCAAATCTGCTATTTTCTGACCACGGAGCATCTTGTCGAAAGCACCTGCAAGGGTTAATCCCATAGGACGCATTTTCACACGATACGGACTCTTGTCACCACGGCTGTCAAGATAAACGCCAAACTCACCGGCACCTCCCTCAACGGAGAACCACCACTGACCTTCAGGAACCTTGATGATAGGTTTCTGTTTAACGTAAAACTCTCCCTCCGGAATATTGTCAATGAGCTGCTCTATGATATTGAGACTCTGATACATCTCCTTGATATGAATCATATAGCGCTCCATAGAATCCGCACCAATGCCAGTAATTTCCTTCCACTCCACTTTGTCATAGAGATCATAAGGATGATTCTTGCGCACATCATTATGCCATCCAGCAGCACGACCTGCAGGACCTGTGACACCATAACTGATGCAATCGTCAATATTCATATAACCAACACCCTCAAGGCGGTTATGAGTTATGACATTGTCGCCAAACACGTCGAGATACTCTTGTATGAATGGTCTGAAATACTTGCAGAAAGCCTTTGTGTTTTCCACGAAATGCGGATCAATGTCATCCTGCAAACCACCTATACGATAGTAGTTCTGTATCAGGCGTCCACCAGTCGTCTCCTCCATCACGTTGAGCAAATGCTCACGGTCACGCATGCAATAAAGGAATGCCGTCAAGGCGGAAAGATCCTGTGCACATGTGCCAAGGAACAACAAGTGGTTGTCAATACGCTGCAACTCGTCCATTATAGTCCGAATGTAACGTATGCGGTCAGTGAGTTCCACTCCCATGGCCTCCTCTATGACCCCTACAAGCGCATGGCGATGATGCATGGCGCAAAGATAGTTCAAACGGTCGGTAAAGGCAAGCGTCTGTGGGTAAGTCATGCTCTCCATCATCTTCTCCATACCACGATGTATGTAGCCAAGATGCGGATAAACATGCTTTATAGTCTCTCCATCGACAACAGTACGCAGACGAAGCACGCCATGGGTTGACGGGTGATTAGGGCCAAAGTTGATTACGAAATCGTCATCATCAAGCAAGCGATGCCTTGTTTCTGTCAGATTTCCATACTGATCCAAATTATATTCTGTTGTCCAATCAGTCTCAGGCTCATCGGTCATCGGGAACTGATTGTTCTCAGGACTCATGTCAAAGTCCTTCCGAAGAGGATAGCCTTTAAAGTCATTACGCATGAAAAGCCGGCGCATGTCAGGATGCCCAAGGAACTTGATTCCAAGGAAATCGAACACCTCACGCTCAAGCAAATCAGCATCACGCCACAACTTGATAACTGATGGAATCACAAAATTATCACCATCAACGCTCTTCGCTATTTGCTTCACAGAAATACGTTCATGGCTCTGCGTATTCTCAAGGATATAAATGCAGCCAAGTCCTTCCTCGCCAAAGTCCTCACCAACAATAGTGACAAGGTAATCGAAATGCTGCTTATTTTTCAGCTTCGCCATCTCAACGGCAAAGTTGTCAAATCCGAATTCTTTATTCTCTAATTTCATTTCGTTTACTAAGACTTAAGCATCAACCTGACTATCCTCCTTTGAGCAGGAAGCCTGTGGCTGACAGGTAGAGTTTTTGTTTACTTTATACTGTGCCCCATCTTTCTCCAAGGCATCAAGCTCCTTTCCGAGAGCCTCAACCTCAGCCTTGCTGGGCGACGCGGAAATAATTATCGGCGTCTTGTTGCCAATTTTGGCAGCAGAGAAATTCTCATTGCTAACGCCATGGAGACCACCAAGAGCAAGGCTGCTCTCTTTCTCAGACTTGGTCATCTTATGGTTTGCACCACCAAAGAACTTCTCCACTTTCACCTTGCGCTGAAGCTGCATCATGCCATAAAGAATGGCCTCAGGACGTGGTGGACAGCCAGGGATGTAAACATCGACAGGAACAATCTGGTCTATGCCACGCACCACGCTGTAGCTTTTCTTGAAAGGTCCTCCCGAGATTGTACAGCCACCTACGGCTACAACATACTTAGGCTCCGCCATCTCATCATACAGACGCTTGAACACAGGTGCCATCTTGTTGGTGATTGTGCCAGCGCACATGATAAGATCGGCTTGGCGTGCAGAGTTACGCGTCACCTCAAATCCGAAACGAGAGAAGTCATAACGCGCGCAGCCAACGGCCATAAACTCAATACCACAACACGAAGTACCGAAAGTTAACGACCAAAGCGAGTTGGAACGTCCCCAGTTTATAAGCTGGTCAAGCGAACCAAGAACCACGTTTACTCCGCCATCGTTAAGTTCGTTGGCGATGTTCTCCAAAGTCTCATTGTCCTTAAACTCGTCGTAAGGAATGCTCTTGATATGCGGTTTTCTTACCTCCATTCCAGCGCTCCTTTCCGCCAGGCATAAGCCAGCCCAAATACCAACACTAAGAGGAAGAACCCAATGCTCACGAGAGCCATGCTTCCGAACTCACGCACCACGACAGCCCACGGATAGAGAAACACTGTCTCAATGTCGAAAATCAGGAAAAGGATGGCGAAGAGATAGTAGCCAGCATGCAAAGGCATCCAGCTGCTCCCACGAGTGGGAATACCACACTCAAAGGGCTCACCCTTCACCGGATTGTACGAACGTGGGCCAATCAGCTTGGCGATGACGTATGCGCCTACCACCAACGTGATTGCCGTCAGCAAAACGGTGATTAACAAAGTGAAATTCATAAAGTTGATAACGTTATTTTAAATATATTCGTTTAAACGGCTACAAAGGTAGTAATTTATTTTTAAACGTTACAATCTTTTAGGCAAAAATGTAAAGTCAATATTACAAAAAAGTCAACAAAAAAAGTAATCCAAACACAACCCCAAAAAGCAAAGGCAATCCTTAAACATTCACAAAACAAGCTTGCCTTTAATTCGCAAGAAAGCTGCCACTTAGCCCCCATGCTTTCAATCTGTCTCACTGAGGGTAAAGAGTTTTGCGAGCCAAATTACAAGGCCATGCGATAAAACTTTCAAGGCTATGCGATGAAGCTTTCAAGGCTAAGCGACAAAAGTTAAGAGGCAAGGCGACAAAACTTTCAAGGCATGCCAATAAAAAACACAAGCCTCCTACATAATGGGCTTTACCCAAGCGATAAAACAACAAAAGCCCTTTGACATGCAACGTTAGCCAAACGCAACACGGTCAAAAGGCTTTTGCCTAATGGTAGCAAAAAAGTTTCAGCAAGATGTGCAACACAGAAAACGATGCACATCACACAAACAGTTTATGTAAGATTACTTCTTGCTATATTTTTCAATAAGTTCATCAGCCCTACTGTCTCCCAGTTCCTTGGCCTTATTAAGAGCGGCTAAGCCTTCCTCCTTACTGTCAGTCTCGCACATGGCTATGCCTTTGATAACATACAAGTCACTGTATTTGTCTGTCAATCGGAGAGCCGCATCACAAGTCTTGATTGCGTCAGCGGGCTTGTTGACGCGCAATTGCAAACTCGCCATCTCCGCATAATATACTGGCTCGGTGCGATCAAGGAGTATCGCATGGGCTATGTCGTTGAGAGCAAGCTGATACTGCCGTATCTTAGACTCGCAACGATACTTTGTGTAATAGAAATCGGCTGATTGGACATTGTACCGCATCAACGAATCATACAGCAGGTAATCACGGAATGCCTTACGCGTCTCCCCATCGGCATCATATTGGCGACCACGTGCCAATACGTATGGAGCAGACGGCACGCCAGGCTGCACGTTAACGGCGGTATCAAGCAATGCCATGATTTCCTCCTTTGGGGCATTTAGCATAGCCTTGCATTGCGCAGCCTCGTAATATATTTCACCACTCTTACCAAGCTCAGACTGGCACAATGCCGTCAGCATGCCAAGTGCTTCCTCATACTTCCCCTGTGCGTATATTATCTGAGCCTGCTGATGGCGGTATGCCGGCATGGAATTTGTTTTATCCGCGGCCTTAGCCAACTCAAGCGCACGGTCAAGAGTCCATTTGGTGTATGTGGAATCCATATTATAAACACATGCCTGATATACAAGAGCAGCATAGTTGCTGTATGCGACATCCTTTTGCTCGGCCTGTTTGACCTCCGTCTGCAGTATGGCATCAGCATCCGCAAGGCGACGTTCGCTCACAAGGCGGGTGGCACGGGCATTATAACCTTCCACAAACGTCGGGAATGATTTTATGTAATCGTCAATATAAGCCTCATAGCTTACACTGTCGGCGACACTTGACGCAAGCATCAGCATCAACGCAGCTTCTTTCTGGTCTGTGGGCAACGCCGTTCGTATGCCTGTTGCGCGTAAAGTTTGGTCATTTAGAGAAAAACCAGTAAGCTTAAAAGCAGAAATAAGACGAGAATCAGCAGAAAACGCCTGTCCACCAGCGACAGGACGCTGCATGATGCCCAACAATTGACCAGCATCGTTGACAATGGGGCAACCAAGTAATTCCGCAGAAATATCTTCATCGCGGAATACAAGATAATTATAATTGGTCATGAACTTCTCCGAGCGCAGAGGCGACACTTGTGTAAAAGTCGGCTTCTTGATGTCATAACCAACGACAAATGCCGAGGTCGGCTCTGCGTCAACCGTAGTCAATGGTAGCGATGCGGAGGCGTTGGAATAGCCTTTGACACGAAAACGGCACAGGTCATAGTTTTCTGAAACACCAATCATTGCGTCAACGTCATATTGCTTTCCCTTTGCATCGATGACCACGGCCTTGGAAGCTCCCTGAAATAAATGCCACATAGCAACGGCCTCACCTGTATTGCCAGTGAAAACTCCATGGGACGTTGAATGTACTGTTCCATCGGCATTGAATGTAGTAATGGAAAATACACTCTGCGCACATTTCTTTATGGCTGCAGATTGGGCTGTGGCAGTGGACGGTGCCAATAGCAACATTGCCATGGCAAATATCCCCAATACTATTTTTTTACTTATCATATACTTGTTTACGTTTAATATTCTTATACTTTGGTTATTGCAGATTGCTGTTTATTAAAGCACGGGCGTTTGCCATCGCCGCATCAGTAACATCACTCCCACTTAGCATCTGGGCAATCTCAGCAATTCGCTCCTCGGTAGAGAGCAGTACCATTCGGCTAACGGTTCCCTGTGCCGTTTCCTCCTTGCTTACCTTATAGTGGGCTGCCCCCATTGCCGCAATTTGCGGCAGGTGTGTTATTGATATTACCTGACGATGGTTGTCGCCCATCTCTCGCATTATATGCGCCATCTTCTCCGCTACCCTACCACTTACACCGGTATCAATCTCGTCGAAAATTATCGTCGGCAACTTAACCGCACCGCTTATCATTGCCTTCAATGAAAGCATTACACGAGCAATCTCTCCACCCGATGCCACCTGGGCAATGGGTTGCATAATCGTACTGCTGTTAGCGCTGAAAAGAAACTGCACCTTGTCTATTCCAGAAATGGAGCAGTCGCATTCTTGGAAATCAATGGCAAACTGCACCTTGGGTATGCCAAGTGGCACCAAGCGTGCTTTCATTTCATTTTCCACTTTTTTTGCGGCACCCTTGCGAACCTCACTCAAGCGCACGGCAAGAGCACGACAATGCTCATACGCCTCATCAGCCTCTTGGCGAAGTTCTTGCAAACGCTCATCACTATTGTCTATATTCTGCAACATGGCAGCAATCCTGTCATGCTCGGAAACAAGCTCGGCTGTCGTCGAGGCATGGAATTTCTGCTCAAGCGAATACAACAAGTCAAGTCGGGCATTGATAGCCTCAAGTTGCTGTGGATCATAATCGACATTGTCCATGCGATTGTCAATTTCACGAGCAATATCCTTCAACTCAATATATGCGGAATCAAGGCGTTCCGCCACCTCCCTTATGTCCGGATAAACGTCAATAATATCAAGTAATTTGCAAGAAGCCTCCTTGGTCTGGCTTACGCCTCCAGTTTCTTCAGAAGACAAGGCGCAAGAAGCCCCATACAAAGCACTCTTGATTTCTTCTGTATGGCTGAGCGTTTGCGCCTGACGCTCAAGTTCTGTTTCTTCACCTGCAACAATCTTGGCTTTGTCAAGTTCAGTAAATTGAAACCTAAGGAAATCCTCATTCTCCTTGCTTCGCTTACACTCTTCCTGAAAATCATTAAACCTATTGCGTCTATCAATCCAGGCATGATAAGCTCCCTTATACTCCTCAAACAATACGGAATTGCCAGCAATAATATCCACGACATTCAACTGAAAGTCTTCTTTTTGCAAAAGCAAGTTTTGATGCTGGCTGTGTATGTCAATAAGCTGATCACCAAGGGCACGCATCTGATTAAGTGACACTGGCGTGTCATTGATAAAAGCACGGCTCTTGCCGTTGCTGCTCACCTCACGCCTCACTATGCAATCTTCAGGTTCAAAGTCTATCTCATTGCGATCGAAAAACTCTTCCATATCATAATGCAATAGATCAAAATGAGCCTCAATGACACATTTCTTGCATCCAACCTTTATCAACCTTGAATCGGCACGCTGCCCAAGCAAAAGATGCAGCGCTCCAAGAATAATACTCTTTCCCGCTCCTGTTTCTCCCGTTATGACCGAGAAACCAGAGCCAAATGGAATATCCAATTCATCAATAAGGGTAAAATCCTTGATATATAAATGTTTGAGCATTCTTGTTTATTTTTTTGTTTAGCTTATTCACTGCAATATCCATTATTGCTTTATCTTTTCCCAAGCTCCATTTTGCGATGCATTTATGGAAAAGAGAATGTCGTAAACAGTCTCTTTTTCTTTCTGCGTACCTTTACCTTTATAAATATTGGATATCTCATCGCGCTTGTAATCTGTCCATATTTGTGGTAAAAGACTCGATGGTTTGTCTTCATGACATTTTAACAAGCATTTCTCAATAGCAGCCGAAATCTCCGTGCGCCCACGTTCAGCATTATTAGCCATCTCATCAAGGCCATTACGATAATATTCATATTGCAACTGTCGAAAAGGACGCATTGAGCCATCAAGATAGTCATTGATTATTGCAAAACGATTACGGTCATTGTCAAACGATTTCCATCCTGTAAAATTAAGATTTTGGGCATTGTTCACAAGATTAAGGCATTTCTCAAGCACATCACCACCACCCATAGGAGAAAAACTATCAAGATTAAGCCCTATTATTAGGTAAGCGTAATAGGCAAAGAGAGCCGTCAATTGGTTATCAACGCTCTCCTCATTAAACTGCAATTGATCAAACTGCGCAAACTCAAAATTAAAATCGTTATCAATATTATTATAAAGCGTGCTGGTATAAGACGCATTGTAAACCGGTCTATTGGCCTGTATCAACGCCTTGCAAGTAAATATGTTGGAAGAAGGATCGTACTTTGTCACCGTAATATTAAAATTACAAGAAATCCGTTCGTTCTTCTGAAACTGGAGACTTGTCCATTGACGCTCATTGACAAACTGCTGAAGCGTCTGCTGAAGGTTATCAAAGACAGAGACATCAGTGCCTTGTATCTGATTATGGTTAATGGTTATTCTGGCATCAAGCTCCTGAGCCAATACAGAAATCGAGAAAGGCAAAAAGAAAAGGCAGAAGCACAAGCTTCGCATTTCAAGCCACCAACATCCCGTAATGTCACAGGCACGCATTTTGCGGAATAGAAACATCATCACCATTAATTTTGCAATAACCGATTATCTCAAACGCTTTTCAATACGCTCACTTTCACCAATGAAATAAGTGTAAACAAGAACGCTCTAACCATTGAGTTTCGACTCACGAAGCCGAATACGTGTGAGAACCTGCTTAGTGTTGAGCGTAAACTCGGCACTTTGCATCCAATTATAATAACCTGGGTCACGGCGCAACACATCGGCTACAGCCCAGCCCTTGTATTTTCCAAAGTTGAATACTTCCTGAAGGCGTGGCTTTCCGGTCTTGTCAAGCAACGGTTTGCCATCCGAACCCTTCATCGGCTCCCATACCATACGCCCAGCAAAATCAACATTATTGTTCTGCCTTGACTCTTCAGCCAAAACATCCATATCGTTTATCAAAGCTTGTGATTGGTCCTCAACCTTTCCTGGCTCATACTTGTCCAATTGTCCTTGCAACACCCTGTATGTAGCCTCAGTATCCTCGTCGGCACGATGCGCTTGGAAATCATCTTCCATCTTACGTCCTGTGAAGAAACGATATGCGGCAGAAAGGTTGCGCGGCTCATGTCGGAAGAAAATTGTCTGTGCGTCAATAAGTCGGCTATGTGAGAAGTCAAAATCAACACCCGCCTTCAAAAATTCCTCGGCAAGCATTGGCACGTCAAAATGATTTGAGTTATAACCAGCAAAATCACAGCCTGTAAATGTAGCGGCAAGATTCTTGGCTATCTGCTTGAATGTTGGCGCATCCTTTACCGTGTCATCTGTAATGCCGGTAAGTTGCTGAACATCATTCGGTATAGGCTTCTCCGGATTGACAAAAAAGCTTTTCCGCTCCTCATCACCATCCTTGTCATCAGGGGAAACCTTTATATAGGAAATCTGTATTATTCTGTCTTTCACCAAATCAAGCCCCGTAGTCTCCAAATCGAAGACTATCAGGGGCTTTGTCAAATTCAAACGCATAATTTATGCTTTCTGAAGAGTTGTGTTATTATCCAATTCCTTTCCAAAAGAACTAATCGTTCAAAAGCAAAGGCATTATCAACATCAGGACATCCTCATTTTCCGGCTGGCTCATTGGCACAATTATCCCAGCGCGACTCGGATCTCCAAGCATTATCTTGATGTCATCAGTATCAATAGAATTCAATATTTCCGTAAAGAAATCTCCCCGGAAACCTATCTGGAGAGGTTGCCCATTATATTGGCACACAAGACGTTCCTTTGCCCTTGTAGCAAAATCGAGGTCCTCTGAAGAAAGCTCAAGGCTGCCATTGTCAAGGTGAAAACGGATAAGCTGACTGCTCATGCTCGCAAATGGCAACACACGACGAATGGCACTAAGCAATGATTTTCGGTCGATGACAAGCTCGTTGGGATTGTCAGCCGGTATTGCGGCATTATAATTCGGGAACATTCCCTCAATAAGGCGGCAAGACAACATGCCATTGGCGAAATGGAACTCAGCCGAGTTGCTGTTAAATTTCACCACCACATCATCGCCATTTTTGTCAAGGACATTCTTCAGCAAAGTCGCCGGTTTTTTCGGAAGAATGAACGAAGCCGGCTGCTCGCTCTTGATATTATAGTAGCGGCAACGCACAAGCTTGTGACCATCGGAAGCCACAAAAGCAAGGCAATCTTGTGTCAAGTCAAAATAAATACCATTCATCACCGGACGAATCTCATTGTTGTCGGTGGCAAACAGAGTCATATTTATGTTGTCGCACAACACATTTGCACCAATCGTCATCACATGCGCCCCATCACCGATAGGATTTGTCTGCGGATATTCCTCGGCATTCTGCGCCGTAAACTGGTATTGACCATTCTGATACCCAACCATCACCTCATAAGTTTCAAGATTGACTTCAAACGTAAGAGGTTGTTCTGGAAGTTCCTTGACCGCATCCAAGACCGTATGGCTTGGTATGGCAAAATCGCCCTCTGAGTCAAACTCGTCAAGATTGATTGTCGTGCGCATTACATTCTCACTGTCTGAGGCTGTAATACTTATCTGTCCATTGTGCACCTGAAAAAGAAAACACTCAAGGATAGAGAGTGAGTTTTTGCTATTGATGACCTTGGAAAGGGTCTGCAAACGGCTGCTCAGAGCTGTGCTGGAAAGGGTAAATCTCATTGGTATGTTGATTTAATTATGTTTTCTGTTTATCGTTTTCATATTTCACGACAAAGATACTCAAAAAATCTTAGATAGAGCATTTTTGCATACTATTTTTGCTCTTTTTTGATTTTTTCATCCCGTATATTTGCCATTGAGAGATATTTTTGTTAATTTCGCCAAAGAAAACATATCCAATAATAAAATACAATTAAGTATCATGGCATTACAAGGCATCGAAGTAGAAGGAGTAATCATCAAAGAATATCCTGCCAAGGAAGGCGTCTCAAAGAGCACAGGGAACCCGTGGAAGTCACAAGAGTTTGTCATACAAACAAAAGACCAATACCCTCGTGCCTGCCTTTTCCGTGTGTTCGGAGCAGACAAAATTGCGCAATTCAACATCCACCAAGGCGATACCGTACACGTATGGCTTGACATTAACGCTCGCGCATGGCAAGATCGCTATTTCAACGACATCAGCGCATTCCGTGTTGATCACGTTGACCAAAACGCTGTTGGCACAGGCATGCAAACCACACAGCCTTCATCAGCGTTCAACACTATTCCAACACCAACGCAACAACAGCACGCTACCTCACAAACTACAGTAAACACAGATCCACTGTCAGGAGGCGACAGTTCTGACGATCTGCCATTCTAACAAAGGCTTATTACCTCATGTCACTGTCTTCAAACGACAATGGCAAAAGGTCCTTAATGCTTTTTATACGGTAAACACCACTACGCCCGTAGAGCAAAACCTCTACGGGTTGTTTGTATCTTTCCTCAACCTGAAGCACCACTTGCCGGCACGACCCACATGGCGTCACGGGTTTCTTGCGCAATCCCTTGGCATCTCTTGCTGCTATAGCAAGCATCAGTATGGGTTCATCTGGATAATTGGTCTGAGCGGCGAAAACCGCAGTTCGCTCGGCACAAAGCCCAGATGGGAAAGCCGCATTCTCTTGATTGGCTCCAATTATTATTTTGCCATTTCTCAAGAGCACTGCCGCCCCCACATAAAAGTTACTATAAGGGGCATATGAGCATTGTGTTGCCTCACATGCTTTCCCAACAAGTTCTCGCTCCGTATCAGTCAATTCATCAACGGAGCAAAAATCCATACTTATCTCAATCTTCAACTTATCCATATAGAAAAATTTTACTGTCTGTACTCGTAAGCCCCAACATCAGGCTTGTCATCACGTCTCACTCCCAATATATCGTCTGCGAGAGCAGAGCGAGGATCAGCCTTGCCTATGGCAAAGGAAACGCTGTCAAGCTGGAAGTCATAAATCAGATTATCGGTATCAATCTTACGGAAATGCTTCTCGCCTACCGTGAGAGTATCCTTAATGTCCTCAAATATGGTGCCAACAAACCTAACACTGTCAGCCGAGACTATCTTAGGTGTCCGCATAACACAATGGTCAAACAGATAGTTTTTCGTCGTCACAGTGTCCGTTATTGTCCCTGTCAAAACATCATCGGCATAGCCAGTTATCAATGAGTTTAAGACTGTCAGCCTTGCCAAAGGCTTGAGGTCAGAAAACGCAAAAGCTGCCCCACGCCGTGCGTCAAATGGATAAAACTGGGCAAAAGTACAATTGTTTGCATACACATCGCCTCCTTCTACCAACACACAATCGTACAAAGCGTTAGTTAGTTGGCAGTTGAGCATTGAGACCTGCGAATTTACAGAACGCAGACCATATCCTTGGCAATTGTGCACCGACGAGTGGCTAATGGTAAGTTTCAGTAACGACACGTCGGAAGAATCAATGTCAATGCCCGTATTCGCACTGTGTATGTCTGTAAAATTCAACTCATTACCGTATGACGACTCATGGAAGCGAATGCCTGCCCATTGGGCAGGAACACAGTCGTATGGCAGATAATTGAACATCCGGTCTATCCGGTTGCCACGAAACACGACGTTCGATTGCGGTGTGCCAAAAGTCAACAATCTGCCATAGACATCAACGCCTGCATTGGCATCAAAGTAAAGCGTGGTGCCGGACGCAACTGTAAGAGTGGCAGCACTGTCCACGCAAAGCCCACCATAAACCACAATTGGTTTCCCGTCACTTCGAATAGTAGAATCCTTGCGGATTCTCACATCCCTAAGCACCGTGGCATCCCAAGCCCAAGCGTTGAGGTTCACTTTCTGTTCCACCCCACTTTCAAGAATGAAAACCAAGTTGTCTTCCCGTTCTTGTGGCTCCAGGGCATTCGTCATCGGCAAAGTAGCCTCAACAAAAACCCTTACACTGTCACCATCACGCACCTCAATCTCGTCCGTCTGGAAATCAACATCCTCACCAAGAAAAATCCCGTCAATGTTTACCCTAAAACCAGAATTAGCCCCATTCTCAAGACGAACCCTACGACACCTAAGCCCATCTCCAGAATGATTATATGCCCAAAAGCTTTTCGCAGCCGAAGGCATATTACTGAACAGAGTGTCCATTTTAAGGGTGTCGGTGGAAAAAGTCAGCACATTGGATGCCGATGTAGTATAACTGTCATCAACACTGCATGAGCACACAAATGCCAATACCACAATTATGTACGATAGCGTCTTTATGTTCATTCCCTATATATTCTGCAATATATTTTTATTCATACATAACGTAAAATCACGGATTTTATTTCACACAAATGCAAAATCAAGTGCCAATGCCACCAATGGCGATTTTCTTGCCATTTCCATTGCATCGTGATTGCGGCGCGATTGCGGCGCAAAGGCATTCCCATTACGCCGCAACCACGATGCGTTTACGGTGCAACCACAAAACCATTACGCCACAAACGGAAAAGTTATCTTACCTGTATTCTCATTGTCTTCTTAAGACCAGCTTTCTTGTCTGTAACCAAAACTGTGACGTAGCCACTCTTTTTGCCTGACTGAACAGTGATTACCAGTTTGCCATTAAACATTTTCATCGTCGGCTTGTCAAACTGTTCAAGCGACGTTGGGTCACCGTTGCAAACAGCCCTGAAACTCCCACACCCACTGACCTTAACGTCGATGCGATCGTCGGCATGAGGCAACTCCGTGCCGTTTTTATCAACGATGGAGACTGTGATATAAGCAAGATCCTTACCATCGGCACACAATACATCCCGATCAGACTCAAGCCTTATAGCCTTTGCTTCCCCTGCCGTACACACACTTGATTCGGAAACCACATCTCCATTGCCAGCATAAGCCACAACCTTTATCTCGCCCGGCTCATATTTAACATTGTCCCACATCAGGCGATAACGGCCAGCCCTTGCCTTGGCGACATCCGAAGTTGACGGATTCTGGTCATCTACCTTAATGCCCAAATTTTTCTTTAACCTGCCTTGCGACTTGCCATTGACAAAAAGCTCTGCCTCAGGGCAATCGGTATAAACGAAAACCGGGGTTGTCTGCCCTTCGCGACCAGGCCATGTCCAATGCGGCAGGATATGAAGTGTATGCGAAGCTGTGTTCCACACCGAACGGTAAAGATAAAATCTGTCCTTAGGCAAGCCAGCCAAGTCCATTATGCCAAAGTAGCTGCTACGGCTTGGCCAATATTCATCATAAGGTGTTGGCTCACCAAGATAATCGTAGCCCGTCCAAACAAACTGGCCTATCGTGTAAGGCTTGTCTTCCTGAGCCATAAAATCCTCCTCGGGCAAGTTACTCCACGAACACCACTCCACATCATAACTTGAGCATTGCCCATTCCCGTCAGCAGTGGCAACTCCCCATGTCACGGGGAACTTATAAACGCCCCTGCTGCTGACCGTAGATGCAGTCTCTGCGCCAAGCAGGAAACCGCATTCAAGTTTCTTCATGTTACGGTCGTATTTGTAAACACGATAATTGAACCCTGGCACATCCATTACCTGCGCAAAACCAGAGCCCAACGCCGCCTCAGCCCTATCCATGCCTTGCGTCACAGGCCGCGTGGGATCGAGTTTATGACAAAGGTTCTGCAAATGCTCTGATATCACACGCCCCTCATAGCTTCCCTGCTCAGGTATCTCGTTGCCTATGCTGTACATTATCAATGATGGGTGATTGCGATTTGACTCAACGAGTGCGGTTATGTCCTTGTCGCTCCAATTCTTGAAAAAACGGGCATAACCATTCTTGCATTTTCTGTAAATCCACATGTCAAAACTCTCAGCCATCACCATCATGCCAAGGCTGTCATAAACCTCCATCTGCATCTGCGACGGATGGTTGTGAGCTGTGCGTATGGCATCACACCCCATGTCTTTCAATTGTTTTACCTGACGTATCAGCGCAGCCTTGTTTACAGCCACGCCAAGCGGTCCGAGATCGTGGTGAAGGCAAACACCCTTGAGCTTACGACTTATGCCATTGAGTCGGAAACCGGCAACAGAATCGATCTCAATGGTACGTATGCCAACCTTTGTGCACTGGCGATCCATCAAGTTGCCTTCGCCATCAGAGATGCTTGCCTCGCATGTATATAAATAAGGAGACTCAGGACTCCACAGGTGTGGTTTTTCAACAGGCAGCTCAAGCAAAGACCTTCCAACCGATGGCACATCGGCAGAAGCTGAAGCCACCACCCAGCCATCCTTATCACGCAAGGAAACCTTGATTTTACATCCATTGGCATTTCCAACAGGCTTGGTCTCATAAGTAACAACAGCCTTGTCCGCCTGAGACATCCGAGAAGAGATTGCGGTTTTCCACGGGTCAAGCGAAATCTTGGGGATTATCTCCAGCTTCACGGGCCTATACAGCCCGGCACCAGGATACCACCGGCTACTTTCCTCAACGTTCTGCAAAGACACGTCTATGCGATTGTCACCCTCTTTCACCAAGTTGGTTATGTCCAATCTGAATGGAGAATACCCATAAGCCCAATAGCCTGCCTTTTTTCCATTGACATAAACCGTAGGTTCCGCCATTGCACCATCAAAATTTAGCACAACACGCCTTTCACCAATCGCCGGCATATCAACATGCGTTGAATAAAAACCCTTGCCTATCCATGGCAAAGCACCGGAACGCCCACTCTTTTCTGTCTTTTCTTTCTCGCCATTCTGCTCTATGGCAACCAATTGCAAGTCCCATTTTTTATCGAATGGGCCATGGATTGCCCAGTCGTGTGGCACAGTGACAGTTTTCCAAGTCAAACTGTCACGCGAAAACAACCATGAGTCCAAACTGAAACCTTGCCTATTCTGCCCAAAGGCAAACACTGGCAAAAAAAGCAACCCAAGTAAGTATTTGTTCCTTGTCATATAGTTTTTGTTCTGTTATTGACATTAAAGATAAAAGACACAATATTAAACGTTGCAAAGGTAAATAAAAGCGATGATATTTTTCGATAAAATTAAAAAAATGACGAAATTATTTGCATGGGTAGAAAATAATTCATAACTTTGTAAACGTTATCTTGAAAACAATCTTTTACCTTAAATGGAGCTAATACCTATTGAAGATTTGGAGCGGTGGCCTGTGAAGGTAATCGCTTTTTTATTTTTATTACCACCACCCTAAAGCCTCACAACCAAGCCTCTTTCAATAACATACAAAATGTTTTCCGGATGACAAGACTTAAAAAAATAAAAGCCTCACCTGTAAACATTCACAAGCAAGGCCTTGGCTTTTTAAACGTTTCCCATACATAACGAGAAACTATGTGACTTATTACTGATGTGCGTCTCTAAGCAAGTCATTGACTGTTTTTACCGGATTGAAGGTCGCCAATGGCACCTCCACAAACACTGTGTTCCAGTCGCTCATGGCACCATTCCAAAGTCCAGGAAGTTCAAGAGCTTTCAAGGCCCTGCCATTCTTGCTCTTGCTGCTGATAAAACCTGTTGCACGATCAACATATTCGGTAAGGTTGAAATTATTCCCCTTATAATCTTTAATCGCACAAACAAGATCCACCGGATTAAAATGCGTTCCTTCGGTAAACATCTTTACATAATCCTCATTGAGCTTGTCAATCTGGCTGCTTTCCAATATTTGTGGACTTATGGTCCCATCATGGTTATAGGCAAGGAAAGGACCACCGCCAGGCTCACCAACGTTCTTCACCACCCCACACACACGTAATGGGCGGTTCAGCTTGTTGCGGAGGTAAATTACAAGGTCGGCATCCTCAAGTTCCTTTATATCAGGTTTGCGGCAGCAAAGCACACGCTGTACAAATCTGATGATCTCCTCAAGTTTGTCATGAGTGTAAACGCCCGAATCAAGCAAATGCAGATAATCAAAAATTTGCCTCTGCACCCCTATAAGTACGCCACCAATTACTTTCTTCCATTCCACGGTATCGCCTTTCAGACGATCCGGCACAACATTGTCTATATTCTTTACGAACACGACATCGGCATCAATATCATTTAGATTTTCTATCAATGCACCATGACCACCTGGGCGGAACAACAATGAACCGTCATCGTTACGGAAAGGAGTATTGTCAAGATTAGCCGCAATCGTATCAGTGGAAGGCTTTTGTTCTGAGAAACTTATATCATAGCGCACACCAAACTCTTTCTCATAATAGCCCTCTTTCTCCGCAACACGATGCTCGAAAAGTTCCAAATGGTCATGCGAAACCGTATAATGGATATGCGCCTCTCCATTGCTGCTTGCATAAAGAGCCGCTTCAACAAGATGCTCTTCCATTGGCGTGCGAGCACCTGATGGGTAATTATGAAAAAGAAGCAACCCCTTGGGCAACTGTCCATAGTTTAGCCCATCAGCGTTAAGCATATTTGCCACGACTGCTTTGAAATTGCCTTCTGTCAAAAGTTCCTTCACGCCCTTTCCTTCATTTTCCTTACACTTATGATCAAGAGCCGTATAGAAAGCGAAACTCTCCAAGTTCTTAAAGAATTCCTTTTCAAAATCAGTTTGCGGAGTGTCATAGTCGGCCGTCAAGAAAGAGAACATATTCTTAAACATTCGGCTCGCCGCTCCCGAAGCTGGAACAAACTTTACTATTTTATGTCCCTCGCACTTATAATTTTCCCACAATTCTATCGCTTCGTCACGCTTACTGGCATTTGGGGCAACAATACCCTTGCCAACGGTTGCGGCAGCCTCAATCTTAAGGAATGGGAAGCCCAGCCCTATTTCTTTCAATTGGCAGTTAACCTGCTCAACAGTCATTCCACGACTCTCTATTTGCTTTTTGTCTTCTGGCTTTAACATACCGGTTTATTGTTATTGGTTATTTCAATTCATACTTTTACAATCATGCCTTTTGCACAATGGCAAAAATAACACTTTTTTCCCAAAAGGAAACCTTTATTCCCTACAGATTTTTCATTTATTGTATTTTTAACCCCGAAGGGAATAATACAGCAACAGCAAAACAATGACAGCAACAGCAAAAGCCACGGCCCTAAAAAGGCATCCCGCTACTTTTTTTATTACCAAAATAGCAATGACAACCGCTAACAAAGTTGCCATATAATATGAAAAACTTGAATCCATGAGTAAATCTTGAAGTGAATATTTGTATGTCAAACAAATAAATTTCTGAAAGCATGAGGGATGGATGTCTCAAACTCCATCGGCTTATGTGTTATTGGGTGATAAAAACACAATTTATAAGCATGCAAGCAAAGACGCCCAACGGGATCGTCTCCATTGCCATATTTCACATCACCGCATACAGGATGCCCCATGTCGGCGGCATGGACACGTATCTGGTTCTTACGCCCAGTCTCCAAGCGAAACTCAACCAATGAGTGATAGTCGGAACGTTGCAAAACACGAAAATGTGTGATGGCAAACTTGCCGCCGTTGTCCAAATTGCTGCTATAAGTGAAATACGCACGATTGTCTTTCAACCAATTCCGAATGGTTCCATCATCATGCTCAACAACTCCCGACAACAAAGCAACATACCTGCGATCATATACTATGTCATGCCATTTTTTTTCCAACACCAGCTCTGTTTGTTTGTCTTTCGCATAAATCATCAGCCCACTTGTATCGCGATCAAGCCTATGAACCACATGAGCCTGACATTTTTGCCTACTCTGACGAAAATAGTCATCCAATACAGATTTCACATTCAACGAGCTATGACCTGCAGCCATAGACAGTATCCCTGGATTCTTTTCTATCACCACAATATAACGATCCTCATACACCAATCGTACATAGCGATTCTTGAACTCCTGATTTTGCTTGGTCTTGCTAATGGCCACCTCCATTCCGGGTTCAAGCTGAAAATCAAACCGCGTAACTTCTTTTCCATTGACCCTCACACCACGTCCGGAAAGAGTTGCCTTTATCTTATTACGGCTCTCATTAAGATTAGCCAAAAGCCACTCTAATAATTTTGACGACGAATGAACCGTGTAATGGTCATAAAGTGCTTGCCTATTATTCATGACTGTTCTCTTCGTTTCCAAATCCTCACAATTTTACGCCTTATGGTTATCATATTGAAAATGCTCACGAACATGAAAAGCAAAATACCAAGCAACAAAGCCGGCACAATACCACAAGAATCAATATCTGGGAATAAATTATAAATTATATCCATGTAATAATTTCGTGCAACAAGCAACACACACATGGCAATAACAAGAACTGTAAAATTTAGACCAACGCTAATCAACAGATATGGCATTGCCACTATGCGAGGGCTGTAACCAATAAGTAACAAATTCTCCAGCTTAACAGAGTTTTTCTGTACAAGAAGATAAATGCTAAGCATAAGGATGTAAAAACTCAACAATGAAATAACAGCTCCCACTGCCATAACAATTGACACCATAAGTCGAAGAAAAAACGTTGCCTTCTCTGTATTGAGCCTGTCAGATTCCACCTCGTAACCTTTTTTATCGAAATATTTCGCCATCAAGTCCGCCTTACTGTTGTCAATGCTAAGTATAAGCCTCGTTGGATTTTCATGATTAGCAACACCGTATTTCCTGTTGCTCCAATCCATAAATGCTTGTGGAACAAGTATGCAACTAATGCGATTGGAAAAGCCCATCACTTTCCCCTTAAAAGTATCCTTACATCCATTGCCTTGTATTAAAATATCAAAATCAACCATCCCAACAAGCCCATCGCTTATTTTTGGTAAAGAACGGCTTTGAGCAAAGCCAAAATTGTACATAGCCAAATAGCTTTGTGGCATGATTACTGGCACTTCTTTTGAAGACATAGAATATCCCCATTTTTCCAATGGAATATCAACAAAACAATCGGGCATGCTCTCAATGAAGATCTCTGAGTTTAGTACTTTTGTTCCATTGATTCCTATATGAGCAAATGCCTGATAGGAAGCTGATGTGAAATAGCCTACTCTTGTGGCAAATCCCATTTCTTCCAACTCACCAACCTCAGATTTGTCAAAACTGTTTCCTTGCCCCGAAACGGTAGTCCCCATGCCTATATTTTTCTCTACTACCACATAATCAGACTTCATTAACGCATCCTCACCAACGATAACAGGCTTTACATCCCTATAAAACTGAAAACCGAGCAATACGATAATCATTCCAAAAAGATTGGCAAAGAAAAAGCCCACAAACTGCCCGACACTAATATGCTGACGCAAAAGTTTCCAAATAAGCTTCATAGTTTCACTATCCTTTCATAGTCCAAATCCATATGTTTACCAATACTGGTAACAATCACTCCTGCCCCCTGACGTTTCGCCTCTGCCATCATAATATCACCCATAATACGGGCATTGTTATCGTCAAGATGTGAAATTGGTTCATCAACAAGCATAAAATCAAACGGCTGCACGAGGGCACGTATCATGGCCACCCGTTGCTGTTGACCAAACGACATAACACCGACCTTGGTATTTAATTTGTCATCAATGCCCAACATCTCAAACCACTCAATTATCTGCCTCTTAGTTTTGCATTTTGTAAGGTTGTTTTTTATCTCAACATTCTCCATTGCTGTAAGCTCCGGAAAAAGGCGCAACTCCTGAAAAAGATGGCTCACATGCCAGCAACGCACATTCACCCAATCATCAACCGTCATGACCTTCGTGTCCTTGTCATCAAAAAAGACATGACCAGAATAATCGTTCCTATAACCCACAATATAACTACAAAACGTACTCTTACCCTTCCCAGAATCGGCCTCTACGAGATACAAATGCCCCTTATCGAAAACGACTTCCTTATTCCACACCTCAGAGCCAAGACTCCCTCGTTGTGAGAACACCTGTGGAATAACATTTTGAAAAAAAATACTTTCCATAACAATACCTTTGCCATCGAAAACTAAAGAACCAATCTCTATTACTTATCATTTAAAGTATATACAATAGAAGTAAGATTGCCAACCACAGGTTTCAACATTGACATAAAAGCACCAGTTCCTGTACCCTCCAAAGCCTTGAAATTAACTATCATCACAAGCTTCTTTCCCACTATCATTTCTTGCAAATCAACATCGATTGGATCAGCGCAAGCTTCCACGCTTTCCAAAGCTTCTTCCCTACTGCCACCACTCATATACTGCATATCCGAAGTTACGCCAAAGTAATAAGACGTGCCTTCTGACTTATAATAGAAACAATTCTCACCCCAATTACCAATCAGTCCACCTTCAGGCACACTGCGTTTCCAATAATCAACATCATCCAGCCAAGATGCCGAACCAAGCTGTGCAGCCATCCGCATCTTCCCACCATCGCTACCCATTCGTGCAGATGTAATTGACAAATCACCATCAATACTACGCAATATATTATCCATGTCTATAGCAGAATTGACACCTGCCAACATAGCAGAAATTCCACGGTTTTGTGTCACAAGGCCATGGAATTGCTTGCCATCCACGTTTAGGAAAACACCAAAGGCATCATCACTTGACATTGACTTTACATAGTTGCCTTTTATTGGACGATAAACCTTACGGGCATTTTGAAGTGCATTGTTGATGTTTTTTTTAAATGAAAAGGTTTCTCCTTCCATTAGCAACTTACCCTCACTCACTTTCAATGAAGCAGCAAACATAACGTCACCTGATTCTGCACCTTTTGGCGCACCTATGGAAAAAGGTGCCGCAAATCGCTGAGGTAAAGCACTTGTCTGACATACCAATCCCATTGGTGCATCAATGGAATCAAGTTTCTCAAACATCGGTGTATTTCTTATTCCATCATCTTCGTCTGCTGAAAGATAGCGAACCATCTGTGATATAAATTCAGTCTGCCGTGCAGGCATCACTGGTCCCATAAGCAAAGCCGCCTTGTCAGAATAACCTATAATCCAATTACTTGGCAACGATGCAAATTTAAAATCCTTTCTTTTTTGTACGACAAGTTTTCTTTTCTCAAGGAAATCCGCAAGTTTGCCATCATCACTAACTTTGGCACAAATCCCAAAATTTCCTTTCGCATCCTCGAAAAAATAGATATTGGAAGATATGTCAATACCAATATCATTAACCTTGCTTACATGCAACAAAGACTTCAATATTACCGGGCTTCCAACACCACTTACTTTTGCCGAATTAATCGACATTATCAGCTGCGAATCCTCTGGTATAGCATTTAAATAATCACTATCTGAACATGAAGCAAATAAACAAATGAGAATATTTACCAACACCACTTTAAGAAACCTGACATTTCTTATATATCCAAAAAACACCATTATTTTATATCGTATTATTACTCTTTTGTATCTGAGCCATAGTCACAGCAATAAGTCCTGCTGTTTCTGTACGCAATCGGCTTTTACCAAGCGTTATTGACTTATAGCCACGTGACATGGCCAAACGAACCTCTTCTACAGAGAAATCGCCCTCTGGGCCAACCAATATCGTAACATTCCCATCAACAGGAATATCTTTCAAATCATCGAATAGGTAAGAACGTGAAACATCATCATAACAATGGGCTATAAAACCGTTGGCACATGGTTTGCCTTCACTTACAGACCTGTCAATGAAATTGGAGAAATCTACAAGTTCATTCAATATTGGCTTAAAAGGCTTACGACTTTGCTTCATGGCAGAAACTACTATTTTCTCCAAACGGTCAATGCGCACCGATTGCCGTTCTGAAAACCTACAATCAATAAAAGAAATCTCATCAACACCGACCTCAACAGCTTTTTCCACCATCCACTCCATCCGCTCCATCATCTTTGTGGGAGCTATTGCAAGATGAATATGCCCATGCCAACTTTTCTTCTGCGGAATAACATCGGTTATCTGATAAAAACATCTTTTTTTGGTAGCCATCGTAATAACCGCCCTATAAAACGTACCCACGCCATCCATGAGGAACATACCATCTCCCTCGGCAAGGCGCAAAACGCGTATGGCATGTTGCGCCTCTACTTCTGGCAGTTCTTCACATTCAGCTGCATTTGGGACATAAAAAAACCTCTCCTCTTTCATTTCTTTCCTTATTTACTCATCATTCTCTAATTCCGAAGCATGCCCCAATGGGAACTGCCTGCCATCAACATCATAATCCTCCCCAAGCTTCAAAAGCAAGAGGCTATCGCAAATTGTTTTTTGTTGCCACTATTTTTACTTTCCTCTTGCAGGCTTGAATACTAACGCAAAGACAACTCCCACCACAAAGGCAAACCCTGCAAAGATAAACCAACAAGCTTGCCAGTCTCCCATGAGATAAGACGAGCCACCACCTTGCGTCCACGTGCAAAAATGATTAACCACAGCACCTGCTGACAACGTTCCAATAGTAGCACCAAGTCCGTTTGTCATCAGCATAAACAGCCCCTGAGCAGAAGCCTTTATCGACGGGTCGCACTCCTTGTCAACGAAAATGCCTCCTGAAACATTGAAGAAATCAAAAGCCACACCATAGACAATACAAGAAAGCACAAAGAGCAACACTCCAGGCATCGTTGGGTTACCAATACCGAACAGCCCAAACCTAAGAACCCACGCAAACATGGCGATGAGCATAACACCTTTTATGTCATAGCGTTTAAGGAAGAAAGGTATCAACAATATGCAAAAAGCCTCACTTATCTGAGAAATTGAAGTCAGCAAAGTAGCATTACTTGCCGCAAACGACGAAGCAACAACAGCATCCGCACTGCCTTGAAAACTTGAGATAAAAGGACCAGCAAAGCTGTTGGTAACTTGCAACGACATTCCCAAAAGAGCTGAAAAAACAAAGAACAACGCCATGCGTCTGTCTTTGAAAAGCCTAAAGGCATCAAGCCCAAGACGTTGCGAAAGACTTTTTTTATCACCACGACCATAACCTTCAAGTTTGCATTCTGGAAGTGTAAAGACATAGAAAAACATCAACACCCCAAGAATTCCCGAAACAAGAAACTGGTTATAAGTGTACTGAAACTTATGAGCATTCTGAGCCAATGTAAAGTCAAACGTTCCTCCATCCCACACAGCGCAATTAACAAAGCACATCACAAGTATGAAACCAACCGTTCCACACGAACGTATCGGCGGAAAGTCAGTGACCGTATCACCACCATGCGACTTCAACACCGTGAAAGCTGTTGTGTTTGACAATGCCACAGTTGGCATATAAAAAGCAACACTAAGCGTATAAAGTGCAATGAAAAGCCCTTTGTCCTGTATTTCGTTGCCAAAGCCAGCAGTCATGCCCATGTACCATAATGAAAACATAAACACGCCTGCAATAAGATGGCAGATACCAAGCAAACGCTGTGGCTGTATCCACTTGTCTGCCACAATGCCAATCAACGTGGGCATGAATATTGACACTATGCCCTGAATAGCATAAAACCACGAAATCTCAGCACCCATGCCGGCAACTCCAAGATAATTGCCCATGCAAGTGAGGTAGGCTCCCCAAACTCCAAATTCAAGGAAGTTCATTACCGCCAAGCGGACTTTCAAATTCATATAGATGTCTTTTAATAATTTTTACTGCAAAGATACTAAATATAATCGAACCAAATAAAGGCAATCCGCTTTTTTTGTAATCTTTATACTATAATACAACCAACAAAAGTGGAAAAACACTTGCCTGTACAAGCTGCGGACAGGCATCTTAGACTGACAACAGAACAAAACGCCATTAACAAACAATGTCAGACGCAGCACAATTCTGGCATGGCAAACAATGACATAAAAGGGACATCATCACGACGTCCCTCATACGATTATACAAAAACATTATGAATTTTTCTATCTTACAGTGAACAAGACAGTTGCCTATGGCTAAAATTTCCTATCCTCCTCTCATTTCTCAAGACTTCATGCGCTTGCCATTTTCACGGCATTGGCACATTCCTTGCAATCACACATGCGCCCCTTCAACATGCAATAGCGCTCACACTCCATAGTGATGTCGTAGCCGAGCATAGCCCCAAGCATAAAGTCCTCCTCTGGCGACAGCTCATTCAGAGGCTTCGTCACAAATATTCTTATTGCTTCAAGACATTCCTTCCGACCGAAAAACAAGTTTACAGAATCTTTACCCGCAGGATGAAGAATGTAGCTTATGTGCCTACGTTCCAGACGCTTCATGGCATACTTGGCATACCGGGCGTTGAAAGTGTAAAGCACCATTCGGCGCACACCTTTCTCATACTCATAAATATGGTTCATAAGAACCTTCATCTCCATGGGAATTTCTGACATGTCTTTCAATTAAGGATTTTGTTTATTTCATTGTAACCATACATCATCGGCAAGACCATGGGATGGGAATACGTCGGCAACAAGAATAGTGTTTCTCGAAAAGCCCAACACGTCACTCCCATACCCTTGTCCATCATGACTGTTAAAAGCCCAAAGTGGGAAGCCACGCCTCTATGCGGGCATCCGTCATATCGTCTTCATTTACGTCATCAAGAGGAAGCCCCACAAAATGATCATCAACAAACGAATCGCTGCCATCAAAAGTATAACCCTCAGCAGGAACCTCATTGCCAACCATGGTCGCACCAGCCTCCTCTGCGGCATCATAAAGTTCTTTCATGCCACCACAAAACGTATCACTGTATGAGGCATTGTCACCACAACCAAAAACAGCGACCTTCTTGCCAGCAAGCCCTGCCTCCTTCAACACTTTCACGCCATCATACCAATCGTCTTGCATTTCACCTGCCCCCCAAGTGGAAGTGCCAAGAACCAGATTATCCGCACTTTCAACATCGTCCTTTGTCAAGTCAGTAACATTGATGACATCAGCACCAAGCTTGTCTCCTATGGACTGTGCGATTGCCTCACAAACACCGGTTGACGAACCGTAAACTACAATAGTTTTACTCATCTTCAAAAAAGTTTATTGTTTTACGACGGCAAAATTAAGCTTTTTATTCCGTCCCCACAATACCCATTTGTGGTGATTTTGGCAAAATACCTATTAATTAGGATGCTTATGACACTAAAAAAACAAATATTGTTACCAATATCATGCTTTGGCAACAAAAATAAAAACAGTTTTGTTTTGCGTTGTTTTCGGTTTACAGTACCTTTGTAGGCAAAATAATCATAAACGATATTATGCGTAACACATTCGGCACAATTTTCACACTCACCACTTTCGGCGAAAGCCACGGCTCAGCAGTAGGTGGCGTCGTTGACGGAATGCCATCTGGCATTGAAATAGACCTCGACTTCATACAGCACGAGCTTTCACGTCGTCGCCCCGGGCAGAGCCGCGTCACGACCTCGCGCAACGAGGCTGACCAAGTGGAACTGTTAAGTGGTGTCTTCGAGGGCAAAAGCACTGGTACGCCAATAGGATTCGTTGTTAAAAACACAAACCAGCACAGCAACGATTACGACAACATGCGGCAACTTTTCAGGCCATCACATGCCGATTACACATATTATAACAAATATGGGATACGCGACCACCGTGGCGGTGGCAGGTCGTCGGCACGCATAACGATAAGCCGCTGCGTGGGGGGAGCCTTGGCAAAACTCGCATTGAGGCAGCTTGGCATAACAATACAGGCTTACGTGTCGCAAGTGGGCGGCATTTCGCTTGACAAAGACTACAACAAATACGACCTCAGCAAAACAGAGGACAACATCGTGCGCTGTCCTGATGCCAAGAAGGCAAAGGAGATGGAAGACCTTATAATAGGCGTAAAAAACGACGGCGACACAATTGGCGGTGTCATAACATGCGTAATAAAAGGCTGCCCTGCAGGACTCGGCGAGCCAGAGTTTGGCAAACTGCATGCCCAACTGGGTTCGGCAATGCTCTCCATAAACGCCGTAAAGGGATTTGAGTATGGCGATGGCTTCGACATCGTAGCGCATCGCGGCAGCGAAGTCAATGACATATTCTCACCGAATGGCAACCATGCCAACGACACCCATGCCGCCAACATCCTGTCACGCCAGCCCCAAAGCAAGACCAACCATAGCGGAGGCATACAAGGTGGCATCAGCAACGGAGAGGACATTTGGTTTCGCGTGGCATTCAAACCTGTGGCAACATTGCTTAAGCCACAACAAACCATTGACATAAACGGCAATCCAACAGTCCTTGACGCTCATGGTCGCCACGACCCATGCGTAGTGCCACGTGCGGTGCCAATAGTAGAAAACATGGCGGCCATGGTAATCCTGGACAATTGGCTTTATGACAAAACCGTAAGGCTGTAAAATCACCCCAAGACCTTTACGGCGCAAACGCAACGCCATTGCGGCGTAAACACGATGCCTTTACGCCGTAAACACATCACCATTGCGCCGCAAACGTAACCCCGTTACGGCGCAATGGCAAGCATTATCTTTTTGGCATCCCCATCATGGCTTCAAGCCTGGCGCAGCCTTGCGATCCCTTTCGTTGATATAACCATGCCGATAAGCATACAGCAACTCTTCGAGATCCGCTATCTGTGAGCGCAATTCCACGCCCTTGTCCGTGTCGGCGACAAGCATGCGATGTGCCGACATCTCAACAATTTGCGTTGTTGACTTTATGTCTGTACCGCGCGATATTGCATCCTCAGTACTCGTGAAAGGCTCATGTTGCACAAGCTGAAAACCACGGCTATGATATACGAGCGTATAACCTGCAATTCCCGTCTCCTTGTGATAAGCCTGGGCAAATCCTCCGTCTATGACCATCAGCTTTCCGCCAGCCTTTATCGGAGTTTCGCCCTTTATCGCCTTTACGGGCACATGTCCGTTTATTATATGACGGTTCTTCCCCGTCACCCCAAACGCTTTCATCACCTCATCGCAAACTGCATCATTGTCACGCAAGATAAAATAGTAGCCCTTCTTTTCCTCATGCGTTTCCTTTTCCTTGATGAAATAACGCTCAAAGGTTGCCATCTTCGACTTGTCGAATAGTGGACTGTCAGTACCACACCACAAATACAGGAAATAGTCGATGGCATTGTCACGGTCGGTATGTGCCACATCATTCTGGAAAGCCGAGCGCACAAGCATGCCCACGTCAGACATAAGTTGCATACCCTTGCTCTTATGGCCTGGGCAAACTTCCACCTCCTTCAAGCTGCCATCGCCATTGAGGGGCACGGAAGCGTGAAACAGCAGGTTGTTGTTGCAAATATTATACATGCAACCATGAGCAAGCATCAAACGCATGTGCTTGTGAAGTTTCTCGCTAACCTCAAAGCTGTGATGCAGCTTTGCCAGCAACTCATGTTCATCCGCAGTAAGCTTGTTTGGCTGTTTGGGGTCGATTGTCGGGAAGTGGCAACTCGTTAACTCATATTGCTTGCCATCAATCAGTATGGTGCCTTTGTCGTAATCTATGTAATTGAACATGTCACGCCCCCGCACATTCCACTCAGGATGCTTCTCAAAGAGCTGAGCCTCAAGCTTGAATTGCAGTACCGAAATAGCTTTGTGTTCACGTGCGATAAGCAGCCTCGTCTTTTCGTCAATACGCTCATTGGCGCTGTTGCCCTTCGGCAAGAACTCCGTACAAGGATCATCCCCGTAAAAATCCATGGCGAAAGTGGCAAGCGGCACAAGGTTAATTCCATAGCCGTCCTCAAGAGCCGAAAGGTTTGAATATCGCAATGACAGGCGTATGACATTGCACATGCAAGCATCGTTGCCAGCCACGGCTCCCATCCACAGAATGTCATGGTTCCCCCAAGTGATGTCCCACGAGTGGTATCCTTCAAGCAAGTCCATAATCTTATGCGCCCCGGGACCACGGTCGTAAATGTCCCCGAGTATGTGCAACTGGTCGATGGCAAGACGCTGTATGACCTTGGAAATGGCTATTATGAAGTCATCGGCTCGACCTGTGGAAATAATTGTGTCAACGATGACGTTGACATAAGCCGTCTTGTCTGTATCCTCAGTACGTTCATGCAGCAGTTCCTGAATAATGTATGAGAAATCTGACGGCAACGACTTCCTCACCTTGGAACGGGTGTACTTGCTTGAAACATCGCGACACACTGCCACCAGATGATGCAACGTGATATGATACCAATCGTTTATATCGGGTTCAGTATCCTTCACCAGCTCAAGCTTTTGCTCCGGGTAATAAATCAGCGTACACAGCTCTCGCTTTTCTGCTTCACGCAATGTCGTACCAAACAATTCGTTGACCTTTCGCTTTATGTTTCCAGAGGCGTTTTTCAGAATATGCTGAAAAGCCTCGTACTCCCCATGTATGTCAGCCACGAAATGCTCCGTTGCCTTGGGAAGATTGAGAATTGCCATGAGATTTATAATCTCAGTGCTCGCCTCGGCAACTGTTGGGAAAGAATAAGAAAGAAGCTGCAGATAACGCATGTCCTTCTTGATGTCATAGGCTTTGTTGTTGGCCATAATAGTAAAGATTTTAGTTATTTGGTTATTTGGTCTTTTCAATAAGTTTTATACACACCGAATTTCGTCAAGTCTCTTGACAAAAGAGTTGCCTTGCTATCCTTTCTTAGGACAAAAGGCATGAAGCCCTCGGTAAGGCCAAGCAAGTCTGCAAGCACAACCATGATGCGTTGCGCAAAATCGTCTATGCCAAGCTGCCTTGCGGCACTCCTAACCATGTCCTCGTCCATGTCAGTGTTACGCATTGCCAGATAAAGGTTTACGAGATGGCGCAACGGAGCCATTTTATGTCCAAGCTCGAAGCTCAAGTTTAGCAATTGTACGCAAATGCGTTGCTCGTTTTTTCCACAGGCCTCAAAAGCATCCTTAACTTTATTACGCATAAGGAGGCTATGCGAAAGCAATGTGCCGGCCTCCAAGTCGCCTTCCTTATAAGGATGCTGTGTGTCAAAGCGTTCAAAGGAAGCTATGTCAAACTTGGGATACTCATAACACAATCCGTCAAGAGCTTGCTCCAACAAATCGTCAACTTGCTCGTCTGAGGCATAAATGAATATTCGTCGCCATTCTTCTTCCACGAGTTCATCGAGACGCTTACGGAGAGCCTCTTCACTGTTGGCATAACCAAACAGCTGACGGTCAACCCCAAACTGCAAAAGATTTCCTATTATGGCTTGAGCGTCCATGGAAATTCGCAGCCTTGCCGTAGAATCGAGAACCTTACGATAAAGGACGCAAAATCTGGTTGCAACCTCATCAAAAGTTGTCTGACTGGTAAGAACTGGATTTTTGATAAGGCTCAGCCGCTTATTCCACCCAAGCTTGGCAAAAGTCTGTTCCTCAAGCTTACCACAAACATTTATTGCCGTAGCACGTTCAACAATACTCCTCTGCTTATTCAACAGCAACTTGCCACGACGATGCTTTTCCATCTCCCACGGCTGCAACATGCCCAGTGGAGTAATGACATACGGCACGCGTAACTCATAGGCACTATCAGCCAACGCACACCCTCCTTTACTCCAGCAGCCAAAGATATGCAGCAAGTCATAATCCGCAAGAGAGGCACAAACGCTCTTCTCGGCAGATGCTACAACATCGGCTTCCACACAGTCCGTAAGACTATGGGCAAGACGAGTGACAAATTCATGATGTATGTCAACCTCATCAACGTTAGCTGGAATAAAGAATAAAACCTTCAAGGCCTTCTCACTATTGTTTATGGGTGGAAAAGTCGAGTTTGTCGGAGAAGCGATGGTGAATGGCATACGCCAAATTGTGCCACACAAGCGACAACTCATAAGGATAAATGAACAACAAAGGCATGCGTTCACTGAATGACCGCAAGGCCTTATAGCCAAGAATAGTCCTCACCGTCCAAGATACAACAAAAGCAAACGCTGCCGCACACAATAATGTAAGGTTTAGGGTAAAAACAGCAAACGCTGCCGCAAAGACAATAAGCAATAGGCTGACATGAAGAAGTAATTGATCTGAATTGAACCAAAACCTATGCAGCCAACTGCCTGAAAGCCATCGACGTGTTTCCATATAAAAAATATGTTCCGTCAGCCACGCTTTCCTACTTGGATTTTCATCGGTCATCCACGCAGAGTTGTCCGTAACCAAAGCCGTAGCACCAGAGGTGGCAAACTTGTTCACTATAAAATCATATTCTCCACGTATTAAGTTCAAGTTACCAAGAAAGCCATCGTTCTCCATGAAATCGCTTTTGCGAAACATCAGGTTGTGGCTCTGCGTACGGTAAGGTTTTCCACAAGAATCTTCACGCATGAGATAATAAGCACCATAAAGTCGCTCAAACCTTTTGAATGAAGAAGTCTGATCTGAATAATTGCCATAGCCTATCACAACACGATTGTTGTTGTTACAGTTTCCTGCCATTGTAGCGAGCCAATAGTCTGACGAGGGGTACGAAGAAGCTTCCGTAAGAAGTACCCAATCTGTTGAAGCGGCCTTTACACCAACCGTAATGGCAAGCTTCTTACGGCTCAGATAACGGGAAGATGCCGGTATGTAACTGTAATACAAACTGCCATCCCCCGGATGCTCATTGAGTTGCAACTGCATACGTTTCAGCAAATCCTCCGTGTCACGCGCACCCTCTTCCATAACGACAACAACCTGAAAACCTGCAGGGTACTTCTGTTGCAAAAGCAACGGCAAATTACGCTCCAGCCTGTCAGCCTCATCATGCGGAGTAAGTATTATCGTAATCTTAGGCCTTTTCGTGGCATTCTCACCACCAGCATCTCCGTCTTGGGCTACAGCATAAAAACCATCCATAGCCTCGGCTTCGCCGTCAGATTTGCGAAATCGCACAAACGGACTGAAGAAACACGACACGGCAGCTATGACGATAACGACAAACGAGACTATCAACGTAAAATCGTCTATGGCAAATATCCAGTTCATTTATTCAAATTCTTCTTTAAGATAGCCTTGCGGAAGAGAACGGCAATTATATTGGCTTGCCATTACTTCACCATAGGCTCCTGCTGAACGTATTGCCATAATGTCTCCACGCTGTGCGCCACCAAAACGTACATCCTTGGCAAACACATCGCTTGACTCACATATTGGTCCAACAACATCATAAGTCCCCATCGAAGCATCACTCGTTATGTTCTCTATCTTATGCACAGCATTGTAAAGAGCAGGACGTATAAGGTCTGTCATTCCTGCATCAACGATGCAAAAACGTTTCGCTGTACCATTTTTAACGTAGAGCACACGCGTTATCAGACTGCCCATTTGACCAACAACAGAACGCCCAAGCTCAAAATGCACTTTCTGTCCAGAACGCAATTTCAGTCCTTTAGCATAAGTTTCAAAATAACTCTTAAAGTCGGGAATGGCATCTGACGGATCATCATAATTAATGCCAAGCCCTCCCCCAACATTCAAGTTTTCAACCTTTATTCCATAAGCATCGAGAAGCGTCTGTAACTCGTTGATGCGGAAACAAAGTTTTTTGAAATCTGCCATTTCGAGAATTTGGCTACCAATATGGAAATGCAAACCGATGAAACGGACATTTCCCATCCCATTTGTACGCTGTATTATTGGCAGCATGTCCTTCATGGCTATACCAAACTTGTTCTCTGCCAATCCCGTTGTTATGTTAGCATGAGTGTGTGCCCCTACATCTGGATTTATGCGAAAGCACACATTGGCAACCTTTCCCTTGGCAGCAGCAAGTTGGTTTATAACTTCCAATTCGGGCACACTCTCAACATTGAAACAGAAGATGCCTGAATCAAGTGCAAGATTTATCTCCCAGTCAGCCTTTCCCACACCAGCAAACACAATCTTGTCAGCAGGGAATCCAGCATTGACAGCTGCTTCAATTTCCCCCCCACTAACACAATCTGCCCCAAGTCCGGCTTTGGCTATTATGCGCAAAACTTTGGCATTGGAATTAGCCTTAATAGCATAATGAACCTCAAATCCATCATACTTGGCAGTTTCCTCGCCTATGGTATCAAGCGTAGCCTCAAGCGTAGCCGTATCATAATAATAGAAAGGCGTGCGAACATGCCGAAACTTATCTATTGGGAATTTACTTTGTGTCATTTATCTTTTATATTCTCTACTCAAAAAATGCCTCAACGCCTTCATATATCTCCAGCATCAGAGGGTGGCGTAAATAAAAAGCAACACCCACCAACGCCAGAATCGATGTTTTTACTTAAACAAAGTTTCGCTTAAGCTCTGCAAGGCTCGTTTCTTGTCAACCTCACGTATGAGGAATGATATGTTATAATTTGAGCCGCCATAGCTCACCATTCTTACAGGAATATTCTTCATCGCATCGGTAACCAAAGTCTCAAAACCGATATTGCTCCAGTCAAGATCGCCAACAACACATATTATGCACATATCCTTATCAACGGTGACAGTACCATACTTCTTTAGTTCATCAACGATATCCCCCAAATGCGTACTGTTGTCAATACTCATTGACACACCAACCTCCGAAGTGGTAATCATGTCAATTGGAGTCTGGTAGCTCTCAAATATTTCAAACACCTTACGCAAGAAGCCCGTGGCAAGAAGCATGCGCGATGACTTTATCTTTATGGCCGTAATGTTGTCCTTTGCCGCTACAGCCTTTATTTTACCCGTTACAAGGTCATTGTTTATTATTGTTCCCTCAGCCTCTGGCTTCATCGTATTCTTCAAACGAACTGGAATGCTCGCATATTTTGCAGGCTGCACACATGTTGGATGGAGAATTTTTGCACCAAAATAAGCAAGTTCCGCAGCTTCCTCGAAATTAAGCTGACCTACAGCGGAAGTATGCTCTACGAAACGTGGGTCATTGTTGTGCATTCCGTCAATATCAGTCCATATCTGTATTTCATCAGCAGGCAATGCTACGCCAATAAGCGAAGCTGTATAATCTGAACCGCCACGTTGCAAATTGTCCACTTCTCCATAAGCGTTACGGCATATAAAGCCTTGCGTTATGTAAATCTGATTACCTTTATTGGCATCCATCAGTTCAGCCAAGTGCGTCTTGATGTATTCCAAATCTGGCTCAGAGTTTTTGTTTGTGCGCATGAAAGCCAATGCGTCAAGCAAAACCGCCTTTATGCCTTGCTCCTGAAGATAATTGTTCATCATATTGGTTGACATAATCTCTCCTTGCGAAACAATTATCTCTTCCTCAAAGCTTGTGAATATTCCCTTGGTGAATGTCCGCATATAATTGAACCTCTCACGTAAGAAGTCTTTCGTCTTTTGCTTGTAATAATCTGTAGAATACAGCAAGTCAACGTGCCCGAAGTATCTTTTCTCCAAATTATTTATTATTTCATTGGCTCCCTCTGGATTTTTCTTGTACAAATAATTGCTTATCTCTATAAGGCTGTTCGTTGTGCCACTCATGGCTGAAAGAACAACTAATGTCGGTTCACCAGATTTAGTGATAAGGGCAGCTACGCTTTTCATGCGTTCAGGACTTCCAACAGAAGTGCCACCAAATTTCATTACTTTCATATTCTTTGTACTCTTTTTATTTTACTTACATTTACAAAACCGAACCACCTTAACATATTAATATATTGAGGTGGTTATCACATACCATTCCCCTCGCCGTCTTCTGAAAGATCCAAATTATTATATTCATTGGTCACGTCTGCAATATGACCATCACGGCAACGATATACTATGCCAGGATAACGGTTTAGCATCGTTATGTTATGCGTTGACATGACCACCGCCGTACCATTTGCCGTAATTTCCTTTAGCAAACCGACTATTTTATTGGCAGTATCAGGATCAAGATTGCCTGTAGGCTCATCGGCAATTATTATCTTGGGCTTGTTGAGCAATGCACGAGCAATAGAAATGCGTTGTTGCTCTCCACCCGAAAGTTCATGTGCCATGGAATGCACCTTCTCACTCATTCCAACAGCAGCCAAGACTTCGCCAATACGCTCGTCAATCTTCTTTTTGTCTTTCCAACCTGTAGCACGGAGCACAAAGCAAAGATTTTGCCAAACATCACGGTCATGAAGCAATTGGAAATCCTGAAATATGATGCCCATTTCACGCCTAAGCTCCGGTATATCCTTACGCTTCAACTTCAACAAGTCGCGACCAAGCACTTCACTTTTCTCAGCCTCGTCCTCATAAAGGTCTAACTCACAATAAAACGTCTTAAGCAAACTACTTTTACCAGAGCCAACCTTTCCAATCAGATACACAAGTTCACCTTCATCAACATGAAAGTCAACACCATCAAGAATCAGCTTGTCTTGCTGGTAAACTCTTACTTTCTTATAATCAATTAACATACCGCTATTTGATATTGCTTTTCAACTTATTTAGCTTTTTCCATTCGCCTTGCCTTATCCCAACCTGGGTCATGTCGCTTTGCCAACTCCGTTGCTATGTCCTCAATGCGCACACCTTTCGAAGCAAACAGCACAAGCAAGTGATAAAGCAAGTCCGATGCCTCATACACAAGCTTGTCGTCAGTACCATTGGTTGCCTCTATAACAGTTTCAATAGCTTCTTCTCCTACTTTCTGCGCAATCTTGTTAATTCCTTTTCGAAAAAGGCTTGTTGTGTAACTTTCCTCTGGCATTTCATCGTGGCGTTTACAGATGAAATCTTGCAATTCGGTAAGGAATAATATGGGGTTCAAAGCATTGCTTTCTCCCCAACATGTATCTGTTCCAAGATGGCATACCGGACCATCGGGATGCACCATAACAAGTAACGTGTCATGGTCACAATCCTCTTTAATACTAACAAGGTTCAGATAATTGCCAGAACTCTCTCCCTTAGTCCACAAACATTTACGCAACCGACTCCAAAACGTCACACGCCTTGTCTCCAATGTTTTGTCATAAGCTTCCTTATTCATGAAGCCCAACATAAGAACCTTTCCCGTCACGGCATCTTGTATTATGGCAGGTACCAAACCACCCATTTTATCAAAGTCCAATTCCATTTCGCATAATTTTTGCAATTTCAACACCAAACCCTAAAAGTTCCTGACCTCATCAGTTCCTCACATTAACGCCCTTGCCTTTTAGATATTTTTTCAAATCCGATATTCTTATATCACCAAAGTGAAATACACTCGCAGCAAGAGCTGCGTCAGCCTTTCCAAGAGTAAAAGCATCATAGAAATGCTCCTTAGTACCAGCCCCTCCACTGGCGATTATGGGTATATGCACGATATCAGCAAGAGCAGCAAGAGCGTCGCAAGCAAAACCATCCTTCACGCCATCGTGATCCATACTCGTAAAAAGTATCTCACCAGCCCCACGGTCGGCTACCTCTTTCGCCCATTCAAACAAACATCGTTCTGTGCGCTCACGTCCTCCTCTGACATAACAATGCCACCCATCGGTATCGTGACGTGCGTCTATAGCGCAAACACAAACCTGTGAGCCAAACGCAGAAGCTATCTCATCGATAAGATGCGGATTGCGAAGCGCAGCCGAATTAACGCTCACCTTGTCAGCTCCAGCATAAAGCAACCGTTCTACATCGGAAAGATCATTAATACCACCCCCTACAGTAAATGGAATATTTATCTCCCTTGCTACGCTTGTCACCATATCGGTAAAAGTCTTGCGTCCATCAACAGTAGCAGTAATGTCAAGAAAAACAAGCTCGTCGGCACCAGCTTCACTATAAGCCTTGCCCAACTCTACAGGATCCCCAGCCACACGCAGGTTAACAAAATTAGTACCTTTCACCGTATGCCCATCCTTTACATCAAGGCAAGGGACTATACGCTTTGCTAATCCTCTATGTGTCATAGCATTACTGTTTTTAAATTTATTTTCCCTTCATACCAAGCCTTACCAAACACCACCGCAGGAACACCAGCCTTGGCAAGATCGAGAATGTCTGCATCACAGCCAACGCCTCCACTTGCAATGAGATGCAATTGCGGATACTTCCTCATAACGCTCTCGTAAAGTCCTACGGCAGGACCATTCAACGTCCCGTCTCTTGAAATGTCCGTGCATAAAACATTCTTAATCCCAGCAGCGACATACTTCGCCAAAAAAGGCAATAGTTCTTCAGACGAGTCTTCTTTCCAGCCATTTATACTTATACGACCATTATGCACGTCTGCTCCAAGAATAATCTTATCAGAGCCATATCGTTCCAACCAATCAAGGAAAAGTTGAGGCTCCTTTACCGCAACACTTCCAACGGTAACCATCTCAGCACCTGCCGAAAAAGCTTTCTCCATATCCTCACAACTCTTGACTCCACCACCGAAATCTACCTTCAAACGAGTTGCTTTGACAATACCACGCAAAATATCCTCGTTGACTATATGACTTGCCTTGGCTCCATCAAGGTCAACTATGTGCAAACGCCTGAAACCAAGACGCTCAAACTCTATAGCCTGAGCCACAGGATCTTCATTATACACGGTTTTCATACCGTAGTCCCCTTTGGTCAATCTCACACATTTTCCACCTATAATATCTATTGCCGGGATAAGTTCTATATTCATGGGTTCACTCTATGTTAAGGAAATTTTCCAGCAACCGCTCTCCAACCTTACCACTTTTCTCTGGATGAAACTGCGTCGTCCAAAAGTTATCCTTGTGGAGAGCCGCTGAATAAGGGGTTACATAATCAGCCGTAGCTATGGTATATTTGCATTTCGGCACATAATAACTGTGAACGAAATAAACAAATTCATCCTCGTCAATACCTCGGAACAACGGTGTAGAAAGGTCATACAATGCATTCCAACCAATTGCCGGAACTTTATGTTCACGATGCCTTGGACAAAATCTCACCACATCAGTTGGAAAGACACCAATGCAATCCACATCACCTTCTTCTGAATGACGACAAAGCAACTGCTGCCCTACACACACGCCAAGAACTGGTTGGCGAAGGGAACGTATCACATCGTCAAGATGGTTCGCTCGCAAATAAGCCATAGTGGTCTTTGCGCTGCCCTGACCAGGGAAAAGCACACGGTCAGCACGAGCAAGACATTCCGCATCATCGGTCAGAATCGGCTCTATTCCCAAACGACGGAGAGCGTTCACAACCGAATATATGTTTCCTGCCCCATATTTAACTATTGCTACTTCCATAGTTTACGTAATTGTCAGTTTAAACCCTAACAACATGCAAATTTACGAAAAAAATGCCGTTATCAACAAAAGTTAGCAACTTTTTCAAAAATCTTTGTTATTTAGTGACATTTCTGTTTGGCAAACAATGTTTTCGACAAAAAACATCTAAATCAAGGCATAACTTGTTTACACAAGAAATCCACTTGCCCAGTAATGGCAACATACTTGCCTGCATACACATTTTAATGAAAGCACACTATGAATTTATCTATTCTTACCCCATCCATGTCACTCACCTCAAACTTAAACGCATGCCATGTAAAACTTTCGCCTACTTGCGGAATGTGATTTAGTTGAGCCAGACAAAGCCCCGCCACCGTGGTATAATCCTCGCTTTCATACAAATCTTCCATATCAAAATAGGCAAGAAAATCGTGTATTGCGCACTGACCATCCACCAACCATTCATCTTTATCCTTTCTTTTTACAATATTCAGACCATTAGTTTCCCCATCGTTTATGCTCCCAACAAGTGCCATCATTATATCCTTAAGGGTGATAATCCCCATGCACGTTCCATACTCATCACATACAAGTCCACGACTAATTCCTTCATCCTTCATCACTTCCAACACCTTATAAACATCCATGTTGCAATAGAAATATTTTGCCTGTCTAACAATATTCCTTAACGAGAAATCCGGATTGTCCAATGTCAATACTAAGTCTTTAAGCGATACCGCACCCAAGACACAATCAAGATCACCGTTCACCACAGGATAAAGCTCATACAAATGTTGAGTAAGTACATTGCGCACTTCACCCGCACTCATCCCAACCTCAAGCCACACAAGACCACGACGATGGGTCATAATAGAATCAACATTCAAGTTTCCCATGAGGAATACGCGCTCTACGATATTCTGCTCGACCTCTTGTACTTCCCCGTCTTCCTTTCCTTCATTGACAATTGATATTATTTCATCCTCCGTCACCTTGGACGACTTATCCTTCAACCCCAATAGAGCAAACAAACTTGAAGTACTCTTGGACAATAACCAAACAAATGGTGTCATAAACCGAGCTATCCATTGCATCGGACGAGCAACAAACATGGCTATTCCCTCAGCATTGCTCATTCCTACACGCTTAGGAAGTAATTCGCCTAAAACCAAAGTTAAATAAGTAACGATAAAAACTATCAAAACCTGCGATACTTCCGATGCACAGCCCATGCTTATTCCTAAATCCACAAGCCAACTTGCAAACAAAGCAGCCACCTTGTTACCAGAATAAATACCAGTAAGTATTCCTATCAGAGTAATTCCAATTTGGACTGTTGAAAGAAAACGATCGGGGTCTTCGCGCAATCTCAAAGCAACTTTCGCCGTCCTACTACCCTTTTTCGCTGCCGTGGAAAGCTTTGACTTACGTGCCGACACAAGTGCGATTTCTGCCATTGAAAAAACACCATTAAGCAATATAAGTCCCACTATTATGAAAATCTCATTCATTGTTCCTTAACATTAACTGACAAAACACAAAATTTATGCCACAATAACAACACACAAATTTACTTAGTTTTAATTGATTTATACAAGTTTTACTTGTGAAATATCTTTAAACTAACACAGAGCTACTTAACATACGCCAACACAAATCATTTTCCTTCTCTTTTTACCATAGCAAGCACTTTAAAAAGAGACTCTCATAAAGACTTTTGTGCTTTTTTATTTGACTATCCCACGGATTTTACGTAACTTTGTCTCCAATTATACAAAAAAGAAGTCATGAAGAAATTCTTCCTAACATTTGCGCTTGTATTAGCCTCGCTCACGACCTTTGCCGCCAACAAGCCCGCAAAGGTTTACATGTTCGGCTTCGCAGCCTCATTCAACGATTCTACTGTGTGTTTCACAAACATACAGGAAGTCGATTCTGCGTACATCGATTCAAAGACAAAGTTTCTCTACAGTCGTGAAAACTATTCATACCAACTACGCGACTACCTTGAGCAGCAGAGCTTCGATAGTCCAACCTGCATAACAGTATTCGCCTTCTCACGCAAGGATATTGAGAAGAAATACGCACGCATGCGCAGAAGATACACCGACAACGGAAAATACATCGTCAAAGAAGTCAGTTCGCCAGATTTCGAATATCAAGCCATCAAATTTGAGGAATGAGCAAAACGCTCTGCAACTTTCGCATAGCCGACCATGTCATAAGGCTGGCATTCGAAGACGAAATAAATGACATGAGGCTACTACCTTCGTTCGAACCATTTCTGGTGACAACGATCGAGGAAGAAGAACTGCTGTTTGAACTTTCCATAGACGACAGCACCCACCCGATTCCCAAAAGCCAACGTGAAAGGATACGTTGTTTTGACACAGGAAACGGTCAAACCATTGTGGATCGGTTGCACGGTGGAGGATACCAATATATAATTAAGAATATTGACGGGCACGATTGCTGCCTGCTCATAAGTGACAAGGACTTCCGCCACTGCCGCTGTGCGCTAAACGGGAACTACAACATGCGTAACTTCGGGCTAAACAACGCACTCATGCTAATATTCGCATTTGCAGGAGCACGTCGCCAAACTCTCCTCACCCACGCATCACTCGTACGACAAAATGGCACTGGCTACGCCTTCATAGCAAAGAGTGGCACTGGCAAATCCACACAAGTAAGCATGTGGCTGAGATACTTGCCAAACTGTGACCTTATGAACGATGACAATCCCATTATACGCATTATGTCCAACGGCAAAGTAATGATTTACGGTAGCCCATGGAGCGGCAAGACACCATGTTATCGCAATACCTGCGCACCATTGGGGGCTATAACTCGAATAGAGAGAGCACAGAAAAATGCCATTAGACAACTAACGCCAATAGAAGCTTTTGCTTCGCTACTCACATCGGTATCGTCAATGAAATGGGACAAAGACATTTACCAAGCCGTATGTAACACTGTATCAAAGATTGTGGAAACAACTGCCATTTATACTTTACATTGCCTGCCTGATAAAGAAGCTGCAATAATATGCAACCAAACGATAAAAACATCATAGGGGAATACAAAATAAGCATCCCCAACAAAATACTAATACCACAAATAGTAAGGCAGATAAACGAAGGGCACACCGTTACCCTGCCTCTTAGGGGGTTCTCCATGCGACCGTTCCTACAAGATGGCAGAGACAAGGCGTTGCTTACGAGAGTAACAACTCCCAAAACAGGAGTTCCCGTGCTTGCCGAGATTACCCCAAACAGGTATGTATTGCATAGAATCGTGAAAGTCGATGGCAGCAATGTTACATTGCTCGGCGATGGAAATGTTGTACCAGAACAATGCCAAATAAAAGATATAAGAGCATCAGTAATAGGTTTTTACCGAAAGGGACACACCACACTTGACCGGATCGATGGGAGAAAATGGAAAATTTACTCATTCATATGGATGACACTGCGACCAATAAGAAGATGGTTACTGGCGGCATGCAGATTAGCTGGCATCTAAACTTATACTTCAACTATAAACTTATAAGTTTCTGGTTTTCAAGCAGGACATTACCGCAAAACATCCTCCGTCAACTTTACAATGGGAACTCACCATTAAAAAGCAAACGTAAACAAAAACAACAAAACATGAAAGTTAAATCAGGATTCCGCCTCACAGAAGTTTGCGGACAGTACATCCTCATAGCTGAAGGGAAGGAAAACATAGACTACAGCAATATCATCAGCATGAATGAAAGTTCCAAGTTATTATGGGACTGTGTACAAGGCAAAGACTTTACCATAGCTGACCTCGCCCAGATTCTTATGAATAACTATCAACTCGACGACAAAACTCCACTACCACAAGAGCAAGCAAATGCCGATGCCGCCGAACTGGCAAGAGAATGGATTGAAGCAGGTATCATAACTGAATGAAATCACAGATAACACATTGCGCTGTTAAAGAAAGACGCAGGATACCTGCTTGACGATGAGTAAAAGAAAATACCTGCCACGACAACGCCCCAACGGAGTTGTCCAGCTTCAAACTCTTCAAAACAACTCCAACTTATTCTTCCTTGCCTCGTCAAGCGACAGTAGCTTCTGTTGCTCCTCACGGTATCCTTCTCGCAATGCCGCCTGCTCCCGTTTCACTTCATCGATGAAATGGGCTTTTTCCTTGGTACTCATAAGTTTAGCAAGTATCGACGCACTTTGCGACGCATCTTTCTGCCATATCACCGCACCACGATAGACTGGGGCAATCTTCAAAGCCGTGTGCAATGCTGAAGTCGTTGCGCCACCGATGAGTACGGGAATTTCAAGTCCTGCTTTATCCAACTCTTTCACGGTATTGACCATTTCATCGAGAGATGGTGTTATCAGGCCACTTAACCCTACAACATCAGCATTTATCTCCTTTACTTTTCTAACAATTTGATCAGCTGGCACCATCACGCCCATATCTGTCACATCATAGCCATTACAAGCCATCACTACGCCTACAATGTTCTTTCCTATATCATGAACGTCGCCCTTGACCGTCGCCATCACTATTTTCCCGACGCTCGATCCTGTTCCACTATTGCCTTGCTCTATGTAAGGCTGAAGCACAGCCACTGCCTGTTTCATAGTACGGGCAGTCTTTACTACTTGTGGCAAGAACATCTTGCCAACTCCAAACAACTCACCCACCTCGTTCATTCCATCCATAAGCGGTCCCTCTATTATGTTCACCGCTTTCGGATACACACCCAACGCCTCGTGCAGGTCAGATTCAAGATATGTTGAGACACCCTTACGAAGGGCATAAACGAGCCTGTCATGTAACGGCATCACACGCCACGTCTCGTTCTCCTGTCGATTAAGAGAAGCTGTTCCTGCATCGGCAAGCTTTGAAGCATCCAACTCAGCCTTTATCCTGTCGGCAAGTTCTATTAAATCATCCGCAGCACCCGCATGTCTATTCAACACAACATCCTCTATTTTCCTCAACTGCTCGTCAGGAATATCCGCATAAGTAATCTTTGACGAAGGATTCACAATGCCAAAGTCCATTCCTGCGTTTATGGCATGGTACAAGAATACGGCATGCATTGCTTCACGAATATAATTGTTTCCACGGAACGAGAAGCTTAGGTTACTCACGCCACCACTCACATGCGCTCCCTTAAGGTTGGTGCGTATCCATTTTGTGGCACGTATAAAGTCAACCGCATAGTTGTCATGCTCATCCATGCCCGTGGCTATGGAAAGGATGTTCGGGTCAAAGATTATGTCCAACGGATTGAAGCCAACCTTCTCGACAAGAAGCCTGTATGCCCTTTCCGCAATCTCAATTCGCCTCTCATAAGTGGTAGCCTGTCCCTGTTCGTCAAAGCACATCACAACCACCGCAGCTCCAAAACGCTTTACGTCTTGTGCATGTGCAAGAAAAACATCCTCACCCTCTTTAAGCGAAATAGAGTTGACAATACACTTGCCCTGAAGGCATTTCAAGCCAGCCACAACAACATCCCATTTCGACGAATCAATCATCACTGGCACCTTTGATATATCAGGATCCGAGGCTATCAGGTTCAAGAAAGTCACCATTTCACTATGTGCATCAAGCAGGGCATCATCCATATTGACATCTATCACCAATGCACCGTCGTCAACCTGCTTTCGCGCTATCTGCAACGCCTCCTCATAGTTACGCTCCTTTATGAGACGAAGAAACTTACGGCTACCAGCCACATTACATCTCTCGCCTACATTCACAAAACGAACCTCAGGCGATACGTCAAGCAATTCGAGTCCTGACAACCACAAGTTACCCGCAGCAGGACGTGGCACCCGAGGTTTCTTACCTTGAGCCAGAAGATGATAACTACGTATGAAAGTCTCGTCAGTACCACAACAACCACCAACTATATTAACCAGTCCTTCTTCCATCCAATCACCTATCAGAGACGACATACTTTCGGATGTCTCATCATACTGCCCCATCGAGTTTGGCAAGCCTGCATTAGGGTACGCCGAGACGTAATAAGGAGCCTTCCGTGCAAGTGATTCAAGAAAAGGAGTCATCTCTCGTGCCCCAAACGAACAATTAAGCCCCACGGAAAAAACATCATAAGAGCTGACGCTGCCAAGGAAAGCATCAAGCGTCTGCCCACTCAGTGTGCGCCCTGCAAGGTCACTAACAGTAACGCTCAACATCATTGGCAACCTAACGCCTCGCTCGCCCATAACATGACATGCCGCATCCATGGCGCACTTGGCATTGAGCGAATCGAATATTGTTTCTATCAGTATTGCATCAACTCCTCCTTCAACAAGAGCATCAACCTGTTCCACATAGGCGGAGTAAAGTTCATCGTAAGTGAGATCGCGTAGAGCAGGATTGCTAACATCCGGGCTCATCGAGCAAGTTTTATTTGTCGGTCCCACCGATCCTGCCACAAACCTTGGCCAATCGACAGTGGAGAACTCGTCGGCAGCACTTCTCGCCAACACAGCTCCAGCCAGAGCAATCTCACGTGCCGAAGATCCAAGATTGTAATCAGCTTGCGACACGCTCTGCGACGAGAACGTGTTCGTAGTTATAATATCAGCACCCGCCTTTAGGTAACGTCGGTGTATGTCAGTTATTACGTCAGGGCGCGTGATTGACAACACGTCGTTGTTGCCCTTCATCTGCCCAGGTACATCCTTGAACCTCTCGCCCCTAAAATCGTCCTCGCCAAGCCCATAGCCTTGTATCATGGTACCCATGGCACCATCGAGAACCATTATCCTCTCTCTCGCAATATCTTCAATGCCCATTCAAACAACAAAAGTTAAAATGCCAATTTAAGCTCAGAAATGCTTAATCGCCCTATCCATTTCCCTCCTATCGGATTTCTCCTTAAGCGTCTCACGCTTGTCATACTCTTTCTTACCCCTTGCCAACGCTATGTCAAGCTTGGCACGTCCCTTATCGTCAATGAACACCAAAGTTGGCACGATGGTCAATCCTGGAGTCTTGGTATCCTCGGCAAGGCGACGAATCTCGCGCTTGTTGAGAAGGAGCTTACGGTCGCGACGAGACGGCACGTTCGACCGAGAGCCATAGAAATAAGGCGAAACATTCATGCCCTTAACCCACACTTCACCATTGTTGATGTAGCAAAAAGTATCGACAAGCGATGCCTTGCCTAAACGAATGGATTTGATCTCCGTGCCCGTAAGCACGATGCCAGCGGTGTAAGTGTCAATGATGCTGTACAGGAACGATGCTTTCTTGTTCCTAATCTGCACGGGACTCTTGCGGCGGAGTTCCAATTCTGTCTTGTTCATTGTCTCGTATTCCTCTCCCTTATAACAATCCTTTTCAAAAACTCATTATAACATACCACGTTACTCCACTCGACAAAAGTCTTCGAGATGCTCATCAACATAGCGAGCCACCATAGCCGTGAATTCCTCCTCACTTTCCACGAACTCATCGTCATAATCGTCAAACTCAGGATACTGTTCAAACAACGCATCAAACTCCTCTTGAGTACAGTCACGCTCAATCTCCTCGTGATACTTAGAGTAGAGCCGATGCGTCTTGCATACAATCTTGTGCAATGCAGGCAGTCCCCAATTGCGCACAGCCTTACTGAACGGATTTTTGTATATGAACGGACCGTAACCATTGTGTATTAGTTCCACGAAACCTCCGTCCATCACAGCATCGCGCAACGTGATGTACGCCAACAACGTTACCTGATCAGCATTCAACTCTCCAATATTGTCGGCATTCAGTTCACCGCCAATGGCATCATTTATGCCATTCACTATTACCTCCAGGAACTCATCCATCCCCTCGCCTGCCGCCTTACGCAGGTCGGTATCCTTCACTACGATATCTTTCATACGCTTGTCAAGAAAACATTTTTGCATGGAACAACGTCCGCTCAAGGAGCCTACACACCACAGCGCACGGCATATCCACTACATCAAATTGCAAAGATAAATATTTTTATTCACAAAATCGGAAATAAACACGAAAATATCAACGACTCTGCTTTTTTTGAAACATTTTATGTTTCCCAAGCGAAAAAGGCAATATCAAGGATGGTTCCACTACACAAATGTGAGTGGCAAGACAAAAAAACTTTGCAAAAAGAACCGCCTTGCGACGAAAGTTTCAAGGCACAGCGACAAAAACTTAAAGGCGATGCGATGCAAGTTTCAAGGCAATGCGATAAAATTGCTGACACATTGCTGACACGACGCAAACACAAAGGCATTACCAGACATCGCTCAACAGTTTTTAAAAAAGTACAAGTATTATGTTCCCTAAAAAGAAATCACGGTGAAACCACACCGTACCCTTAATTAAAAAGAAAGCTTTGCAAGCCTGTCAGACAACTCTCCAGCCTTACTCTTGCGAATTGCAAGCACAATCTCGCAACTGGTATCGAAATTCTGGCTCACTATTCTCGGCTGCATGTCCTTAACGACACGCATCACGCCGTTCATCATGGGATAAGTAAAATCATAGGTTATCACCTCCTCCACCAGCCGTTCCTCCACAGCCGAATGATCGATTGCATCGGCAGCAGCAGAACGGTAGGCAACGATGAGTCCCCCTGTGCCAAGATTGACCCCTCCATAATAACGTATAACCACTATAAGAATATTCGTAAGTCCGTGGCTGTTTATCTGCCCAAGGATGGGTTTGCCAGCCGTGGACGATGGCTCGCCATCATCGTTAGCACGAAACTCAGACCTGTCAGCTCCAAGCATGTAGGCATAACAACAATGACGCGCATCATAGTACTTCTTGCGGTAACCTGCCACAATGTCCATGGCCTCGTCCGCAGTTTCCACATGATGTGCGAAAGCGAGGAATTTGCTCCGCTTTTCGGAATAAAATCCCTCGCCAATATTCTTTTCGTTTATAGTAAGGTATGTATCCTCCATAAGAACAGCGTTGCCTTGACCACTGGCGATCAAGGACACCAATGTCATGACAGTTTGTGTATCACCAATCCAGAACGCAATTTCGGTTCAAACCACGTAGCCTTGGGCGGCATGATTTTGCCACTATCGGCAATGTCCATTATCTGTCCCATCGAGACAGGATAAAGAGCCAAAGCCCAACGCATTTCACCACTGTCAACCCGCCTACGCAATTCACCCAAGCCGCGCAGGCCACCCACGAAATCAATGCGCTTGTCAGAGCGCAAATCCTTTATGCCCATCAATTCGTCAAGGATGAGGCGACTGGAAATATCCACATCAAGGCAACCTATAGGATCTCCGTCGTCGTATGTGCCTGGGCGCGCCTCTAGGCTGTACCAGCAACCGTCAAGATACATGGCAAATTCGTGCATGTGGCTTGGACGATAGTCTTCCTTTCCCTTACGCTCCACCACAAAGTTCTTCTCCAACGACTCAAGAAACTCTTCGACTGTCATCCCGTTGAGATCCTTTACAACGCGATTGTAGTCAAGTATCGTAAGTTGGCTTGCGGGGAAACATACAGCCATAAAGTAATTGTATTCCTCATTGCCTGTGTGGTTGGGGTCTGCGTTGGCCTTCTCCAATGCCACCCGTGCCGCTGCAGCCGACCGATGATGACCATCAGCTATGTAAAGCGACGGCATCTTGGCAAACTCGCTTGTAACAGTCTCTATGTCAAGTTTATCATTTATTACCCATAGGCGAT
>CAYLUI010000016.1:0-65202 GCA_964386825.1 uncultured Prevotella sp. | reverse complement strand
ACAATTAAGGTAACCGTAAATTTTCTTTGGCACGATGGCTCCCGCCGCAGCCTGAAGAGGAGCCGCCATGGCAAGCAGAAGCGCACATAGCGTCAACAGAAAAGTGTTTCTCATTTTATGTTTTTAGAGTTTTTACTATTTGCAAAGGTAACAATATAATAAAAAAGGAATGTGTAAACAATGAGATTTTAGGTGCAAAAAATGAGAAAATGACAGTGCGAGGTCTCAATCCTGCCTGTGCGAAATGCAATATTCCCACTCAGCCTCTCGCAACGCTTGAGGCTTAGTGGGAACAATTGTTCATGCCCCGTCAGGGCTGTGCCTTTGACACAAAACCTGCCTTTCCTTATTTAGTGGCACCTTCGCCAGCCGTTGTCGGCCACCCCGGATTCTGATAAATTGGCGACTCGCTGATTGTGGCACCATCAGGAGCGGAAATGAGGAAGTGGCTTATGGCAATAGGAGTGAGGTAATGGGCCTCCGTGAAATTCAAGCCATTATAATACAAACTCTTTGATGAGACCTGATAAGGACGCACGTACTCGCTCTTGGATGGAGAGGAAACGGTGTTTTCCTTGTCGCTTTTGTCATAGACAAGCTTATCCATCAATCCGGCGGCCTTGTAGTCTTCAACCATTGGCCCCCAAAGCTTGATTCCCTCAATCTGGAAACCGTTGAGCTGGTCGAGAGCCCTCCAGCGGATCAGGTCGTCGTAGCGATAACCCTCGCCCATAAGCTCGCAACGACGCTCGCGACGGATATTGTACAGGGTCTTGTCGGTGAGAAGCTGGCCATGAGAGTAAGCTCCGAAATCATACTTTGCCTCTTCGTCCATGTCCGTCGCGGCAATGGTCTTGTCAAAGTCCGTGCTTACATGGGCACGCTCCCTGAGAGCCTGCCAATATTTTGTTGCATTGGCATCAAGCTTGTGGTAACGCTCGTAGTAGGCCTCAATATAATCGAGGTAAGCCTCGCTTGCCCTGATGATGATCGGTGCCGTCTCGTCCATGTTAAGAGCCTGGTTGGCGAGATCGTGGGAGTATCCTTTCCCAATGAGGTAACCGGTAGATGTTGAATACTTCACGTCGTCGGAATAGACCATCGGAGCCTTGTCAAAATACTCAGGCGAAGGAGTGTTGATAAAAGTCTTTATCTCGCCCGGAGCCTTCATGAACAAACGCCAACGAGAGTCACGGTTAAGCTTTGTATCCCCAATATAGTCGTCGCCAGCATATCCACTGCCTTGAGCATAAACAGGCAAGCCGTTTTGCATAAGGAAGCTGCGCTCCATCTGATGCGTGAAACCACGAGCATAGCCATAATAAATATGGTGGTTCCAGTCTGTGGCGATGTTCAACCCCCTGTCGTAAGGACGATAAAGAATGACCTCAGAATAACTTGACGGATCCTTGGAAGCGAACATGTCGTAGTAAGAGTTGGCAGGTTCAGAAGCCGACTGCTGGATTACGTCGTTGTTTGGCGTAAGCGCAACATTGTCTGCGACCTGCTTCGATGCCTCAATGCATTGCTCAAGGAAGAAGTTGACCTCATTTTCGGCACTGCCGCTGGGGAACTTGAAGTTGGCATTATAATCCTTAGTTGCTCCTGGCCAGCCATTGCCACCCGGAACGAGTGCCGTGCCGGCATGGTAGCGTTCCCATGTTGCCTCGAAAAGAGCCACGCGAGCCTTCAAGACGAGGGCGGCGTTCTTCGTGATACGAGCCTTGCCTCCGGTTGGCTTGTTGCTCAACAAACTTATGGCCTCATCAAGATCGCTAAGGATAAAACGTGCGACTTCATTGCGGGGAGCACGCTTTGAAGCAACCGTAAGGGTGTCCTGATTGTCAGGAAGGATGTCCTTGATGATTGGGAAGTCACCCAACTTGCGAAGGCGGTAAAAATACTGCCATGCACGCAGGAAGTAGCCCTCGCCGATATAGTGTTTTATGTTTTCCTGACTGCCCTGGATCTTGCCGGCATTGTAGTTTTGTACTGCATAGTGCAGGAAGTAGTTGAGCGTGTAAATGTTGTTGAAGTTCCACTCGCCACCACTTGCAGGCACTTTCCACTCACCAACCACATAACGGGTGTTGGCAGTGCGTGTTGTCGCATTATCAGTAGCAAGGTCTTCGCCATATTGACCGCCAATGGAAGAGAAGTTGCTTGGATAATAGTTTATTGTGTAGGCTGCCAACTGACTTTCTTCTACGAGATAGCCTTCCGGGGATACCGACGACGGCGGCGTAATGTCAAGGTAGTCGTTGCAGCTTGTGAAAGTGGCACCGCATGTCATCAGGCACGCCACAGCCAACATTTGTATTTTCTTGTTTTTCATAGTTTTCAACATTTAGAAATTAACACTTAAACCGAATGACAATGTCTTTGAAAGCGGATAGACAGTGCCGTTGGCGGCAGAAGTTGACTGATAACCGGCTCCGCAAGTCTCTGGATCCATCGTGCCAGAAAGACTTGTTATCGTGAAAAGGTTCTCGCCTGATACAAAAACCCGGAGATTCTCAAGACCGATTTTGCCAATCAAAGCCTTAGGGAACGTGTAACCAATCTGCAGGTTCTTCAGTCGCATGTAAGCTGCATTCTGCAAATAACGTGTCTGGCACTGTGTGTTCTTACCGTTGAAGATCGGACGCGGATAATAAGCGTCGAGGTTCTCGCCAAGGGCATTGTCGGCTGTACGGAAATAGTCGAGATGCTCTTTCAAGGCCATCGACCACCACTCGCCTGAAGACGTGGCACCCCAGAAGGTCATGTTGTTGTTGCCCGGCCACCAGTCACGCTTCAATACGCCTTGGAAGAAGATTGAGATGTCAAAGCCCTTCCATGATGCGTCAAGGTTGAGACCGGTAAGGAAGCGAGGCGTATTGTTACCAATCTTCTTCAGGTCACCCATATCGTCAAGGGAGTTGCTGCCATTGTTAATCTTGCCGTCACCGTTCAGGTCTGCGTACATTATATCGCCGACTGCCCACTGGTTTCCCAGAGCACTCTGCCCGCCGTTTGGAAGAGACGCAAGATGATTTTGCATTTCCTCGTCGCTCTTGGCGATGCCAATTGTGGTATAACCATAAATATTGCCAATCAACTGACCTTCGATATATTTGCTAAGAGACCTTGTGGGATTACCATAGCGCAAGACTTTAGACTGTGCGTCGCTCAGGTTGAAGCGCACTCCGTAGCTGAAATCACGGATGCGGTCACGCCATCCAATCTGCAACTCCCAACCGTATGACTTCATGTCAGTGTTGTTGGTAGGAGGAACGCCTGTTCCAAGAGTGGCAGGAAGCTCGATGCCAGGCCCCATCATGTTGGTTGTCTTGCGAATGAAGTAATCGAATGAACCCGTGAGGCGGTTGTTGAATGCGCCCCAGTCAAGGCCGATATTGAAATTCTTAATTTTTTCCCAGGTTAGAGATGTAGAAACGAGATTTGGAGCGGATGCTATGTTTGGCTTAGAACCATTAAGAGGCCATGTTCCTGAAGCGGCCTTAACACTGACTGTCTGGTAAGTAGGATACCAGTTGTTTATATTTGCATTTGCAAGAGTACCATAAGAGAAGCGCCACTTCAGCAGGCCAACCCATTCCTGCAACGGCTCCCAGAACTTCTCACGAGCCATGTTCCAACCAAGGGAGAATGAAGGAGACCAAGTCCAACGGTTTTCTGCCCTGAAACGTGAAGAACCGTCATAGCGGAGGTTGAACTCTGCGAGATACTTGCCGTCATAGTCATAATTCAAACGGCCGAAGAAACCAACATTGGCCCATTTCTGAAGCTGGGCGCCAAGACCATAGCTTGTGGCACTCGTCGTTAGGTTCAAAACACCAAGGTCTGTCGAAATCATGTCAGCACGATTGGCGTTAACGTCACGATACATTTGGTTTTCAATCTGCGCACCAAGTGTAAGCCCGAAATTGTTCTTGTCAAAAGACAGGTTGTAATGAGTATAAATATTAGGATTGATATACAGCGACTTATAGCTGTACTCGCTTACCTTGTCCTGACTTGGCCCCGTCATTGTAGTAACGTATGTCTTCTCTGGGTCGTTAGCGTAATGGGCATAAACCCGCTTGTTAACCTCATGACTCCAGTTGTTGTCTGTCTTAAAGTTGAACTCTGCAATGATATCCCAGTTCTTCATAGGAGTCAACGTAAGCCTAAACTGCTGTGACATGCTCTCGTTGATGTCATGATGGCGGCCGCCATTCTCCAGGGCATTAATATAGTTAATGTCCGACATGTAATAACCGTTTGGATCATAGATCGGACGAACAGGACGGGTACGACGGAGCAAGTTGTTGTAGAAGTCATTGTTCATCACGGACGCACGACTATAACGATTGCGTGTGTAACGATTGTTGTAGTCAAGCTTCAGATACTTTGTAAGTTGAGCGGCAATCTTGCCAGTAGTATTATATCGTTCATTATAATCCTTGCCATAGCGCATGAAACCATTCTGTCCAAGGAAGTTGCCAGACACATAGTAGGTAAACTTGTCTGTGCCGCCACTTACGCTGACATTGTGCTCTTGAGAGCCAGACCATTTCTTATAATACTCATGGAGCCAGTCAACATTGCCCCATGTGAAGTCATAGTTCCACTTGCCATTCTTCTGTGGCTCCGCGACATCAGTTGGGTCAAGCTCGCCATCAACATACTGACGAACTTTCTCTATGTAATCAGCCTGATAATAATGCGTACTGTTTTTGTTGTACATGGCCTGATCATAGTAGTTAACGTATTCCCAAGCATTCATGCTGTGCTCAAGTTTTACAGGAGTGTTGAAGCGGAAACTGTTGTTGTAGTTGACCTGTGCCTTGCCACTTTTTCCGCTTTTTGTCGTCACAAGGATGACACCAAAAGGAGCACGTGAACCATAAATACTTGATGCTGCGGCATCCTTAAGCACGGAGATATTCTCTATGTCCTGAGGATTAAGGCTGTTAAGGTCACCCTCCACGCCATCAATGAGAATAAGAGGAGAACCGCTGGCATAGGAATTGCCGTTGGCATCCTGACCGATAGTACCGTTGCCACGAATGCGGATTGACTTGGTAGCATTGAGTTCGCCACCGTGACCTGAATTGGAGATCTGCAGACCAGGAACAACGCCTTGCAACGCTTGAACGGCACTGCTTACAGGGCGCGACTCAAAATCTTTTGCCGTAGCCGTTGCCACAGAACCCGTGAGGTTTACCTTCTTTTGAGTGCCGAAACCGACAACGACAACCTCGTCAATACTCTTGGAGTCTTGCTCAAGCCTTACCACTCTTGGCACAGCGTTTGTCTTGTAAGCACGAGGCTGATAGCTCACGTATGAGAAATCAACATAGGAACCGCTCTTTACCTGCAACGCATAGTTACCGTCAAGGTCGGTAATTGCAGCATTCTTTGAGTCTCGTTCCCTTACGGTCACTCCGATAAGAGGTTCATTAGTTGCCGCATCCACAACTTGACCTTTCACTGTCACCGTCACGCCTTGGGCATTGACATTCAATGTCACTGCCATTAGCATACAGATAAGCAACAGAAATCTGCAAGAGATTCTTTGGAAGCTCGATTTTTTCATAAGCTTATTGTTTTTGGGATTGATATAATATATGTTAATAAATTCTTGAAGCGGTTTTCTGATGCAAATATAAAACATTTTTTTGTTCTTTTTCATTTTTTCACTACATCACAAATACCAACAAGCCCAAACACCACTACATCAAGGACTTCTCAGTTTTGAACTGACCATATTGATTACCTATCACTTATTCCTCAAAAGTGAGTACACAAACAAGCATTTTATTTCATAAGCTTATCAGTTGACATAAAATCAACTTAACGCCAACACAAATGACTTAAAATACCTTTGCCGAAACTGGCTTTCATGCCATTTAACAAGGAAATGTCCCAAAGAGCCAAATCGCCAGAACTGTTTCCACATGCTGGCACAAAAACAACCTTTGCAAACAGTCAACACACATCTTTTATATAATAGGTGAAAAAGCGACAAAAGCCGTAAGGGTGTTAATTTACACCCAATAACGAAAAATATATTGGAAAAAAGTTGCAAGTTTCAAATAAAGTGTGTAATTTTACACACTAAAGAGCGTAAAGTACTTATAAACCATAAAAACTATCTTCATGAAGCAAATCAAATCAAAACTTTGTGGCGCAGGCATCGTCGCCATGCTATTGGCATCGTGCGGAGCCGACAAGGGCGCACAGATGACCGTATCGGGACTGAACCCCAACGATTTCGACTCTACCATCAACGGCAAGAAAACCGAGTTGGTAACCATCAAGAATCAGGCTGGCATGGAGGTCTGCCTGACAAACTACGGTGGACGCGTAGTGTCAATCAGCGTGCCCGACAAGGACGGCAAACCCACTGACGTTGTGCTGGGCTACGACAACCTTCGCCAGTATGCTGACACACTAAACTCACCATCCGACTTCGGAGCGACCGTGGGGCGCTACGCCAACCGCATAAAGAATGCCAAGTTGACCGTAGATGGGCAAGCATACGACCTGACACCCAACGACCACGGCAACACTCTGCACGGAGGAGCCAACTCCGGTTGGCAAAACAAGGTCTTCGACGTACAGTCAAAGACTGACTCTTCGGTAGTTTTCGCAATAACATCGCCCGACGGCGACAACGGCTTCCCTGGAACAGTGGAAGCCACTGCAACATACACCGTGAAAAGCGACAACACGCTTGACATCGTGTTCCAGGCCACAACCGACAAGGAGACCGTGGTGAACATGACCAACCACAGCTACTTCAACCTCAACGGCGACCTTTCCACTGTGGGCGACAACATGGTGGCTTACATCAACGCCGATTGCTTCACGCCTTCCGACACCCTTTACATCCCAACAGGCGAGATACGCAAGGTTGAGGGAACGCCTATGGACTTCCGCACGCCACATGCGCTGGCAGATCACATAAACGATCCTTCATACGATCAGATAAAGAACGCAACGGGATATGACCACAACTGGTGCCTGAACACGTTCAAGGACGGCAAGGGCGACGACAACACCGTGGCGGCAAGCCTCTACTCGCCTGTTACAGGCATCTTGCTTGAGGTATTCACCAATGAGCCCGGCATTCAAATGTACACAGGCAACTTCCAGGGCACAGGCATTGCGTGCAAGCACGGCGTGAAATACCCGAAACACGTAAGCGTCTGCTTCGAGAGCCAGAAGTATCCAGACTCTCCTACAAAAGTGACCGACAAGACCGTAGGCTGGGAGCACTCAAGCCCATACCTCAAACCGGGAGAGAAATATTTCTCGCACCTCGCCTACAAGTTCTCTGTAAAACAACCAGAATAAGTTCACTGCAAAAAGTACGGACAAGTTCTCCATAAAACAAATTTAATGGGGCGAAAACATTTTCGCCCCAAACTTTTTAAACCCTAAACAAAACCTTTTTTTTTTAAAAAAACACCATTAAAAACCAATGAACTGGCATTCACATGAATTTATATGGCTCGACTGGGTGGTCTTCGCCGTCGGCATAGTTGCCATAGTAATCGCCGTATGGAACTCGATAGCCAAGGCAAAACGAGAGTCAAAAGAAGCCAACAGTGAGGAATTTCTCTACGGCAAAGGCGAGCCGTGGTGGGTAATAGGCGCAGCCATTTTTGCGGCAAACATCGGTTCTGAGCACCTCGTGGGACTCGCCGGCACCGGCGCAGAGAACGGCGTGGGCATGGCTCACTGGGAGATGCAAGGCTGGATGATACTCATCCTCGGCTGGCTCTTCGTGCCTTTCTACCAGCTTCTCAACAACAAGCTCGGACGAATAATCACCATGCCCGAGTTCCTGAAATACCGTTACACCAAGCGCACGGGAACATGGCTTTCCGTCATCACCCTCGTGGCTTATATCCTGACAAAGGTCAGCGTGACGGCTTACACGGGCGGCATATTCTTCGAGTACCTCATAGGCTTGCCGTTCTGGTACGGAGCCGTGGGCCTCATCGTCATAACAGCCCTATTCACCATCGTCGGCGGAATGAAAGGCGTGATGACACTATCCGCCATCCAGACCCCGATACTTATCATTGGCTCGCTGCTCGTGCTATTCCTCGGACTGGCCGCTGCCGGTGGCGGAAGCATAGCACAAGGATGGACAAACATGATGGCTCACTGCTCGTCGCTGCACGACGGCTACGGCACAACCCACATGTTCCACTGGGGCACCGTCAACGCCTCCGGGCATCCTGACCCACTCTACCACGAGTATCCCGGCTTCGTGGTGTTCCTCGGAGCCTCCATCATCGGCTTCTGGTACTGGTGCACCGACCAGCACATCGTACAGCGTGTGCTTGGGCAGCAGAAAGGCGAGGACAACAGCGTCGTGATGAAACGCGCACGCCGCGGCTCAATCTGCGCCGGTTACTTCAAGATACTCCCCGTCTTCATGTTCCTCATCCCCGGCATGGTGGCTGCCACGCTGGCAAGCAAGGGCATGTTCAACATGGGTGACACCGACGGTGCTTACGCATACATGGTGAAGGACATCCTGCCGGCAGGCATCAAGGGACTCGTGACCGTAGGTTTCGTGTGCGCCCTCGTAACGTCGCTTGCAGCATTCTTCAACTCTTGCGCCACGCTCTTCACCGAGGACTTCTACAAACCGTTGCGCCAAGGCAAGAGCGAAAGCCACTACATCCTTGCCGGTCGCCTCGCCACGGTGGCAATCGTGGTGATTGGTCTCGTGTGGATACCTGTAATGATGAGCCTCGGCAAGCTTTACAGCTACCTGCAGGGCATACAGTCGCTGCTCGCCCCAGCCATGGTGGCAGTGTTCTTCCTCGGCATTTTCTCAAAGAGGATTACGCCCAAGGCCGGTGAGTACGGCCTCATCATAGGCTTCCTCGTAGGAATGCTCCGCCTCGTGACCAACGTCATAACCAACACCGGCAACGACCCGATGCAAGGGGCTTTCTGGGATGCCACGACATGGTTCTGGCAGACCAACTGGCTCGTCTTCGAGTGCTGGCTCCTCGTGTTCATCATCGTCGTGATGTTCGCCATCTCAATGTTCACCAAGAAGCCAAGCGCAGAGCAGGTGGCAGCCATCACGTTCACGCCCGAATACAGCAAGCAGATACGCGAGAGCTGGGATTGGCGCGACGTGGCAGGCTCACTCGGCGTTCTCGTGCTGTGTGGTCTGTTCTACTGGTACTTCTTCTAACAAAGGCGGACTTACCGGACAAAAACTGTTTACGGATAAAAGCCAAGTGCCCCACACGCCCAAACCACAAGGCTGGGGCTACGGCTTTTATCTGCGCTGACCGGTCGTCCCACAATCCACCTCTTGGTAAAGGACACCATACAAGAACAAACAAAAACACCCCTACAAAAGACGCTTACTAAAACCCTTTTCACCCCCAAAGGTCCTAAACAATAAACCATGACAGAGTTTTACAGGAAACACTCCAAGTTCTACGTCTCCGTCGATTGCATGGTCTTTGGTTTCACCGACAACAAGCTTGAGGTGCTTATCGGCAAACGCAAGATGGATCCCGGCCGTGGCGAATGGTCGCTTTACGGTGGCTTCGTGGCAGAGAACGAAAGTCTCGACGACGCAGCCCACCGCACGTTGCTTGAGCTGACGGGACTCGACGAAATGTACATGCGGCAGGTTGGAGCCTTCGGCGACGTGGGGCGCGACCCTGGCGACAGGGTCATTTCCATAGCCTACTGCGCACTGATAAACGTGAAGGATTACGATGACAACCTGCGCATAAAATACGGTTTGGAATGGGTGCCACTCGACAAGTTGCCGAGGCTTTACTCAGACCACAACCAGATGATAAACAACGCAATAATGCAATTGCGCCGCCGCATCAACACACGTCCACTGAGTTTCAACCTCCTGCCTGAGTCATTCACGCTGACACAGCTCCAGCACGTTTTCGAGGCTGTGCTTGGCGAACCGATTGACAAACGCAACTTCCGCAAACGCATCAAGCAGCTCGACTTCATACAGGCGACTGACCAAATTGATCACACCACGTCGCGTTCAGGAGCCATGCTTTACAGGTTCGACAAGGAGAAATACAACGAAGACCCAACGTTTAAACTATAAAAAACAGAGCCACATTGGGCAGAAAGGGGCGGCAACGTCCACAAGCCCAAGTTCTCTCAGCAAAACACCATAGAATTCAGCAAAACACCATAGAATAATGTTAGAAGCATTAAAAGAAAAAGTTTTCAAAGCCAACCTTGACCTCGTGAAGCACGGCCTTGTGCTCTTCACATGGGGCAACGTCTCCGGCATCGACCGCGAGAAAGGACTCGTAGTGATAAAGCCATCGGGCGTAAGTTACGACGCAATGAGAGTCGAGGACATGGTCGTGGTTGACCTGGAGACGGGCAAGGTTGTCGAGGGCGACCTGAACCCGTCGTCTGACACGCCAACGCACCTCGAAATCTACCGCAACTTCCCAGAGGTCGGCGGCGTGGTGCACACCCATTCCACCTACGCCACGGCTTGGGCACAGGCAGGGCGCGACATCCCCAACATAGGGACGACCCACGCCGACTACTTCCACGACTGCATACCATGCACCGACGACATGACACAGGACATGATGGCCGAATACGAGCACAACACCGGCGTGGTAATCGTCAACAGGTTCAAGGACGGAAACATAAACCCAACGCACACCCCTGCCGTACTCGTGAAAAACCATGGCCCGTTCACATGGGGCAAGGATGCCAACGAGGCCGTTTACCATGCCGTGGTGGCAGAGCAGGTTGCCAAGATGGCTTTTGTGTCACTCACCGTGAACCCCAACACGACAATGAACCCACTGCTCGTGGAGAAGCACTTCTCGCGCAAGCATGGTCCCAACGCCTACTACGGGCAAAAGAAAAAACATTAACACCCCACGCCAAGGCAGGCAACGGGGCAAAACGCAACAAAGCAAGAAAAGAAAACACAATTAACTCATAAACCCTATAAACAAGAACAAATATGGTACAAGCATTTCAGAATTTCGAGGTTTGGTTCGTAACAGGCGCACAGCTCCTATATGGAGGCGACGCCGTAGTACAGGTTGACGGTCACTCAAAGGAGATGGTAGATGGCCTTAACGACTCAGGCCGCCTGCCCATCAAGGTCGTCTATAAGGGCACCGCAAACTCATCGAAGGAAGTTGCCGACGTAATGAGCCGCGCCAACATTGACGAGAAATGCGTTGGCGTGATATGCTGGATGCACACTTTCTCGCCAGCAAAAATGTGGATCAAGGGCATGCAAATACTGCGCAAGCCCCTGCTGCACCTCCACACGCAATACAACCAGCAAATTCCTTGGGACAGCATTGACATGGACTTCATGAACCTGAACCAGAGCGCACATGGCGACCGCGAGTTTGCACACATCCTGTCGCGTATGCGCAAGCCACGCAAGACCGTCGTAGGGCACTGGAAGGACACGAAGACCCAGGACCACATCGCCGTGTGGGAGCGTGTCTGCGCTGGCGTAGCCGACGCACAGGACTGCCTCATCATACGCTTCGGCGACCAGATGAACAACGTTGCCGTGACCGATGGCGACAAGGTGGCATTCGAGCAGGTTCTCGGCTACCACGTAGATTACGTGCAATTCTCAACCGTACTTGAGCATTTCGACAAGATAAAGGACGAGGATGTTACGGCACTCGTACACGACGTTTACTTCAAGGAGTACGCCGTAGCCGACGAGCTGAAAGACGAGTCGTCACTCGGCTACAAGAAGATATGGAACTCAGCCAAGGCTGAACTTACGTTGCGTTCCGTGCTTAAGGCATACGGCGCAAAGGGCTTCACGACCAACTTCGACGACCTCGGCGACGTGAACGTCGAGGAGACCGGACATGGCTTCGACCAAATTCCAGGCCTGGCTTCGCAGCGTCTCATGCACGACGGCTACGGCTTCGGCGCCGAGGGCGACTGGAAGAGCGCATGCCTGTACCGCACCACATGGTTCATGAGCCAAGGCCTCGAAAACGCCGGAACCTCGTTCCTTGAGGATTACACCCTCAACTTCGACGGCGAGAACACCTCAATCCTTGAGAGCCACATGCTGGAAATCAACCCAGACATCGCCGAGGAGAAACCACGCCTTGAGGTGCACTTCCTTGGCATCGGCGTGCGCAAAAGCGAGACGGCGCGCCTCGTGTTCACCACGAAGCAAGGCCACGGCGTTGCCACGACGGTTGTTGACATGGGCAACCGCTTCCGCCTCATCGCAAACGACGTGAACCTCATCAAGTCGAAGCCGCTGCCCAAGCTTCCCGTGGCATCGGCACTCTGGGTACCCGAGCCTTCGTTCGAGGTTGGCGTGGGATGCTGGATGAACGCCGGCGGCACACACCACAGCTGCTTCTCATTCGGTCTCACGGACGAATACTGGATTGACTTCGCCGAGATTGCCGACATTGAGGCCTGCATCATAAACAAGGACACCGACTATGAGCAATTCCGCAAGGAGCTGCGCTGGAACGAGGTTTACTACATGCTCAACAAGGCTCTGAAATAATCCTTGCATGTGACCAAATAGAGGGAGGCAAAGGAGTTAGAGACATCACGCCATACATCACAAGGCAGGCTTTTGCCATCTGTCCCTAACTCCCATGGCTCCCTCAACCTTTTTTAAACACCACCAATCACCCTTAACTTCCCCCTACCCACTTTACAAAAACATGACCGCAAAAGAAACCATACAACAGGGCAAAGGCATTCTCGGCATCGAGTTTGGCTCAACCCGCATAAAGGCAGTCCTCATAGACGGCGACAACAAACCCATAGCGCAAGGCTCACACACATGGGAAAACCAGCTGGAGAACGGGCTGTGGACATACAGCATCGAGAACATCTGGGGCGGGCTGCAACACTGCTACGCCACACTGCGCGAAGACGTAAGCCGCCAGTACGGCATCGAGATTGAGAGCCTGGCAGCAATCGGCATCAGCGCGATGATGCACGGATACATGGCGTTCGACAAAGACGAGAACATTCTCGTGCCATTCCGCACATGGCGCAACACCAACACCGGCAAGGCTGCCGCAGAGCTGAGCAGCCTCTTCAACTTCAACATCCCCCTCCGCTGGAGCATCTCGCACCTATACCAGTGCATACTCGACGGCGAGAGCCACGTAAAGGACATCGATTACCTTGCCACCCTCGACGCTTACATACACTGGCAGCTCACGGGCGAGCGCGTGACCGGCATCGGCGACGCTTCGGGCATGCTCCCCATCGATCCAGCCACCAAGGACTACGACGAGGAGATGGTAAAAAAGTTCGATTCCCTCGCAAGTTGCAACGGCTTCCCTTGGAAGTTGCGAGGCATCCTCCCAAAAGTTTTATCGGCAGGCGTTGAAGCTGGCAAGCTCACGGAGAAAGGCGCAAGGCTGCTCGACCCGTCGGGCAACCTGAAAGCAGGGGCGGCAATGTGCCCACCCGAGGGCGACGCCGGAACCGGCATGGTTGCCACCAACAGCGTCAAGCAGCGCACCGGAAACGTCTCGTGCGGCACGTCGTCGTTCTCGATGATCGTGCTGGAGAAGAACCTGTCGAAGCCCTACGAGAGCATTGACATCGTGACCACCCCCGACGGATCGCCCGTGGCAATGGTCCACTGCAACAACTGCACGAGCGACATAAACGCCTGGGCTGGCATCTTCAAGGAATACCTCGAAGCCGCAGGCATCAGCGCCGACATGGGGCAAATCCTCACAACCCTCTTCAACATGGCACAGAAAGGCGACCCACAGTGCGGCGGCCTGATGGCTTACAACTACTTCTCGGGCGAACCCGTGACAGGGCTGGAAGAGGGACGGCCGATGATTGTGCGCTCGCCAAACGACAAGTTCACGCTTGCCAACTTCATGCGCGCCAACCTCTACGGAGCCGTGGCAGTGCTGAAAATTGGAAACGACATATTGCTGAAAGACGAGAAGGTGGCGGTTGACCGCATCACCGGCCATGGAGGCTTCTTCACCACGCCTGAGGTCGGGCAGCGCATGCTCGGCGCAGCACTCAACTCGCCAATTTCCGTCATGGAGACCGCAGGCGAGGGCGGTCCCTGGGGAATGGCACTGCTGGCGGCATACCTCGTAAACAACGACAAGGGGCTGACGCTCGCCGACTTCCTCGACCAGAAAGTGTTCGCAGGCAACAAGGGCACGCAAGTGGTTCCGACACCCGAGGACGTTGAGGGCTTCAACGCTTACATCGAAAGCTACAAGAAGGGGCTGGAGATAGAGAAGGCCGCCGTGAAATACAAAGAATAACAAAACAACCGAAAAACAGGAGACTGGAGGCCTGAAGTGCGGAAGCACAAAAGCAATGGCATCCCCAAGCCCAGCCAAGATGCGCAAACCAACAAATGGCAACATGCAAATGGCTGGGCTTGCCTATTGCCGATGCCACGGTGGTAGCACAACCGCCATGTCCACGGGCTTGCCAATCTCCCAAACATACCAATCAGACAAATGAAATCAAGACTTAAGATTACGCTCACTGCATTGTCACTGGGCTTCGCCTCAGGCATCAACGCCCAGGATGTCACCGCAACCATTCACGCCGACAAGGGGACAAACGTCATACCAAAGGAAATCTACGGTCAGTTTGCCGAGCACCTCGGCACGTGCATCTACGGCGGTCTGTGGGTCGGGCCGGAGTCAACCATCCCCAACAAGGACGGCTACCGCCTGGACGTGCTCAACGCACTCAAGGAGCTGAAAGTGCCGGTGCTGCGCTGGCCGGGCGGATGCTTCGCCGACGAATACCACTGGATGGACGGCATCGGGCCTCGCTCGCAACGCCCCAAGATGCAGAACAACAACTGGGGCGGCACCATCGAGGACAACTCTTTCGGGACACACGAGTTCCTGAACCTGTGCGAACTGCTCGGCTGCGAGCCTTACATCAGCGGCAACGTAGGCTCGGGAACGGTTGAGGAACTGGCAAAATGGGTTGAATACATGACGAGCGACGGTGACACGCCAATGGCAAAGCTACGCCGCAAGAACGGGCGCGAGAAGTCGTGGAACGTCAAGTACCTGGGTGTCGGCAACGAGAGCTGGGGATGCGGCGGAAGCATGCGACCCGAATATTACGCCGACCTTTACCGCAGATACTCCACATACTGCCGCAACTACGACGACCACAAGCTTTACAAGATTGCGTCGGGCGCAAGCGACTACGATTACAACTGGACCAAGGTGCTGATGAACAACGTTGGCGGCCGCATGTCCGGACTCTCGCTCCACTATTACACCGTGAAAAACTGGAGCAACAACAAGGGTGCGGCAACAGGCTTTGACAACCAGGAATACTACTGGACCATAAGCAAGGCTCTGCAAATAGAGGATGTCATCAAGAAGCACTCGGCACTGATGGATGCCAAGGACCCACAAAAGAAAATAGGTCTGCTCGTGGACGAATGGGGCACATGGTGGGACGAGGAGCCGGGCACCATACGCGGCCACCTTTACCAGCAAAACTCCATGCGCGACGCCATGGTAGCCGCACTGACACTCAACGTGTTCCAGCGTCACACCGACCGCGTGCGCATGGCAAACATCGCACAGGTTGTAAACGTGCTGCAATCAATGATTCTAACCGACACGAAGGGCTCGGGGCACATGGTGCTCACGCCAACCTACCACGTCTTCAAGATGTACCGTGGCTTCCAGGACGCAACCTACCTGCCCATTGACATAAAGGTGGACTCTATGACGGTGACGGGCAACAAAATGTACAGGGCAACCGACTACAAGGTTCCAGCCGTTTCTGTTTCGGCGGCACGCAAGACTGACGGCGGCATAATAGTCTCGATCGTGAACCCAAGCCTCGACAAGGCGCAGGAAGTGGAGCTTAGCTTCGCCGGAGCAAACCTGAAAACCGTAACGGGCACAATACTCACCTCGAAAAACATCGGCGACTACAACGATTTCGAGCATCCCGAGACGGTGAAAGAAACGCCATGCAACATCGCGTCAATAAAAAGAAACTCCGTGAAAGCCAAAATACCGGCAAAAGCAATAGTGGTTTTGAATTTAAAGTAGTATCTTTGCAACAAGAATATTTTAAAATCACATAAATCATGAACGACATTAAAGTGATGAACCACGCAGCCGACAACATCCGCATATTGGCTGCGAGCATGGTAGAGAAAGCCAAGTCGGGACACCCTGGCGGAGCAATGGGCGGAGCCGACTTCATAAACGTTCTGTTCTCCGAATACCTCGTGTATGACCCGGAGAACCCCACGTGGACAGGACGCGACCGTTTCTTCCTCGACCCCGGCCACATGAGTCCCATGCTCTACGCCGCGCTGGCATTGCAGGGCAAGTACACCCTCGACGACATACAGCAGTTGCGCCAGTGGGGCAGCATTTGCCCGGGACATCCAGAGCTTGACGTGGCGCACGGTGTCGAAAACTCATCGGGGCCTCTCGGCCAGGGACATGCCTTGGCAGCGGGAGCCGCAGTGGCGGAGAAGTTCCTTGAGGCACGCCTCGGCCACACGCCCATGCAGCACCGCATATTCGCCTACATCTCAGACGGAGCCGTGGAGGAGGAAATCTCACAGGGCGTGGGGCGCATTGCCGGCAAGCTCGGGCTGGACAACCTCATAATGTTCTACGACGCAAACGACATACAGCTTTCCACCACCGTAAGTGAGGTGATGGACGAGGACACCGCCGCCAAGTACCGTGCATGGCACTGGAACGTAATAGAGATTGACGGCAGCGACGTTGAGCAAATACGCAAGGCTCTCGACGAGGCCATCGCCGAGCCGAAACGCCCGACAATCATCATAGGCAAGACCATAATGGGCAAGGGCGCACTCCAGGCTGACGGCACAAGCTACGAGCACAACATAAAGACGCACGGCGCGCCGCTCGGCGGCGATGCCTTCGCCAACACCATCAAGAACCTTGGCGGCGACATAGAAAACCCATTCGTGATATTCGACGACGTTAAGAAGCTTTACGCCGACCGTCGCGAGGAGCTGAAAGACATCGTGGCAAAACGCCATGAGGAGGAAGCCGAGTGGGCAAAGGAAAACGCCGACAAGAAAGCTCTCATGGACGAGTGGTTCTCGGGCAACGCGCCAAAGGTTGACTGGAGCAAGGTTGAGCAGAAAGCCGGCTCGGCAACACGTGCGGCTTCGGCGGCATGCCTCAAGGTGCTCGCCCAGCAAGTGCCAAACATGATTTGCGCCTCGGCAGACCTCAGCAACTCCGACAAGACCGACGGCTTCCTCAAGGAGACCCACAACCTGCAGAACGGCGACTTCAGCGGAGCGTTCTTCCAGGCTGGCGTGTCCGAGCTTACGATGGCCGACATGTGCATCGGCATGATGCTGCACGGCGGTGTCATCTCGGCGATGGGCACATTCTTCGTGTTCTCCGATTACATGAAGCCTGCCGTGCGCATGGCTGCCCTCATGGGCGTACCCGTGAAGTTTGTCTGGACCCACGACGCATTCCGCGTTGGCGAGGACGGTCCAACCCACGAACCCGTTGAGCAAGAGGCACAAATACGCCTCATGGAGAAACTGAAGAACCACAAGGGACAGGACAGCGTGCGTGTGTTCCGCCCTGCCGACTGCCACGAGACCACCGTCTGCTGGCAAATGGCAATGGAGAACAACGAGACCCCGACGGCTCTCATCCTTTCACGTCAGGGCATAAAGTGCCTGACCGAAGGCAACGACTACGAGCAGGCTCGCAAGGGAGCTTACGTCGTCAATGGCAGCGACAGCCTGACAGGCGATAGCAAAGAGGTGATCCTCGTGGCAAGTGGCTCTGAGGTGTCAACGCTTGAGGCTGGAGCGGAACTGTTGCGCAAGGATGGCATCAAGGTTCGCGTGGTGAGTGCCCCTTCGGAGGGTCTCTTCCGTCGCCAGCCGAAGGAATACCAGGAAACCGTACTGCCATACGATGCCAAGAAGTTTGGCTTGACCGCAGGCTTGCCATGCACCCTCGAAGGTCTCGTTGGCATAGGCCCCAACAGCCGTGTCTTCGGTTTGGAGAGCTTCGGTTTCTCAGCACCTTACAATGTACTTGACGAGAAGCTAGGCTTCACGGGCGAGAATGTTTACAAGCAGGTGATGGACTTCCTTGGAGCATAAAAACGTGGAGAATGCCCAAGTTTGGGCATTTCCCCATATACCATATTAAGACCGCCGCAACCGAAACTCGGTTGCGGCGGTCTTAATATTTTGTCCTTTCCGCTTGGAAATCAACTCCTCACGGACAAGCCCATTCCTTCATGGTTGGCTTATGGCTGCTTGCCGATATAAGCGAGTATGCCACCGTCAACATACAGGATGTGACCGTTCACGAAGTCGGAAGCATCGCTGGCAAGGAACACGGCTGGCCCCATGAGATCCTCGGGGGTGCCCCAGCGCGCTGCCGGAGTCTTGCTCACGATAAACTGGTCGAACGGGTGACGGCTGCCATCAGCCTGGCGCTCACGCAGCGGAGCGGTCTGAGGGGTTGCAATGTAACCCGGGCCAATACCGTTGCACTGTATGTTGTGCTCGCCAAACTCAGAGCAAATGTTGCGCGTCAGCATCTTCAAGCCACCCTTAGCAGCGGCGTATGCCGAAACGGTCTCACGGCCAAGCTCGCTCATCATCGAGCAGATGTTTATAATCTTTCCGTGCCCCTTCTCTATCATCCCCGGGAGCACAGCCTTTGACATTATGAATGCGGCGTTGAGGTCAATGTCAACAACCTTACGGAAATCCTCCACGCTCATCTCAAGCATAGGAATGCGCTTGATGATGCCGGCGTTGTTAACGAGAATGTCAACCGTGCCGAGATCCTGCTCAACCTTCGCTACGAGTTCCTTTACCTGAGCCTCGTCGGTAACGTCGGCAATGTATCCCTTTGCGTCAATGCCCTTTGCCTTATAGTCGGCAAGAGCCTCGCCAAGGTGTTTTTGGCTGCGGCAGTTGAAAGCAATCTTTGCGCCAGCCTCGGCATAAGCCTGGGCGATGGCAAAACCAATGCCGTATGCGGCACCGGTAACGAGGGCAACCTTGCCCTCAAGAGAAAAGTTTACCATTTTGTTTCGTTTTTTGAACAGTCAAAGGAGCAATGCGCCGCTCCTTCGACCGCTATCGTTTATTTCAAGTCAGGAATCTTCACCACCTGCATGTCATTGTAAACGAGGTTCTCGCCAGCCATGCCCCAGATGAACGTGTAATTAGACGTGCCAGCAGCGCAATGGATGCTCCACTCTGGGCTTATCACAGCCTGCTCGCAGTTCATCCACACGGGGCGTGTCTCCTGCGGCTCACCCATGAAATGGCAAATTTTCTGCCCCTCGGGCACGTTGAAGTAAAGGTACGTTTCCATGCGGCGCAGATGCGTGTGAGCCGGCATGGTGTTCCAGACGGAACCGGTCTTCAACTCCGTTATGCCCATCTGCAACTGGCATGTGCGCACTCCTGCCACGCCGTCGATTATCATCTGGTGGATAACGCGGTCGTTGCTCTCGGCCATGCTGCCTGCCTTGATGTTGTTGGCATCCTTAAGGCTCACCTTCTTCGTCGGGTAAGACTGGTGGGCGCAAGCGCTGTTCATGTAAAACTTGGCTGGCTTCGAGGCATCCTTGCTTGCCACCGTAATCTCCTTGGCACCCTTGCCAACATACAAAGCCTCTTGGAAACCAAGGCTGTAAGACTTGCCGTCAACGGTCACGGTGCCGTCGCCACCAATGTTTATTATGCCCAGCTCGCGATTGTCGAGCAGGTTACGCCCATTGTTGCCCTTGCTTGCGTCAACATAAAGCGGCGCGATGGATGTCAGCTTCAGCGGGGTGGTGGTAGGCTCGGCTCCGCCAATGAGGAAACGGTCAAACGTGGTGTATGTCCAATTGACCTCACCCGGCGCGAAAACCTTCTCTATGAGAAACTCCGAGCGCAAACGCTGCGTGTCATAGTGCTTTGCGTCCTTCGGATTGCTCGAATAGCGCACATTGTAGTTTGTGTAACTGTTTTCTGCTTTCACTTCATAACCTTTCTTTCCGCAGTCTTGCGCATTGACCGTGAAAGCGGCGAGGCACAAGGCGGCGATCATTAATGTTTTCTTCATGTCCTGTTTTTATTGTTGGTTGTTTCTTTCGTCCTTTACTATTCTCCTCCTGTTGATGACCATCATCACAACGGTAACGGCAACCATCACCGCAGCGCCAACAAACTTGGCATACTTAGCAAGTGCGTAAATGCAATAGCCGATGAGCGACGACGCAAAGTCCATGCTGCCGGCCAGGAACCCGTCAGGCACATGCGCAGCCTTGTCCTGCGTCTGGGCAAACACCGCCGCGGCAGCCTTGGTGAAGTCGGGAGCCATGTCGGTAACGAACCACAGCCCGATGAGCAACGCCACGAAGCCCACGATGTAAGTTTTCGCGACATTGCCCTTGGTGTAAGGCAACATCATCGGGAAAAGGTAGAAAAGACCTGCGAGCGACGCAAGCGGCAAGAACTGGTTGCCGGGCAGCAGCACCGAAATCACTATGTACGTCGGGATGAGGAACAGCGTGCACACCAGTGCCGTGGGATGGCCGATGACAAGCGCCGGACTCATTCCGATATGTATTTTCTTGCCGTTGAACCTCTTGGCTATCACCTCCTTTGTCTTGTCGGAGATTGGCATCAGTCCGTCAATGAAAAGCTTCGTTATGCGCGGTATGAGTTCCATCACCGCACCCATCGTAACGCCAAGGAACAAGATGTCCTTGGTAATCCGCATTACTCCGTCGGTGACCGAAGCCCCGGCAGGCAACGTCGCCATGAACGCATCAAAGTCGCGGAAGTCGTTCACATGGGCCACGGCGGCAATGACACAGCCCACGATGACACCCAGCACAAGCGGCTCGCCCAGCACGCCAAACTTCTTCTTCAGTCCCTCCGCATCAACGTTGAGCTTGTCGAAGCCCGGAATCTTGTCGAGCAGCCAGCCCAGCCCAATGGCAAACGGGGTGAAGCTTTGGCAGAAAGGCTGCGGCACCGAGATGCCCGGCAGGTCATAATACTTCTGGAATCTCTCTGCCGTCAGGTCAGCCATCACGAGCGTAAAGACATAGCAAACAATGGCCGCGAAATATCCCCACAGCAGGCTCTGGTCGAAGACGAAGTAAACCACAGCCCCGATGAAGGCGAAATGCCAATAGTTCCACAGGTCAATGTTGACCGTGCGCGTGGTCTTCGTGATTACCATCAGGAAGTTTATGCCAAGGCAAACGGGGATAATAAGCGCGCCCACGGCCGTGTTGTAAGCCACCGACGCCGCGGCGGGCCAGCCCATGTCAAACACGCTGAGGTTAAGGCTGAAAATGTTCTCGATGGCCTGCAAGGGATCCTTGAAATTGTCGGTTAGCAACGCCGTGACTATTCCCAAGCCCACGAAGCCCACTCCAACGAAGAGACCCGACTTCAGGGCCTTGCCGAATTTCATGCCTATGCAAAGGCCAATAATGGTGAAGATGACCGGCATCATCACCGAAGCACCCATCTGGATGATGTAATTGAAAATGTTCATATCTGTTTTAAGCTTTTGACACCACAAAAGCCAGCGACCGCAACGCGGCCCTGACCATAATGCTGCAAATGTAACAAAAAATTTCCACTACCAACGGATAATAATCGTGAAAAATTGGCATAATTGTGCGAAAAAGGCGTTTTTCAAACCACTTAAAATCCATTTTGTACAATTTGGCAAATAATTGAACATTTTACGTCCCAAACAGACCCTCCGTTTAAACTTTTCATATTATCTTTGCAACGTGAACATTACAAAATGGCTCACCAAGCCTTCCGCAAGGCAAGCACGGCAGCCCATACGCACCATATTATTGTAAGCCACGCAAGAAAAACGAACAACAACATAAATTTTCAGAAAAACACTATGTCAAAGATTGTAACCTTGGGCGAGATCATGCTCCGCCTTTCCCCAGAGGGCAACGACCGTTTCATCCAGAGCGACCACTTCCGCATCATCCCTGGCGGTGGCGAGGCCAACGTGGCAGTAAGCCTTGCCAACTATGGCCACGACGCTTGCTTCGTGTCAAAGCTCCCCAAGCACGAGATTGGCCAGATTGCCGTCAACGCACTGCGCCGCTATGGCGTTGACACACACCACATCGTGCGTGGTGGCGACCGCGTCGGACTGTATTACGCAGAGACCGGCGCCTCAATGCGCCCGAGCAAGGTGATATACGACCGCGCCCACTCGTCCATCGCCGAAGCCGACGCAGCCGAGTTCGACTTCGACGCAATCATGGAAGGCGCGCAGTGGTTCCACTGGAGCGGCATCACGCCTGCCATCAGCGACAAGGCCGCCGAGATAACCAAGAAGGCCTGCGAGGCCGCCAAGCGTCACGGCGTTACCGTTTCCGTTGACCTCAACTTCCGCAAGAAGCTCTGGACCTCAGAGAAGGCCATCTCGGTGATGCGCCCGCTCATGCAGTATGTTGACGTGTGCATCGGCAACGAGGAAGACGCCCAGCTGTGCCTCGGCTTCAAGCCCGACGCCGACGTTGAGGGCGGCAAGACCGACGCCGCCGGCTACCACAAGATATTCGAGCAGATGGCAAAGGAGTTTGGCTTCAAGTATGTCGTCTCCACGCTGCGCGAGTCTTACAGCGCCACGCACAACGGCTGGAAAGCCCTTATATATAATGGTGAGGAGTTTTACGAGAGCCGCCACTACGACATCAACCCGATCATCGACCGCGTTGGCGGTGGCGACTCGTTCTCGGGTGGCCTCATACACGGCCTGCTCACCAAGGAAACGCAAGGCGAGGCACTTGAGTTTGCCGTGGCTGCGTCGGCGCTGAAGCACACCATCAACGGCGACTTCAACCTCGTGGACGTAAACGAGGTGGAGAGCCTTGCGGCAGGAAACGCCAACGGACGCGTGCAACGCTAAGTTGAGAACCAAGAGAGTTTAAGGATTAATACGTTGAAAATTAGGATTGAGAGTTGAGGGCAGGCACCGGGATTGCCGCAAGGCTTCCCGATGCCGTTCCCCCAACGTCCCGCAAAATCCCACAGGCTCAACAATAGACAACAAGAAAAAGATATGGCAAAGTTTGACAAGATAGCAGTCTTGCAGAAAATCGGCGCAACCGGAATGGTGCCCGTATATTACAACAGCGACCTTGAGACCGCCAAGAACGTCGTCAAGGCTTGCTACGACGGAGGCGTGAGAGCCTTCGAGTTCACCAACCGCGGCGACTTCGCCCACGAGGTCTTCGGCGCGCTCGTGAAGTGGGCAGCCAAGGAGTGCCCCGAGCTTGCGCTCGGCGTTGGCACGATAGTCGATGCCCCCACGGCGGCACTCTACATCCAGCTGGGTGCCAACTTCATCGTCGGTCCCCTGTTCAACCCCGACGTTGCCACCGTCTGCAACCGCCGCCTGGTGCCCTACTGCCCCGGCTGCGCCACGGTGAGCGCGGTTGGCAAGGCACAGGAGCTTGGCTCCGACCTCACGAAGGTGTTCCCCGGCGACGTTTACGGCCCCAACTTCGTAAAGGACATGATGGCTCCGTGCCCATGGTCGAAAATCATGGTCACGGGCGGCGTGGCACCCACACGCGAGAACCTCGAAGGATGGTTCAAGGCCGGTGTCTATTGCGTGGGCATGGGCTCGAAGCTCTTCCCCAAGGACGTGGTCGCAGCAGGCCAGTGGCAAGCCATCACCGACAAGTGCCGCGAGTGCCTTGACATAATCAAAGAACTCAAGGGATAATGGCCACGGACAACGACAACTTCCAAGTAGTCCACCACCCGTTCACAATGCGCGAGGCCATCGACGAGGCCAAGCGCTGCCTGCAGTGCAAGGTGCCGCAATGCGAGAAGGGATGCCCCATCGGCAACCACATCAAGGAGTTCAACCACCACCTCTCGATGGGCAACCTCGGCGCGGCCATGGAGACCATCAACGAGGTGTCAAACCTGCCGGCGATATGCGGCCGCGTGTGCCCTCACGAGAAACAGTGCCAGGGCCACTGCGTGATGAACCGCAAGGGCAACCCCATACAGATAGGGCGAATAGAATCGTTCCTCGCCGACTTTGACACGCAGATGCGCCTCACGCGCGAGCCTGTGCCACAGAAGACGCGCGGCAAGATAGCCGTGATAGGCTCAGGCCCCGCAGGGCTGACCGTCGCCGGCGACCTTGCCCGAAAGGGCTTCGCCGTGACCATCTACGAGGGACAGCCCGAACCCGGCGGCGTGCTCATGTGGGGCATACCCGAGTATCGCCTGCCCAAGGACGTGGTGCGCTCGGAGATAAAGAAGATAGCCGAGCTGGGGGTCAACTTCGTGAGCAACACCCTCATTGGCGAGAACGGCATAAACGTTGACACGCTGTTCGCCCGTGGCTTCGACGCAATATTCATGGGCACCGGCACGGCAATACCGCAAAACATGGACGGCGTGCCCGGGGCTAAGCTCCGCGGCGTAAGCCAATCCACGTACCTCCTGCACCAGGCCAACGCCTACAACGAGGGAGCCATAGGCCGCGAGATGGTGCCAGCCAAGGCCGGAGAGCGCGTGGGCGTGATAGGCGGCGGCAACGTGGCGATGGACGCGGCGCGCACAGCCATACGCCTGGGCTGCGACGTGACGGTGATTTACCGCCGCACACAGGAGGAGATGCCCGCCATACAGGCAGAGTATGACGATGCCGTGAAGGAAGGCATCAAGTTCTGGTGGAAATCCACCGTCACCGAGTTCATCGAGGGCAGGAAAGGCCGCCTTGGCAGCGTGCGCGTGCAAAGCGAGGACGGCGAGCGCACCGAACCGTTCGACCGCATATTCCTCGCCGTAGGCTCACGCCCTGCCAACCGCATAGTGTCAACCACAAGCGGCATCGACGTGGACGAGAAAGGATACGTGAAAGTGCTTGAGCGCCCATACGGCATGACCACCCGACGCGGTGTCTTCGCCGGCGGCGACGTGGTTCACCGCCCACAGACCGTGGTCATGGCAATGAAGGCAGCCAAGGACGTGGCCCTCGGCATAGAGCAGTATGTCGATGCCGTGAAGCTTCTCGAATACATCAACGGCGACAAGGGCATAGAGGCGTAACACACACGCCACAAGCACCTTACGCCACACACACCAACACCACGGGGCGCAAGCCCCTGACGATGACAGTGCAAACGCACCTCCATTGCGCCGTAACCACACTGCGTTTACGGCGCAATGGAGGTGCGTTTGCGGCGTAATGGCATTGCCTTCGCGCCGCAAACGCAAAGCCCCCGCCCAAGGGGGGCGCGCAATGCCGCAACCGAGGCTTCCACGGAAGGCAGCACGGGGACACGCGGGGCAATTAGTTAAATTATAATTTTTTCAACACGATTGCCAATCTTTTTGCTAACTTTGCATTTATAATGAAAAAGAACACGGACATGACAGATAGCGCAGAGAGACAAAACCCTTTCATGCAACCCTACGGCACGCCACACGACACCGTGCCGTTCGACAAAATACGGTTCGAGGACTTCGAGCCGGCGTTCATGGAGGGCATGAAACGCGAGGACGAGGAGATTGAGAAGATAATAAACAACCCCGAGCCGCCGACGTTCGACAACACCATCATTTTCCACGACAGCTCGCGGGGCGACTCCTACTACGACCTGCTGGACCGCGTGTCAACGGTGTTCTCGTGCCTAATGAGCGCCGAGACCAACCAGGACATGGAAGACCTGGCGCAAAAGCTCAGCCCCATACTGACAAAGCACGAGAACGACATAACGCTCAACCCCAAGCTCTTCGAGCGCATAAAGGCCGTGTACGAGAACCACCGCCAGCTAACGCCCGAGGAGCAAACGCTGCTCGACAAGGAGTATGACGCATTCGTGCGCAGCGGAGCGTTGCTCGACGAAGCCGGCAAGGAGAAGCTAAGGCAGCTCACCGAGGAATCGTCGATGCTGTCGCTGCAATTCTCGCAGAACCTGCTGAAGGAGAACAAGGCTTACACGCTGCACATAACCGACAAGGCACAGCTGGGCGGGCTGCCCGAGACGGCCGTGGAGGCTGCGGCGCTCGCCGCCAAGGAGCGCAAGCTGGAGGGATGGGTGTTCACGCTCGACTACCCAAGCTACTCGCCGTTCATGACGTACAGCGACGAGCGCGAGCTGCGCAAGCAAATGTACATGGCGCGCAGCACGCAGTGCACCCACGACAACGACTCGAACAACATACAGATATGCAAGCGGCTGATAAACCTTAGGCGCGAGATGGCGCAGCTGCTCGGCTACGACACGTTTGCCGACTACGTGCTGAAGCACCGCATGGCATCGGACACGCAAAGCGTTTACAAGCTGCTAAACGACCTGATACGCGACTACAAGCCCACTGCCGTGGAGGAGCTGGAGGCCATAGCCGACGAGGCGAGGAAGGCTGAGGGCGACGACTTCGTGATGGAGCCGTGGGACTTCTCCTACTACGCCCACAAGCTGCAGATGGCAAAGTACAACCTCGACGCTGAGATGCTAAGGCCCTACTTCAAGCTCGACAACGTGATAAGCGGCGTGTTCGGGCTGGCAACGAGGCTGTACGGCATCACGTTCAAGGAGAACAAGGACATACCCGTTTACCACAAGGACGTGAAGGCTTACGAGGTGTTCGACAACGACGGCTCGTACCTGGCCGTGCTCTACGCCGACTTCTACCCGCGCGAGGGCAAGCAGGACGGGGCGTGGATGACGGAGTACCAGGAGCAGAGCATAAACCGGAAGGGCGAGAACGTAAGGCCGCACGTCAGCGTGGTGACCAACTTCACCAAGCCCACCGACTCGAAGCCCGCGCTGCTGACGCTCGGCGAGGTGGAGACCTTCCTGCACGAGTTCGGCCACGCGCTGCACGGCATGTTCGCCAACAGCCGCTTCGAGAGCCTGTCGGGCACAAACGTGTTCTGGGACTTCGTGGAAATGCCGTCGCAGTTCATGGAGAACTACGCCGTCGAGCCAGAGTTCCTACACACCTTCGCCACCCACTACCAGACAGGCGAGCCAATACCCGACGACCTGATAGACCGCATAATAAAGAGCCGCAACTTCAACGTGGCATACTCGTGCCTGCGGCAGGTGAGCTTCAGCCTGCTCGACATGGCATACTACACCATGGACAAGCCTTTCGACGAAGACCTCGTGGCGTTTGAGAAAAACGCATGGAAGGATGCCATAATAACGCGCCAGCTGCCCGACACGTGCATGACTGTGCAATTCTCGCACATCATGGCCGGTGGCTACGCCGCAGGATACTACAGTTACAAGTGGGCCGAGGTGCTCGACGCCGACGCCTTCAGCGTGTTCAAGAAAAACGGCATCTTCGACCGCGCCACCGCACAGCGGCTGCGCGACTGCATACTGTCGAAGGGCGGAACCGAGCACCCCATGACCCTGTACAAGCGGTTCAGGGGACAGGAGCCAACGGTTGACGCGCTGCTCGAAAGGAACGGCATAAGGAAACCGGGAAACTGAGAGATGACAAAAAACAAAACACAACAAACATAAGACTAAAGGATCATGCACATAGCCATCGCAGGAAACATAGGGAGCGGCAAGACCACCCTGACACGAATGCTCGCCAAACGCTACGGCTGGACACCACGCTACGAGCCGGTGGACAACAACCCATATCTGGAAGACTTCTACAAGGACATGAACAGGTGGTCGTTCAACCTGCAAATATACTTCCTGAACAAGCGATTCAAGGAGGTCGTGGAGATCAACAACAGCACGGACACCATAATACAGGACCGCACGATATTCGAGGACGCGTGCATCTTCGCGCCCAACCTGCACGAGCAGGGTTACATGTCTGACCGCGACTTCCAGAACTACAGCCACCTGTTCGAGCTGATGATGTCGCTGGTAAGCAAGCCGCAGCTCATGATTTACATCCGCTCAAGCATACCAACCCTGGTAAAGCACATTGAAAAGCGTGGGCGAGACTTCGAGAAGAGCATACGAATCGACTACCTCGCCGGCCTGCAACAACGCTACGAGGACTGGATCGCATCGTACAAGGGCGAGCTGCTCATCGTGGATGGCGACAAGATACACTACGAGGAGAACCCGGAAGACTTCCGCAAGGTGACCGACATGATTGACTCGGCACTCTACGGACTGTTCCCGCTGAAGTAAACGGCGGAAGCCTACGCCACGCGCCAGCCACGACAATCGCCCCAACCACACACAACACAACCCCATACGTTACAACAACATGACAGAGTTGACCACCAACAGCGTAAACCTTATAGCCACGGCAAACGAAGGCGGCAAGCAGGTGTTGCTCATAGGCCTTAAGGAAGCCTACCACGACAAGCCGCAATACCGGCGTTACCTGAAAAGGGAATTTGAGAACGGCAAGGATCTCGACTGCCCCAACATCTTCAAGTTGCTCGACATGAAGGACACCCAGCACGGCACATGCATCGTGACCGAATGGGACGACTGCCGCACGCTCGCGCAATGGATTGCCGAGGGACACGGCAGCGACGAGAAGAAATGCGTGGCAAGGCAGGTGGCTGCGGCGCTGGAATACATGCACGGCATGGGCAAGGTGCATGGCAACCTCAACTCGCACAACGTGTTCATAACCAAGAGGGGCGACCAAGCAAGGCTGTCAGTCGTGCGCCTGCGATACCCTGACATGATGCAACAGCCGCAAGAGGAGCAGAAATACCTTGCGCCCGAGGCGAAGGACGGCACCATGGAACTTGACGCGCGCACTGACATTTACTCGCTCGGCATGATGCTGAGCGAGATGGGACTCGACGGCGAGTATGCCTACGTGATAAACAAGTGCCACTGCTTTGGCAGGAACGAGCGTTTCGGCAACGTCGAAGAGTTCATGGAAGCCCTCGACCATCGCCACCATGCCTCAAAGACCAAACACGGCACTGACAGGGCAATCCGCATGTCCCGCAGCACGAAGCCGCTCATGGCGGCAATCCTGCTGGCGGCGATAGCGGTCGGCATCATACTCGTGCTGGCGCACGGGCACGGTGACACGACGGCGGACAACCTGCCACAGACCGCGCAAACCGCAGCCGCGGACAGCCTGAATGTGGAAAGCGCAACGCCACAACCCGCCACCGAGACCACCGCCGAGGACGACAACGCCTTCCTTGCCGAGCTGGTGCCGCAAATGCACTCAGACCTCGACAGGATTTTCGGCAGCGACACCACCCTGACTTCCATAAACCGCAAGGTTACCACTTACTACAAGGGGCTGCGACGCGAGCTGAAGAAACGCAAACTAACAAACCAACAGCTGAATGCCTTCGACCAAGCGTTTGCCGAATACGTGAAAAGCAAGAAGGCGGAAAGCCTGTAAAACCTCTCACAAGCATTGAAGAAGAAAGCATTAACCATAGCACTGGCGCTGCTGCCGGCGCTGGCATTCGCCCAGAACGCCACAAACCCGCTGCGCGACAGCCTGCAAGCCGCGGCAACGGCACTGGCATACCACCCCGACTCGGTTGACCTGAGGCTGCGCAAGGCACGATGGAACATGGAGCTGCAGGAATGGCAGAAGGCAAAGCAAGAATACGACCGTGTGCTCGGGCGCGAGCCTGCCAACATTGCCGCACTCTACTACCGTGCATATTGCAACGACCGCCTGCACCGCTACAATTTCGCGCGACTCGACTACAACCACCTGCTCATGATTGTGCCAGGCAACTTCGAGGCTCGCCTCGGGCTGGCACTGCTCAACGAGAAGGACCAACATCACACAGAAGCCATGGACGGCATAAACCAGCTCGTGGCGGCTCACCCCGACTCAGCCCTGGCATGGGCGGCAAGAGCCGGCATGGAGGCTGAAAGGGGCATGGTTGAGCTTGCCGAATACGATTACGGGGAGGCTTTGCAGCGCGACCCCGACAACAAGGATTACCTGCTGGCACGAGCCGACCTCCGCATAAAACTGAAACGCCACGACGAAGCCCGACGTGACCTCGACCGCCTCGTAAGGCTTGGCACGCCGAAAGCCGCGCTGAAAGAATGGTATGGGAAACTAAAATAAGGAAACACGATAAAATAAAACACACAAAACAACGTTTACTTTAAAACACCTATCTTAAAAAATTCATTCTATATGACAAGAGACGAAGTTTGGCTTTCCCATTGGGAAGAGGTCATGCGTTTCATGGACATCAACAACCGCAACCCTTCGAGACATCGCCAAGAGGAAATGAACATGGTGAACTGGCTGAAGTCAAACCGCAAGAAACGCAATGCCGGGTTGTTGGCTCCCGAAAGAATAGAAAAGTTCAAACAACTGACCGACCGCATGACAACGCTCAGGCGCCTGAACCAACACACGGGCAACGGCCCATCAAAACAGTGACACAAACACGCAAACAGTAAACACGGCAACTGGGACACGACTACGGGATGCTTTCCCGAACCAACACTTAAGGACATAACAAACGAAATACCATCATATATGGCAGAAAACAGAAAAGTCGCCCTCATAACGGGCGTGACGGGACAAGACGGCAGCTACCTGTCGGAACTGTTGCTCGACAAAGGATATGACGTGCACGGGCTGATACGCCGCTCGTCGGTCGATTTCCGCGAGCGCATTGCCCACCTTGAGGGCAAGCCCCACTTCCACCTGCACTACGCTGACCTCAGCGATTCAACGTCGCTCGTCAACATCGTCGGCAAAGTGCGTCCAACCGAGATATACAACCTTGCGGCGCAAAGCCACGTGCAGGTAAGCTTCGATTCTCCCGAATACACCGCCGACGTAGATGCCGTGGGCGTGCTCCGCATACTTGAGGCCGTGCGCGTGTGCGGTCTCACGGACACATGCCGCATTTACCAGGCTTCCACGTCAGAGCTGTATGGCAAGGTGGAGGAGGTTCCGCAAAACGAGAACACGCCTTTCCACCCTTACTCGCCATACGCCGTGGCAAAACAGTATGGCTACTGGATAACGCGCGAGTACCGCGACGCATACAACATGTTCGCCTGCAACGGCATACTGTTCAACCACGAGAGCGAACGGCGCGGCGAGACATTCGTGACACGCAAGATAACACTTGCGGCGGCACGCATAAAGCAGGGCAAGCAGGACAAGCTTTACCTGGGAAACCTGTCGAGCAAACGCGACTGGGGATACGCCAAGGACTACGTGGAGTGCATGTGGCTCATACTGCAAAACGACAAGCCTTCCGACTTCGTAATTGCGACAGGCGTGCAACACACCGTGCGTGAGTTTTGCGCGCTGGCGTTCCACTACGTCGGCATCGAGCTGGAATGGCAGGGCGAAGGCATCGACGAGAAGGGCATCGACAAGGCCACGGGACGTGTGCTCGTGGAAGTCTCACCCGACTTCTACCGCCCAACCGACGTGGTGAACCTATGGGGAGACCCGACAAAAGCCAAAGCCGAACTGGGATGGAACCCCAACGCCACGACATTCGAGCAACTCGTGAAACTGATGATTGACAGCGACATGAAAAAGGTTGCCGCCGACGACGCTGCCGCACGGGTGCGCGTGAACCTTGGCGAATATCTTGAGAAAGGCATCGTGAAATAAGCAAGACGCTTATAAACACCAAGGTTTTCCGTCCGCCTTGGCGCTCTCTCACATGCAAAAAACACGATGCCCACAACGGCTTGCCGTTGTGGGCATCGCACGTCAGCAGGAACGCACCCTGCCGATGCCGCAATTGAAAGACTATGGCACCGCGTCAAGCCCCGATGCCATCGAGGAACAGCAACAGGCGGTTGGTCACGTTGACCGACGAAACGCCCGAATCAAAATCGAGGCTCACAAGGTTCAGTTGCGGATACTCCTTCCTGAGCCTCTTCTCTATTCCCTTTGAGATAATGTGGTTGGCAATGCATCCGAAAGGCTGCAGGCTTGCAACATTGTCAACTCCCTGCCGCAACAAGCTTATTATGTCGCTCGGCAACAACCATCCCTCGCCAAACTGCGCCGCAAGCGACACCACGCCATTCACCTCCTTTGCCTCGTCGAATATATTGGTGAATGGACGATAATACCTGAAACGCGAGGCAATCTTGTTGACCTTCTCCTGTCGCCGCCATATCAGCGAATAAATGCTCTTCACCACAAAGCCGGGCACCTTGGAGCTTTCCAGCCCCATCTGCTTCTGCACTATCACGTTGACAAAGTTTTGCAGGAAGAACGGCGTAAGCAATGGCGGAACCACCTCACAGCCACGCTCAATGATCTTGCGAGCGAGGAACTGGTGCGCGAACGGGTTGAGTTTCAAGAATATCTCGCCCACAATGCCCACGGCAGGAACTTCCTTGTCGGCGGTTATGGCATCAAAATCGGCGGCTGCCATGCCAATAAGATCCATCAAAGCCTTGGTGTCATTAGCCTTGATTGGCTCAGCCGCCAGGTCGAGGTATTTTTCACGCAGCATTTCCGCCTTGTTGGCAAACTTGCCGTCAGCCTGGCAAGCGTCGTCCCTTAGGCGGCTCACGCTGCCATGGTATAACTTTGATATCACGTCGCCATAAAGCAACGTTGTCACAATCATCGGAGCGAGCTTCAGCCATGGCACCTGCAACTCGCCACTCTGCCCTTCGTCTTTCCCGGCGTCGCTTGATACGCCAAGCGTTATCAATGGCACAGATTCGAACCCATTGGCATCCAAGGCTCGGCGTATGAGGGTGGCATAGTTGGTGGCACGGCATTGGCCGCCCGTCTGGCTCATCACCACGGAAACCTTGTCGGGGTCATACTTCCCTGACTTCAGAGCTTTGACAAAATCGCCCACGATGAGCGTCGCCGGGTAGCAAACCTCATTGTTGGCAAACTTAAGACCATATTCGGCACTCTCAGCGTCGCTTTCCGGCAGCACCTCAACGTCCCACCCCATCAGGTGGCATATCGGTGACAGCAGTGGCGTGAGGTACTCCGTAAAGTATGGAGCCAAGATTTTCCTTCGCAACGGTGGCGTCCCCTCACATGCCTTGCCTGTGTCGCAGGCATCAACCACAGAGACAGCGTCCGTGTTTCCTCCAGCGCCATCACCAGAGTCCCTCAGGCTCTCTATCAACGACCTCACGCGCAACTTCAACGAGCCTGTATTGCTCACGTCGTCAATCTTAAGCAACGTATAAGGCTTGCCGTGGCGTTTCATTATGTCGCGAACCTCATCCTGCACGAAAGCGTCAGGGCCACAGCCAAAACTCGTCATTTGGACGAAATGCACGTCACCGGGTTGCTCGGCGCACCATTGCCCCGACTTTATTATGCGGTTGATGTAAGCCCACTGACGCACAAGACGCGTCTCGCCGGTGCCAGTCTTCATGTCGCCGCGAACAATGTCGTCGGAAATCACGTCAACGCCAAGGTTCGCCACCATCTCCGAAAGTTTGTGCTGTATGAGAGGATCCGCATGATAAGGACGGCCTGCAAGGAGAACGACCAAGCGATGCTCACGCCTGCCATGCTCAAGTATTTCAACAGCCTTGCCATGTATGGCCGCCAGATATTCGTCCTGCGCCCGCATCGCAGCCTCATAGGCGGCACGCCGAGCCTTGCGCCCAACACCGTATTGCTTAAGGAAAGCGTCAAGCTGCCTCCACAGCAGTTTCTCGTCCCTGAAGTTTATCACAGGCGAGACCACCTCGTTGGAAAGCGTCATCGCCGAGCGTATCACGTCGCTGTAAGCCGATACTATAGGGCAATTGTAACTGTTTATGTTGCGCTTGTCGTCCTGACGCTCAAAAATGACGTATGGCATGAATATGAACTTCCTCACGCCGTCGCCCATGGCTGCCAGCCTGCCGTCAAGCTCCTTGACATGCGAATGCACGAGCTTGGCAGGGAAACAAATGTTATCGCTCATCACCGTTGACAAGGCTTCCTCGTAACGATTGAAGTTGCTCTCCGACGACAGCATCACGTCAAAGCCTGCCGTGGTGAAGAGCGCGTGCCAGAACGGGAACTCCTCGTACATGTTCAGAGCGCGCGGAATTGCCACAACGCCCTTGCTGCCTTCACCATTGCCGCCCCTGCCTTTCTCGCCATTGCCATCAGAGGCAACGACGTGAGGCTGCGAGTCAACCCTGTCGAAAAGCAGGTGATATTTGTAAGAGTAAATATTCTCGCCCCTTACGTCGTCCTTGCCCTTGTTGTTGAACACGCGCTCGCACTTGTTGCCCGAATAGAAACGGCGACCGCCGTCAAACCTGTACATCGTAACGAGGCATTGGTTCTCACAGCCATGGCAGTTAAGCAGCTTGGTTTCATATTTTGTTTCCGAAGTAAAGCCCGTCCCTTGTGCCTTGGCTTCAAGCCCGGCAGTCTTGCCAGCATCTTTCTTATTTGCCATGGCGTGCAACGCGCAACCATACGCGCCCATCATCTCAGGCATGTTCGAACGTGCCACGTCGGTGCCCGTGAGCAACTCAAAAGCCCGCACCACCGAATCGTTCTTCATCGTTCCGCCCTGCACCACAATGCGGCCGCCAAGCGAGTCGTTGCCCCGCAGCTTGAGCACCTTGTACAGGCAATTGCGCACGACCGAATATGACAGTCCGGCGGCAATGTCCTCAACGGTAGCCCCCTCACGCATAACCTGCTTAACCTTGGAGTTCATGAAGACCGTGCAACGCGTGCCAAGATCGCATGGCTTGATGCCACGGCAGGCAAGGCTCGCAAACTCATCGACCTCATAACCAAGTCCCTGGGCGAAAGTCTGTATGAATGTGCCGCACCCCGACGAGCAAGCCTCGTTGAGTTCCATGCGTGTCACGGCACCGTTCTCTACGAAGATTGCCTTCATGTCCTGACCGCCGATGTCGAGAATGAAACTCACGTCTGGCATCAGGCTGGCTGCTGCCTGATAGTGGGCCATGGTCTCTATTATTCCCTCATCGAGGTTGAACGCAGCCTTTATCAGTTCCTCGCCGTAGCCCGTCGAACACGAACCCACCACATGCAGCACCGCACCAGCCTCGGCAGCCTTTGCACGCAACCGTGCAAACCCCTCCTCCGCGGCACGTATGGGGTTGCCAAGGTTCATGGAATAATCGGCGAAAACTATCTGCCCACGTCCTGCCCCACGGGCACGGACGGCTATTATCTTCGTGGTGGTTGAACCAGAGTCGATGCCTATTGTCACATACTCGTCGCCCTTGGCCATCTGGCATACAGGCATGGAGTAGCGAGCCTTGCCCGCAAGCCAAGCCTCATGGGCGGCGGAAGAAGGGAACAAAGGCGCAAGCTCGTCGGCGCAACCGGCTTCACCCTTCACAGCCACGGTCTTGCCATTGTCACGCATCTCAACGGTAGCCTCGCGTGGCAAGGCAAACCTGTCACGCAGTTCAGTTACGGTGGCAAGGCTTTCCTCCCGTCCCTTGCCACTCCTTATGGCACAGCCGAGAGCGGGTATAAGATTGCCTTCCTCCAGGACAATGAAGTCGCTGAGGGGCATGTGAAGATAGTCGGAGAAAGCTTTGCGCAGAGCCGGCAAAAACGTCAACGGACCGCCACAAAGCAATATCGGTGGCGTGAAATCGCAGCCATGGCTCAGCGTTGTAACCGTCTGCACGGCAATGCTGTGGAATATGCTTGCGGCAATGTCGGCCTCGGGCAAGTTACGCGACATAAGGTTTTGTATGTCCGTCTTGGCGAACACCCCACAACGGGCTGCCATGGGGTAAATGTGAGTTGACTGCGCCGCAATGTCGTTCATGCGCTGGTTGTCGCAGCCCATCAGCACAGCCATCTGGTCAATGAAGGCACCCGTGCCACCTGCACAGTTGCCATTCATGCGCAACTCCGTTCCATGCCCATTGAAGAATACCACCTTGGCATCCTCGCCGCCAATATCCACAAGAGCCTTGGCCTGTGGGTAACGTTCCCTGGCAAACACCGTTGCCGCGACAACTTCCTGGACAAACTCCGCCCCAAGCTCCTCGGCGGTTGCCATGCCAACCGAACCCGTGACACAAAGCCTCAGCCTTATGTCGCCAAGTTTTTGGCTTATGTCTTCAAAATAACTCGCAACGAGTTCCCTCACCTTTGCGTTATGGCGCTCATAACGCGAGTAAACCAAACGCCCAGAGTCATCCAGAACAGCAATCTTCGCAGTAGTGGAGCCAACGTCCAGCCCCACCCTAAAGAAGTCATACATATATCAAAACCTTACTTTTTCTTTATAATAGAACATGCAAAGTTACTAATAAAAAGTATAAGGCTTGCAATCTTTAATGTTTTTTACGTTTACCGCCATCCTCTCCTTGCCACAACCTGCGCCAAGCGAACTCGGTAATCAATATGCCGACAATTGCCGTCAGTATGCCCAACAACACGTCAATGACATAATGGTGGGTTGTGTAAACGGCGGTAAACCAAATGCCTACGCATATAAAAGCAAACAGGCACGTGACGCTCCAACCACGGCGGCTCATCGCCGAATAGACTGTTGCCACGACCATGTAAGCCGCATGCAGGCTGGGCACGGCGGCAAACACGTTGGCGTTCTTGCCATAAATGGCGTGGAAGAGTCCAAGACCCGTCATGGCATCCCAGCGACCAAGCCCGGCAACGTTGCCGGGGGTGTGCAGCACGGGCGTGAAGCCATATTCGATGGCATACCATGGCGGAGCAGCCGGATGGACATAATATCCCACGAAACCGACGAGGTTCACCACGAGGAAAGCCCACGTGAACCTGAGCGCCCACTGATAACGCCTGGTGAAATAAAGGTAAAAGGAAAATATCATGGGCACGGGCACCCAGCACAGGTAAAACAGCCCTGCCATGAAGTCGGCAGGCGCACAATGGTACATGGCAAACCACTCGCCCGGAATGAGCCGCCCGGCAGCGGTGTCAATGCCGAAGAGCGATTTCTCGGCATCGTAAATGCCGCGCACGTCGATGGGGTTCACCTCATAGTTTGGGAAAAAACGCATTCCACTGTATATGAACCCGAACAAGAACCACGGCAGCATGTAAAGGGCGAAGCGGCGCGTGCGCCTCACCGCCACCATCAAGGCGAACAACGCGGCTATAAGAACGCAATCCATGTCAGTTTTTCAGTTTCTTGTAGCAATGGGCAATACGCCAGAAAGCGGTAACGTTGGCAAGCACGGCTATGGCAATCATGCCGCCAGCGAGCCACCACAGCGAGCCCGTGAAGCCTGTGGCAATCGCCGTCAAGGACAGCACCACCACGCGCTCAGGACGCTGCATGAGGCCGACCTTGCACTCAATGCCAAGACCCTCGGCACGGGCACGCACATAACTCACCATTACGCTACCGACCATGGCGGCAAACGTCACCACGCCCATCCAGAACCATGCCCCGCCCATCTCAAGGAACACGAGCACCACGCCGAAAAGCGACACCAACTCACTGTAACGGTCGAGCGTTGAGTCGTACAGCGCCCCAAACCGCGTGCTCATGCCCCCCATTCGGGCCAGGTGCCCGTCCATCATGTCAAACAGCCCCGAGGCTATTATCACGAAGCCACCCCACCCTATCGCCACGGCACGGGCAGCAGGCTCCGCCAGCTGCGACGCGTAGATGAAAAGCGCAGCCGAGAAAATGTTGCCGATAAAGCCAACGGTGGTAACGATGTTTGGCGTTATGCCAATGCGCAACATGCCCTTGATGACAGGGTTTATGACCCTGTAGATTAGCTTTTGCAGAAACTCCCTGTAATCCATTGTTTTAAAACCTTTGTCCTTTGTCAAATACTATTGTCGGGTCTCCCCTTCTTCTCGCTGAACACGAACGTCCGTTGGAGCGGGTAATTGAACCCGAACGCGACGCACAAAGCCACGAGACACTTCACCGCCACAAACCATTGCGTGCCCAGGAGCCACGTCACGGTGTTGGTAACGCCACAGTTCAATATCATGCTGCCCGTCCACACCATGAGGTAACGCATGGCCAGCGACCGCACACGGCGACCGGTATGCGAGAACACATAGCGGCTGTTGAGCGTGAAATTGGCCAATCCGCCCGACACCACCCCCACTATGTTGGCGTAGGCGTATGGCAGCAGCCCAGTCTGCGAGAGGCTTATGGCCAAGCCGAAATCGACGACGCTGGCCGCCGACGCGCTCGCCTCGGCCTTGCAAAACGTCCATAACTCATGTCGAATCTTTCCCATATCCGCACCAACAAGCTTATACATACAACGCCACGAGCCACTTGGCGGCAAGCAGTGCCACAAGCGCGTAAACACCACCGAGGATGTCGTCGCCCATGACCCAGAACGCACCGGGACGGCGGTCAAGGCTGCGTATGCCCAACGGCTTCACCATGTCAAAAAAACGGAACAGCACCAGTGCGGCGACCGCCCACCACCAGTCACCCCTGACGAGTACGGCAAGCGGTATCCACACGCCAACCATCTCATCGACGACCACACGCGACGGATCCTCGCCCCAGTATGGCTGCAGCCTTGCGGTAGCCCACGTGCCAAGGGCGGTGAAAACCGCCACCATGCCCCATGTCACCACATGCAGGGCAAAGCCGTCGGCAGGCAACGCCAACGCAAGCGCGACCCAGATCGCCGTGGCGAAAACCGAGCCGGCCGTGCCGGGACCCCAAGGCCAGAAACCGCTGCCCAGCCCGGTGCCTACCAGCATGGGCAGAAACGGCGGACGTTTGTCGGTAAGATTTCCTTTATCGTTCATGAGTATTTTTTCTTTCAACCTGCAAAATTAATAAAAAACTATAATTTGGCAAACAGTTTTCCCCCTTTTCACGATAATATAGGTAACTTTGCATTATCAATGGGTAAAATGCGCCAAAGAGATGGCGCTTTCTTTAAGACTGTAGAAGGGATAATTTGTAAAAGACTGTAATGATTCACACACGATTAGTCATGCTGGCGATCATGCTCATGAGCATAATCGCGGCAAAAGGCCAAAACATAACCGGGCAGATTGTTGACAAGGACGGATACGCCATACCGTTCGCCAGCGTGTCCTATCGCGGGCACCAGATTGCGGCATCAAGCGACATTGACGGCAAGTTCACCTTGAAGCGCCACCCCGGGTGGACGCTGACGGTGAGCAGCGTGGGCTTCAGCAACAAGACCATAAAGATAACCGAAACCTCCGCCGACCTGGGGCGCATCGTGCTCGAAGAAAGCTCAAAGTCGCTATCGGAAGTGGTGGTGCAGAGCAAGCGAGGGCACTACCGCCGCAAGGACAACCCTGCCGTGGAACTGATGCGGCGGGTGATAGCGGCGAAGAAGAAAACCGACCTGAAGAACCACGACTATTACCAATACGACAGGTACCAGAAGATAACGTTCGCGCTGAACGACATAACCGACAAGCAGCTGGAGAGCAACTTCTTCAAGAAACGCCCTTACCTCACGGACCAGATTGAGCCATCGCCGTTCAACAACAAGCGCATACTGCCGCTTTCGGTCGATGAGACGGTGTCACAGCACGTTTACCGCAAAAGCCCGCGCGAGGAAAAGAACATTATACGCGGACAGCAGTCGAGCGGCATCGGGCAGGTGCTCTCCACGGGCGACATGCTCAACAAGATGCTCAAGGAGCTGTTCACCGACGTTGACATCTACGACGACGAGATACGCCTCGTGCAATACCAGTTCGTATCGCCAATAGGCCGCTCGGCAATATCGTTTTACCATTTTTACATCGAGGACACCACGTTCGTTGACAACGACCTGTGCTACCACCTGCAGTTCATACCCGCCAACCAGCAAGACTTCGGGTTCCGAGGCGAGATTTACGTGCTCGCCGACTCGTCGCTGCACGTGCGCCGCGTGAACCTGTACATGCCAAAGAAGAGCGACGTAAACTGGATCGACGACATGCGCATCGAGCAAGAGTACGTAAGGCTCGACAACGGCGAGTGGGTGCTGTCGAAGGACGACATGTACGCCGAGCTGCACATCAACAAGGCACTGCAGGACATACTGGTGGTGCGCAACACGCGACTTACCGACTACACCTTTGACCCCTTGCCCAAGCAACTGTTCTGGGGCAAGGCAAACACGAGGATTGAAGCCGACGCGTACAACCGCGGCGACGACTTCTGGAACACTTACCGGCAGGTGGAGCTGACGAAGAGCGAGTCGAAGATGGACGACTTCATAAAACGCCTGGAGAACAGCAAGGGCTGGAAATACATAATAAAGGGCGTGCAGCTGCTCGTGGAAAACTACCTTGAGACAAACATTGACCCGGAGAAGAAGAGCAAGTTTGACATTGGCCCGGTGAACACGTTCATCAGCCACAACTACGTCGATGGCGTGCGCCTGCGACTCTCGGGACGCACCGTGGCGGCGCTCAACCCCCACTTCTTCTGGAACGGCTACGGGGCATACGGCTTCAAGAGCCACAGGTGGTACTACGGATCGGAATTCACCTACTCGCTCAACAAGAAGCAACTCAGCCCGTTTGAGTTCCCACAGCGCAACATCATATTCGAGACTTCATACGACGTGATGTCGCCTTCCGACCTGAACCTCATACACAACAAGGACAACATATTCATGACGCTGCGTTCGTCGTCACAGGACGAGATGTACCGTTACAACCGCCAGAGGCTCACCTTCAACTACGAGACCGAAGCCGGACTGAGGATAAACGCGCAAGTGCAGACGCAGAGCAACGAGACACAGGGCAAGCTCCACTTCCTGCACGTCAACGACGGCTCAGAGGTGTTCAAGATACGCCTGACCGACGCCACCGCAGGCGTGACATGGAACCCGGGCGTGACCTACGTCAACACCAAGCGCACGCGCCTGCCGGTAAACCTCGACTCGCCCGAGGTGGGCATCAGCCACACGTCGGGATTCAAGGGCGTGCTGGGCGGCGACTTCAAGAGCAACGTAACGTCGCTGAAACTGTACAAGCGCCAGTGGCTCGGATCATGGGGCTTCATGAACTTCAACGTCCGCGCGCAGGCACAATGGAACAAGGTGCCCTTCCCGTTGCTCATACAACCACCCGTGAACCTAAGCTACGTGGAGACGCCAAACACAGTGTCACTCGTGCACGACTGGGAGTTCCTGAACGACCGGCAGGTGTTCTGGGGATGGAAATGGGACCTCAACGGAAAGCTGCTCAACCGCATACCGCTGATACGCCACCTAAAGTGGAGGGAGTTCATCGACGTGAAGGGCTTCTGGGGACACCTCACCGACAAGAACAACCCCTACAAGAACCCCAACGACAAAATGCTGTACGCGTTCCCGTCAAACTCACACGTAATGACCAACCAGCCATACTGGGAAATGGAGGTTGGCGTGCATAACATCCTGAAGCTCATAAGCGTGGGATACGTGCGCAGGCTGACATACCGCAACCACCCGGGCACCAACACCTGGGGCATAAGGTTCGACTTCCAGGCATCATTCTGAGGAAACAACACTCTAAGACCATACCTATGAAGCCACAAGACTTGAAGACAAGCCGGACGCTCGCCCACTTCCAACTTGAGGCAACGCCCATCGACATCAGCCCAATAGGCAACGGGCTGATAAACGACACATACAAAGTGACGACCGACGGAACCGGGACTCCCGACTATGTGCTGCAACGCATCAACACCAACATATTCACCGACGTTGAGCTGCTGCAACACAACATAGAGACGGTGACGGGGCACATACGCCGCAAGCTCGAAGCGCGCGGCGAAAAAGACATTGACCGAAAGGTGCTGCGCTTCATCAAGACCGACGACGGCAAGACTTTCCACCGCGCCGACGACGGCAGCCACTGGCGCGTCTCGCTGTTCATACCCAACGCCGTGAGCCACGAGGAGGTCAACGCCCGCCACGCCAACGAGTGCGGGCAGGCATTCGGCGACTACGAGAGCATGCTCGCCGACCTCGACGAGCCGCTCGGCGAAACCATACCACGCTTCCACGACATGGAGCTGCGCCTGCAACAGCTCGACGAGGCAATAGCCAACGACAAGGCAAAACGCCACCACCTGGTAGAGGGCATGGTGGGCGAGTTGCTGGCCGACGCCAGCGACATGTGCCGCGCCGAAAGGCTATGCCGCGAAGGCAAGCTGCCAAGGCGGGCATGCCACTGCGACACGAAGGTCAACAACATGATGTTCGACAAGGAGACGGGCGAGTTCCTGCTCGTCATCGACCTCGACACCACCATGCCGAGCTTCGTGTTCTCCGACTACGGCGACTTCCTGCGCTCGGCAGCCAACGCCACCGCCGAGGACGACGCCAACCTCGACAACGTAAGGCTGAAATGGGACATAATAGAGGCCTTCACGAAAGGTTACGTCAGCTCGGCAGGCAAGTTCCTGACCGACACCGAGCGCGGCAACCTGCCCTTCGCGGCGGCACTGTTCCCATACATGCAGAGCGTGCGCTTCCTGACCGACTACCTCAACGGCGACGTTTACTGGAAAGTGAGGTACGCCGAGCACAACCTCGACCGCGCCCGCAACCAGCAACGCCTCTACCAGCTGATGAAGCAAGCCGAGCCGAGGATTGCCGAGATAGCGGCATCAGCAATGTAACGCAACCCATACACACCACAACCACCATACCATTACGGCGCAATCGCAATGCGATTGCGCCGTAATGGTTATGCGTCCGCGCCGTAAAGGCAAAATGATTGCGGAGTAAACGCAACACGTTTACGCCGCAATCACCAAACAACCCTCTCTCAAATGCAAAATTACAAAAATATTAGCACACTGAATATAAGTATATCAAATTAAAGTTGTATTTTTGTATCTGCAAAACAAGAGGAAAGGAACTATTGATGTCTGAATTGAAGTCATTCTTGAGTGGGCGCAAGCCCGTAACATTTGTTGATTTGTTCGCTGGTGCCGGTGGCATTAGCGAAGGATTCCTACAGGCAGACGCCAATGGCAAATACTTCGATTTCCTGCTCGCATCAGACATCAACAGCAACTGCGAGGTCACCCATCGTGCCCGTTACAACAAGCAATTGGGGCTGAAGACAAAATTCATAACAGAGGACATAATGTCCCCAGAGTTTATTCCAAACCTCATTTCAACCCTTGACGGAAAGGAGGTGGACGTAGTTACGGGTGGACCAAGCTGCCAATCCTTCAGCCTCGCAGGCAGGAGAAAACGTTTTGACAAGCGTGACAATCTCTTTGACCATTACCTAAAAGTCATACGCACTTTGCGCCCTAAATACTTTGTCATGGAAAATGTCAAGGGACTCCTTACAAAGGACAAAGGACGTTTCAAAGTAGAGATAATGAAAGAAATGCGTTCCATCATTGATGACAAAATGACAGACGATCTCATCCATTATCTTAAAGGCATGGTTTACAAAGTGACATCTAAGTTTATGGCTGATGCCATATTTTACAAGATGCTTATGGAACTTGAAAAGGATGACCAAAAGGCATCTAAATACAAGGAGCTTTTCTTCGAGACCCTTGAGAGCCAATTCAGATCATTAACTCGCCACTTAGACTACCGCATAAGCAAGTCCGACCATAACGTCAATACCATACGACATGGTCTTACCCTGCTTAAAAGAAACGAGGAAAGAGCCGCTATAATATCCAGCATCATAAATGTCAAGGCTGCAACAAACGTTGACAACGACCGTTTCGCAGATTCCATCAACAGTTTTATGTCAGAGTTTTCTGATGACACCATTATTGAAAAGATCATCTATTCAACAGATGCACTTGACGAACTTAAAAAAGCAGGAGAAAAAGAAATTGAGCAATTCAAGCAAGCCATTATCCTTTATACGCTTACTCTGGATGAATGTTTTGAAAAAATCCACAATCTGGCAACAAAAGACAAGAGCGAGACTCGTTTTAAAGAAATTCTTTCAAGGCTTAGACTCTACAATATCAACCAAATGGTACTCCTTTCTTCAGATTACGGAGTTCCACAAAACAGGGAACGTGTTGTATATATTGGCTCCCGTAACGACCAAAAAGAAATAAAAGAAATTCCTGCAACAGTTAAACAAGAAGAAAAGGTAACTGTTTATGAGGCACTCAATGACCTTGATTTCATCGGTAATGGTGAGGCTATTACTGAATATAAAAATGTTAAAGCCCACCCAGACTTTAATGGTTTGGTAAAAGTCCGCAATGTTGACGGGGCGATTGATGAGAAGAGGGGCAAAACTTATGCCCAATGGTCTCGTGAAGGAAGATTGGCTAACAGATTCTGTCTGGATTGCAAGCCTTTCTATGTAAAGAATGAAGAAGAACTTGAAAACCCCAAGGCATGGCAATTCTTTGATCTCTTCAATCATCAGACAAGTGCGCAAAATGATAAAGTAAGGAAGAGATTGCAGATTATAGCTAAGCATGGTGGCTATACTGATAAATGCAAGTCAGAACTTAAGGGAAAAGGCTTGGAATCAGCCAAAAGAAACTATTTCGTTTTAAGAGCCGATGCCCAAAGCCCAACAGTATGCACTATGCCAGACGACTTCGTACATTACTCTGCCATTAGGCCTACAACAGTGAGGGAAATGGCAAGACTACAATCATTTGACGATTCCTTTATTTTTCAAGGCAAGAGGCAGACAGGAGGAGACAAGAGAAAATCAGAGATTCCACAATACACCCTCGTAGGCAACGCTGTTCCTCCATTAATGGCAAGAGCAATAGGAAATGAAATCCTAAAAAAAATTCAATGAACCATGATACGCATGAGGGAATACAACTCCTTTGAAAAAAGAAATATCCAGTTCTTGGTAAACAAAAGGATTGATTACGCAACAATCCAAATTACTCAGACAGGCTTCGACAAAGGCATTCTTGATGCTACGGTACCAGCACGTACATTCTTAAAAGAGCATGGAGTCCATGACTTTGAACATCAAGCGCAAGGTACAGATAACAAAGTATGCAAGAAAACATTCATCTTGAACGAATGTGGTTACAAAGAGACGACAACTTCAATGTATCGCCCTAATACCAAAAAGGGAGATCCAAGGATTTGGATTCTTGGATTTAAAAAGTTCGTACATCCTGATGACATCTTCGCCATTTTAGAGAACAAAGGTATTCTATACGTTGTGGTATTGACCAAGATTGACATAGAGAAAACTTGCAATTCTCCAATAGATACACCTTTAAAAGACCTTATTAAGGACATGAGCCAAATGGTTTCAAGTGTTTCCAAAGAACTGTTAGACCTTATAAAAGACAGGATGTCAGATTGGATTCCTTCTGAGGTTATGGCAGATACAGGCATCGGACGCACTGTAGAATCCTGTCTTGGAATACACATGAATTCCGACAAATCCCCTGACTATAAAGGCATTGAACTAAAGAGTAAGCGTACAGTGGCTAAAGTGAGAAACACTTTGTTTACCCAAACCCCAAACTGGAAGATAAGCAAGCTTAAAAATGTCAGGGAAATTTGTGCTAAGTATGGCTATTATCAATATGATGATGATGTAAAACGTATGCACGTAACCTTAAAGGCCTCACACCCAAATCAACAGCATTTGGCATTGAACGTCAATATGTTTGCAGACCTACTTGAAGCAAATGAGTACAATACTGTCACAAATGAAGATGGCACTTATAAGAAAGTGAACGATGTTGTTGTATGGCAACTAATGACCCTGCATCAGCGTTTACTCACTAAGCATCGTGAAACTTTCTGGATAGACGTTGAAAATAAAATAGAAAAAGACAAAGAGTTTTTCCGTGTCAAGGATATTGTCCACACAAAGAATCCAATTGTCAGCCAATTCGATATTCTAATGGAGCAAGGACACATTTCCGTAGATTTTCTCCTATGCAGAAGAACAGGAGGCGATGTGTTCAGCTTCAAGATAGATGCAAATTCACGTCCTCTCCTTTTTCCACAAAGCGAGACTTACGTCATCAACCAATAAAAAAAATCACAAAATACCGTAATGGTTATGCGTCCGCGCCGTAAAGGCAAAATGATTGCGGCGTAAACGCAACACGTTTACGCCGCAATGGCTCACCCCACACATGGCGTGTGGTCTCCTCCTCCCACAGACAGGTTTTTCACTCCCTTCCGTAATGGTCACTTCCCGGTATAAGTGCCGGCGAAGAATATGGCATCAGTGTTGTTGTCAACAATGAAGTAAAGGAACGGGCGGTTGGCGTGGAACTCGCCAGTCTCCACGTCGGGCATGGCATCGGGATTGTGCATTGACATCCTCATCACGCCGGCAACGGTCACCGCCGTGGCCTTCGAACCCTCCTCGCTCACGTTGAGCGCGGCATCCTGAAACATCTCTGACACGAACACGCCAGTGTCCACACCGTTTGCCGAGCAGATGCCCGTGAGTCCCGACTTGCCGGCACTGAATATGTTTTTCACGCCAAGCGCGGGCAACGTCTTCTTAAGGTCATAGTGCGTCTGCAACTCAAACTTCGGCATCTTTATGTCCAGCTGCATGGCCTTCGACTTTTGCCAAGCGCCCTGCAAGCGGCTGTTCATCAGCTTTGCCACGTCGGCAATGGTCTTGCCCTCAGCCGGCAACACCACGAGCATGTTCCATGCAGTTCCGCTGCCGTATGGCAGGCACACGAGCTTGAAGTCGGCATCGGCGTAGCAATTGACGTAAGCCTGGTTGTGCATCATGGGCACGGTAACCTTGGCGCCGTCCTCGGTGGCGAACGCCTCGTCCTTGGTCTTTGCCTTGTCAAACTGTTTTGTCCACTTGGCGTCAAAATACACGGCGTTGAGCAAGTAGCAGGCCGCGTCGGCGTTTGTCTCGTCAAGCACCTTTGGTATCATGCCCTTGGTGTGATCCTTGCTCCACTTGTTTATGGTACTTGCAGCCTTTGGCGATGCGAAGTCGAGACTGCCGATGCCTGCATCATAATGCTCAAGCATGGCCTTCCTGTAATCGCCCTGCAAGTCGTACTGCTTGTTGACGTATATGGCATTGGCATCGATGAAAGTCACCTGCTCGTCCATGCCGGGAGCCTGCGACTGTATGGCGTGGCACCACTCGTTGACAGCCTGGCTGCCAAGCCCCGCGAAGCCCATCGCGTCGGCCGTCTGGCGTTGCGTGGCGTTGTCGGCTCCTGCCTGCACCATGCCCAGCATGAATGTCACGCCCATAGGCGACATGAAAACCGACTTGCCGCCGTCGTTTGTCTCAATGGTTTTCCTGAAAAGGTTCAGGGCAAAATCGTTGTTGCCGCTGACCATCTTGTGCTGCTCCGCTGTCAGTTCGATAGTCTTTGTCTCAGGCAGCATGTACCTGACCTCACCTCCGACACCCTTGCTCTTGCAGCCCGTGAGGGCGGCAACGGCCAAAAGACCCGCAACGATGCCAAGACACTGAAAATGTTTACACATAATAATGACTGTTATAATTTTGATACATTATTATAATGCCGACATTGGTGAAACCTTGCATCGCCACGGTAACTTTTTTCACATACGCCGTTCCCCGCCCCGCATGGCGAGCCTGGGCAACGGTCACAGACCCATGGGCAGGGCAACGGCAGCCGACGTTGGGCGCGTTGCCGAGATGTCCTGTGGCAGCCACACCCTCATGTCGCCCTCGCCACGGTGCGCCCATGCGAAATAGGGTATCAGCCTCAGCGTGGCACGGCGTGCAGCCAGCGTGCCGTCGGCCTCATAGCCAAGCGTCTGCACGGGCGTGGAAAGCGTGAGCAGCGTAAGGTTCTCATACTGCGTGAGCTTGCTCTTCAGCGAGTCGGCCACGAAGGCTGAGTAAGGCATCGTGCCCGTGGCAAACGTCGGTTTCTGGTTCATGAGCAAGCTATGGATGTTGAAGTCGTTGTCGGGCCATTCGGCTGCATACACCACAGGGCCACGCTCCACGGCAACCTGCCCACGGTCGGCGGCAACCTTGTCGTTTGCCCTCACCGTGCGCACGTCCATGTCAAAATGCACGCGCACCACGTCGCCCTTCTTCCATTGGCGCGTTATCGTGTAATAGCCGTCCGCCGTGAGCTTGGCCTTGCCATCGCCATCCACCTTCTTGCCGTTCACGGTAATGGCATAGCCAAGGCTCTTGCCGTCAGTGTAACGGTAAAGGTCGGAAGGCACCGGCTGCCCCTTCACCCATCCGGGTATGCGTATCTTCATGGCGAAGGCGCCGACCTTGTTGTTGTCAACCCTTATGGCGATGTCGCCGTCCCAGGGATAGCGCGTGTCCTGGCTTATTGCCACATTCTTTCCCGCAACCTGCATGTTGACACTGTTGCTGAGGAAGAGGTTCACGTAAACGTCGCGGTCCTTGACGGCGTAAACATAGCCCGGCAGCGATGGCAGGAAACGGCAAATGTTGCTCGGGCAGCAGGCGCAGCCAAACCAAGCCTGCCGACGGTGCTGCCCGTCGCTCTCAAGCGGGTTGGGGTAAAAGAAGCCGCCGCCATCCATTGACACGCCGTCGATAAGCCCGTTGTAGAGCGTGCGCTCAAGCACGTCAAAGTATTTGCTCTCGCCATGCAGCAGGAAGAGGCGGTAGTTTACGTAAACGTTGCCAATGGCGGCGCAGGTCTCGTTGTAAGCCGTCATGTTGGGCAGCTCATAGTTCTTGCCGAACGCCTCGCCACGGTTGGTCGCCCCGATGCCGCCCGTTATGTAAAGTTTCCTCGAAACGATGTTTTCCCAAATGCGGTCAATGGCGTGTATGTAAGCCGAGTCGCCCGTCAGCGCCGCCACGTCAGCCATTCCGGCGTACATGTAAGCGGCGCGCACGGCGTGCCCCACCGCCTCGTCCTGCTCGGTCACGGGCTTGTGGCTCTGCGAGTACTCAGCCTTGTGGCCTGTCCTGCCACGATAGTCGAGCAGGAACTTCGCCTCGTCAAGATACTTCCTCTCGCCCGTGGCGAGGTAAAGCTTGCACAGCGCCATCTCGGCAATCTGGTGTCCCGGCACCACGCAAGCCTGCCCGTTGGCAGCGCCAACCTCCCTCACCACGCAGTCGGCATAACGGCATGCGATGTCAAGGAACTTCCGGCTGCCGGTCGCCTGCCAGTGAGCCACAGCCGCCTCGGCCATGTGCCCCAGGTTGTACAACTCGTGGCTCAGGTCCTCCTCCTTGCTCCATCGCGTAGCCCCTGCCCATGGATGCGGGTGCGTGGGGTTCTGCGTGCGCGCCGTGTAAAGGTAGCCGTCAGCCTCCTGCGCGCGTCCTATGATGTCGAGCACAGAGTCAATGTAAGCCTTCAGCTTCTTGTCGGGATAAGTTTGCAGAATGTAGCTTGCGCCCTCTATGGTCTTGTAAGGGTCAGTGTCGTCAAAGCTGAAAGGCATGAGCTTGCCGATGTCATACTTGTCGGCTGGATGAGCCATTATCTCCGTGGCACGCTCGAAGTTCTTGTAACGCCCCGTGGTCTCACACTTGCCGAAAGCGAGTGGGATGGTGACATTGCGCGAGGTCTCAAGCCTCTGCCCCCAGAAAGTGTTGTTGGCAACCTTCACTGACGTGAACGCCACGGGAGTGATCGGGTAACCGCTTGAGCGCGTCATTTTCCTCGCACCGGCAGGCAGCAAGGCCAATGCCGCCAAGGCGGTGATGGTGATTGTTCTGAACATTGCTGTGTGTGTTAGATGGTTTGTCTCAAAATTGTTTTTACTGTTGCAAAAATAAACAAAAAAAACGTCATGTGGCACAACGGTAAACCAAATAAAGGAATTATAACGCAATTATAATGATTTGATGCTATCCTTTCACGATATTTTGACTTGAAAAAACACCCGTTGGTTTTTATTTTGCTTAATTTTGCAAGACACCAAAAAAACACGTTTATCCAAGCATGACCAACTTACAACGCACGCTTGTCGCCGCCGCTGTGGCACTGTGCCCAATCATGGCTTCCGCCGCGCCGCGCGCCATCAAGAAAGTCAGCCCCGTGGCGGTAACCTGCCCCGAGGGCACCGCACCGCGTATGCCCAACCGCGTCTGGGTGACTTACAACGACGGCTTCGCCGAATACCGCCAAGTGAGGTGGGCCAACGCGCCCCTTGCAGCCGAGCTTGACGCAGCCGACGCCACACGCCACCCTGCCGGCAGCGAGTATGAGCTGAGGGGATACGTCGTGGGCGACAACACCACCGACAACGGGTTTCCCATAACGGCGCGAGTGACCGTGGCAAGCGGCGGATACCGCACGCCACGGCGGCAGCAAGCCCACACCTTCGCGCTTGCCGACGTTACCATAAACGGCACGAACCGCCTGACCCACAACCGCGACGAGGCCATACGCGAGATTTGCTCGTGGGACGTGACGCAGCAACTCTTCAATTACCGCGACACATACGGCATGGGCACCGACGGCTACACACGTGCCGACGGATGGGACTCGCCGGAGACAAAGCTGAAGGGGCACGGCTCGGGCCATTACATGTCGGCAATGGCGCAAGCCTACGCCGTGACAGGCGACCCCGTTCAGAAGGAGACTCTCGCCAGGAACATAACGAGGATGGTAAACGAGCTGCGTGCCTGCCAGGAGAAGACGTTCGTTTACAGCGACTCGCTGGGCAGGTACCGCGAGGCGCGCGACTTCGCCCCGGAAGCCGAGCTGCGCAACATGAAAGGCACGTGGACGGCATTCGACGAGCACAAGAAACGCCCCGGCGAATATGGCTACGGATACCTGAACGCCATCCCGCCACACCATTGCGCCCTCATCGAGATGTACCGTCCGTACAACAACACCGAATGGGTATGGGCACCTTACTACTCGGTACACAAGCAGCTGGCGGGGCTAATTGACATCGCCACGCATTTCGACGACAGGCAAACAGCCGCCAAGGCTCTGCTCATAGCCAAGGACATGGGGCTGTGGGTGTGGAACCGCATGCACTACCGCACGCACGTGAAAAGCGACGGCACACAGGCCGAGAGGCGCGCACGGCCGGGCAACAGGTTCGAGATGTGGGACATGTACATTGCAGGCGAGGTGGGCGGAATGCAGGAAAGCCTGTCGAGGCTCGCAGAGATGGTTGACGACCCTGCCGACAAGGCAAGGCTCACGGAGGCGGCAGCCTGCTTTGACGCACCGAAATTCTACGACCCGCTGGCACGCAACATCGACGACATACGCACACGCCACGCCAACCAGCACATACCGATGATCGTAGGCGCGCTGCGCTCATACAAGAGCAACCAAAAGCCTTACTATTACAATATTGCCCAAAACTTCTGGAACCTCGTGCAGGGACGTTACGCCTACGCCACGGGAGGCGTGGGCAACGGCGAGATGTTCCGGCAGCCTTACACGCAGGTGCTGAGCATGGCAACAAACGGCATGAAGGACGGCGAGACAAGGGCAAATCCCGACCTCAACGAGACGTGCTGCACATACAACCTGCTGAAGCTCACCAAGGATCTTAACGAGTATGACCCCGACAACGCCGCATACATGGACTATTACGAGCGTGGGCTGTACAACCAAATTGTTGGCTCGCTCAACCCCGACAGGTACCAGACCACATACCAGTATGCCGTCGGGCTGAACGCCACGAAACCATTCGGCAACGAAACCCCGCAATCGACATGCTGTGGGGGCACGGGTTCGGAAAACCACACCAAGTACCAGCAGGCCGCCTACTTCCACAACGACAGTACGCTGTGGGTTGCGCTTTACATGCCAACCACGCTGCGATGGCGCGCCAAGGGCGTGACGCTTGAGCAGGAATGCGCCTGGCCGGCACAGAAATCGACGATACGCCTCAGCGGCGGCGAGGGCAGCTTCGCCCTGAAGCTGCGTGTGCCCTACTGGGCAACCGAGGGTTTCAAGGTGCTGCTCAACGGCAAGGCGGTGCAAAAGCGTTGCAAGCCAAGCTCTTACATTACCATTCCCTACCGCCACTGGACGGCAGCCGACAGGGTTGAGGTCGTGATGCCATTCACCAAGCACATCGAATATGGTCCCGACAAGCTGCCTGCCGAGGTGGCAACTGCCGGCGGCGAACCGCTGCAAGCCTCGTGGACGGGCGTGGTGATGTACGGGCCGCTCGCCATGACCGGCACGGGCGAGACCACATGGCGGCAAGCCACACTGGCCATAGACTCGCGTCTGGACGGCATAAAGGCAGACGGGCAATCACGGCAAACAGCGACCGGCGACGACGTGCCAACGCTGCGGCTGGGCGACAAGGTTTTCCAGCCCGACTATCACCGCAACACCGCCTCAACCCACTATTACCGACTGAGCCTTACCGACGCGGCAACGAAGAGGGCACGCAAAGGCAGCGCGGCAGACCTCACGGAGCTGAAGGCGTTGCTCGCCATAGCAACCGAGCGAGCCACCGAACAACAACGCTGGGAGACGGCTACGCAGAAAGCCACCACCCACGCCCCTTGGGCACGCCACGGATACAGCCGCATGGCAACGGCCATGGACGAGGCACGGCAACTGCTCGGCACGCCCGCCAAACGACTGAAAGCCAGCGACGTGGAAACAACGACGGCTGCGCTCAACAAGGCAATAAACACCATGCGCCCGGGAAACCTCGCCGAGATGGAAGACCTGCGGCAGCTCACCGACCTGCTGGAGCAAGCCACCAGCCAAGCCAACGCCCAAACTGAAGAGTTGCGGCAGGCCGTGGCACACGCCCGAATGGTGACACGCTACGTAACCGACGGCAGCGGAACGCACGACATGATAAAAACGGCCACTGACAAGCTCAGGAACGCCATGAAATAACAACAAGCAAACAAGACGCGACAACATGAAAAACTACCTATTGACCCTGGCATTGGCAGCCATCGCCATCGAGGCTTGCCCACAGGGCACGCTTGCCGACTACAACAGGGCATACGCCCTGAGGCAAAAGCTAAGCGCCGACTCAGTGACGCACTGGGCACGCGACATCGCGTGGAAGGACACCACGCACACTTTCCATTACACCATCGCCACGCCCGAGGGCAAGCGTTACGTAGCCTACGACGCCGACAAGGGCGAGCGCAAGGCTTTCGACAGCCACGAGGCCATGCGCAAGGCTCTCGGCATGCCGCAGCCAACGCCCGCAAAGCCCGTGTATGGCCGCCAGCGCCAACGCCACTGGATGGAGGTTGACGAGGAGAAAGGCATAAGACCCGTGACCTCGCCCGACGGCAAGACGGCGGCGTACATCGAGGAATGCAACGTGGTGCTGCAGGAGGCTGGCAAGCCGCACGCCCCCAAGCGCGCGCTGACACAGGACGGCACGATGGGCTGCTACTACAGCAACCGCCTGATGTGGAGCCCCGACGGACGATACATTTTCGTGTGCAAGCGCCGCCCCGTGGAGAAACGCTACGTTTACTACGTGGAAACGTCGCCAACCGACCAGCTGCAGCCTTTCCTGCACAAGCAGGAGTACGCCAAGCCGGGCGACGAGCTGCCACAGCTGCTGCCCGTGATAATAGAGGTGGCGACAGGACGCAAGGTCACCGCCGACGCACACGCCGTGGAAAACCAATACATCCTCGACTGGTTCCGCTGGTCGGACGACAGCCGCGAGGTGACCATGGAATACAACAAGCGCAGCCACAAGCTGTACCAGATGCTCGCCATGGACGCGCAAACGGGCGCACTGCGCACGGTGGTGCAGGAGCAGTCGGACAAGTTTGTCAACTACCCCCGCATCTGGAGGCAATTCATCAACGGCGGCAAGCAGCTGCTGTGGACGAGCGAGCGCGACAACTGGAACCACATTTACCTGTACGACGTGGCGAAGGGCAAGCCCGTGAGGCAGATAACAAAGGGCGCATGGTGCGTGCGCGGCGTGGAATGGGTTGACGAGAGCAAGGGCGAGATAATATTCAAGGCAAGCGGCGTGAACCCCGGCGAGGACCCATACTTCACACACTACTACAGGATAGGGCTTGACGGCAAGGGCATGGCGTGCCTGACACCCGCCGAGGGCAACCACAACGCCGTGTTCAGCCGCGACCACCGCTACATGGTTGACACTTACTCAACCGTAGGCTCAGCCCCCGTGACCGAGCTTGTGGCGATAGGCGGTGACACGGGCACGGCAGGCGGATGGCGCAAGGTGGGCAACGACGGCACGGCGACGGTCAAGACGCTGGAGACTGCCGACATCGGCAGGCTGAAAGCCGCCGGGTGGACCGCGCCCGAGGTGTTCACGGCAAAGGGGCGCGACGGCAAGACTGACATGTGGGGCATCATACAACGTCCCACCAACTTTGACCCCAACAGGAAGTACCCTGTGATAGAATACATTTACGCCGGCCCCGGCGACGCTTACACGCCCAAGAGCTTCCGCCCTTACGACTGGAACATGACATCGCTCGCCGAGCTTGGCTTCATCGTGGTGCAACTCGACGGCATGGGCACGGCGTGGCGCGGAAAGCAGTTTGAGGAGGTTTGCTACAAGAACCTCAAGGACGCAGGCTTCCCCGACCGTGAGGCGTGGATAAAGGCGGCATGCCGAAAGTACGCCTACATGGACTCGACGCGCGTGGGCATATTCGGAGCGTCGGCGGGCGGACAGGAGAGCACCACCGCCGTAATGCTGCACGGCGACTTCTACAAGGCGGCATACAGCAGCTGCGGATGCCACGACAACCGCATGGACAAGATTTGGTGGAACGAGCTGTGGATGGGCTGGCCAATAGACTCAAGCTACGTAGAGTGCAGCAACGTGCACAACGCGCACAAGCTGGAGCGACCGCTGATGCTCGTGGTGGGCGAGCTTGACGACAACGTTGACCCGTCGAGCACCTACCAGGTTGCCAACGCCCTGATAAAGGCCAACAAGGACTTTGACCTCGTGGCGCTGCCGGGCGTACACCACTCCATGGGCGAGCTGTTCGGCGAGCACAAACGCTTCGACTTCTTCGTGAAACACCTCATGGGCGTTGACCCACCGAAGTGGGGCGACGTGAGGACAAGATGATTGCGGCGCAACCGCCTTGCCATCGCGGCGCAAAGGCGTTGCCTTTACGCCGTAAACGCACAGCCATTGCGGCGCAACCGAACAGCGTTTGCGCCGCAATGGCAAACCGAGCAAGAACACACTGACAGCCAACAAGATACGGCAACACAGAAAAAGCCCGAGCCAAGTCAACGCGCACTAATCGCGACATGACTTGGCTCGGGCTTCTCGCATGTAAGCCTGGGCTTACCTTATGAACAGCAGCTCGCGGTATTTCGGCAACGTCCACAGCTCGTCTGCCACCACAAGCTCCAGCTTGTCAATCTGGTAACGTATGGGCTGGAACCACGTCTCCACGGTGTCGTGGTAAGCCACGGCACGCTCGCGCGCGTCGGCAATCTTGTTGGCCACCTTGCGCGCGTTAACCATGTCCTCCACGTTCTTCTCTATCACCGCCGTGCAGTCGGCAATCTGCTCTATTATGTTCATTATGCGGTCAGACAGTCGCTTGCCCTTCTCGGCACCGTATATCGCCATCAGCCCCTGCACGTTCTTCGTGAGCATCGCCTGGTAGTGGGTCGCCACGGGTATGATGTGGTTGAGCGACAGGTCGCCCAGCACACGCGCCTCAATCTGTATCTTCTTCGTGTACGTTTCCCATTTCACCTCGTTGCGCGCCCTCAGCTCGTTCTCCTTCATCACGCCCTGGCTCTCGAACATCCTCACCGAAGACTCGTCGAGGTAACGGTCGAAGATGACCGGCGCCGAAGTCTCGATGTCAAGCCCGCGCCTGCCGGCTTCCTCGACCCACTCGTCGCTATAGCCGTTGCCGTCGAAGTGTATCGCCGCGCAGGTCTTTATGTCATCGCGCACTACGCTGAGTATGGCGGCAAACTTGTCCTCGCCCTTCTCGATGAGCGCGTCAACACGCTTCTTGAAATCGACAAGAGCCTCGGCAACAGCCGTGTTTATGACTATTTGCGCGCTGGCGCAGTTGGCCGACGACCCCACGGCACGGAACTCGAAACGGTTGCCCGTGAAGGCAAACGGGCTGGTGCGGTTGCGGTCGGTGTTGTCGCGCATTATGTCGGGTATCTCAGGAATGTCAATCTCGACGCCCTCCTTGCCGCCAATGACAAGCGCGTCGTTGTCGGCCTGAACGATGTGCTCAAGCACGTCGCTGAGCGTCTTGCCGAGGAACGACGAAATGATGGCAGGCGGCGCCTCGTTTGCCCCGAGGCGATGGGCGTTGCCTGCATCCATAATAGAAGCCTTCAGCAGCCCGTCGTGGCGGTAAACGCCCATTAGCGTCTCCACGGTGAACACCACGAAGCGCAGGTTGTCCTCCTTGGTCTTGCCGGGGCCGTGGAGCAGGATGCCCGTGTCGGTGGAAAGCGACCAGTTGTTGTGCTTGCCCGATCCGTTGATGCCGTCGAACGGCTTCTCGTGGAGCAGCACCTCGAAACCGTGCCTGTGGGCAACCTTCTTCATGAGCGACATCAAGAGCATGTTGTGGTCAACGGCAAGGTTGGTCTCCTCGAATATTGGCGCGCACTCAAACTGGTTTGGCGCGACCTCGTTGTGGCGTGTCTTCACGGGTATGCCCAGTTGCAGAGCCTCGACCTCAAGGTCGCGCATGAAAGCCGCCACGCGCTCGGGTATGATGCCAAAGTAATGGTCGTCCATCTGCTGGTTCTTCGCGCTCTCATGACCCATCAGCGTGCGCCCGGTGAGAATGAGGTCGGGACGCGCGCCATACAGGTCGTCGTCAACGAGGAAATACTCCTGCTCCCAGCCAAGGTTGCTGATGACCTTCTTCACATCGGGGTAAAAATAATGGCACACGTCGGTGGCAGCCACGTTGACGGCGTGCAGCGCACGCAGCAGCGGAGCCTTGTAGTCGAGGGCCTCGCCCGTGTATGATATGAAGATTGTCGGTATGCAAAGGGTGTCGTCAATTATGAACACCGACGACGTGGGGTCCCATGCCGAGTATCCGCGCGCCTCGAAGGTGGAGCGTATGCCACCCGACGGGAACGAACTGGCATCGGGTTCCTGCTGCACGAGCAGCTTGCCCGACAGTTCCTCTATCATGCCGCCCTTGCCGTCGTGCTCGATGAAGGCGTCGTGCTTCTCGGCTGTGCCCTCTGTGAGCGGCTGGAACCAGTGTGTGTAGTGAGTGACGCCGTTCTCGTCTGCCCATTGCTTCATGCCTTTAGCCACAGCGTCGGCTATCGAGCGGTCGAGAGACGCTCCGTTGTCGATGACATCGATAAGCTTCTGGTACACATCGGCCGGCAAATACTTGTACATCTTGGCGCGGTTGAACACCTTCTTGCCAAAATACTCTGACGGGCGCTCTACGGGCGCTATCACGTCAACAGGTTTCTTGTGCGAAGCCGCGATTACGGCATCAAATCTCTGGTTGGTCATGGATGTTGGAATGTTCTGCCCCTCCCCTGCGAGGATGGTGGCTGATATATTTGTTTTATTAATGTTCCTACTCTATCGCAAAATCATCTTTTACGGTGCAAAGGTACAACAAAATGTTAGTATCTTGAAAAGGAAACGAATAAAAAAACAAAAACTTTTAACAATAACAACAAACTGTAAGTTGTGAAAAATGCACAACTTACAGTTCACAATGTTTGCCAGCGTGTTTTTTACGATTTGGCACGGGGCTTGCAAGCCCTGCGGCGCAAGGCTCACAGCACGCGGCTTATGCAATCGGTGGTGTAGGCGTAAGGCATGAACGCGAGCGAAGGCATGGGCTTCGTAATGATGAGCCTGGCTCGCCGTCCCACGCTCACGCTGCCATATTCTGCCGACAGCCCCATGGCGTATGCGCCGTTTACGGTAACGGCGTTGAGAGCCTCCTCGGGCAGCAGGCGCATCTTCATGCAGGCAAGCGACATGACGAACCGCATGTCGCCCGAAGGCGTGGAGCCTGGGTTGTAGTCGGAAGCCAGCGCCACGCCAAGCCCGCCATCGATCATGCGGCGAGCCGGGGCGTAGGGCATGTTGGAGAAAAACGAGGTGCCGGGCAGCAGGGTCGGCATGGTGGGCGACTCCTTAAGCAACGGTATGTCAGCCTCGCGCATACTCTCAAGATGGTCAACCGAAAGAGCCGCGCGGTCAACGGCAACCTTCAGTCCGCCAATCGGCGCAAGCTCGTCAACATGCACCTTGGGGCGCAGCCCGTATTTTGCCGCAGCCTCAAGTATCCTGTCCATCTCAGCGGGGGTGAAGAATCCCTCGTCGCAAAAAACGTCAACGTAATCGGCAAGCTTCTCCCTGCCCACCTCGGGCAGCATTTCGTCAACCAGCATGTCAACGTAATCGCCCTGCCTGCCAGCATACTCGCGCGACACGGCATGGGCGCCGAGGAATGTTGCCACGACCCTCAGCGGGCCGTCCTCGGCGATGCGTCGTATCACGCGGAGCATCTTCAGCTCGTCGCTTGTGTTTAGCCCATAGCCGCTCTTTATCTCCACGCACCCCGTGCCTTTCGCCGCGATCTCACGGGCGCGCTCCATGGCCTGGCGGTAAAGCTCGTCCTCACTGGTGCGGTGCAGCAGGTCGGCGGAGTTGAGTATGCCACCGCCACGCCGCGCCACCTCGGCGTAGCTCAGCCCGCGAATCTTGTCAACCCACTCGCCCTCGCGGTGACCCGCATACACAATGTGGGTGTGGCTGTCGCAGAAAGCCGGCATAACCATCCCGCCACGTGCGTCTATTGTCTCGTCGAAGCTCTCGCCATCGGGGAAAGTGTCCTTTTGGCCGAACGCCTCAATGAAACCGTCGTTTGTCACGAGCCAGGCATCGCCGAGCGAAAAGGCATCAGCCATGCCGCTGCCGCACACGCGCAGGCAAGTGGCAGGGCGGATGCCGAAAAGCTGCCTGATGTTAAATATCAATTGTCGCATAAGCTCTTGTCAACATTGCATGGCGATGGCGTGTTCCCGTGGAAGCTCGTCCCACAACGCCATTGCCATGAAAACAGGGACTGTCACTCGGCAAGCTTCTCCGACCGCATGAACTCGACCGACTTGGCGATGTACGGGTACATGACGGTGTCCTTGTTGATGAACGGCACCACCTTGCGGTAGTCGTTGAATATGCGCTCAACCGCCGGCGACGACTTCAACGGGCGGCGGAACTCCAACGCCTGGGCGGCATTGAAAAGCTCGATGGCAAGCACGCGCTCGGTATTGAGTATGACGTTGTAAAGCTTGGTGGCGGCATTGGCTCCCATGCTGACGTGATCCTCCTGCCCCTGCGACGTGGGTATGCTGTCAACCGACGATGGCATGCACAGCGTCTTGCTCTGGCTGACGATGCTCGCCGCCGTGTATTGGGTTATCATGAAGCCGCTGTTAACGCCTGGGTTTGCCACGAGGAAGCTCGGCAGCCCACGGGTGCCTGACACAAGCTTGTATATGCGCCGCTCGCTGATGTTCGCAAGCTCTGACATGGCGATGGCGAGGAAGTCCATTGGCAGCGCGATGGGCTCGCCGTGGAAGTTTCCTGCCGAAATCACGAGGTCGTCGTCAGGGCAAACCGTCGGGTTGTCGGTGGTGGCGTTTATCTCAACGTCGGTCACGCGCTGAACGTAATGCACGGTGTCCTTGACCGCTCCATGCACCTGCGGTATGCAGCGGAACGAGTACGGATCCTGCACGTGGTGCTTGGGCTGGCGTATAAGCTCGCTGCCTTCCAGTATCTTCGAGATGTGCATGGCTGTGTCAAGCTGTCCCTGGTGCGGCCTCACGACATGCACGGCGTGGTTGAACGGCTCAATGCGCCCGTCGTAAGCGTCAAGCGACATGGCGGCAATGTAGTCGGCCCAGTTGCTGAGTTTCGTCGCCTGTATGATTGACCAGCAGCAGAAGGCCGCCATGTTCTGCGTGCCGTTGAGCAGCGCAAGCCCCTCCTTGGCGGCAAGCTTTATCGGCTCCCAGCCCATGGTTTCAAGCAGCTGCGCCCCGGACATGCGTTGTCCACGGTATTCGACCTCGCCCAGGCCCACGAGCGGCAGGCAGAGATGTGCCAGAGGCACCAGGTCGCCCGAGCTGCCCACGGAACCCTGCATATAGACGACGGGGTAAACGCCATGGTTGAAGAAATCGACAAGACGCTCCACGGTGTCAAGCTTGCAAGCCGAGTAGCCATACGACAGCGACTGTATCTTCAGCAGAATCATCAGCTTTACTATCTCGTTGGGCACACGCTCGCCAATGCCGCAGGCGTGGCTCATCATGAGGTTTATCTGCAACTGCGACAGCTGGTCGTCGCCGATCGAAATGTTGCACAACGAGCCGAAGCCCGTGGTCACGCCGTATATCGGGGTCTCCGACGTGGCTATTTTCTTTTCGAGATACTCGCGGCACCTGACGATGCGGTTACGGGCATCGTCGCCCAGCTTCAGCTTGTAATCACCACGCAGTATTTCCCACACGGTGTCAAGGGTAAGATGACCCGCGCTTATTTCATGTATGTTCATAATTGCTTTCCTTTGTCAGAATTGTGTGTTACTGATTATGTCCTCGTCAACCAAATTGGGCATCGTGACCTCAAGCCCCGGCGTGCGTTCCATCTCGCGGCGTATGGCATCCATTGAGCCTTGGTTGCGTGCCCACGAGCGGCGCGCGATGCCGTTGTTGACATCCCACAGGAGCATCTCGCGTATGTTTGTCTCGCTCTCAGCCGACCCGTCAACCACCATGCCGAAGCCGCCGTTGACGACCTCGCCCCAGCCAACGCCGCCGCCATTGTGCAGGCTCACCCACGTGGCGCCGCGGAAACTGTCGCCTATGACGTTGTGCACGGCCATGTCGGCGCAAAAGCGCGAGCCGTCGTAGATGTTTGAAGTCTCGCGGAACGGCGAGTCGGTTCCGCTCACGTCGTGATGGTCGCGCCCAAGCACCACTGGAGCCTTCAGCCGCCCGTCGCGCACGGCCTCGTTGAAGGCGAGCGCAATCTTGGCACGCCCCTCGCTGTCGGCGTAAAGTATGCGCGCCTGCGAGCCCACCACGAGGTTGTTCTTGCCAGCCTCGCGTATCCAGAGGATGTTGTCGTCGAGCTGGTGGCGTATGTCCTCGGGGGCATTGGCACGCTCCTCCATGAGCACGTCGCAGGCCAGGCGGTCGGTCAGCGCAAGGTCGTCGGGGTCGCACGAAGAGCAGACCCAGCGGAAAGGCCCGAAGCCATAGTCGAAGAACATCGGCCCCATTATGTCCTGCACATACGACGGGTAACGGAAGGCTTTGGCAGTTTGGGGGCTGGCGGGCGACGGTTGGGCATCGCCGCCTGACGCGCAGGCTGACGGCTCGGCGGCGGGCAAATGCACGTCGGCTCCGGCACGCGACGACTGCAAGAGGAACGCGTTGCCATAGTCGAAGAAGTACATGCCCCGGTCGGCAAGCTTGTTTATCGCATCCACCTGACGGCGCAGCGAAGCCTCAACCCTCAGCTTGAACTCGTCGGGATTGTCGGCCATCATGCGCTTGCTCTCGTCGAGGGTCATGCCCACGGGATAGTAGCCGCCTGCCCACGGGTTGTGGAGCGAAGTCTGGTCGGAGCCGAGGTTCACCTCGATGTCTTCCCGCGCGAGGCGTTCCCAGAGGTCAACCACGTTTCCGACGTATGCCATTGACACCACCCGTCGCTGCGCTATTGACTCGCGGACCGACTCCATCAGCTCGTCGAGACTGTAGTGCATCTCGTCAACCCAGCCCTGCTCGTAGCGTTTCTGCGCAGCCTTGGGGTTTATCTCCGCCACGACGCTCACCACCTTGGCAATGTTGCCCGCCTTTGGCTGTGCGCCGCTCATGCCCCCGAGTCCCGACGACACGAACAGCGGTATCGGGTTCTTGGCAGCCCTCGACGGGTCGTGCATGACGCGACGTGCGGCGTTGAGCACCGTTATGGTGGTGCCGTGCACGATGCCCTGCGGGCCAATGTACATGTAAGAGCCGGCCGTCATCTGCCCATACTGGCTCACGCCGAGGGCGTTCATGCGCTCCCAGTCGTCGGGCTTCGAGTAGTTGGGGATTACCATCCCGTTTGTCACCACGACGCGCGGGGCGCGCTTGTGCGACGGGAACAGCCCGAGCGGATGGCCCGAGTACATCACGAGCGTCTGCTCGTCGGTCATCTCGCTGAGATACTTCATCGCCAGGCGGTACTGCGCCCAGTTCTGGAATATGGCGCCGTTGCCTCCATATATTATAAGCTCATGCGGGTGTTGCGCCACGCGAGGGTCAAGGTTGTTCTGTATCATGAGCATGATGGCGGCAGCCTGCTCCGAGCGGTGAGGGTAATCGCCTATGGGGCGCGCCTTCATCTCGTAGCGCGGACGGTAGCGGTACATGTAAATGCGGCCATAGCGGCGCAGCTCCTCGGCAAACTCGGGCGCGAGCGCGGCGTGAAGCTCCTTGGGGAAATAGCGCAGCGCGTTGCGCAACGCCAGCTTCTTCTCGTCGGCGGTCAGTATGTCCTTGCGCTTGGGCGCATGGTTTATCGAGAAATCGTAGTCTTGCGCCTCGGGCAAGCTGTCGGGTATGCCGGCACGAATGTCGGCCTGAAACTCTTCTATTGTCATGTTCGTTGTCTCCATTTCACATCAGCTCATTTAATCTTTTCCTCCACGATGGCCGTTATCGCCTTCTCCTCGGCATCGGCCTTAGTGGCAATGTCGTCGGCCTCGGCAATGAGCCGCGCCGCCGTGGCGGTGTCCTTCAGCGACGCCGCATTTATCTTGACGTTCATGGCCGCGCCACGCACCGCCGCGCGTGCGGCAAGCGCGCCCACGCCGGCATCAGACACACTGTTGGGGTTGCCCGTCTCGGCCATGGCACGGCAAAGGCCAAACACCTTGAACGCCTCGTGCATTGTCTCCAGCGGCACCTCGGCAGCGTAAAGCGTGGCGGCCTGTATCGCCGCCGAGCGAGCCTCCTTTTCCTCGGGCGTTCCCTTTGGCATCCCGAAGGCCTCCATTATGCGGTTGAAGGCGGCGGTGTCCTCGTCGATGAGGTGCATCAGCGAGCCAACGAGCCGCTGCCCCTTGTCGGCCCACTGGCTGAACTCGTGCCAGCGGTCGTCCCATCCACGCTTGTGAGACGAGAGGTTGGCAACCATCGTGCCGAGCGCGGCGCCGAGCGCGCCCATGCAGGCGGCTATCGTGCCACCGCCCGGGGCCGGGCTCTCGCGCGAGGTCTCCTCGGCAAACTGCCTCACCGTGAGGTCGGCAAGGCGTTTCACGGGATGCGCGTCCTCAAGCAGGAACTCGATGACCTTCTCCCTCGGGTTGAAGGGCTTCAGGTCGGCAAGCCCCATCGACCTTACGGCCATGCTTATAACGTCGGCCTCGGGCACGCCCGTGGAGCGTTGCTGCATCTCCAGGTAATGGCGGCCGGCCTCCGTCAGCACGCGCTTGGGCATCAGCCCCACGATCTCCGTGCCCGTGACACGAAGCCCACGGGCGGCGGCGGCGCGGCACACCTCGTCGAAGGCCTTGTGCAGCGGCGTGACGTTTATGTCGGTGATATTCATCGAGACCTGCGCTATGCCATACTCGTCAATGTACCAGCCTATAGCCTTGGTGCACTTCAGCGTGCCGGGCTGCATCAGCGTGTTGCCGTCGGCATCCTTCAGCGGCTTGCCTGTCAGCGTGCCGCCCTCGCGCACGGGGCGCCCTTTCTCGCGCACGTCGAAGGCTATGGCGTTGGCACGCCGCGTTGACGTGGTGTTGAGGTTGAAGTTGACGGCTATCAGGAAGTCGCGCGCGCCAACCACGGTGCATCCCGTGCGCGCCATGTCGTCGTCCCAAGGGCGCGCGCCATGGTCGGGACGATCACCCTCCTGACCCATGCGCTCGGGCAGGGCCTCGTACTCGCCCTTGCGGCACACGGCAAGGTTGCTGCGCTCGGCGCTGTAGGCTGCCGCCTCGTAGCAGTAGCACGGCACACGAAGCTCGTCGGCTATGCGCGCCGCCAGCTTGCGCGACATCTCGGCACACTCCTCCAGCGTAACGCCGCTCACCGGCACAAGGGGCAGCACGTCGGTGGCTCCCATGCGCGGGTGGGCGCCATGGTGGGTGCGCATGTCAATCACTTTGGCGGCCTGGGCCACGGAGCGGAAAGCCGCCTCGCACACGGCATCGGGCTCACCCACAAACGTGACAACGGTGCGGTTGGTTGCCTCGCCGGGATCCACGTCGAGCAGGCGCACGCCCTTGACGCTCTCCACGGCATCGGTTATAGACTTGATTTTCTGCATGTCGCGCCCCTCACTGAAATTGGGCACGCATTCGATTATTCGGTTGTTTTTAGCCATAAATTTGGTTTTGCTGTCAAAATTAGGACTTTTATTTGAGAAACACAAATAAAAGCCATAAAAAAGTGCCCCCCGAAGGGCTGGGCGGCAAATGTACGGCGGATGCACGGCATAAGCACGGTGACCATACCGCAAAAACAAGGTGACCATGCGGCAAAAGCACGGTGACCATACGGTAAAAGCACGGCGACCGTGCGACAAAAGTTGCAAGCCCCTGCCCCGAAGCTTTTGGCGGAAGGCGACAAAGGCTTCAAGGCAGGGCGACAAAACTTTTCACGCCGCCGCGTGCCTGACACAACGGGCACACGCCGCGCAAGGTGGCTGCCACGGACGTGGGCGATGGCACGGCAGGCACGCGGTGCGCCATCATTGCGAGGGGCTTTACCTCGACAGCTTCATAGCCTCGACAGGCCGGTTGGTGGTTATGAAGTCAACGCCCTGCTTCACCAGCCGGTCAACGCTGTTCAGGTCGTTTACCGTCCACACGTTGACCTTCAGCCCAAGCCTCTGGCACTCGCCTATCCACTCGGGATGAGCCTTGAACACCGACTCGGCGTAGTCAATCCCCGTCAGCCCCCTTGCCTTGACCTCGGCAGGAGTCCAGTCGCCGTTGAGGTAATAAACGTCGGCCTTGGGGCAAAGCTCCCTCAGCCTCATGCAGGCGTCGCCGCTAAACGAGATATACTCGGTGCGGCTCTCCAGCCCATGGCGTTTCACGGCAGCCACGGCAAGGTCCACCAGGCGCGCCTCACGCTCACGGTCGCCCTGCCGCTTCACCTCAAGCACGAGGCGCGTCTTCAGCTTCCTCGCAGCCGCGAGATACTCGTCGAGCGTCGGCACCTGCTCGCCATTAGGCAGGCGCATGGCACGCAGCTCCTCCAGCGTCGAGCTTTCAATCCTTAGGTCGCCCACCGTGGGGTCATGGTTCACCACGACATTGTCGTCGGCGGCAAGGTGGATGTCAAACTCCGAGCCGTAAACGCCAATCTTGTCAGCAAGGCGCAGGGCGGCAAT
>CAYLUI010000015.1:0-65365 GCA_964386825.1 uncultured Prevotella sp. | reverse complement strand
CCTCCTTTAGTTTCTCCATCAGATAGAAAGAAACATTACCGTTTTTGCCCTTTAAAAGCTCCATTGGCGGGTAATAGCCCGCTGCCTTTGCAATCGTGTATTTAGGGGTTTGCTTGCCCTCTGCTGTCGTTTCTGTCAACAGGGCATAGTATCTAATGTTTGGTATCATACAGCACTCTCCTTTCTGCAATAGTGCATTGCCTTATCTGTTAGCTCTGCATCTGTGCTGCAACGGTTCTGCTGTAACCATTGGTCTAACTCCAGACGATTGAAGTAATTGAGTTTGCCAAAGGGCTTGTAGTGTGGAACATCACCCGCCATTGTCTTTTTATACAATGCAGATTTACTTAGCCCTGTATAGCTGCAAGCCTCATCAAACGTCAACACTCCTTTAGTGTTCAAAGCTACCTTTGAGGCTATAATGCTTGCAACCTCCTGTAGCTGTTCTGGTGATATGAAAATTTTATTATCCATTTTCTTTGCTTTAAAATGCTATTCCAGACTGTGCACCGTCTGTTGTAGCTGTTTAACACTGCAAAGATAGGGTAATAAAGGAAAGTAGGAAAAAGAAAAGAATAGCCTTTAGTAGCCACTAAATTACAGGCTATAAAAGACTATCAAAGACTATTCCAAGATGCTTGTAGAGCTACTTTTATGCCATCTATTTCTGTATCATCTTGCCTCTTACTCATCTGTGTATTATATCCGCTTTTATTGCCAATATCACCAAATTCATTTTTCACTTGTAAGAAAGTTGGTTTTCTTATCCAACCTAACTGTATAGATGCTTTGATTACCAAAGCTACATCTTTGCCTTTTCTACCATCTATAAGGCTATGTATTTTTTTTAGATGCTGTTCTTTGTCTGGGGCTAACAGGCAATCTTTAAATGGCTTTGCCCTTCTTCCATCTGTTTTAAGTTGAGGCTTAGAGGCTACAGATTGTTTAACAGCCTCCTGTTGGCTTGTTTCTGCATCTGTGATAACTTTATCATCTTCATAAAACGAAGGGCATAGAAAGCCTAATTTAGGGTTATTGTCGGTTAATTGGTTATCTTGTACAAAGTAGGTTATCTGGTTTTTCAAATCTCCACAAACAGACAAAAGCGTTTTAAAAATATCTGTAGCCTCATCATAGTATTTCAGCCCTCCAAATTTTCTGTAGAAGTGGGCATAATCATAATTAGGCAAATCAATTGTGTTTAGTTGTTTTTTCCACAAATCAAAAACCAACTGCAAATTGTGGTTATCGTCAACGGCATCAAAGATAGAGTTAATAAGCTCCTGTGTATCTGTCTGACTGTAAGATGCTGCCATCTTCATAGCCCTGTTATGTTGATAACCATCTTTATAAAACAAATCGGCATTAGTAATGTAGCTTGCAAGTAAGATGGTTTCACCTGCAAACTTTCTGGCTGTCGTTATAGTTTCTTTCAATGCCATTTCAGAAAAAGAATAAAAAAAAATCCTGTGTGAAGTAACTACCGCTTTTTGATGGTATAGTAAGGGGGGGGCCTACCTACCAATTAAACATTGCCCCCGCTAACATCTATCTGGGGCAAACTGTTAATAGCTGTTTTTTTCAAATCGTCAATTGCTCTTAAATATTTAACTGTAAACTTCAAACTACTATGTCCTAACAGTTCACTAACTACTTTCACATTAGCCCCATTAGAAAGCATCTGAGTTGCAAAGCTGTGTCTGCCACAATGCCAAGTAATATGTTTATCTATTCCCGCTCTTTTAGTCCAATGTCTTAGGGCTTTGTTACTGCCCTCTATTGATGGTAAAGTAGGAAAGATTAAATCACTATCCTTTGCTCCCTCTGGCTTTTCTCCTATGATAGCTAACAGGGTATCATTTAAAGGAGTAACTACACCACTAACTTTGCTATCGTGTAACACTTTGCTTTGTCTGAAAGATAGCTGTTTGTTAGCCCTGTCAACTGCACCCCAAGTTAGCTTTGCTAAATCACAATGCCTAATGCCTGTAAAACAGGTTAATGCAAAAGCCCTCCTAATGGTTTCACTCTCTTTGTCATAGTGAGTTTGAAACAGCTTTATTAGTTCTTCCCTACTCAATATATCTTTACCTAATATGTCACTTGTATTGGCTACTTTTATTCCCAAACAGGGGCTTCCTTTGATTACTTTCTGGCTAACTGCAAAGTTAATCAGACGTTTAAACCTTTGCCAATAAGTTCTAATGCCCTCCCCTTTGTGGTTATCCTCTATGAAGTGGGCAAAGTTCCTCATCATTGGTTTAGATAGGTTTTTAGGCTCTATTCTGCTTGCAAATTGTGGGTAATCTTCCTTAATGAAGTCTTTGAAGTTCTGCAAAGCACCCTCTAAAACGTGTTTGTCGGCTACATTGCTTTGCTCTATGAAGTCGGCAAAGTAAGTATATAGATTTACTCCTTTCTGTCTTATTCTGTAGCCCTCTCTATTCTCTAACAGCTCTTGCCCCCGCTCTGTCTTAATCTTCTGTGCAAGCTCTAATGTTTCTTTGTTGTGCTGCCTGTCTATAGGAGTTCTGGGGCTACTATCCAGATACAGGCTTAAAAACTCCTTTGTTCTTAGGCTTTTCCCTGTATCTTTGTTATAGCCATAGTTAAACAACAGATAGAGGCTACCCCTACCATCTGAAAGCATCTTACAGCCTAACTTAGGGTTGTCGGTTCTGGCATTCCAACCTTTGGTATCAATCACCTTTGTTTTGTCTGTCTTGCACATAAGCGTTTTGTTTTCTTTTCATTGCAAAGGTAATCATTTCTTTTCATTTGGTTTCATTCCCACCCATATTTTAATACATTTCCAAACCTACTTTTAGGCATATTTAAGGCTTTAGGGTGCAAATCGGTATCTATAAGCCTCAACAAAGCCAATATTTACAGGGCTTTACAAATAATCTGGGGTGCAAATACAGGGTGCAATAGGGGTGCAAACTATAGCATAAAATAGGATAATAAAGGAAAGTAAGCTATCTGTTAGCCTCATCTGCTAACAGCTGTAACAACCTATAAAACAGCCATTTTATTTCACTTATTAGGTTTTTGTTTCTCTTGTTTTAGGGTGCAAAAAGTAGGTTGATTACCCACCCCCGCTACACTAAACATTTTCAAAAGTCCTGCAAGTATAACACTGCAGGACTTTTTTATTTTTCCTTCAACGAAGAGCCTACGTTTTCCGCCGAACTTCTCAAAACTTAAAGTTCAATTATCAAAAATCAACGGTTGGGAATACTTTTAATATTTAACTTTGCGGCAGAAAACAGAAAACTCTAAAAACAAAACTGTATGCAAGACAAGCAATATTTCCTTGCCGTTGACCTTGGTGCCACAAGCGGACGCACCATCATTGGCTCTCTCGCCGACGGCAAAGTGACCCTTGAGGAACTCACCCGTTTCGGCAACCCAATCATCCATGCCGGCCATCACGACTATTGGGATCTCATGGCTCTCTACAACGAGATTGTGAAAGCACTGAAGATGACCGTGGAGCGGCAGCTCGACATTAAGAGCATTGGCATTGACACGTGGGGTTGCGACTTCGCTTTTGTGGGCAGCGACGGGCAGTTGCTCTCCAACCCGATTTCCTACCGCGACCCACATACCTTCGGCACCATGGAACGCTATTTCGCCAACGCCATGGGCAAGGAGAAAGTGTATGAGAAGACGGGCATCCAGTTCATGAACTTCAACTCGCTCTTCCAGCTTTACCAAATGCGGCAGGACAACAATTCCGCCCTCCAGACTGCCGAGAAGATACTGTTCATCCCCGACGCACTCAGCTACCTGCTCACGGGCAAGGCCGTCTGCGAATACACGGTGGCATCAACGTCGCAGATGCTCAACCCCACCACACAGGAACTTGACGGTGACCTCATAGAAAGCCTTGGACTCATGCGCGACCAGTTTGGTCCCATGACACTGCCAGGCACCGTGATAGGCACCGTGAGCGAAGAGGTGATGAAAATCACGGGCATAGGTCCCGTGCCGGTCATTGCCGTGGCAGGTCACGACACGGCCTCCGCCGTGGCTGCCGTGCCTGCGAGCGACGAGCATTTCGCCTACCTCAGCAGTGGCACTTGGAGCCTGATGGGCATAGAGTCGAAAGCTCCGGTCATCAACGAGCAGAGTTTCGACCGCAATTTCACCAACGAGGGAGGCATCGAGGGCACAACGCGATTCCTGAAGAACATCTGTGGCATGTGGATATACGAGCGTTGCCGCAAGGAGTGGACCGAAGGCACCGGGCACGCACAGCTTCAGGCAGAGGCTGACGCAGCCGAGCCGTTCCGCACGCTCATAAACCCCGACGACCCATGCTTTGCCAACCCGGAGAGCATGGTAAAGGCAATAGACGACTACTGTGAGCGCACGCACCAGCCTGTACCGCGAAACAACGGCGAATACTGCCGCTGCATTTTCGACTCCTTGGCCATGCGCTACCGCCAAGTGTTCACTTGGCTGCGTGAGTTTGCCGACTTTGACATCGAAACACTGCACATCATAGGCGGAGGCTCCATGAACGACTACCTCAACCAGTACACCGCCAACAGCTGTGGCGTGAAGGTGCTCGCAGGACCACAGGAAGGCACCGCACTGGGCAACATCATGCTGCAAGCCAAGGCCTGCGGTGAGGTGGCTGACATCTGGGAGATGAGACGCATCATAGCAGGCAGCATCGAGATGAAGGAGTACGCCCCGAAGGACAAGGAGGCTTACGACAAGGCTTACGAGAAATACCTCACGATAGCATAGCCATGGCGATTGCGGCGCAACGGCTACGTGACAACGGCGCAATCGCATCGCGTTTACGGCGTAATGGCATCGCCTTTGCGCCGTAAAGACATGCCGATTATGGCGCAAAGGCGACGCCTTCGCGCTTCCAACACAAAGCGACCGCCAACAAAGACAATAACAGCAAAAACAAATACAAACTTTTTAAACTTAAAGACATCATGAAATCAGAACTCATTGAGAAAAGCTACGAGATTGCAAAAGAGCGCTACGCAGCCATTGGCGTTGACACAGACAAGGCTCTTGAAACCCTTGCAAAGACCCCAATATCGCTGCACTGCTGGCAGACCGACGACGTTGTGGGATTTGAGAGCGGCGAGGCAGCATCGGGCGGCATCATGACCACGGGCAACTTCCCCGGCCGCGCACGCAATATCGATGAGCTGCGCCAGGACATAGAGAAGGTGCAGAGCCTGCTCGGAGGCACGTTCCGCCTGAACCTGCACGAGACGTATGGCGACTTCGGCGGCAAGTTCGTTGACCGCAACGAGGTTGAGCCAAAGCACTTCGAGAGCTGGATGCAGTGGGCCAAGGAACATGACCTCAAGCTCGACTTCAACTCAACTTCATTCTCACACCCGAAGAGTGGCAGCCTGTCGCTCGCCAACCCCGACCCAGCCATCCGCAACTTCTGGATCGAGCACACAAAGCGTTGCCGCCGCATTGCCGATGCCATGGGTAAATACCAGGACGATCCTTGCATAATGAACATCTGGGTGCACGACGGCTCAAAGGATTACACCACAGAGAAATACCGCTACCGCAAGATTTTCAAGGAGAGCCTCGACGAAATCATGAGCGAGAACCTGCCAAACATGAAGACTTGCCTTGAGGCAAAGCTCTTCGGCATTGGTCTTGAGGCGTTCACCGTAGGCTCACACGACTTCGTAGCCGCCTATTGCGCCAAGAACAATATGATGTACACGCTTGACACCGGTCACTACGAGCCTACCGAGGACGTGTCAAACGCCGTAAGCTCACTGCTGCTCTTCGTGCCCGAGCTGATGCTGCACGTAAGCCGCCCGATGCACTGGGACAGCGACCACGTGACGCTCTTCGACGACAACACACGCAACCTGTTTGCCGAGCTTGTACGTGCCGGACAGCTTGACCGCGCACACATCGGCCTCGATTACTTTGACGCCTCAATCGACCGCATCGGAGCGTACATCATCGGCACGCGCGCCACGCAGAAGGCACTGCTCGCAGCCTTCCTTGAGCCGCTTGACCTGCTCCGCAAGCACGAGGACAACGACGAGCTTTTCCAGCGCCTCGCCCTGCTTGAGGAAGAGAAGACCATGCCGTTCGGTGCCGTTTACGACTACTTCAACTACAAGCACAACGTGCCTGTAGGCGACGAGTTCATCAAGGACATCGAGAAGTATGAGCAAGAGGTGACCTTCAAACGCAAGTAATATGTTTCAGTGACAGGAAGACTGCAAGCCGTGGTTTCATGGCTTCGGTCTTCCTGTTTTCAAATAAGAACCCAATGGAAATTCTCATCGGATTACTCATAATTGCCGTCGGTGCGTTCTGCCAGTCGAGCTGCTACGTGCCCATCAACAAAATCAAGGATTGGAGCTGGGAAAGCTATTGGCTCGTGCAAGGCGTTTTCGCATGGCTTGTGCTGCCTTTGCTCGGCGCATTGCTTGCGGTGCCTGCCGGGCACTCCCTCTGCGAGCTGTTTGCATCGGCCAACAGCTTCAACATCGGCATGACCATCCTCTTCGGTGTGCTGTGGGGCGTTGGCGGACTTACCTTCGGGCTCTCCATGCGCTACCTTGGCGTGGCTCTCGGCCAAAGCATAGCACTTGGAACCTGCGCAGGCTTAGGAACCATCCTTGGCCCTGTGCTGCTCAACATTTTCTTCCCTGAGGAAGACGCACTCTCAAGGCTCACCTTCGCCGTAATCCTTGGCGTGGCTGTGACGCTCCTTGGCATCGCCATCATCGGCGTGGCAGGCAAGATGAAGTCTGACGGCCTATCTGAGGAAGAAAAGAAGAAAGCCGTCAAGGACTTCAATTTCCCCAAGGGCATCACCATCGCATTGCTGGCCGGTTTCATGAGCGGCTGTTTCAACGTCGGCCTGGAGTTTGGCAAGGATGTCAACTTCGGTGACCTCACGCCCGACATGTTCAAGACGTTGCCAGCCACGCTCCTCGTGACACTTGGCGGCTTCGTCACAAACGCCGTTTACTGCCTTTGGCAAAACCAGAAAAACCATACATGGACCGACTACAAGAAAGGCAACGTGTGGCTCAACAACCTGGTGTTCTGCCTGCTTGCCGGCGCACTGTGGTACAGCCAGTTCTTCGGTCTGGCTCTCGGCAAGGGCTTCCTCACGACTTCGCCTACTCTCATGACGCTTTCGTTCTGCATACTGATGGCATTGAACGTGGTATTCAGCAACGTGTGGGGCATTATTTTGAAAGAATGGGTTGGGTGCAACCGCAAGACCATTGCCATGCTCATCATCGGCATCGTTGTCTTGATTTTCGCGACATTCCTGCCGCAACTGATCTGAATATTCAACAATCACTCATAAATACATGAAAAGCATATTGGAAGGCAGAGATGCCTTGAAGAAAGAAATCTACAAGATTGCCGAGGTGGCTGGCTACCTTTGGCAGAACGGTTGGGCGGAGCGCAATGGCGGCAACATAACGGTGAACATAACCGAGTATGTTGACGAGGAAATGCGCAACCTCCCTGCCATTACCGAACCCATACAGATTGGCGAGACCCTGCCGCACCTGCGTGGTCAGTATTTTTACTGCAAGGGCACCGGCAGGCGCATGCGCGACCTCGCCCGCTGGCCAATGGACAATGGCAGCGTGATACGCATTCTCGACGATTGCCAGAGCTACGTCATCATTGCCGACAACGCAGTGATGCCAACATCCGAGCTTCCGTCGCACCTGCTTGTCCATGATCGCCAAATAGAGACTGGCTCAGGCTACAAGGCAACGGTGCACACCCACCCAATAGAGCTGGTTGCGATGAGCCACAACCGCGCCATGCTCGGCAAGGATGTGCTGACAAAAATCTTGTGGAGCATGATACCTGAGACAAAGGCGTTCTGCCCGCTCGGCCTTGGCGTGGTGCCTTACAAGGTGCCCGGAAGCGTTGACCTGGCGCAGGGCACGCTCAACGAGTTGGAAGACTATGACGTGGTGCTTTGGGAGAAACATGGCGTGTTTGCCAAGGGCAAGGATGTCATGGACGCTTTCGACCAGATTGACGTTCTCTCTAAGAGTGCCAAGATTTACATTGACTCAAAGTGCATGGGCTTTGAGCCGGAAGGCATGAGTGACGAGCAGATGCGTGAGCTGAGCCGCTTGTTCAACTTGCCGAAATAATGGCATAGCCAATGGTTTGCCACTGATGCAAAAACATGTGTGGCTGACCATCAAAGGCACAATTTGCCAAAAGCACATTCGCAAGAAAACTTCCACGGTGGTTTATCCGAAACAAGGCTCATGCCTTGAGATGCCCCGAAGAAGTTTCCTTGCGAATGTTTTATATGCCATTGACCTTGTTCAACGCTTACACTCCCAGCCACCACTTTGCCTTTGGCAACAAAGCGAGCAGCTTAGCCACCACCCATGACACAATAAATGTGGGTATGGCAATAAGCGAAATCTTCGCTGTCAGAGGCAATGCCATTGGGTCAAAAATATCGTGGAAGGCGTTAAGCACCATTATGTGGCATAAGTAAATGGCGAAACTGCAAACCGCGACATCACTGACGAGGCGAGCCATGCGCCCTCCCCCATCCACGTTCAGTCTCATTACGAGCGAGAAAGTGCCCACGGTCATCATCGCCACGTTCAAGCAACAAAAGTCCCATGGTATCTCAGCCCTTACAGCCCCGTCAACGTATGGCACCTGCAGGCAAAACACCGCAGCGGTGACGGCGTAGCCAACGATTACCATCGCACATGCCACCCATCGGCTCAGTGCGCCATACTTGCGTATGTAATGGCCAAGCACGAAATAGCCGGCAAAGCCTGTGAAATAATGAAGTGTTGGCGTTGGGTTCCATGTGCATTCCCCCAACATCGCCGGCCATGCGAGATGCAGGTAAGGCATCAGCGTGGTTATGCCCCATAACATTAGGTAAAATTGCAGTTCACGCTTGCCACACGAGCGCAGCCAAGGGGAAATGACAGGCACAAGGAGGTACAGTCCGACAAGCATGTAAACGTACCAAAGGTGCCCAACCTCCGTACCGAAGTTCACGGGGATATGGGCTATGTTGGTGAGCATTTGCGCCACCGTGTCGCCGCGTTGCGCAATGAAATAGATGGCGTATGCCACACACCAAAACAGCCACGGGAACAGCACACGCGTGAAACGCCTGCGGAAGAAACTTCCGGTGGAAATGTTAGTGGGCAACAACAGGTAACCGGAAATCATCACGAAAAGGCCAATACATGTCCTGGCGTAGCTGTCAATTATCCCAACAGTCACGGCATTCTCCTTTATGAGGCTCACCTCCGGGCCTATGTAATAATACTCGTTGGCATGTTGCCATATCACCAGGAATATGGCCAAGACACGCAGGATGTCAAGATTCAGGTTGCGCTTCCCAGTATGTCCCGAGGCTACTGGCCTGTCGTTTTGTGTGTTTGCGTCTTTCATTTTCAGGTTACTTTCCATTGTTTCTTTTCTTTGAATGTGTTTTGTGCATTGCAAAGGTAACCATTTATTTGCGTACAAAGAAAAATCCCCTGCGAAGTTTTAAGATAAACCTCACAGGGGGAAAAAGTTTGCTCTTACGTGAGCCAATGCCTATTGTTTCTCCATGAATTTCTTTGCCGAGCGCAGTTGGTGTCGCATCACGCTAAGCAGCTGCTGTGTCTCTTGCAGAATGTTCAGGTAAACCATGTCCACCTGCAGGTTGCTGTTGTTCTGGCTCATCTGCATACGGTTCAGGTGTGTTTTGCGCACCACGGACAGCTTGTCCTTACACAGGTCAGCCTCGGCAAGCACGCTGCGATACTGGTCGTAACGGTTGGTCTCAATCTCTTCGCAAGTCAGCTTCATAAGGTCGTTAACCGTGCGGCGTATCGGCTCAAACTCCTCAACGTATGCCTGTGGCACGGGGTTGAAATTGTTGTCAACGTGTTCCTTTATCGGTGTCAACATGCGGCGGAGAGTGTAAACGTACTGTTGGTCGCTGTTCATGCCCACGTGGTACCAAGTGTTGCGCTCCACGGCCAACTCAAGCGGCGAGCGTTTCAGTCCCAGCATCTCCTGCCTGCGCAACTTCTTCAGCAGTGGCAGTGTCTTGCGCAGCGACTTGTCGCTATGGCGCAGAGTCTTTACACTTTCCTGCGTAAAACCATCAAGTATGTTGTTGAACTGTTCCAAGGCGAAGCGGCACATCTTGGCCTGCGTGTCGCGCACATGGCTGCTGAGCATCTCCCACACGAGTTCCGGGTCACGCGTGCGCATCATCAGGCGGAAGCTGTCGTCGTCGGCCTTCGACTGCTCCTGCTTGCGCTTGTACTGGCGGTTGCTGTACCACAGCAGGTAAATCACGAGCACGATGAAGCACCCCTGCACGATGAACCCGCCAAACCACATGCACAGGCACACAAGGGCACAGGTTATGAATGCCACGCCTGCCGTGGTGAACCATCCGCCAATGACGCTCAGCACGCCCGTCACCCTGAACACGGCGCTCTCGCGGCTCCAAGCCCTGTCGGCAAGGCTCGTACCCATTGCCACCATGAACGTGACATAGGTTGTCGAGAGTGGCAGCTTGTGGTTTGTGCCAAACGTTATGAGCATGGACGCAATGACCAGGCTTACAGCGGCACGCACCACGTCGAAGGCAGCCTTGTTGTCGGTAAGCTCAAGCTCGCTGCTGTCGAAACGGCTGTTGACCCACCTGCGGACGCTTGCGGGGAACAGCTGTGCCACCCTCTCCACCAAAGTCTGCGTGAAGCGCACGATGGCACGAGCCGCACGGCTTGAACCGAACATCTCGTCGCCCTCATCCTGGCGCGAAAGGTCAACCGAGGTCTTTATTACGTTGTGAGCCTTCTTCGACGTGACCATTGCCACAATCATTATCATGCCTGCCCCCATGAGATAGAAAGGCGAAGTCTTGGCACTTTCCATCAGCGATGACATCATAAATTCATCGTGCGAAAGCCCCTGCGCATTGTTGGTCGCAAACTCTTGCCAAGATTCGAGTCCGGCGAGTGGCACGCCGATGAAGTTAACCAAGTCGTTGCCAGCAAATGCCATGGCGAGACCGAAAGTGCCCATGAGTACGGTAAACTTGAAAATGTTGACCTTCAGCAAGTGCAGTATTTCCATTGCCACCGATGACACAATGAATGTGTAAAACAGCAGCATGTTGGTGTTGTCGTTGATATACTGGCGCACATCCTCGGGGAGATAGGGGCTTTTGCCTATGCCCTTCATGAAGATGAAGTAGGACAGCGACGTGAAGGCTATGCCGCCGAAGATGGCTATCGACCAGCGGCTGTGCTTCTGGTAGTTGAACGTGAAAACAATTCGGCTTATCCACATTATCGCCATACCAACCACAAACGATATTGCCACAGACACGAATATGGCAATTATCACTTGCAGGGCCTTGCTTGAGTTGAGCAACATGCTGAAGTCAAGCTCCGAGTCGGAAATGACCTTCAGCAGGGCAAGCATGGCAGTGCCACCAAGAAGCTCGAAGACGAGCGAGACGGTGGTTGACGTTGGCATCCCAAGCGTGTTGAACATGTCGAGAACTATGATATCGGTCACCATCACGGCAAGGAATATCGTCATCACCTCATGGAAAGAGTAATGGGTAGGCATCATTATGCCATGGCGTGCCACGTCCATCATGCCAGTTGACATCACAGCCCCGAGCATTACACCCGCCGAGGATATGATGAGTATTGTGCGGAACGTGGCGACACGTGCCCCGACCGCCGACTGCAAAAAGTTCACGGCATCGTTGCTCACTCCCACGAACAGGTCAAATACCGCCAGGCACAGCAGGAAAATGACGATGCAAAGATAAATGGTTTCCATAAATAGTTGTGTAATGTAGTATAAGAATTTAATTTTGGAGCAAAGTTACACAGCTTATGTTACAGCCATTTGTCATTGATATTACAATTGTGTTACAGTGGCGTTTTTTATCTTGCGCCACTCACATGAGCCGACGCGGTAAGCAAGGAGCCAGCTGTTTGCCTTGAAAGCTTAAGGGCATTGCGACAAAAGTTTCGGCGCATTGCGACAAAACCTTTGCCCCAATGCGCCGAAACCTTTGTCGCGGCGAACTTGCGCCGCCATGCTCCACGAGACATAGTGCCTCGCCGTGTTTGTTGTTTACCTGATCGTGAAGTCAAACCGCAAGCCACCTTCCGGGTTGTTCGCCACGCTTATCGTGCCTCCATGCACACGGACGGCGTTCTTGACAATGGCAAGCCCCAACCCCGTGCCACCCATCTTGCGGCTTCGTCCCTTGTCGATGCGGTAGAAACGCTCGAACAGGCGTGGCAGGTGCTCAGGCGCAACCCCCATGCCATTGTCGCTGAAGGTGAAGTGCCACGTTGCCTCGGGCATGGAAACCACCGCTTGCCGTTGCCCCTGCAATTGCGTTTCCGATGCCGAGGTTGCGGTGCGGTGCGCATTAGCGTCCCTCTCGGCCTTGACATGGATGTGCGTGCCCTGCCCGGCATAGGCAATGGCATTGTCGGTAAGGTTCCTGAAGATGCCGTAAAGCAGGTTGCGGTTCCCGTTTACGAGTATGTGGGCAGGCATGTCACAAGTCATGGTCATGCCTTTCCGCTCAAGTGCCAGTTGGCTCTCTTTCTCTATGGTGCTGACAATCTCGGCAATGTCAATCTCCTCGAACACCATCATGTCGGCACCGTCGTCGAGGCGGTTCAGCGTCGAGATGTCGTTCAGCAACATGCCCAGCCGCTTGCTTTGCGCATAACAACGGTCAAGAAACAGCTTGCGCGTGGCATCGTTGACATTGGGGTTCTCATGTATCGTCTCAAGGTATCCCTGTATGCTCGCCACGGGAGTCTTCAGCTCATGTGCCACGTTTTGCGTGAGCTGGCGTTTCAGCACGTTTTGCTCCTGCTGCGTGCGTTGCAGCTTAATGTACAGTTTCACTATCCGCTCGGCAGTGTCGCCAAGCTCGTCGTCGGAAAAACCTATAAGCTCATTTGGGTTGACGCTCCCGCCATGGTCAATGCGCGCGGCGAAATCGTTCAGGTTTGTTATGTTCCTGCCTATCCTGTACGTGAACCTGTAAAGCACGAACGTGAGCAGAATCATTATGCCGAGCGCGAACCAGATGTAATGCTGGTCGGTTTGCAGGCTCTTTGCCATGTCCATGTTGTATGGCAACGCCGACCTCACGACATATCCGTCGCTCGGGAAATAAGTAGCGCTGTAAAAATAATCGTGACCGAGGGTGGTGCTGTTCCTGTCAACCGCAGCCCCCTTGCCCGCCTTGAGAGCCTGGGCAACCTCGGGTCGGGTGGCATGGTTGCCCATTGCCACATGGTTCTTGAGCATGTTGTCGAAGACGACGCTGCCATCGCTGCGTATTATGGTTATGCGCAGTCCCGTCTCTTTCCACCCCTTCCTCATTTCCTCCATGTGTGGGTGCGAAAGCGTGAGCTTGCCGTCTGGGTTTATGCCCTCGTGTATGAGTTGGTTTACGCCTTGCAGCTTCAGGTCCATCGTGGCAATCTTGTATTGCTTCTCGCGATGTTGCTGGAAGACAATGAACGCCACGGCGAAAATGAGAAACAGGGACAGCACGCTGAAATACAGGCGCATCCCTATGGAAAGTCTTTTTCTCTTCATGCGTCAAAATAATAGCCAAAGCCAAGACGGGTGGTCAGGTTTTCGGCATAAGGACCAAGCTTCTTGCGGACGCGCGTTATGTTGACATCAACCGTGCGGTCGGACACGATAACGTCGGTGGGCCAGATGTGGCGTATGAGGTCATTGCGCGAGAACACTCGACCACGGTGCTCAAGCAGCTCACAAAGTATCCCGTATTCAGTCTTGGTGAACGTAACCTGCTTGCCGTCTATCGTTACGGTTTTCCGGTCAAGGTCAACCACGAGTCCCTTGTGCTGCAGCAACTGCTGCGTCCCCCGGCTTGGCTCATGCGCCGCCGTGCTTGCCGTTCGCCGCAAAACGGCCCTTATGCGCAGCAGCACCTCACGTATGGAGAACGGCTTCTGTATGTAATCGTCGGCACCAAGGTTGAAGCCCGTTATCTTGTCGTTCTCGCTGCCCTTGGCGGTGAGGAACACTATCGGTATGTGTGCCGTGCGCTCGTCGGCACGCAAATTGCGCGCCACGGCGAAGCCGCTCATGCCGCCCATCATTACGTCGAGCACTATGAGACGGTATTTCTCCGCACCCATATCGAGAGCTTCCTCGCCCGAGTTGGCAGTATCAACGTCATAACCCTCGGTCTCAAGGTTGAACTTCAGTATCTCACAGAGATCCTCCTCATCGTCAACCACGAGAATTTTCACATTCTTCTCTTCTTCCATTTCTTTTGCAAAGATAATCCTTTTATTATTAATTTGCAAAATAACGGTATTTTATTTTCTTTTCGATTACAACGACGTTACAATGGTGTTACATTTGTGACGAAGCCTCCCCGCAACATTCAAAGAGAATGACATGCCACCGAGCAGCTCACTCATACTCCACCAGCTCCCTTGGCAGCGTTATAACCTTCAGGCGGCGAAACCATTGGCGCGGCGACGACGGGTCAATGCGTTCCGCCCGACTGCCTATTACGTAATAGCTTGCCGAGTAGTCGTCCATCAGGGCACAGAACGCCGCCTTTATGCGCGAGCATTTTTCGTTGATGGCGTTATCGAGTGGATTGGTCAGCCTCGCCACCGTCTCACGCATCTTCTTGCTGTCGCCATCGGGTGATATGCGCTTGTATATGTTGAGCAGCTCGTCGCAGTAGTCGCCCATGCGCTTAAACTCTATGCCCTCCTCGTGGCGCAGGAACAACAGGTAAACGGCGCGATGGACGGGCGACAACACCACCTCCCTTTGCCCATTGGCAAGCAGCAGCCTGCCGTCGCGCTTCACGACAAGCCCGCTGAGCGACCCACGCGCCGCCTCGGTGCGCAGCAGCTCAAGGGTGGGGACGGTGATGGCTTGCAACAGCAGGTCGGTACGTCCCATGACCTGCAGCCGTCTTGCCAGCTCACTCACTTGGCGCGCCATCTGCATGGCCTGCTCATCATTATTATCTGTGTTCATTTTCGTTTCTTGCCTGCGAGGATTTCATTTGCTCTCGCAGCCCGTTCATGCCATTGGCGTGGTTGCCCATGGCCGATGACCGAGGCTGACGAGTTCGTGTGCAAAGATACCTAAAAAAGACGGCGTGGGAAATATGACAGGCGAAAATATTCCGCCGCAAGCCTTGCGGTCGTTTTTTTCTTTGCGGTATAAGAGAAATGCCTTATTTTTGCAAAAAAATCATAAGGACATGGCAGACATTGAAAGCCGCGTGAACGGTATATTGAACTTTGGCCCGGTAGAGGACACCATGAAGCAGATAATAAAGGTCGTGGGCGTGGGAGGCGGAGGATGCAACGCCGTCAACAACATGTACAAGGAAGGCATTACCAACGTGTCGTTTGCCGTGTGCAACACTGACAGCCAGAGCCTGACCGACTCTCCCGTGCCGGTCAAGCTGCTGCTCGGCGACAGCGGACTGGGCGCAGGGGCAGACCCGGAGAAAGGAAAATCCGAGGCCTTGAAGACAAAGGAGAAGGTCAGGCAACTGTTCGATGACTCAACACGCATGTGCTTCATAACGGCAGGCATGGGCGGCGGCACGGGAACTGGCGCTGGACCAATCATAGCATCGGTCGCCAAGAGCATGGGCTTGCTTACCATCGGCATCGCCACCATCCCGTTTTACTTTGAGAAGAAGCGCAAGATCATAAAGGCGTTGAAGGGAGTTGAGGAAATGCGCAAGAACGTTGACGCCCTGCTCATCATCAACAACGAGAGCATTTGCGACGTGTATGCGGACTCGGACATTTCGATCAAGGCTGCTTTCAAGGCCGCCGACGACATCCTGTGCAGCGCAGTGAAAAGCATATCCGAGCTTATCACCATAGAAGGCAGCATAAACCTCGACTTCCGTGACGTGGAGACAACCATGCGAGGCGGTGGCGGAGCCATCATGGCGATAGGCAGGGGGCGTGGGACTAAGCGCATAGAGCAGGCCATACACAACGCACTCGACTCGCCACTGCTGTACGGCAGCGACATTACGAAGGCCAAGAACATACTGTTCAACATTTACACCTGCGACGAGCGTCCACTCTTCGTGAGCGAGATGCGTGAGGTGGATGCCTTCATGTACGAGCTTGACCCCGACATAGACGTGATATGGGGCACCAGCGACGACAACACCCTCGGCGAGGATGCCAAGGTGATAATACTCGCCACGGGACTTGACAACCGCTTCATGCCCGACGACACGCATGAGAAAAACGACGATGCCTATTATGACAGCATAATATCACACCTATACCGTGAGCCTATGCAGTCGCAGGTCGCCCACCATGGTGATTTCCACCCCAAGAAGCCATCCCCCCAACCTGACGAAACCGCCGATAGCGACGTGGCCAATGTCAACGAAGACGACATGACGGCTTGCATTGACGGCGAAACTGCCGAAAGTGGAGCCGAAACAGAAGGTGAAACACCCATGCCACCCACCACAGGCGATGCCGCCACACCAGGAAGCGGCGATGACGACGTACAGACGGGCACAGACGGCAAGCTGCCCGACACCAACACCGTGGACAACGGACGTGGCGTTAAGCTGCCCTTGCTTCTGAAACGGATGAAAAACCAGCTAAAGCGTGGGCTATCCGAGATAACAAATGACTTAAACGAGGACGCATAGACCGCGCCCTACCCATCAGCCTCGCCACCGCCGGGCACTTCCCTTGCAGTTATGCCTGCCAGCAAGTCCTTGGCATAAAAGCCCGTAGGAAAGCCACGGTCGCTAACGCCCGTGGCATTGAACGTGGTTTCTGGCGAATATATTATGCGGTAGCCCTTTATGCGGCTTGCGTCACAATCGGCCTTGTTGTCAGCCGGCACACTCTTTATGCCCACACGAAACGAGCCAATGCGGTAAAGTGACACTTTTTGCGAGTCGAGCATGTGGCGTCGCATCACCACGCCAAGCTCTATGAGAACGCCCATGATGTCGGCTAAGGTCAGGCTCGTGGAGTGGCTTATTTCCTCGGCGAGTTGCTCAGTGCCCACGGTTCCTGCCAGCACAGTTTTGGGATACCACTTGCCATATCCCGATGTCTTCCCGATTTTGTTTTGTGTTTTTCGATAGAGAATTGCCATGTTTGTGTTTCTTTTTGTTGTTTGTGTTGTTGGATGTTTTTTCGTGTTATTCACGCCGCAAAGTTACGCATAGCATCCCGAACACGCAAGTTTCACAAAGGCACACAAACACAAAAAGCGACATAACACACAGCAGCACAACCGTTTGTAACGTTCATTCCGCTTTCAAGCGTTCAGTTTCAGCAGCCTGTGGTTGCGCCGTATGCCCTTGCGCCACAACGGCAACCCAGGGCGCAGGCCTGGCGATGAAAGCTTTGTCGCATAGCGTCACAATTTTCGTCGCCAGACGATGAAAGCTTTGTGGGACGGCGACGAAAGCTTCGTCCCACCGCCTCCAAAACTGGGCATTTTGCTTGCGCCACGCTTACGATGACAAAAAAGGGTGACTTGCGCCACCCGAAATGTTTTCACAACGGAATAATCCTTATTGTGATTAGCTAAAATTTTGCGCAAATATAATGTTTTTACGGCAAACAACATAATATTTGGATATTTTTCTTTATTTTTGCCACATTTTTTAACAAAAACGTATATGAAAAACATACTCGGCCTTGACTTGGGCACCAACAGCATTGGTTGGGCCTTGATAAACGATGACAGCAAAAAGATAGTGAGGGCGGGAAGTCGCATAATACCAATGGACGCACAAGCCATGAGCGACTACGAGGCAGGCAACCTACAGTCGGCGGCATCGAAGCGCACAACTTTCAGGGGCACACGCCGCCTGTACCAACGCGCACTGCTAAGGCGCGAAAGGCTATTGCGCGTGCTTAACGTAATGGGCTTCCTGCCCGAGCACTTCAAAAACCAAATAGACTTTGCCGAGCCCCCGGGGCAATTCAAGAACCACGGCGAGCCACTGCTGCCTTACCGAAAGAACAAGGATGGGAAAAACGAGTTTATCTTCATGGACTCATTCCACGAGATGATTGCCGACTTTGAGACGCACCACCCCGACCTCGTGGCAGGAGGCAAAAGGATACCACACGACTGGACACTATACTACCTGCGCCACAAGGCTTTAACCCAACCCATATCCAGGCAGGAGCTTGCCTGGATCATACTCAACTTCAACACGAAGCGGGGCTACTACCAGTTGCGCGGAAACGACGAGACGGAAACCAACGAGGGAGAGGAGTACAAGATACTGACGGTAACAGACGTAAAAGACACTGGCGCGGACAAGAAGAAAAAGGAGCAGCACTGGTTTGAGATTATTTACGAAGACGGCTATTGCACACAAAAGAAGCTTGCCGCAGCCACGCCAAAACAGGTTGGGGAAAAGGCTGAGCTGATAATAACCACCAAGACGAAAAAAAGCGGCGAGGTAAACAGGACGGTAAGGGAACCCAAGGAGGACGACTGGACGCTGATGAAAAAGCGCACCGAGAGCATAATAAACGACAGCGGAAAGACTGTCGGCGACTATATTTACGAGACCTTGCGCGACAATCCTGACACGAAGGTCAGGGGCAAGCTCGTGCACACGATTGAACGGAAATACTACAGAGAGGAGCTTGAGAAAATACTTGACACCCAGTCAAGGTTCATGCCGGAGCTGAATGACAAGGCTCTGCTGGACGAATGCGCCCGTGAGCTGTACCACAACAACGAGGCGCACCGCGATGCCGCAAGCCGGGGAAGCCTCGCACGCTTCATCTTGGACGACATAATATTCTACCAACGCCCATTGCGCAGCAAGAAAAGCCAGATTGCCGACTGCACACTTGAGAAATACCGCTACCGTGACGCTTCGGGAAACGTAACGGGAAAGGGCATAAAATGCACGTCAAAGTCTGACCCAATGTTCCAGGAGTTCCGCCTCTGGCAATTCATCGGCAACCTGAGGATTTACGAAAGGGAGAAATTGGTGGATGGCAAACTGCGAACCGACGTTGACGTGACGGGCGACTTCATCAAAAACGAGGATGACGTAGCAAGACTGTTCGACTGGCTAAGCCTGCAACCGGAAGTGGACCAAGACAAATTGCTGAAGCACCTGACGCTCGGGCTGAGGAAAGACTACAAGAAATACCGTTGGAACTATGTGGAAAAACGCAGTTACCCGTGCTGCCCAACCCATGCTGAATTAAGTAAACGCATGAAAGGCGTAGAAGGCTCCCCCACCCTCTCGCACGAGCAGGAAATGAACCTGTGGCACATACTTTATTCGGTTGACGATGCCATTGACCTTGAGAAAGCGCTCCGCCATTACGCCACCAAGAACGGCATGGACGCGGAGTCGTTCACGGCGGCTTTCAAGGACATGGAGCCTTTCGATGACGACTATGCCGCCTACAGCCAGAAAGCCATAAAGCGACTGCTGCCGCTGATGCGATGCGGCAACCACTGGGACGCAAACGCCATTGACGCAAGAACCCGCCAACGCATTGACAACATAATAGACGGCGTGGCAGACGATGGCATTTCGGACAGGGTGCGCGAAAAAACCGCGCAGATGCGTGAAACCGCCGACTTCCGCCACCTTCCCACTTGGCTGGCGACCTACGTGGTTTACAACAAGCACTCGGAAGCGTCGGACACGTCTGTGTGGAAAAGTCCTGAGGACATTGACCTGTTCCTCAAGAACGAGTTTAAGCAACACTCGCTCCGCAACCCCGTGGTGGAGCAGGTCATTGGCGAGGCCCTAAGGGTTGTGCGCGACATTTGGACAACATACGGAAAGATTTCCGAAGTGCATATTGAGATGGGGCGTGACCTGAAACAAAACAGCAAGCAGCGTGAGCAATGCAGCAAGCGCGCATTGGACAACCAAAACACCAACATACGCATAAAGCGGTTGCTCAGCGAGTTTGCCAACCCAAAATACGATGTTGACAACGTGCGCCCGCAATCGCCAAGCCAAGCCGAAATACTGAAGATATACGAGGAGGGGGTGCTGAGCAGCGAAACGGACATACCCGAAGACATCAGTGACATATCGAAAAGACTTGGCAACCTGTCAAAGAAAATCTCTGAAAGAGACATCATGAAATACAAGCTTTGGATGGAACAGAAATATCTTTCCCCTTACACGGGACAGCCAATTCCGCTGTCGAAGCTTTTCACGCCGGCATACGAGATTGAACACGTAATACCACAATCGCGCTTTTTCGATGACTCTCTGTCGAACAAGGTGATATGCGAGAGCGAAGTGAACAAGGCGAAAGGCAACAAGCTGGGCTATGAATTCATACAGCAACAGGGAGGCGCAATAATAGCAGGCACGGGCGGAAAGGAGCACAAAATACTTGACTTGAGGCAATATGAGGATTTCGTGAAGCAGCACTACGGCAACAACAGGAGCAAGATGAGGAAACTGCTGATGGACGAAATACCAGACGGGTTCATACAACGCCAACTAAACGACAGCCGCTTCATAGCACGCAAGGCCTTGGAAATATTCTCGCACCTCGTGAGGGAAGAGGGCGAGCAGGAGGCCGTTTCGAAAAATGTAATACCAACAAACGGCAGCATAACAACCCGGCTGAAAACCGACTGGGGAATGAACGACGTGTGGAATGACATCGTGGCGCCACGCTTCGAACGCCTAAACAAGAAAACAGGAAGCGAACTGTTTGGCTCATGGGTCAACAAGGATGGCAAGCGTTACTTCCAAACTGACATTCCGCTGGAAATGTCACGCAACTTCAGCAAGAAACGCATTGACCACAGGCACCACGCCATGGATGCCATCGTGATAGCCTGCACAACAAGAAATCACGTAAACTACCTGAACAACAGTTCGGCAATATCATCAAAAAGAGAGTTGCGGCACGACTTGCAACACAAGCTGTGCTCGAAGGTAAAAACTGACGCAAACGGCAACTACGTATGGAGATTCAACAAGCCTTGGGAAACCTTCACGCAGGATGCCCATCAAGAGCTTGACGGCATAATGGCAAGCTTCAAGCAAAACCTAAGGGTCATAAACAAGATGACCAACCATTACTGGAAATACATAAACGGCAAAAAGATGCTTGTAAAACAAGCGAAAGGCGACGGATGGGCCATAAGGAAATCGCTGCACAAAGCCACCATGACGGGTGCCATCAGGCTTCAGGAAAAGAAAACAGTCTCGCTCAAGGAAGCCTTGGAAGACATTAACGCCATCGTCGATAAGGAGGTGCGCAAGGCAATACTGGAGGTTAAACGCAGATACAACAACAATGAGCCAAACGAGACTTTGCTAAAATATTTCAAAGACCGAAAATATAAAACTGACAGAAAAGATGGCAAGCCGGGCAAGGACATCAAACAACTTGAAATATACTACCTGCCCAAAGATGCAGAAATGGCGGCAAGCCGTGTTACGGTTGATGAAAGCTTTGACCAAAAGAACATTGACAAAATAACAGACTCGGGCATACGAGCCATCATGACACGCCACCTGCAAAACTACAGGGACGCAGAAGGCAACGACCATCCCGACCTGGCCTTCTCACCAGAGGGATTGGCAAAAATGAACAACCAAATAAAAGAACTGAATGGCAGCAAACCACACAAGCCCATATTCAAGGTAAGAAAGTATGAAATTCTCGGAATGAAATTCCCTGTAGGCGAAAACGGCAGCAAACAGAGAAAATTTGTGGAAGCAGACAAGGGCACAAACTTGTTCTTCGCAATATACACTGACGAGGACGGCGCACGCAGCTACGCCACCATACCTTTCAACGAAGCTGTAGAAAGGATGAAAAACAAGCTTGGACCGGCAGAAGAACTAACAGAAGACGGCAAAAAACTCTTGTTTGTCTTGTCGCCACTTGATATAGTGGCAATAAAAGACGAGGCTACAGGAAACGACAGCTTTTTCAGGTTTGTTTCATCAAACAAAAAGCAAGCTTTCTTCCTGCCCATAAATACAGCCGCCATAATATATGAAAAACATGAATATAACGCAGTAAACAAAATAGAGATTACTGACGACGGCAGGTCAATAAAGAAATACTGCCGGAAAATAAAAGTTGACAGACTGGGCAACATAACCAACACCTGAACATCATGATAAAGAAAACCCTGTATTTTGGCAACCCCGCCTACCTATCATTGAGAAACAAGCAATTGGTTGTCCGCTTGCCTGAAATAGAACGGCAAAAAGACATGCCTGACATAATGAAGAAAGAAGCCACGCGCACAATACCCATAGAGGACATTGGCATCGTGGTGCTTGACAACAAGGAGATAACGATAACCGAGGCTGTAATGGCGGCTCTACTGGACAACACGGCGGCACTGATAACCTGTGATGACAAACGCATGCCCGTGGGCATGCTGTTGCCATTGCAAGGAAACCACGTGCACAATGAACGTTTCAGAAACCAGCTAAACGCCTCGCAGCCCCTCTTGAAACAATTGTGGCAACAAACCATCAAGGCAAAAATAGAGAACCAAGCCACGCTGCTTTCGCGCGCCACCTCAAAGACTGCCGACTGCATGTTTGTCTGGGCAAGGGACGTGAAGAGTGGCGACTCTGACAATCAGGAAGCAAGGGCTGCCGTATATTATTGGAAAAACATTTTCGAAGGCTTGCCCAATTTCGTTCGCGACAAAGACGGTTCTTACCCAAACATCCTGCTCAATTATGGCTATGCCATACTGAGAGCCGTCGTAGCACGTGCCCTCGTCGTAAGCGGATTGCTACCCGTAATGGGCATACACCACCATAACAAGTACAACGCCTACTGCCTTGCTGACGACATAATGGAACCATACAGGCCTTTCGTTGACAGTCTCGTGATTGACATCATGAAAGAGACCCAACCCTCAGATTCCCTCACCAAGGATCTCAAGGCGAGGCTATTGTCAATTCCCGTGATTGATGTCAAGATTGGTGGCAACCACAGTCCGCTGATGGTTGCCGTGGCGCAAACCACGACAAGCTTGGCAAAATGCTTTAACGGAGAAATAAGGAAAATATCATATCCCTCATTTATTTGAAAACAGAACTAAACGAATATAAGGTTATGTGGGTGATGGTGTTTTACGATCTGCCTACTGACACGGCGAAAGAGCGCAAGGCCGCGGCACGCTTTCGCAAGGAGATCATGTGCGATGGGTTCACGATGTTCCAATTTTCCATATACATCAGGCATTGTGCGAGCATGGACAATGCCAAGGTGCACATTAAACGCGTAAAGGCTATATTGCCAGATTGTGGACACGTCGGAATAATGTGTGTTACGGACAAACAATTTGCCGACATCCAAATATTTTATTGCAAGAAAGAAAAAGCACCAAATGTGGCAGGCATACAGTTGGAACTGTTTTGAAAAAAGGTTTCCATCATTCCGATGGAAACCTTTCTCACAACCAGCTTCTTTTTTCAATCCTGTTTTGGCTTCTAACAGCCTCATCCCCAAGATTTTACTCCAATCGGGTTGTTTATGACCTTGCAAAGGTACGAAAATTTTAGCTAATCACAACGCGTCTGCCAATATTGCTTCCTCGGCTTCGTTGTTTATGACCTTGCAAAGGTACGAAAATTTTAGCTAATCACAACGTGACCCAAGTGGTACTTCAGCATCAAAAGGTTGTTTATGACCTTGCAAAGGTACGAAAATTTTAGCTAATCACAACGTATTACCGATGCTTTTAAACAAGTGTTAAGTTGTTTATGACCTTGCAAAGGTACGAAAATTTTAGCTAATCACAACCAAAGGGCGCGGAAGAAATTGCGCTGCATTGTTGTTTATGACCTTGCAAAGGTACGAAAATTTTAGCTAATCACAACAATGCAACCTCCCGAGTCTGTTTGCGGAGTGTTGTTTATGACCTTGCAAAGGTACGAAAATTTTAGCTAATCACAACGTGATCACAACTCGCTACCTTTTCGTCTATACTCCCCGGGGCTTACCCCGACTTTCGCACGAAATTTTGATGAGAAATAATTAGAAGATTCGAAATTGAGACGATAGGCTATCGCCTTGACACTAAGGTCGGTAGTTGACAATAGTTCCTTGGCACGCTGCAAGCGCAGTTCCTGCTGATACAATGCCGGAGACACACCTGTGTATTCCTTGAAAAGCTTGCGAAAGTTGCTATAACTGATACTGCATTCCTCCGCAATCTGCTGGATGGAAAGTTCCGACTCCAACGTCTCACGTATTCGCAAACGAGCACGGTTTATCACATCAACGTGCACCTTGTCGTGGGTAAACTGCTTATTACGCTCCAGGGCGTACATCATCCCAATGAGATGGTTAACCATGCCTGCCAATACCTGTTGATAATTTGCCATCTCGCTCACGGCATTCCTGTAAGCATCACGGTACAGACGCATGATGTCTTCGCTAAAGCCCACATTATATATAGGTTTCTCCGGCGAAAGAAAGCCCGCACGCACGCGGTCGTCCATATTCTTACCCTTGAAACCTATCCAAAAACTTTTCCACCCCACGTCTTCCAATGGATGGTAACTATGCCACTCGCCAGGGAAAAGCAGGAACATGTCACCGCCATGTATCTTCGTCGGCTCCACATGCGATGAGCTAAACTCACCCTTGCCCTCAACAATATACAGCAACTGGTATTCGTTGAGCACGCGTCCATGCCCGACATTGAAATAATAGCCATCGGCATGTCCATGAGTAGGATATTCGTCAGCAGGCGCAATGTCCTCATACCCCACGGTGCTCACCGTTAGTCCCCAAAGGGTATCACGCTGACTGGCGATAAGATACTTGCTTCTCTGCATGGCATTTTAGGTTTTCAACGGCAAAGATATATATTTTTAATTAAACTTTCAGGCTTTTCTGCTGAAATTAAATAAAAAATCTTACTTTTGCACGCAAGGTTTCCAAGCGTCGTGCATTTAACAAGTAAAAAAAGGAATAATTCAAAATATATCAAAAACACAAAAATGAGTAAATTTAGATTTCTGAGCATTATCTTCTGCGCTATCGCAGCCGTAACACTTACTTCCTGCTGGAATGACGACGATGACAGCGGTCTTACACCTGAGCAAATCCAGACTTGCTACAACCTTACACGTGGACAGCACAGCGGACAGCTTATCTTCCGCAAGGCTGGCAACACCACCAATGTTAAAGACAACGATACCCTAAACGTTACATGGAACATAAAAAGCGACTCATCAATGGTGTTCCAAAGCGTTCCGTCGAAAGCCATTGCCAGTGCTATTGACACCACAACCGCCACAATCAAGGCTGACAACCTGGAGGCTTACAAATCCATCATCTCACAGCCAGCCAAGGACATCAACTGTGCCATTTACTATTATTCCACCAATCCTATCGCATGGCTTATTTATCCTGCCAGCGTAACATACGAGAACGTGGCTTACAAGGGCAAGAACTCAAAGATCCAGATTGTGTTTGTAGCGAACGCCTACTCCATTGGCTCATTCAACACCACCAACAACAAGATGGAATTGCAGATTGTGATTGCCGGGGCATACGTTGATGGCACATACGACAGCAACCTAATACCTCAAAGCAATGCGCGCGCATTGTTCTTTACCGGAAAATAAATAAAAATCTGTAAAACGTGAAAATCCCCGGTCTCGGAAACATCCAAGACCGGGGATTTTTCTTTTTATTCCTCAATAAAGAAATTACTTATTCGGGAAGGCTGATTGCCTCGTTGGGGCAAACAGAAGCGCAAGAGCCACACTCTGTGCACTCATCGGGGTTGATGTGGTAAATATCGCCTTCAGAGATTGCTCCAACAGGGCACTCGTCAATACATGTTCCACATGCAACACAGTCGTTACCAATTACGTAAGCCATAGTTTCTTGATCTTTAAATGATTAATAAAATGTTTTTTGTATAACCCTAAAAGGTGCCGTACGGCTCGCAAGCTGGCTCCCCTCTTCTTGGTGCTGCAAAGATAAGAACTTTATCGTGAAATACCGAAAAATAATGAGACAAAAATTTTATTTTTAACATAAACATACCCATTTGTGATTATTGTCACAATATTATATATAAGTTTTGCGTTATAGTAAAATATGAAGTTCCGTTTGTTCATAATAACGACAATTATCGCCATTTGCGCAGCCAACGCCCATGGCCAGACTGTTGAAAACAGGCCTTACACAGACCTGCGCCCGTTCCATCTGGGCATACTCGTAGGCACACACCTGCAAGACCTGGAATTTGTCAACGTGGGACCGCAAACCATAACCGCCGACGATGGCACACAGCGCACATACCTGATAACCACTGACCAAGACCGTTGGGACGATGGCTTCAACGTTGGCGTGCTCGGCGAGGCAAGAATAAACGATTACATGGCATTCAGAGTGGCTCCAGCCCTATATTTCGGCACACGCCATATCTCTTTCCACAACATGGACGAGCACGCTCCAGACTCGACGCTCGCCCGCTCGCAAACCTTGAAGTCGGTTTACATTTCATGTGCAATGGATTTTATCCTCGCCTCAAAGAGGAATGGCAACACCCGCCCATACCTAATGGCAGGCATCAACCCCGTAGTGAACCTTACGGGCAAAAAAGACGACATAATAAGGTTAAAGCGCTACGACATATTCCTTGAAGCCGGCATCGGCTGCGACTTCTACCTGCCGTTTTTCAAACTGAGACCGGAACTTAAATTCATGTACGGACTGGCAAACTGTCTGGACACAGGGCACGCTGACCAATTGCGTGACGCAAGTCTCCGGCCATACGCAAAATCCGTGAACAAGGCTCGATCAAAAATGATTGCGCTCACTTTCTATTTCGAATGAAGACTACAAGACGAAATCAAAGCAGATTATTCTTTTTAGGAAACCACAAATAAACCTTAGGAAAACACACAAAAATCCTTTCACCATGACACAGAGCAGTATTTTAAAAAAAACAAGCAAAACCACAAAGACCTTCATTATCATAGGGTCCATTACTGCCACAATACCACTTTCGTCATGCCACACTCCCTACAACATGACGGGTATCTCACGCACACGTATCCTAATAGACGACCGATATGACGCAAACATTGACGCACAAGCCGAGGCTTTCGTCATGCCACACAAACAAAAAGTGGACTCAATGATGAAACCCATCGTTGGCAGCACCACTCACCCCATGGCTGCCAACAAGCCAGAGAGCGACCTCAGCAACCTGCTTGCCGACATTCTCGTATGGGGTGGCAAAGAGTTTGACGAGACACCCGACTTCGGGGTTTACAACATGGGCGGCATACGCGCGGCGTTGCCACAAGGCACCGTCACCTACGGCGACATTCTGAACGTGGCACCGTTTGAAAACCGCATTTGTTTTCTCACCCTAACCGGCGAAAAAGTAATGCAACTTTTCAGGGAAATTGCGGCGAGAGACGGTGAAGGCGTGAGCAAAGGCGTGAAACTGGTGATAACAAAAGACCACAAACTGAAATCGGCAACACTCAACGGCAAGACCATCGAGCCAACAAAAAGTTATCGCGTGTCAACACTCGACTACCTCGCACAGGGCAACGATGGACTTACTGCCTTCAAGGACAAGACAAACGTATTATCGCCCAACGACGAGCCACACAACATGCGAAACATAATTGTGGCTTATTTCAAGCATCTCGCCAAGCAAGGCAAATCAGCAGACGCTTCGGTAGAGGGCAGAATAACTATAAACTAAAACTAACACTCACAACAGAATAAACATGAAAGCCACAAGATACATTTTATCGCTCTGCATATTGCTGTGCGGCACCCTTACGTCAGTTGCCCAAAAGACACTTACAATACTCCACACAAACGATACGCACAGTTGCATAATGCCACTGTCACCCCACCTTGCCGACACCTTGCAAGCCGGACGCGGAGGCTTCCTAAGGCGCATGGCTATGCTAAAGGAAGAACGCCAACGTGATCCTGGGCTGTTGCTGTTCGACAGTGGCGATTTCTCCCAAGGCTCACCATATTACACATTATTCAAAGGCGACGTTGAAACCGGGCTGATGAATCGCATGCACTACGATGCCGCCACCATAGGCAACCACGAGTTCGACTTCGGGCTTGAGAACATGGCTCGTCTCTTCAAGAGCCTCAATTTTCCCATCGTATGCGCAAACTATCGCTTCCAGGAATGTGGACTCGACAAGATTGTGAAGCCATACGTCATCATCAAGCGCAATGGAATAAAGATTGGCGTTTTCGGACTTTCACCAAAACTCGACGGTCTTGTGGACCACAAGAATTTCAGCAAAACCGAGTTCCTTGACCCGATAGCAACAGCACATCAAATGGTTGGCATACTGAAAAAGAAGAAATGCGACCTGATAATTTGCCTGTCGCATCTCGGCTGGGACGAAAATGGCACGAACGACCAGGAAATGATAAGACAAACGCAGGGCATTGATCTGGTGCTGGGCGGTCACAGCCACACTTACTTCACCACACTTCGCCATGTAAACAATGCCATCGGCAAGCCTGTCCCAAATGACCAAAACGGCAAGTCAGGCATTTATATCGGGAAAATGATCCTGACGATGGATAAAAAACAACAATAAAAGCTGGCAACGTGCCACAAAAGCCTATCCGTGCCGTATGCTATCGGAAAGGTATTCGCGCAAGTCAATGTCAGGCGTAAGCCCAAGTTTCCGCCTGACATTGCCTCGTACCGTACTCACATTACTGATACTCTTGCCCATCACCCGGGCAATATCCTTCAGCGTGCCACCCTTCACCACCAAACGGCAAATCTCAAGTTCCGTTGGTGTCAACTGTGGAAACAACTCTTCAAAGTCGCCTACCGCCAGCAACCTGTCAGATTCAATGCAATGAGCAACTGACACGACATTAGCCTTCGTTTCCTCTTTCAGCCTACTTATAAGCTCCCGCACACGCACGTCATCGCTACCGCTGCCACGCACCAATTGCAACAACACCACCAACTCCTCACGGCTTACACGCAGCAACTTTAGCATGGCTTTCATATCGTTTCGCAAAGCCACATTCTCGATATGCAAATGCTCAAGCATAAAACTGACCACAAAAGCATAGCACATTGTAACTAACGACAAGAACACAAGTATGAATATCGCCTGCGTATCGCTTACATGAGGTATGCGGAAATGACACCATAGCAACGTGACAAAATTTACGAGCGAAACTGTCAACGCTCCCCATTTCATGAAGCCCATCACCATAAACAACAATGCCGTATAGCACACAAACTCACTGAGCAGGAACGGGCCAACGATATTGCCATCTAAAAAAGACAACACCACAATACTGACCGATTCCCAAACTTGCACCATTACAAAAAAGCAAAATGTTGTTCGTTCCAACGATATGCGATGCAAGACAAACAGGCAGAGAAGGCAACACGAAGAAAACCACCATGCCACCGACACAGCGTAACTACAAGGATGTTGCATCCCAATATATCCTGCAATGTGCAACGGCAGCCCCACAAACACTGTAAAAAATCCCGTCAGCAACAGCGTCAAACGCATGTAAACCAACCTGTCTGGCTCAACGCCAACCAGTCGGCGACAAATCTTTCTAAGGCTTGCCAACAATCCATTATGCGACATATCATTTCTCCTTACACTTAAATGCCAGAAAACCGTTTCACCTTCAAGATGCCAACACTGCCAGCATACCATGAGCGCAAAAGGGTTTCAACGGCAAAATTATACAATTTTCTTCTTTTTGCGTCATTTTGCGTCATATTTTTTGATAATGAACCAAAAAGAACCTGCCACAAAAAGCATTTTTGTAAGCAACATGCTATCTTTGCAACATACAAAAACAATCAACCCCAAATAGGGGAAAACAACTTTGCAAGATTTAGCAAGAATTTTGAAAGATTCTGCAAGTGCATTTTCCAGGATAAAACATTAAATTTGCAAACGAAAGCCGAAGAACCTTTAAATAAGTGTGAATACGGTAAAAAGCAAACACCAAACAGTGTTGTGCCAAACATAAATAACAATGTTTTAAAATTAAACAAACATAAATAATAATGCGTATGAAAAGAAAACTATTTTCTCTATTAGCATTGATAGCGTTCTGTGTCACTACAGCAATGGCACAGAACGTCACTATCAGCCCCAAGTCGGGCTATCTTATCTCAGCCAAGACATACAGCACCGAGGTAGGAGCAGAACGTGGTTGGGCGGCACTTTGGAGACACAACCAATTGCCCTTGACCCTTCTCGTATCAGACAAGAACGAACTAACCGATGACGGCATGCTCAAGGATCCTGCCGGTAACATTTCCTTAGACGCAAGCCAGGGTTTGTATTGCCTTGATGGTGGTGAAAACGCAACTACCCACATGAGCATTTCCCTGCCAAAAGGTTTCCGCTTCACCCATTATCGCATAGTGTTGCTCAACAATATAAATGGGAAGACGATAAACAACACGACACACAAGTCAATGACAAAGCGTTTTTACGAGACAGGGAACGATTTTAACACAAGAACCTCCAAGGCTCGTACCGACGTAATGGGCAAAGAAAATGACACCAAAGAGTATGTCATTGAGCGCACAAGCCGCACCGCCACAGACATGGATAACAACCTGTACTTCTACTTCGAGCATAATGACCATGGATTTTATGGCGCAACCATCAAGTCCATTGAACTCTACTTCACAGCACAAGGTTCATTCACGTCAACATTTGCGCCAACCACAACTACCACAAACGGCGTAAACATGATTGGCATGCCTTTTGCGACCGGTCGCCTCGACTTGGGAGAAATCACCCAGCAGTCAAAGAACGATGTTAAATTCCTTGGCTACGATTATAATAATGTGAAGGATCTCACCGCCAACGCATGGCTCTACCAAGAGGATGCCGTAGTGGGCAACACGCTTCCCACCACAGCCGGTGCCGGCAAGATCACAACCACCAACAGCCATTACGCCCTCGGCAATGGCACATATTATATAGAAAGCCCTACTTCCGCCATCGACCAGACGGGCAACTCAATCCCTCTCGGCTACCGCATAACGGGAGCAAAGCTCAATGCCTCAGCAAAAAGCAACGGTTTCTACATTTATGCCACAAAGGTTGGCGAAAGCACACGCTATTATCTTGACACAAACCTTAACTATTCCACGACACCAACCGTATGGTATTGGGATGGTAGCAAACTGACAAGCAATGGCGTATATTTGACGGCTGAACTATCATGGGGGCTCAGATTGTCAAAAACGACAAACAAGAACGACGCCAGCAATTTCACGCAAGACGAAAGCGGGCACTTGTATTATCAAGTCTTTCGCAGTAAATATTATATTTCTGCATCTTGGAATAACCAAAGCACCTCTGCCACAGGCTCTTTTACGCAAGACAGCCCTAACAACGCAGCCAATGCCTCCGTCGCAAAGCTCCCTTCCTCTTCTTACAACATCGCCGTTTATGGCACGGACAAGGACAACAGCGTTGAGAGCGCAACTATAAATGCCGACAACGAAAACCAGACTCTCACAGCCGGCAACCTTAACAACGATGCCGTTAAGTTTGTGATAAGCGGTCTTGCCGACGGCGAAAAGGCACTGCTCACATTCAGCCTCGACATGGAGAACCTGAATCCATACGTGCGCAGCTTCGACGTGGTGGCACATGCCACAACCGACCAGCTTGCGTCAGTGAAACAGGAATATGACACCAACGACTTCAAGGTATCTGGCAACAAGCTCATACTGCGCATACCTGAGGGTTTCGCCGGTGCCGACAACAAAGTCGCAATATCATTCGAAAACCTCAACTCGCAATATGCAACCCCCGACTACAACATAGCCGACGTGGTTGACGACCCACGTGCACGCATATATTTCGTAGGCTCACAGTATTATAACAGCTACGGCGACGGAAAGCAATACAGTGCCAGCCCCAACGCAGAGGCAAGCACAAAGGTCGTAACAAGGTCTGCCGGCAACAAGCAGTTCAAATTCAGCAATGCCGACGAACTTGACCGTAACACAACCTCAACCACCAGCACGTCGCTGAAAGAATATGCGTTCTCCATGGCGCAGTACAACAGCCAAGGCGGCTCATTCGACGACAACGCACAAGCCACCGTTGGCGCTGACAACCAATTCTACATCTTCATTGGCGACGAGACACGTCACAACATTGCCCCAACAACGGCAATGGAGCACCGCTACTATGCCTACTACACGCTCCAAATGGAGTTGCTCGTCAAGACTTACAGCGCAAAGTGTACGCTGACCGAGATATACGACAAGACATGTTACGATGGCGACAAGACTGATGCCATGTACGGTGCCTCTTTCCAGGCCATCGACGGCGGCGAGACAATACCTGCCAGCGAGGGCGCAACGCTCAGCGTGCAGCAAATGAAGGACGCACTCACCCAAGCCCTTACCGAGAAGAACGCCACTGCCAAACAAGTGCTTTACCTTGACTTCGGCGATCTTGCCAACGTGATAATGAACGCAAGCAGTGACATCACATCATGGCAAGGCGAGCTCAATGCCAACAGCCTCATGTTCCTGCCGGCAGGCACAACATTCACAAATGCAAACAACATTGTGCGCCGCACCGCAACAGGTGGCTTCCTGGCAACAGGCAACATTATCATAACCGACAAGCAGCCATTCTTCTCTCCGTACTCAATCACAGTACCTGCGGAAAACTACGCCTCATACACACGCCAGGTAACAGTTGACGCCAACGGCAAGGTTTCCTACGCATCAATAATACTTCCGTTCGAGATTGACCTCACGGAGGGCGTACACATCAACCGCGACGACCATGGCACGTTCCGTGTGAGCCAAATAAACACCAACGACTGCCTCACCCTCGCCGATGAGGAGACCGCAGCGGCAAATAACTATAAGGCAGACGCCAAGTTCTCAATCGTAGCCGACAACAGTACCAAGGCCAACACGCCATACATGGTGGAGGTATTCAACGCACCCGACAATTTCAATATTCCATTCATCGCAACCCAATATGGCTCAGCGATTGCCGCCACGCCAACAAGCGACATGAGCACCGTTGACTACACATTCAAGGGTGAGGAAGCCACCGGAACCATAAACGGCACTAACTACAATTTCGTCAATTACGGTTCTTACTCAGGCCAGAAGCTCGACAAGACCACCGGCTACTTCTATTTCGCCGGCAATATGTTCCTAAGCTCCAAGAACCTCGTGGCGCAACGCCCATGGCTTTACGTCTATCCGTTCCGAGCATATTACGCATACCAATCGAGCGGCAACGCAAAAGACATCGACAAGTTCGGCATCACGTTCAGCGAAGGCACAACAACCAATATCGATGACATAACCACAACAGGCGGCTCCACTCCACTTGAGGTTGTTTCCGGACAAGGAGCGATAACGCTGACTGCAAACCAAGACAACAACGTCAGCATCGTATCCACCACAGGAGCCACGATAAACAAGCTGAGCATGCGAGCCGGCGAAACACGCACCGTGAGCGTCCCAGCTGGAATGTACATTGTCAATAACGTAAAAACAATCGTAAAGTGATAGGAGGAACGCACAATGAAAAAGACTTATATAAAGCCCACTGTTGGCATAATACCCACCATCACTGAGACATCGCTGCTTTTTGGCTCGCAACTTGACCACGCAGATGCCAAGCCACGCAAAAAGCGGAAGAAACTATACAAGAGCAGCCTTCCCAACAATTTGTGGGAAGAAGAGGAATGGGAAGAAGAAGACGAGTGGTTAGTCTTGCCCAAGAACTACGACCCGTGGAAAGACTAAGCACATGCGCCCAGCCACAATGGTGGCTGGGCGCATTCCGTTTCTGACTTATTTACAATATAATAATGAGGCATTCCCAGTAGCCAAAATGTTAAAAAAACAAGAAAAAGGCACGCTTGCTTCCACATGTCGCTAAAAGTCAGTACCTTTGCACCCGCTTTTCGGCCTGACCGCTGGTTGAGGGAACGAATCTTCACGCTACGTCAGGTGGGAACGACAAACAACATTTTAACAATCAAAACAAAATGGATTTAATCAAAGTCGCTGAGGAAGCATTTGCTACCGGCAAAAAGATTCCCGCATTCCGTGCAGGAGACACCATCACCGTAGCTTACAAAATCATCGAGGGTTCAAAGGAGCGTATCCAGCTCTATCGTGGCGTTGTCATCAAGATTTGCGGTCACGGAGACAAGAAGCGCTTCACCGTCCGCAAGATGTCTGGCACCATTGGCGTTGAGCGTATTTTCCCTGCCGAGTCACCGGCCATCGACCACATCGAGGTCAACAAGCACGGTAAGGTTCGTCGCGCTAAGCTTTACTACCTGCGCAAGCTCACTGGTAAGGCAGCCCGCATCAAGGAGAGACGCGTAGTAACCAGCGAGTAAACCTTTTGCATTTGGGGTTTGAGCATTGAGAATTGAGGCTTATGGCCATAACACACCTCGACTTAGCATCAAGACAGTCGAAGCGACCATAAACCTCAATTCTTCAATCTCAAACCTCAAAATTTTTATTAGCGTCAGCATCACCATGCAACGCCTCGTCAAGATCATTCCAGCTTTGGAACCCGGCAAATAATGCCAACCTGTTTTTTGCCGCAAGCGACAGTTTACGCTTGCCCGTCACGAGTTGCCACAACTTTTTCAGCGACGCACCACTCAAGTTGACATGATGCCGCACAAGCCTCGCCGACAATTGCTCAAAATCAGAGTTTCCATGGCTTTCCTTCCCTTCTTTCCTTTGCCTGGCTCTCTTTCCTGCTTCCTCAAACAGAAGTTTCAAATCTCTTTTCATTTCCCCCAAATACTTTTTCTATAACATGCTGCAAAGTTACGGAAAAAGGCAAAAAAGTGAAAAGGCATAAGTGCAAAAAGTGTTGCGCAAAAACAAAAAACACATAAAACACAAGGCAAAACGTGTTTTTTACGCCTCAGGCTTTTCACTTTTTTGCCTTTTTCCGTACCTTTGTAACAAGATTACCATTTCTAATCCATAAAATGAAAGAATACGCACTAAAGTATGGTTGCAATCCCAACCAAAAACCCGCCCGAATCTACATGGAAGAAGGCGAGTTGCCTGTGGAAGTAATCAACGGCCGCGCCGGCTACATCAATTTCCTCGACGCGCTCAACAGCTGGCAACTTGTCAAAGAGCTCAAGGCTGCCACCGGCCTGCCGGCCGCAGCAAGCTTCAAGCACGTCAGCCCGGCAGGCGCAGCGGTTGGGTTGCCTCTTAGCGACACGCTTAAGAAAATCTACTTTGTCGATGACATCGACTTTGAGCTTACCCCACTTGCCAGTGCCTACGCACGCGCACGCGGCGCCGACCGCATGTGTTCCTACGGCGACTTCTGCGCCCTCAGCGACCCATGCGACGAAGCCACGGCACGCCTCATAAAGCGCGAGGTAAGCGACGGCGTGATAGCCCCCGGCTACACACCCGAAGCCCTGGAGATACTGAAGGACAAACGCAAGGGAACCTATTGCGTCATACAGATTGACCCTGAATACACCCCCGACCCGACGGAGCGCAAACATGTATTCGGCGTGACATTCGAGCAGGGGCGCAACAACATTGACCTTAGCGACCCAGCACTGTTTGAGGACATGCCCACAAAGAACAAGACGTTTACGCCAGAAGCCCTTCGCGACCTCAAGATTGCGCTCATCACGCTGAAATACACCCAGAGCAACTCGGTGTGCTATGCCAAGGACGGCCAGGCCATCGGCATCGGAGCCGGCCAACAGAGCCGCATACACTGCACACGCCTCGCAGGCAGCAAGGCCGACGAATGGTGGATGCGCCAAAGCCCCAAAGTGCTTGCCTTGCCATTCAAGGAGAACATACGCCGCGCCGACCGCGACAACTGCATCAACGTTTACCTCTCCGAAGAGTATGACGACGTTTTGCGCGACGGTGTCTGGCAGCAATACTTCACGGAAAAGCCCGAGCCGTTCCTCCGTGCCGAGCAAAAGGAATGGATAGCCCAAAACACAGATGTCAGCGTTGGCTCAGACGCATTCTTCCCATTCGGCGACAACATTGAGCGCGCCCACAAGAGCGGTGTCCGCTACATTGCCCAGGCCGGCGGAAGCATACGCGACGACAATGTCATAGAGACTTGCGACAAGTATGACATTGCCATGGCAATGACACACGTAAGACTTTTCCACCACTAAACAACATTTATTCCTGGGATTGGCATTTTACGCTTGCCGCGCAATTCTACATTCAGGCAAATGGCCATTTGACCATGCCAACCATGCGGCAACCATAAAATGCCAATCCCTTGATTTCTATCCCCAAACACCAATAAGGAACATGGATTTCGACGACATTCTCATCAATGGCATCAGCTTCAGCGGTTCGTCAGGACCCAAGCAAGATGGCGACAAGGTCAAGACCAAGGCCAAGAAGAAAAAGTACATAACCGGCGCACACGGTTCAGGCTCAGCCAGGCAAAAGGCCAAATACCGTGAGCAGAGAGCCAACCGCAAGTCGCAGAAAAAGAAATAGGCTGGCAGCCAACACCAAAGCAACCGAATGATCACACAAGAGCAACTCTCCGCCCATTACCAAAAAGAGGCAGACGCACTGCTATCAAGAATAAACACGCTGAAAGCACGTGGCAGAGCCTTCGTGGTGGCAGAAATAGCAACGTTCGCAGCCATAATATTCCTCGTAGCCCTAACGACGATAAGCGACACCCCTTTGGCAAGAACCATTGAGGGCGCACTTGCCGTGACAATGTTCGGACTTTATGTCATTGTGCGCAACCGTGATGTCAAGAACAGCGAAAGCACTGCCGAAGCCGAGCGACTGGAAAAAGCCTACGAACATGAGGTTGCGTACCTTGCCGGCGACTTCTCAGCGTTCGACGATGGTCAACGCTACGCCAACCCACACCACCCTTTCACCTACGACATGGACATCTTCGGCAAGGAGAGCCTCTACCAGCGCATAAACCGGACGGTGACAACCGGCGGAGCCGACCGTCTCGCCCACTACCTGGGCAGCGTGGACGCACACAAGACCGTGGAAGAAATAAACGATTACAGCAATGCCATAAAAAGCCTAAGCTCAAACACGCCACGCCCAGACACCCAGGAAGACGCACTGCCCGCCAACGACGATGCCACCTCGTGGCGAATGTATTTCATCTCATGCGGAGTTGACAGGAAAATAAACACCGATGCCATACTGCAAGCACTTCCCGAATTGCGCAAGATAGCCATCCCGCCGTTCTTCGGCGGCAAGGGCATAAAGGTCGCCGCATGGCTTCTCAGCGTGGGGATAATATGCAGCATCGCAGCCGCCATATACGGCCTCGCAAACCCAATGCTGCCGATAACGTGGCTGTTCATCAATTTCTTCGCCACGCAGTGGCTGGCAAACAAGCACCTAAAGAAGATGCTCTCCCTCGGCAACCACCTGCAAAACCAGATGCAGCCACTCATGCGTCTCGTCAGGCACACCGTGTCACGACACCACGAACGCCACGCAGGCAACGGCACGAGCATACTCGAAAGGGAATGGTCGAAGCTCGACGAAGCCACCAGTTCCTTCGCCACGCTCACCAACATCGTGGAAACCCTCACGCTGCGAGGCAACGGCACCTACCGCTTCCTATCCGACGCACTCGCGCTGCGTGGCATTTTGCTCACGTGCTCCTTTTACAGATGGAGACGCATGGCTGCCGACAACCTGCCCGAATGGATAGCCGCCATAGACGAAACCGACGCACTGGCAAGCATGGCACAAATGCGTGCCAACCACCCCGAAGCCACAGATGCCACCGTAACCGACTCCGCGTCCGTGGAATACGAGGCACGCGGACTGTGGCATCCTTTCCTTGGCAAGAAAGCCGTGCGCAACGACTTTTCCATAAAGGACCGCAACTTTTACACCATAACGGGAGCCAACATGGCAGGCAAGAGCACCTTCCTGCGCGCCATCGGCGTAAACTACATACTCGCCATGAACGGCATGCCCGTGTTTGCCGAAAGCCTCACGGTGTCAAGGTACAGGCTCTTCACGAGCATGCGCACAAGCGACGACCTGGCACACGGCATAAGCTATTTCAACGCCGAGCTGCTCAGGCTGAGGCAACTGTTGGAGAGCCTCGCACCAACAGCCCACGAACGGCCAACGCTCATCATACTTGACGAGATACTGAAGGGCACCAACTCGCTCGACAAGCTGAACGGCTCGCGCCTGTTCTTGCAAAACATAACGCAATATCCCGTCAGCGGCATCATAGCGACCCACGACCTTGAGCTTTCGAAGATGGAACAGGAAGACCCACGCTTCCACAACTATTGCTTCGAAATAGAACTCGGCACCGATGTCGCATACTCGTACAAGATAACGGCAGGCGTAGCACGAAACCAGAATGCCACGTTCCTACTGAAACAAATTCTGGACAACCACTGACGTACCAAGCGCACACCAGCGCAAAGCCACGCCAAAACACCTACGTGCGCCAACAATGCGCCAACACGCGCAAAGGCTTAGCCGTTGCACCGTAACGGCATTGCCTTTACGCCGTAACGGCAATGCGATTGCGCCGCAATGGCAACACGATTAAGCCGTAATGGCAACGCCATTACGGCGCAAAGGCAAAACGCCTCCCACGAAAGGTCGCCAGCACGGGCTTCCCACCGGAAACGACAGCCGTGTTGCCTGCGCCAACAACAAAAAGCAGAAAGACAATGAAACGCTCAACATTGACCAACCGGCAATACCTTTTGCCGTTCATACTCGTAACATCACTGTTCTTCCTATGGGGATTTGCCCGAGCCATCCTCGACGTACTCAACAAGCACTTCCAGAACGCCCTCGACATCTCCATGACCCAATCGGCCCTGATACAGGTCACGACATATCTCGGCTACTTCATCATGGCCATACCCGCCGGCTGGTTCATCAACCGCCACGGCTACCGCACGGGCGTAATATTCGGGCTGACGCTCTTCGGCGTCGGTGCGTTGCTCTTCATCCCCGGAGCCGAGGCAGGCACTTTCTACGCCTTTCTCGGCGCCCTGTTCATCATAGGCTGCGGACTCGTGTTCCTTGAGACCTCTGCCAACCCCTACGTCACCGAGCTTGGAGCAGCCGAAACCGCCACGAGCCGACTCAATTTCTCACAGTCGTTCAACGGCTTGGGTTCGCTCGCCGCCACATTCTTCGTGGGTCAATTCCTGTTCAGCGGCGACACGGCGAGCGACAAGATTGTCTTGCCCTATGCCATACTCGGCATCGTCGTCCTCGCCATAGCCGTGGTGTTTTCACGCGCCGACCTGCCCGAGATAAGCCACAACGAGACCGACGAAGACCGCACGAAAGGCACGCGCATAACCAAGCTTTTCCGCCACCACCCCATGTTCGTCTTCGGACTGTTCGCCCTGCTTGCCTACGAGGTGGCGGAGATTAGCATAAACAGCTATTTCATCAACTTCGTGACATCAAAGGGGTGGATGGGCGACAACACCGCATCCATCGTCCTCACCGTAGCCTTGGCCTTCTTCATGGTAGGCAGGTTTGGCGGCAGCTGGATAATGCGCTCCGTGAAGGCCGAGCACATGCTGCTCGCCTGCGCCACGGGCAGCGTGGCAAGCATGGGGCTGGTGCTCTGCAACTGGGGAACCATCTCGATGATTGCCCTCATATTCAACTATGCCTTCGAGGCGATAATGTTCCCCACCATCTTCTCACTTTCGCTGCGTGGGCTGGGCAACCTCACCAAGAGCGCGTCGTCGCTGCTCATGATGACCCCCATCGGCGGTTGCGGTTTCTTGCTGATGACCATCATAGCCGACTCCACGGGCATGATGTCGTTGCCGTTCATAATACCATTCATTTGCTACTTCATAGTGTTGCTGTTCGCGTCAGAACTCACAAGGAGCAAGCCCCAAGGCAACCTGGAACCTTAAGACAACCACAAACACCACACAAAAACAAGCGACGAGATTTTTGCACACACCCCTGCCCCATTGTTCAAGCAAGCGCAGCGCAAACATCGCCGCAAGCCACCGCCCGCCTTTTTGCCAAGCCGATATTACAAAACGGCGAAACACAACGAAAACCATTGGGCGATATTAGTTTTTTTATATTATTGCAACATAAAATAAACGCACCCTATTTTGAAAAAAGCGGAGAATTTGTTAAATTTGCAACGTAATAAAAGAGAAATCATCTTTTAACATTTAAATAAAAATGGTCAACTACAAAGATTTAGGTCTCGTTAACACACGCGAGATGTTCCAGCGTGCCGTCTCCGGCGGTTATGCTATTCCGGCTTTCAATTTCAACAACCTTGAGCAGTTGCAGGCTATCATCACCGCAAGCTCAACCCTGAAGAGCCCTGTCATCCTGCAGGTGTCAAAGGGCGCTCGCGCTTATGCAGACCCCATCCTGCTCCGCTATATGGCACAGGGTGCCGTTGAGTATGCGAAGAGCCTCGGATGCAACCATCCAGAGATTGCGCTCCACCTTGACCATGGCGATTCTTTCGAGCTTGTCAAGGACTGCATTGACCTCGGCTTCTCCAGCGTCATGATTGACGGTTCAAGCAAGCCCTACGAGGAGAACATTGAGCTGACTCGCAAGTGCGTTGAGTACGCCCACGAGCACGACGTAACCGTCGAGGCTGAGCTTGGCGTTCTCGCAGGCGTTGAGGACGAGGTTGCCTCTGAGGAGAGCCACTACACAAAGCCTGAGGAGGTTATCGACTTCGCACAGCGCAGCGGTTGCGACAGCCTTGCAATATCAATCGGCACAAGCCACGGTGCTTACAAGTTCAAGCCCGAGCAGTGCACACGCGACCCGAAGACAGGTCGCCTGATTCCTCCCCCACTGGAGTTTGAGGTTCTGCACGAGATCGAGAAGAAGCTCCCTGGCTTCCCAATCGTACTCCACGGTTCTTCTTCCGTACCACAGGAATACGTTGACATCATCAACCAGAACGGTGGCAAGCTGCCTAACGCAGTAGGCATACCTGAGGAGCAGCTCCGCGAGGCTTCGAAGAGCGCCGTTTGCAAGATCAACATCGATTCTGACTCTCGTCTGGCTTACACTGCCGGTGTTCGCGAGACATTCGCTCAGCATCCTGACTACTTCGATCCTCGCCAGTATGGCAAGGTGGCACGCCAGTACATGACTGACATGTACAAGCACAAGATCGTGGACGTGCTTGGTTCAGACAACAAGCTCGCAAACTGCGACTAAGACTTATCTTCCTCAGGGCATACCAACAACAAGGAATGCCTTGAGGAAAGCTATAAGCGAAAAACACATAAAAAGGGCACTTGGAAAATAACAACCTTATTGTTTTCCAAGTGCCCTTTTCACGTGTTGCCCTATTTGCCAATGATGCCACAAACCATGCGGCACAAATGGCACACACAACAATTTTACTTCAGCTCAACAGCCTTAATGCTCTTCACGCTGCCAAGCAACGGGTCAAGAACAATCTCCGATGTCTGCTTCTTACCAAAAAGCTCACCGCTCAAAGACTCAACGAAGCCAAACTGCGCGGCGTTCATCTCCAGCGTCTTCAAAGCCTTGCCATCATGGCTAACCTCCATCCTTATCCTGCTTGGCTTGTTGACACGCAGCCCAATATCGGTTTTGTCTTCCTTCTTCTTTCCATAATCCTCAGGCTGAGGAGCCGCCACGGTATGCAGGTCAGTGACGCTCACATAATAAGGCTCGCCACTAAGGTCGTCGCTGTCAACAAGCCCATAATGCCCTGAGAAACGGAAAAGCGTGACACGCCCCTCCTCCGTGGGATAAAACTCCATCTGCGACATTGTGGTATCCCTCGTGGTTACGCCATAAAACAAAGACGCAAGCGCACGCTCCTGACGGTTCATGTTCTCATACATCAACTTCAGCTGCGCGCCATCCTTGGGCAAGTTGTCAGCCTCGCCACGACTAAGAGAGTTTCGGCTGTCGCGTATGTCGTAAATCTCTTTTGCCGTAAGTTCTGCCATCTTCGCCGCACTGCCAACGCTCAGAATGTCCTCGGTCATGAAATCGTGTGGATTGAGCGGCGTTGGCTTGGGGGCGGGCACAAAGTTTCTCACCGGCAACTGGGGCATTTCGCCCTCCGCGTTTATAGCAAGCAGACGACCATCCGGCGAGCACGAAACTTTTGTAATGGTATGCTTCTTGTCCATCGTCAGCGTGAAACGCTTTGAGGTATCAGGCTTCGCCAATTCGTCAGCGTCAATGCCTATAACACGGAAAACCGTCTGTGGTTCCTGCGCCACCTTCTCCTTCAAGTACCTTTCTGCATACTGGCAGAAACGTCCCGGCGTGTATGCGGTTTTCTCAACCATTACCGTAAACCGAACCCCATTCTTTGGCAGAACATAGCTTGTGCCCTCCACGCTTTGCGCATTGAGGCAAATGGGGAACATCAACAGGAACAGTGTTTTAATTCTCATAATTATTTTTACAGATAACAATATTGGTTTAATAACATGTTGCGGCGCACCATCCGAGCCTTCAGTCTTCCAACCTCATGAAAGCCTTTGGCAAATAATTTATTATGTCCCCTGCCACAAGGCTCTCCTTGCCAATGTCCTTCACAGCAAGGTCGCCGGCAAGCCCATGCAGGTACATGCCAAGCATGCAAGCGTCAGCCTGATTGTATCCACGGGCGAGCAACGCCGTTATCACGCCTGTGAGCACGTCGCCGCTACCGGCGGTGGCCATGCCACTGTTGCCCGTAGGGTTGAAAACGACGTTGCCATCGGGCATGCAAAGTGCAGAGTAATGTCCCTTAAGGATAACATAGCCTTGCAATTTCTGGGCAAGCCGGCAAGCACGCATCAGCCTGTCATGGCAGTCGGCACTCAAGCCACCCGCCATACGGTCAAACTCGCTCGGATGGGGCGTAAGGATTATTCCGGCAGGCAACTGCTGCATCCATGCCCTGTGGCTCGCCAGTATGTTAAGGGCGTCAGCGTCAAGCACAATGGGGCATTTGGCACGCCTTACCTGCCCAATGATGGCTATGGCCGTATTCTCGTCTTGCCCAACACCGGGTCCAATGCCAAGAGAGTCGAAGGCATCGCAATCGACGCTTTCGGAAAAGGCAAACTCGTCGTTACCAATTTGCAAGACTGCCTCGGGAACGCTTATTTGCATGATGTCATAATTGCGCTTGGGCGTTTGCACCGTAACCTTCCCCACACCTGAACGAAGGCACGCACGAGTGGCGAGAACCGATGCTCCTGACATGCCATAACTGCCGGCAATGATCAGCGCATGGCCCATGCTGCCCTTGTGGGCAAAATCGGAGCGATGGCGCAAGCGTGGTATAAGATCCGTTTCCTCAAGAATGCGGAAAGGCGTAGGGGTGTTCTTTATGTATTCGGGACTCAGGCGGATGTCAAGCACTCGCAACTTGCCGACATAACGCTGGCAATCAGCCATCAGCATTGACAGTTTCTTCTGCTGCAACGTCAGCGTAAGGTCTGCCCGCACAATGTTCGAATGGATATTGTTGCTGTTGTCCTCGCACATAAGCCCCGACGGGATGTCAATGCTTACGACCTTTGCCTGACTTTGGTTTATGAACTTAACCAGCGAAGCAAAACCTCCCATCAATGGCTTGTTGAGCCCCGAACCAAACAAACCGTCAACGACAAGCATGTCACCCGAAAGCTCAGGAGGGTCAAAGTTGAGTGATATTTCCACAAAGCGTACCCTCTTGCCATCAATGAGCCTCTGCCGGTTAACAGAGCACTCCGGGGAAAGCTTGTCATGTATATTGAACAAATAGGCTGTCACCTTATAATCGGCTTCAGCAAGCATGCGCGCCACGGCAAGCGCATCACCACCATTGTTACCCGGACCGGCAAATACCACAACAGGAGTCCTCTCTGACCACTCAGCCATTATGGCCTCCGTCAGGACCTTAGCGGCACGCTCCATAAGGTCAACGCTCTTCACGGGCTCGTGCTCAATAGTATATTTGTCAAGCTCATGTACCTGAGCCGAGGTAAAAATCTTCATATCAGTGCAAAGATACGGAAAAAAGTAAAAAGGCAAAAGACTAAAAGGGTAAAAAGCGGTCGCCAAGCCCACTTTTTTGCTTTTTTGCCCTTTTACCACACCCTCACTTTTATTTTTTGCCATTTTACCTCTTTACTCTTTTAGCTTTTTAGTAATTTTGCACTATTATTCTAAAAAAACGCATTATGAGTATTGTCAAGGTAAAGGATAAGACCTTCAAGACGCTTATCCCCGAAGAGGAAATACAGAGCAAGGTAAAAGCGGTGGCAGAAAGGCTCAACAAGGACATGGCTGGCAAGAATCCATTGTTTCTCGCAGTGCTGAACGGCTCATTCATCTTTGCAGCCGACCTAATGCGCTACATAACGATTCCTTGCGAAATATCTTTCGTGAAACTGGCCTCTTACCAAGGCACTACCACCACTGGCAAAGTGAAAGAGGTGGTGGGCATCAACGAGGACTTGCAAGGTCGCACTGTCGTCATCATAGAAGACATTGTGGACACGGGGCACACCATGAAGCACATGCTTGAGACACTTGGCACCCGCAACCCCGAATCGCTGCACATTTGCACGCTGCTGCTAAAACCGGGCAAGCTGCAAGAGAACCTAAACATTGAGTATGCGGCAATGGAAATACCCAACGACTTCATTGTGGGATACGGACTCGACTACGACCAGCAAGGACGAAACCTTCGTGACATATACAAGATAGAGGAATAAGCTTGAGGTGGCTTTTTATGCTGCATAAAAGGGCAAGGCCTCAAATAAAAACAAAAAAGAAATGAAGAATATCGTTATTTTCGGTGCCCCGGGATCAGGCAAGGGCACGCAGAGTGAGAAACTCATCCAGAAGTATGGACTCAAGCACATTTCCACAGGAGACGTGCTGCGCAATGAAATCAAGAACGGAACGGAGCTGGGCAAGACTGCCAAAAACTATATTGACAACGGACAACTTATTCCTGACGACCTCATGGTGGTAATACTCGCTGACGTGTATGACAAGTTTGGCAAGGATCACGAGGGCGTGATTTTCGATGGATTTCCACGCACCATCCCCCAAGCCGAGGCTCTGAAGGACATGCTTGCCGAGCGCAACCACAACGTGGCAGCCATGATTGAGTTGCACGTACCAGATGAGGAACTCATAAACCGCTTGGTGTTGCGCGGAAAGATAAGCGGACGCAGCGACGACAACGAGGAGACGATAAAGAAACGCCTCAACGTTTACCACACGCAGACCCAACCTCTGTGCGACTGGTACGAAAATGCCGGCATTTTCCACTCCGTGGAGGGACTTGGCGACATTGATTGCATTTTCGAGGACATCTGCAAAATAGTTGACAGTCTTTGAACTTTGGAACTTTGAACTTTGCGCTTTATGGTCACACTAAGTTGACAACATTAAAGAACGAAGTTCGAGACAGAGTTCACGCAGATGTTGACAAAAGAGACGCTTACTGAAATCATAAAGTTCAAAGTTCAAAAAACAAAGCTCAATGGAAAGCAATTTCGTCGATTACGTGCGAATAGTCTGCCGCTCAGGCAAGGGCGGCCGTGGCTCTGCGCACTTAAGGCATGTGAAATATCAGCCCAACGGTGGTCCCGACGGGGGCGACGGGGGACATGGCGGCAGCGTAATACTGCGTGGCAATCACAATTATTGGACCCTGCTCCACCTGAAATACCAAAAGCACGTTTATGCTGAGCATGGTGGCAACGGCAGTTCCAACAAATGCCACGGCACCGATGGCAAGGATTCGTACATTGACGTTCCATGCGGAACCGTAGTGTATAATGCCGAAACAGGCAAATACGTCTGCGACATAACATACGACGGACAAGAGGTCGTGCTCCTTGAAGGTGGACGCGGCGGACTCGGCAATTTTCAATTTCGCACCGCCACGCTTCAGGCTCCTCGCTTCGCACAACCAGGCGAACCGGCACAAGAGATGACCGCAATACTTGAGTTGAAGCTCCTCGCCGATGTGGGACTCGTGGGATTTCCAAATGCCGGCAAATCAACCTTGCTATCCTCACTGTCAAGTGCCAAGCCAAAGATTGCCAACTACCCGTTCACAACTCTTGAACCTTCGCTTGGCATCGTGAGCTATCGCGACAGCAAATCGTTCGTGATGGCTGACATTCCCGGCATCATTGAGGGAGCGAGCGAAGGCAAGGGACTTGGCTTGCGCTTCCTACGCCACATCGAACGCAACTCGCTGCTCCTGTTCATGGTGCCAGGCGAAAGCGACAACATCAAGCACGACTATGAGATATTGCTCAGGGAACTGGAAAGGTTCAATCCCGAAATGCTTGAGAAACATCGCGTGCTTGCCGTGACGAAAAGCGACCTTCTCGATGAAGAGCTTATATCAATGCTAAAGGAAGAGTTGCCTTCAGACTTGCCTGTGGTATTCATTTCGTCAGTGACTGGCTATGGCATAGACGAACTGAAAGACATTTTGTGGAGCGAACTTAACAGCGAGAGCAACAAACTTGCCGAGATAACCTCAGAGACCACGCTCGTACACCGCGACAAGGACATGGCAAAATTCAAATTTGAACTGGACGAGGAGGACACTGACGATTTTGAAGTGGTGGACGCAGAGGATGTGTAAGCTAAAGTATTATGACATAGCCGAGGGCGTTACCGCATTCTCAACCACAAGGCACGGTGGCATAAGCAAGGGCAATTATGGTGAGCTGAACATAAATCCTTATTGTGGCGACGAGCCAGAAGCCATTGCGGAAAACCGCCGCAGGCTTTGTTCGTTGCTTCACATTACCGACAACCATTTGCTAATGCCACATCAGGTGCATGGCACCCAAAACCTACTGGTGACACAAAATGTCCTACAAGGAGCAAATAGCGTTCTTGAAGGCTTTGACAGCATTTCCACAAACATAAGGAATGTATGCGTCGGCGTGTCAACAGCCGACTGCATTCCTATATTGCTCTACGACAAGAAGCAAAATGTCGTGGCGGCAGTACATGCAGGATGGCGAGGCACTGTGCAAAGAATAGTGGCACTAACCATTCAGGGCATGCGCAAGAATTACTCCACCCTACCAGAAAACCTTGTAGCGGCAATAGGTCCCGGCATTTCTCTCAAGAACTTTGAGGTGGGACAAGAAGTCTATGACAAGTTTGAAGGCGCAGGATTTGACATGAGCCTCATAGCACGCAAGTTTTCTTGCGGCATAACCACAAACACAGAGAAATGGCACATTGACTTGCCGCTTTGCAACCAGATGCAACTTGAGCACTCCGGCGTTTTACCTGAAAATATCATGCAAAGCGGCATTTGCACATACGAGAATAACGAAGATTTCTTCTCCGCACGCCGTCTCGGACTTGAATCCGGCCGCATTTACAGCGGCATCATCATGAAGTAAACCGCCTCTGCGCCAACACACGGATGGTCGCATCCACAAAAACAAAAACCTAAACATGGGATTAAACAAAATATTTTTATTCACACTATTACTTAGTGTTGCCTCAACAATGCCGATTCGTGCACAACAGAAAATAAGCGCAGCAGAGCAATCTGTCATAAGCGTGGCAACACCAGGACTATTTGACAGAAGCAACGTCTTCAATATTGACTTTAATATTCTCAAGGAAAACGAATATTCTTTTCCCCTGCCTGTTGGAAAAGCAGAATTGAAAACCAACCAAGCCCTGGAGATTACCACCACCAAGGGAGATGCCGTAAAGGCCATGTTCGCTGGCATCGTGCGATATTCGCGCCACAGTGAGCAATACGGCAACGTGGTCATCATACGTCACGACAACGGGCTGGAGACTGTTTACGGTCACAATGCGCAAAACCTCGTAAAAGTAGGACAACGGATCAAAGCGGGCCAAACTGTTGCCATTGTAGGCGGCAAGGACGGACACGTGTTTTGTCTCTTCGCCATCATGGTCAACGGTGGTTGGATCAATCCAGAAATAATAATAGAGACAAGCAGCCACCGCCTACGCAAGCAAGTGATACAATGCCGTAAAAGCGGCAACCACGTGGCACTGACTGTACTAAAGGGAGAGAAAAAGAAAAGCCTCACGCTCGATCCCGATGACTTGGAAGAAGACCCATTGGAGAAACAACCCACTTTCAAGCTTGACTTGCGGAAAATAGAAGAGGGACATTGGTCATATCCTTTGCCTGACGCTCGCGTCATAAGTCCATTCGGCGGCAAGAGGCGGCATTCGGGAGTTGACCTAAAGACCAAAGCCAACGACGACGTGCTGGCGGCATTCGACGGCATCGTAACACAATCCGGGCCTTATTTCGGATACGGCAATTACATCGTAATACGCCACGCTTACGGTTTTTCGACATGCTACAGCCACCAATCGAAAAACCTCGTGAAAAAAGGAGACAAAGTAAAAGCCGGACAGGTTATCGGACTTACGGGACGCACTGGCAGAGCCACCACCGAGCATCTCCATTTTGAGGTACGATTCAAGGGACGCACCATAAACCCCAACATTCTCTTCGACCACGCCAATCATAAGCTACACGCAAAATCGCTTACAATAAGTCGAAACGGAAGCGTAAAGTAATAATAATATTGGCAAGAGCCTCACAACTCTTGCCAATATTTGTAATCGACAACCTTGTTGCCTGAAGAATCAGCTGCTTGATAAAAGTCACTATGACTTGATTTGGCAGGGCTGTAAACCTTTTTAGAAACGCTTGCCCGTTGGTTTATGCCAAAAGCAATAAGACAGGCGAACAGCAGGCTTGACACACCAAGTGCCAACACCATTTTGCCATAATGTCCCGACTTTGCCAGTTTTCTCACCTCACCCATGCTTGACGGGCGTTTCGCCACATCAGCATGCGAACAAAGTTTTGCCAATCGCATTGCATTGTGGTCACCCGTAGCCTTAGCCATATCGTCAATAACCATGCCCAATGAAAAGATATCCCCTTGCGCACTCGCCATGGCATCATGCCTCAACTGTTCCGGGGCAATATACCCCATCGTCCCGGCAGGCATCTTAAGCACCGTAAACGCATCGCTATCTGAAAGACTAAAGTCGATGATTTTAACATTATGACCATTGTGAGTCACCATCACGTTTGAAGGCTTTAGGTCACGGTGGAACACCTGCTTGCCATGCATGTATTCCAGGGCATCAATCAACTGCTCTGTTATTTTCGCCGCCATATCCTTGGAGAGCAATCCCTTGGTAATAACCTCGTTAAGCGTTAAACCATCGACAAGTTCCAACACGATGGTTGGACCCAAATCTTTCGTCTCCTCCATCCCTATAGTTCGGCAAATGCCAGGATGGTCAAGTTTAAGACCGATCTCAAATTCCTTCAACAAAGCCTGGCGATATACCGGTGTGTAAAGGAAATCTGGCTTAAGGCATTTCAAGGCATACCGTTTGCCATACCTCGTGGCAGAGAACACACGAGTATGCCCAGCCTGCGACACATAAATCTCATGAATATCATGAAAAACATTGTCAACAGGCTGGATGTCAGCGGCATCAACTTCCGCATCCAAGTCTTCCGTAAACCCAGACGACTGAGCAATGCACTTAAAACTTTCCATACTAACCATTACTCTTTACTACATCCATTACGGTAAGTCCCCCGTTACGCCCTGCAACAAACGGCGGTGTGCGCTCCCCATCCCTCAAGATATACGGAACATAAAGCGGTTGCCCCATGATGAAACAACCCGTCACAAAACTATCGCCAACCTGCAGTTTGCTATTCTCCGAACCCATGACTTCATAAACGCTTCCACCCTTGTAGGAAAGTCGCACAAGACGGTTGGGACTCCATCCTATCTTTATCTCCGTACCTTCCTGCAACGTATTGCTCGCCAATTGGTGTGCGTAGAAGAAAGAAGAATTATAGGTCAAGCTCGATTTCAGCCAATGCTTGAAATCCTTAAAATTGGCATAGCCAAGAAAGTTTGCCAACGTGTCAAGGGTCAGCATCCTTGGTTTATGTTCATCGCCCACATACCCCCAAAGCCGTTTTAGGGTTGACGGCGAGACCCTTTTGCCAGTCAATTTCTCCAAGTCCAACGCAAAGACCTCAAAGTCGGTAGTCGTGTTCAGTCCTCGACCGTTCTTTTCTTCAATGAGAGCCTTCAGCTCCTCTATCTCGGGTGTTGTCATAATAACGTTAATATTTGCGTTCTTAAATAAATCAGTTCGTGTTTTTCCGCTCCCATCACTCTTCTTCAACGATGTGCGAAAAATCCCGCCATCCTTCAGCGGCCTTGTAATATACAGCCCTGCCCTTAGGCACATGCAAAGTGCATTTTTTCTTATGTCATTCCCTTTGGATGCGAATGTTTTATCGCGGCATACTGGTGGAATCAATGCCTCCACACGCAAGTCGGTGAGTGGACAACCGTCAAACACATAGTCGGAAATAAGTTCTGTCCCAGCTCCAATCCTGACTGTTGCCAAAGCCATGCAATTCTGAAAAGTAGCCGAAGGCAGAGTTTTAAGCTTGTCAGGCAACGTCACAGCCTCAACCTTGCTTCCATAAAACACAGCCTGCCCCATCGTTGACAAATCCTGCGGCAAGACAAAGTTTGTGATATTGCAATGGCTGAAAGCATAGTCACCAATTTCCGTTATGGTGGGAGGAAGCCTGTATTCGCCAGTCTTGCCCATCGGAAACCACACAATGCGTGTCGTGGCGGCATCGGTCAAGACACCATCAACGCTTGCGAAATACAAGTTCGCCTTAGATACCTTAACGCTCACCAGCGCAGCGCAATCTGCCGAAGGCAAGACTTCGGAAGCCGATGCAGGAATGGTGATTTCCGTCAATGCGTGGCAATTGCAGAATGCGTCCTTTTCAACACTAATGGCATCATCTGGCAATTGTATTTTCATGAGTTTCCCACAACCGTCAAACATCCTCTGACCTACAACGTTATCCTCCGTATAATACGATTCGTTATACGCCCCACCACCTTTCACAATATGTGCGTCAATCAAGTTTACCACAACAGGATCCAACTTTCTCAAGCACTTGAAGTCATCGCCATTCATAGGTCCGCTCACCACAATGCTGTCCATTGAGTTCCAGCCTTGCATCAACTTGCAGAAATCCCCAGGCTCACCCACTTTGACAGTATTTTCAGTAAACACCATAAATGGCTTTCCGACCCCTTCGCCAACATTATTCACGGCATAAGGGCACAAGGTGTATGTGGCATTCTGTTTAAGCCCGGCGACAGTTATCCTCCACCGGCTTTCAGCCCCCATCTCCCTCTCAGCTGTCACTTTCCATGCTCCTTCAGCATTTTTCACGTCCTCTACCCAGCCTTCCACGACATAACATCCAGCCTCTCCAATTGTGGCACCGCCATCACTTGGAATGTCAAAAGCCAAAATAGCACTTACGGGTCCCTTGCTCAACACGGCAATCTCACCAACAGTGGGCAATGAGTTTGGCAGCGTTGTAAAGGTCAATGTTTCTCCGACAATGGTTCCTCGCCCATTCGTTCCCTGCAACTGGTAATAATAAGACGTGCCAGCCTCAAGCCCACCAACCAAAGCCGTTATGTCACCATCGTTAGCAGCAGACACACTTGCCTGCAACGGCATGGCTTCAGAGATGCCATACTTGAAACACAGCGTCGGCATCACGGCATTCCCCATTAGCGTCACCGAGCCACGCAACACCGCCGAAGTGCGTGTCACGTCAGTGACCTGCAATGTCATAACCACAGGCTCAAGATTGTCAGGTTTCTCGCTGCTGCAAGCCACAAAAACGAGCAACACAACAAAGGCATGTATTATATTCCTCATTCTCAACCCCTACCAAGTTTTATACCAACACCAAGGCATCCCTGCCATTGCTTTCCGGCAATTGTCACAACCGATGCCATCACGCTAACACGCTTTATCGCCATCATCAAGCCCACCTCGCCGCACAAGCCTTTACAAGAAAGCCCGTCGTTAAACGCATAGCCTCCGCCCTCACTCTCTCCAAGCTGCCATCCGACGCTCTTTTTCCCATATCCCACGCCCTCAAACAAGCAAATTCTCCTTGTCATCCTATGTGCCGCACCTGCTGTCACCACGTAGCAAGAATGGCGCGTTTCCCCTGTGTAATAAGGTTTCACACCGTCCTCCACAGTACCGTCCTTGGAACATACAAGCTGAGTTTTACCAACACTGCGCAAGTCACCGCTCGCATGCACATAAACGCCATGCCGCCACAACATTGCCGCCATAAAACCAAACGACGGCCCGTCGGTGTGGAGTGCCGTTGTCAGCAACAAGTGAGCCTGCATTGGAACATGAGCCTTGCGATGCACTATTCGCACCGTATCCCTTATCGTCTTGGTCATTATTATTGTGTCATGTCGCGAAGCCTCGGCAAAAGCCGGCAAGTTTATGCGCAACTCGTAAGTCGTATGGCTTTCAAGCGGTCCGGTAAACCTGTAATCCCTCAGAACGCCCCTGTACGGGTGCTTTATCGTAAGCGTCTTGGTGCCCTTGGGCAAGTAAAGCCATATTTCTCCCGTCTTGTCATCACGCTTCACGATGCCAAGCGGCGACGAGAAGACAAAATCGCTTGTCGCCACCACCTTCACCAGCGCACAAGCCTCATCGTTAAGGTCACGCACAGGCGATATGAAAGCCGTGACATCATTGGGAAGTTTACGAAAACCTGCGATGGTAAAGCCCGTGGCAACGTCACGCTTCACTTCCTGAGCGTCAGCCGTGCCACACACCATAGCCAGCACAACACTTACAAGCAGAGTCAATATCCTTGTATGCCTCATATAATATTATTCCAAGTTGAAGTCGCTCATGCCAATAACATCATCCTCACCGCCCACAGCCTTTGCCGGTTGCCACGTCCTCACGTGTATCATGGGCATTGAAGCATTGCGGAAGTCCCACAACAGGAAAAGCCATCCGTCATCACCATAACGGTCGCTTTTGTACCCCTGTCGCATCGTCACGCCATATATGCCGTCCTTCGTGGGATGGCGCATTATACGGAAGTCCGAGAAACGCACGTCAATGTGTTTGTTTGCCTTGAACACAAGGCTCAGGCGTTGCAAGTAATCCTTCTTGGAGTGCATGGCATATGTCACGCGGCTTCCATGCCCTAACCCGTCATCCGCATTCTTTTCTTTCACCACGTTTCCCACAATGATGAGAGCCTTGTCACTGAAAACCTGCCGCAGGAAATTAATGTCCTTGTTGGAATATGCGTTGCGGAAACGCTCACAATAGTTCAGTATGGTACGCCTGCGCTTGGCATCATCCTCGGAAAGTTTTCCCTTCAATATCTTCGCAGCCTCGGCATAAAACGGGTTGCCATGCGCCATGTCCCGCAAGTCGCCTTGTGCCCCACTTTCTCTATGCTGCGAGCCTGCCGTGCCACGCCCATCCTCAACAGGCTGCGCTGCCAAGCGTTCCGTCCCCCCGGATATCCTGGCTGTTTTTCCTTCACTCGCCGCCGGTTCCACAGCCGAAGAATCATGGAATGTCACCACGCCATACCTGTCAATAAAGCCTTCCCTGCCCGTTGCCTCCTCACGGAAACGCAGCCTGCCTCCGCTGAAGCGAGTGTCAACCACGCAACCTCGCAGCTGAACAGCAAACACGGCATTGCCTGCCACGTCCCTCACCACGAGTTTTCCACCGGCATCCCTTGTGAGTTGCAGTCCCTCGCTCACGCCATAGCTATAAGTGCCGGCTTCGGCATTACTGCCTACCACCGGCATCAGCCACACTATTGCCGCCAGTACTCCAAGAACGAGCGTGACTATTGATAGGATTATGGTTGTTATTTTCATTTCTTCTTAGCTTCTTCATTTCCAATCCACCACCTCTCCGCCGATGTCAATCCTCACTTGTTCAGGATTATCGGATATTATGAGGTTGATGCGGTGCTCCATGCCCTGCTTAAACACAAACTTGCTCTCGAAAATATACGACACGTCATTCATCACGACCTCTACCAGCGGAATCCTGCTATCAATGCGTTGCGGCACCACTATCGCAGAATAAGTGTAATCGTCTTCCTGACGTGCCTTTATGGTTTTCCCTACTGCCCTCACATTGCGTGTCACAACCCCTGCGCCAATGTCAAACACGGCATCAGTCACCGTGTTGTGCACGCAAACCTGTGCCGTGGTTGGCATGTTTCCATTGAAGTCCTCACCCTTCACAAGCCTTATCTTCAACTTGCTCATTATGTGGCGAAACTGCAACAGCACCGGCTCGTCCGAAGCTTTCTGCCCCTTGCTCGACGCATAAAGCAAGTCACTTGCCTCATAGCCACCAAGTTGCCCATCAGCATTGCCCGACGACTGGTCAGTACTAACGCTGAAAGGCTCTTCGTCAATGTGGCTCATCACCTTTTTGTAAGGATAATAGGCATAAACGTTGAACGTGCCGTCATCCCAATACAGCAACCTGTCTGAAACCCATGAATCACCATTGAGCGTCAGCTTCTCATTGCTCACAAGATTGCCACCTACCTCAAGAGAGGCAGTGTCACTGACAACGAACAGCCCAACGCAGTCACCGGCCTCAAAAGCCGTGTCCGTGGCCCTTGTCTCACCCGGATGGGCTACCCTAAACGTCATAGGGGGTTGCCCGGATGTCTGTGGCAGCCGCTCAACGGAATCATGCGAGCAAGCCGCAAGCAACGCCAAGCCCAACGCCAACCATCCCCTTGATATAATGTCCTTTCTTTTCATCTCCACCTCGTTCATTTATGTTTGCGCACCTTGCCATTAACCAACGGACTGCCCTTGTGAACCACAGGAGTCCTGCGCACGAAGCTCCCCTTCACACCCGATGGCCTTGCCATGAACGCCTTCGCTGACGAGCGGTTTGTCCTTGCTTTTGCCGACGACATTCCCTCAAGGTCTTTTGCCACAAAATCCTCAAACGAAAACTCCTCACCGGCATACCGCTTTATCCGCCTCACGATGCTCTCACGGCTCACGGTGTTGTAATATGAGCCATAATTGCTCATGCAAGACGCTTGCTCTGAGCGGAAAACGCCCCTCGCAAACCCATATCCTCCCTCATAAACATCAACGAAAGCACTGTAACGCGAGTCAAACACAAGATGCCCCCATGGCACCACGCTTGCCTTTGCCGAAAGGGAAATGTTATCATACCATCCGAGGCTCTGGCAATAGCTTATCCACGAAGCCGTCCCGTCGTCAACGAAGGTATTCACGGTGACATCCTCGTCGGCAAGCTTGCCAAAGGCATGACCACCGGCCTCGTGCTGCACAAAGCCGCGCGAGTCGTAAGGATAATTGTCGGTGCTAAACGGACAGAAGGCAATGGCGGAACCGTCGCTCCACATTTGCGTAATGCCATCATACTGCGTTGTGTTTGGCACAATCATCACAAGCGTTTCCTTGAGGTTGTCCGTGGTTACGGTAGGCGCACCAAGGACATAACTGAAAATTTCCTCATAATTGGCACGCACCCCCTCGCCGTTTGCGAACTCCGTGCCAAAGCGGTTCTGCACCCCAGAGCTTTCAGTGCCCACCCCCGACTCCGCAGACAATGCCATTGCCGTGTAAACATTGAAATAGTCACGGTAACTCTTATAAGGCTCTATTGCAAAAAAGTTTTCCACCTGTTGCCTCACGTCTCGCAGGCAAGTGCCATCGGCTATTCCCTTGGCATCAAACCCGTCACCAAGAACAACGATGTTTATGCCTCCGTTGTTTCCTTTCGTTGCCTTTTGCAAAGTCAGCCATTCATCTTCGGCATGGACATAATCGTATTGACAAATCTCGCACTCACTGGTATAATCGTTGTCAACCAAACCGAAAACAACCTTGCCGCTCCGATCGGCAGCCCCCTTGACAAGCTGGTTCACGGTAATTGTCACATGTGTCTTGCCCGAGCCTCTCGACGGCGACACCTCACACCACGACGGCTTGCCAGCCACCTCCCAGTCGCCCTCGGCATAAAGCGTAAGCTCATGCTTTCGGCTCGCATTCAGGGACATGAGCGCTTGTGGGTTGCACACCAACTCGTGATGGGCGGTTATGCGCTTAAACTCTTTCCACCCTTCAAAACTCTTGTATTGACCAAGCGATGCTTCTGGCACCTCAACGGCAAAATTGTCCTTGGACACCCCCGAGAACACGTCCGTGTAAAGTTTCGCAGGCTCACCTCCCTTGCATACTATGCTCGACAAACCAAAACAGTCCTTGAAAGCATAATCGTGCAACGTCTCAAGCTCCTTGGGGAAAACCACCCCCCCCAGATTGCCACAATATGCGAATGCCGACTCGCCTACACTATGCAAGCTTTTAGGAAACTCAAGCACTCCACTCAACCGTGAACACCTAGCAAAAGCCTCATGGTCAATATGCACGACATCAGTGGGAAACACCACGCTGGTGAAGCCATCATTGTTAACGCAACACTGCTCGGGTATAACTGGCAAGCTCTTCGGGAAACGCAGTTCCCCCTTGAAATGCGAGTTGGCAAAAGCCATAATCCCGATATGCGTTATGCCATCATGCAACGTAAGCATACCATCAAATCCAGTATGGTTGAAAACGTTATCAGGAAGTTCCGTCACCCCCTTTGGTATAACAATGTCGCCACGAAAACCATAACAACCATAAAAAGCATCGTTGCCTATTTTCTTCAACGCTTCCGGCAGTTTCACGTTCCCAAACAATCCCCTGCACCCCAAAAAGGCACCCCAACCTATCTCTTCCAACTTGTCGGGCAAGATCAAGTTGCCCGTAAGGTTGGAGCACCCAGAGAAAGTATTTCCCCCTATCGTCTTCAATGTAGTAGGCAACGACAGTGTTCCCGTAAGGTTTCTGCATCCAGAAAAAGCGTCATTATCAATTGTCGTAACCCCTTCCGGTATGATAAGAGAGCCCGTTATACTGGATCCTTCAAAAGCTCTCAATCCTATAAACTTAAGCTCATCGGGCAAGATTACACGCAACAAGGTGGTCTTGCCGAAGAAAGCATCATCGGGAATGGCATCTTTCGTTCTCGAAATCAACCCTTCTGTCTGTCCTATCGGTTTCACCTTGACCTCCTTCAGGTTGATCGATTGCAGCACAGTCATCTCATCTCGCATGAAGTCGAAGTCTCTCACGTTGATGCAGCCCGTCACCTTAAGGTTTTTCAGTTTGGTATAATCCTTTTTTGCCGCCACAATAGAGTCCTTCAGGTTTCCCTCCGTCGAGTTCACCACGACATACGCCTTGCCATCGGCATCGTGGCTAACGAGGTCGCTTTCCCATGGCGTTATGCCCTCAGCCACAAGCGTCAACTTGTATGTGCCCTCGGGCAGCTTCTTGTCAACGCGTATGGTGAAATTGCTCATGTTGCCCTGCACGTATGTGAATTCGTCGCTCCGCGAGAACCTGAACGGCTGTCCACCAACCGTTATCGAGAACAACGTCGTGCCACCGCCAACAGTCTGCGGCACCACAATGGCACGCCACTCGTCGCCAACCCTTGCCGGCATGGTGGCAGTAGGCTCCACCATGCCCACAGCCCTCACGCTGCCGTCGGCAATGTTGATGCTTGCCTTGCGTATTAGGTTCGTGGCAAGAACCGTCTTGTCAAGCGATGCCCATTCACCCTCGCCGAAACCGTTGCCCTGCTCAAGCTTGACACGGGCGCAGGCCATGCGGTGGTGCATTGGCACACGTATGACACTCGCCGTGGGAGCCACGTCGGGCACCTTGCCCCACAGGAAGTCGCTGGCCTCATAGCCGCCCATCTGCCCGTTTTCCGAAGCCTCGCCTTGGTCGCGCCTGACCTCGAACCTGTAATCGCCCACGTCGGTGGGCTGGGCGTATGGATAATAGCCGTAAATGTCAACATGGGTGTGCTTGTCGCTCCAATACAGGTCATGCGACGAGTTCCAACTGCCATTGCCCTCGTCGAAAGTAAACTTCACGTTATCGCCATGGTTGCCATTGGTCTTAAGCGTTCCGGGAGTGTTGCCATCATAATCGACCACGTACACCCCAATGGCGTCAAGGTCACAAAAACCATCGTCGTTGACACGCGTAACAGCCAACTGGCTTATCTCGCCCGCAAGCCTTATCTTTTCCCTGCCGTCTTGCCCCATGTCACCCACGAGACCGTCGGAGCATCCTGACAGCAGCCCCAACAACAGCAACACAGCCAACGCACATTTCTTCAACCTATTTATCACAATATAATATTTCCTGTCCTTAATAAAAACCATTTTCCTGGGATGCGCCCAACGTCACTCTGCCACGCCACCATAGTCAACGCCATCGTCGTCCCACTTTGTCACGCCAACGTTCATGCCATACGACTCCTTTGCCAGCGTGACAGTGAACGTATAAGTGGCACCGCTCTCGAAGCTCATGGCTTTTGTAAAATTATATTCAACACCGCCACACGCCACGGTTATCAGGTTTTCACCATCAACGACCTGCGGAACCACGAAAACCTCATAGCCCTCGCCGACCTTGCAAGGTGTCATGGCAACCGCCTGTCCCACAGGCGTGACCGCTGCCGTGGCAAGGTCAATGGTGGCATTGGTGCACAAGCCGTTGACCGCAACGTCAACATCGCCCGCCACAAGCTCCTGCCCGTCAAAGCCCTCGCCTGCGGCAAGCCTGACAACCATGCGGCTCATCACGTGGCGTGCGTTTATGCTAACTGGGCTTTCGGTTGGGGCAACGTCCTTTGCCACGCCCACCAGCAAGTCGCTTGCCTTGTGGGCGGCTATCGTGCCCTGGTCGGCGCGCACGCCAAACGGCATGGCCGAGACACAGCCCACCGATGCCTCAAACGGGTGGTAAAGATAAAAATCGGCGTGTGTGCCAGCGTCTTTCCAATACACCGGCTTGTCGGGAGTCCACCCATCGCCATACGTGAAACGCATGTTGTCAACCTGATTGCCATCGACTTTCAACGGTTGCGCCGAACCGTCAGCGGCACGGTTGACCACGAACAGCCCCACGGCATCGCCCTGCTCAAAAGCCGTATCAGTGACACGCGTGGGCACGGCACTTATGCTGATAGCCTTCCTGCCGCCTTGCGGAGTGGATGGCACAACCGACGGCAAAGCGTCATCCCCACCACCCTGCGAGCAACCGCACACAGCAATGGCTATGCCCGGCAAGAGCCACGATAAAGCAGGATACTTTTTCATACAGTTGACATTTCAAGTGCAAATATAATGATTTTTTTCATTACGTACAAGTCCACAATGGTTCACATTAACAAAAAAGCACCCCTCGGCGCAACACTTTGTCAATAAAAATGACAACAATAAAGAACAATGCACACCTGGCGGCAACACCAAGCCACAGACACCGCCACCCGACAAAAGCTTTGGGGCGACGCGCTTAAAACTTAAACGCATCGCCCCAAAATTTTCAACGCACCGCCATAAAACTTTTGGCGCGCGCCCTCTATTGCTTACAGGTTGAAGCCCGAAACCTCGACCGTAGGCTCACACCCACGCCCGTCCTCGTCGAGGTAAGACACGTCAACCGTCTTTTCCTCGCCCGGCATAAGGTGGAAATAGTTGTCCGAATAGATGACCGGCAAGATCTGCTCGCCGTCAGTCCCTTTCAGGTTCAGCCTCACAAGCAACGCCGGGACATCGCCACGGTTGCGCAACACCACTTGACCAATATGGGCATTGCCATCACGGCGGAATCCTACCTCCGCATCAACGCCTGCCTTTGACAGGGTTGCCAAAGCCCCCAGCCTGTCGGCTTCCCTGCCCTCGACATAGAAGTTCTCTGAAACGACCTTGCCGCCATCCAGCAACCGCAGGCGCAAATAATAAACATCGGCATCGGGTTCAGGCACGTCAAGGACCCTCACGGTCTGGTCATCGCCAACCGAGACCTTGGCTTGCTGCCTGCCAATGGTCTTGCCATGGATGTCCAGCACCTCAACCGTAAGCTCAAGACCGTCGTGACGACCTGCGGCAATGTTTACGACCTCAACCCCACGCGTCGCCTCGTTAAACTGCACATGCAGCGGCTCACATGCCTTCTTGGCACCGAAATAAGCCCCGGTAGGCTCAAGGTAGTAATCGTAGGTGCACCACGCCATGCTTGGCCAGCACGAGTGGCTCATCCATATCAGCAACCCTTGGCGGTATTGCTGCGAGCCTTCATACATGGCACGGTAGCCGTCGTAGTTGAGCCACTGCGCCCAGGCGGCAAACTGGCGGTCGTCAACGGGCTTGCCAAAATGCTTCTCCATGATTTCGAGGAACGAAGCCCCATGCTGTGCCCCTGCCATGGTAAAATCGTGCTCCCCCCATGCGTCGCTGCCACGTCCGTCAAACGGCAACGACGGAAGCTTGCCATCGGTGGCCTCAAGCATCCTGCGCAGGCTCTCGTATGTGGGCACGTTGGGCATGCCACGCTCCGAGTGCAGCTTACGCGTCTGGTTTTCAAAATAGTATCTTGTCGGCATCATGCGGTAAGGACCATGGCCGCTAACGCCATCGTCGGCAGAACTTGGTATGTAACCAAGCTGCGGATGCAAACGTTGCAGCTGCCGGCGCAGTGCCTTGTCGATGGTCTCGGGCGGAAATCCCTCGTTGCGCCCCACGTATATGCCAATGCCGGGATGGCGACGAACCTTACGTATCAGGTCGGCAGAATTGGCAAGGAACATTGGCTCGTCGTCGGGATCGGGACCGTCCCATGGATTTGCGAGCCAGAAGTCTTGCCATACCATGATGCCATACTTGTCACACGCCTCGTAGAACTCCTCTTCGCCAACCTGCCCAACCCAGTTGCGTATCATGTTGAAATTCATCTCCTTGTGATACCTCACCGCAGCGTCATACTCACGCCCGCGGTAGTTGAGGTTTATCTCGGAGAAGCCCCAGTTGCCGCCAAGCGGCACAAGGTGCTTGCCGTTGATGAAAATCTGCGCCTGCGTACCAAGCGTCGTGTATGACATCTCGCGTATGCCAGCCTTATAGCCAACGCCACTCTCCTCGTCGCCCACCACGCAGAAACCGGCATCGTAAAGATAAGGCTCGCCGTAGCCGTTGGGCCACCACAGGCGCATCTCACGGTTCCTCAGCTGTGCAAACTCTTCGGGACGGAACACCACCTCGCGCTCTTCCAACGCACCAAGCGTAACCTGCCTGTCGAAAACGATGTCGCCAATCCAGCCACGCACCGTGACGGTGCGCCCACGGTTGTCGTTGTTCTTGACGAAAACCGCAGGGGTCATGGTTGCCAACTTTCCCCCGTCGGACAGTTTCGTGGTGACCAATGGGTCAGACACGCTTACGCCACGGTCGGCGGAAAGGTAAACGTCATTCCATATTCCAAGTTCGCGACCGGGCACACTCGTTATCCAGTCCCACCCTATCGATGCGTGGAACGTTGGGTTGTCAGCTCCCAGTATGCCTCCGTTAAGGTCGGTGCTCTCGGCGTTCTTAACCTTGACAGCACCAAAGTGGGCATTCTTGACAATCTTTATCCTCAACTCGTTGTCACCCTTGCGCAACACGTCGGTCACGTCGAAGCGACCTCGCTTGAACGCCCCGTCAATGCGTCCCACAGGCGTGCCGTTGATCCACAGCTCGGCTTTCCAGTTGATGCCGTCGAGGCAAAGATAAGTGTGGCGGCTACGGTCAACGTGCTTCACCTTTATGTTGGCGCGATACCAGAAATCGGAATTGAAAAAGCTCTCGGATATTTGCCGCATGTTATCGCCCACGACGTTGTCGGGCACAGCCCCTATGTTAATGTAACTCGTAAGCACGGTGGCAGGCACGGTGGCAGGAATCCACTGGTCGTCGCCGTCGCGACACAACTGCCACTCCGTTATGCCCTCATCGGCACTTGCCACGACTGGTGTCAAGCCGCCACGCCCCCAAACCTCCATCTCAGAAAGGGCGAACAAGCCGCTTTTGTCGGGATGGCTCATCACCACCCTGACATAACGGCCGCTGCAAGGCGACGCTTTTCTGGCAAGTGTGGTATTGCGCCAACTCTTTCCATCGTCGGAAACCTGCACCTCAACCTGCTTAGGCTCGTGAATCCATGAAAACTTCACTTGGCTTATGTCAGCCTCGGCACCGAGGTCAACGCTCAGCCACGGATTGGCATCCACACGGCTGTCGGCAACCCATGCGCTCGTGAAATGGGCGGATGGCAACCAGCCGGCATTGCGCGAGGTCCAGCGAACAAACTGGCGCGACGAGAAATCGCGACTGTCGCCTACTTCATCTTGGTCAACCTCGTAAAGCCTCCAATAGGCGCATCCCTTCATGGAAAACTCAATGCGAAGATGGCTTATGCCCGACTTGCCCCAAGCTCCTTTGGCTTCATCAGTAAATGACAGGGGAATGGACGTTAGCAAAAGCCTAAGCGGCAACATTATGGCAGCCTCCTGCTTGTTGGGGTCTGAGCTTTCCGTCTGCTTGGTGGCATTGCCCGGCAGCGAGCCTTTTTCCTCACGTCCTATTTCCCTCCACTTCCGTCCGTCGCTGGAAGCCAGCACCTTTATGCAATAGCCACCAACAGCCTTGTCCGGATGGTAAACCACCTCAGCAAGCAAGCGCAAGGCTTCGGGACGGACGGACATGCCAGTCCAGTCATATTGAATGAAGGCATTCTCGCCCATCAGTGTGTTCTGCGAATGTATGTTGCCGTCAATAGTCTTCTCCTTGTCGCGCAAAGTCGGCTCGAAAGCGTTGTCGCCACCAAGGGTAACCCTCAAGGTCGTAGGCTCGCCACGCCATTCCATACCGTCGGTGGCAAGCTGGGCCGTAAGGTTATAATCAACCGACGACGATGCAATAGCCTTGCGTCGCAACGCCAGGTTGCGGTACTCATTGGTCCTGACCAAATCAGGTCCCTTGTAATCGGCACTCCTGCCGGGATAAACCCCGATGCCACGAGTGTGCACCCCGTCAGCCTTGGCAAAGACATTGGACATAAACAAAAAAAACAGCAGAATTGCCACAGGCAAAGCCTGTCTGCCATAATTGTCGTGTTTCATTTACATATAAAAATAGAAGTCAATAATCAAAATCTGTGGCAAGCCACATTGACTCGCCTGGCAAGTCAACGGTCTCGCCATTAACCAAGTCAACGACAGCATTGTCGTCGGTTGGTTCGAGCACGGCATCGCCAGACAGTCGCACCCTGCCCTCGGCGTAAACGTATGTCTTGCAACGTGCCATGACGGAGCCACCCTTGACCATGACGCGCTGCGGACGTTTTGAAACGTTGAGCAACACCACGACCTTCTTGCCGTCCTTGCGCACAGCCAACGCCTTGACTGCGGGATTGCCTTCGACAGACGAGCGGCAAACGTCAGAGCCGGCAGGCATGTAGCGCGTAAGCAGGCTCCAGGCGTAAAACCACGGGCGCACCTTCTCGTGGTCCGCACCGAAAAACTCTTCGCCGAAAATATTCCAAAATCCCCACATCTTCAACTTGTCGGGACTCTCGGCACTGTGCATGGCGTCATCAAGCATCCAAGCCACGCAACCGGAATATCCAGCGTTGGCCGTCTGTATTATAACGTCGGCCATGTCTGTGCCGTACATGTAATCGAAAATGAACATCTGTGAATCGTCCATTGAGGCGTATGGCAACGAAGCCGCCCTGCGCAGGTTCTCCTGCTGATAAAGCGAATCGGCTGGCTCGACAAACTTCAGTCCCACCTCGCCCATCACAATCTTCTTGCCCTTTGGCACGGCATCGCGATAAGCCTTTATTATACGGGTATATTCGCCGCTGTTAACCGTCAATTTTGATGGATAAGTATGGATGTCGTAAAGCGAGAAATCAATGTCACGCGACGCTTGACGCTGCCATGACACCTCGGCAGGTGTCCAGATTGCCAAGTCAGCCCCAACGAGCTGAACCTTGTCGAGCATACGGTTTTTCTTCAGACGGTTGTAAAAGCACAACGTCATGTCGCGCCAAAGACCGTAATTGCCCTCAGTAACCGACCAATATCCGTTAGGCTCGTTGATGAAATTGTAATACTTTATGCACGAATATCCTTGCTTCTCAACCAGCCACGTAACATAATCGGCAGCCAACTCCACCTTCTTCCTGTCGAAGGTGCTGTCCTTGGCGTTGGCAAGCCCCCATCCCCAATCGCCGAAAATGACCGTGGCACCACGTTGCTGGCAATAGTCGAGGATGTGTTTCACCTGATCGAAATTGCCATGAACGTCAAGCTTGCCACCACGCATCAGTTCAGCGGTGTTGTGGACCACGCGCACCAGTTGCGGTCGCATGAAGTCGAGACGACGATAAATCTTTTGCCAGTCAGCCTCGGTGAAACTCATCTTGCCATGCCCATACTCGAGCTGGTAGGGATCCCATTGCACGCCATTGCCAATGTAACCACTGCCAACACACGTGTCAAAGTCAACGGAGACAGTGGTCTGAGCCATTGCCGCCCTTGCGCAAAAGAGAAGCAAGGACAGCAACAAGGCTCCTGGTTTTATCAACTTATAATTCATACTGCACAAAAAACATAATAAACAAGTTTTCCCTTTCATTTGCCGGTTATCATTCATCGACTGAAAAACCGTACATGTCAGGAAGGTCACGACTGAAGAATGTCACGCCACTGTTGTAGAAACGGACAAAATCAGCTGCAGAAACATGCCCCGGGTAAACCGAGAAGTAATGCTTGTCGGTCTCGTTGCCGTTTACGTACTTGTTGCGCCACATCACTATCATACTTACATAACGTCCCTCGGCAGGATTTAGTATTTGCTCTGTCCAATAACGCTTGTCGGTAAATCCCTCCACACCGGTTTCTGTGACACCACATGGCTTGTGTTTCTTTGCCGACACGCTGCCTAACATGCGCAAGTTGACCGAGAACGTGGTGGGATTGAGACCATGGTAGCAATCCATGCCTATGAAATCAACATAATCATCGCCCGGCCATCGGTACAAGAAATCTTCCTCTGTCTTCGGGGTATCCATTTGCGGTGATATGGCAAATATGAGCTGGTGAACGCCGGCATTGAGAAGGTAATCGACCGTGAAACGCCACAGGGCGATGAATTGCTGCTCGGTGGTGCAACCATTGCCCCACCAAGACCATCCTTGCGTATGTTCGTGGAAAGGACGGAATATAAACGGTATTTGGTTGCCATTGCCATCTTTCAATCCCTTTGCGAAAACCACAAGGCGGTCAAGCCAAGAGGTGAACTTGACATTGGTGGCACTGCCTGTTTTCAGGATTTCCG
>CAYLUI010000014.1:0-65449 GCA_964386825.1 uncultured Prevotella sp. | reverse complement strand
CTACTCTCACATACCCGTCATCCTGCTAACGGCAAAGACCCTGGTACAATCAAAGGAAGAGGGACTGGAGGTTGGAGCCGACATTTACCTTGAGAAGCCATTCTCAATACGCCAACTGTATTTGCAGATCAACAACCTGTTGCACATGCGCCAACAATTCTATGAGCGAATGCAGACTCTCGACAAGGAGAAAATCCCTGCCAAGAAGAGCAACGACCTCGGAATGTCCAACGACGACTACAAGTTCATGAAGGCAATGAACGAATACCTTGACGCAAACCTTGCCGACGAAGACTTCTCAATAGGCAACCTTGCCGACCAGCTCAACATGAGCCGCAGCAGTTTCTACCGCAAGCTGAAGACTCTGACAGACATGTCGCCCGTCGATTACACAAAACACTACCGCCTCGACTGCGCCGCACGTATGCTGCGCGAGGGCAAGCGCGTAACAGAGGTGCTCATGGACGTGGGCTTCACGTCGTCAAGCTATTTCGCCAAATGCTTCAAGAACCAGTTTGGCGTGCTGCCGAAAGACTACGTAAAGAGCTTGTCGTGACATGCAACGCAAGGAGGCAGCAAACCTAATGAACCGCATGGCAACAGACGGAGAGCCGTTCGTCTTCGCCATCAACTATGAAATGACCGACTGCCGAATATGGCAAACCTGTCATGTGCCCGACGGGGTGTTGTACAACATGCAGGGCATTACCAATGACCATGGCATGGCAGGGCAAGCAACAACGGGAAAGGCCATCGAGTGGAAAATCGTGGCAGAGAGCGAAGCCTGTTACGCCAAGCGCTTTGACATCGTGGAAAAGCACCTGCGCCGCGGCGATTGCTACCTTGCCAACCTCACAAGCAGGATAGAGGTAAAGACCAACCTCTCGCCGCTTGAAATATACAAGATGGCAAACGCCAAGTACAAGCTGTGGATAAGGGATGAGTTTGTGTGCTTTTCGCCTGAGACATTCCTGCAAATAAGCAACGGCACCATAAGCTGTTGCCCGATGAAAGGCACCATCCCCGCCAGCCACCCCAACGCCAAGGCCAAACTAATGGCAAACAAGAAGGAAGCCGCAGAGCACGCCACCATCGTTGACCTGATAAGAAACGACCTCAGCATGGTGGCAGACCACGTGAAGGTGGAAAAATACCGTTACGCAGAATTGCTCCACACCACCAACGGCGACATAATACAAACTTCGTCGCGCATAACGGGGCTTCTGCCCAAAGGCTTCGAGAGCCATCTCGGCGACATAATATTCTCGCAACTGCCGGCCGGCTCAATAACAGGCGCACCCAAGCCAATGACTTGTCGCATCATCGACGAGGCGGAAAATTACGACCGGGGATTTTACACAGGCATAATGGGCTACTGGAACAACGGGACGCTCGACTCCGCCGTCATGATACGTTTCATTGACACCGACGGCAAACGCCTATGGTACAAGGCGGGCGGAGGGATAACCGCCATGAGCGACTGCCACAGCGAATACCTTGAAACACTGGATAAAATATATGTGCCACATACAGCTGATTGAAACCCTGAGAATGGAAGACGGGTTGCTGCAACGCCTGCCTTACCACGAGGCAAGATACAAGAATGCCATGCGGCACTTTTGGCATGAAACTTGCCCGAAGAAGCTGACGCAAATCCTTTCCGACAACGGGCTTAAAACAGACGGTCGCAACCCTGGCTTCACCGGGACATACAAGGTTCGCGTCGAATACTGTCACGATCACTGCAGCGTGCAAGCCACGCCTTACCGCCCCAAGCACGTGGCAAGCCTGAGAATGGTGGCAGGCGACGGAACAGACTACCATTACAAATACGCCGACCGCAGCGCACTGGCAAAATGCCTTGAAAGGCGCGACGGATGCGACGAGGTAATAATAGTGAAAGACGGGCTGCTTACGGACACGTCGTATAGCAACATTGCCTTCTTCGACGGCACACACTGGCTCACCCCGAGAGTGCCACTGCTCGCAGGCACCATGCGCTCTTGGCTTTTAGACAACGGGTTGGCAAAGGAGGCAGACATCCGCCCTGCCGACCTTGGTTCCTTCTCAAAGGCAAGTCTCATAAACGCCATGCTCCCTTTGGGAGAGCTGACGGTTCCAACCAGCGAAATCAAGTGAACACCCAACGGCAACAAAACAAACAAGCCAAGCGCATCAATCAAATAAACCAACAGCATAAAGCAAACTAAACAACGGCATAAAGCAAAAACGTTTTATATATGAAATTATACATTTTCGACTTCGACGGCACCATTGGCGACTCGCGAGACCTTATCGTGCGCACGATGATGGACACCTTTGAGGAAATGGGCATCGCCAAGCCTACGGTGGAGGCTTGCGTAGCAACCATAGGGCTTCCGCTTGCCGAGTGCTTTGAGGTTTCGGCACATGTCACAAAAGCCCAAAGCGAGCTCTGCGCCAAAAGATACAAAGAGATTTTCAGGCGCAACAACGTACCGGGAGCCGTGAGGCCTTTCGCCAACGTAATAAAAACCCTCAACACCCTTCACCAACAGGGCAAGACCCTTGCCGTGGCAAGCAGCCGCCAACACGAGTCACTTGACAAGCTCATTTCCGACTTTGGCATAACCCACTTGTTCTCCATCATAATAGGCGCTGACGATGTGACAAACGCAAAACCCGACCCGGAATCGATAAACAAGATTTTGGCAACCTTGCCCTTCAGCCCCAATGAGACCATAATGATAGGCGACGCCCCCTATGACATATTGATGGGCAAAAACGCCGGGGTGGCGACATGCGGAGTGACCTACGGAAATGGCAAACGCATTGAGATGCAAAACACCAAGCCCGACTTTCTCATTGACGATTTCGCTGAACTGACGGACATTACGCAATCCAACACATGACCCAAACCATAAAAACATCCGGCCTTGGGCAAATTCTTGCCTTTTTTACCCAATTGTCATTTTTTATTCATATCTTTGTCCGTAAATTCTAAAAAAATAACCTTCCATGGCAACAATCGATGACAAGAAGATTATCTTCTCAATGGTTGGAGTGTCAAAGATCATTCCACAAAACCAAAAGCAAGTTCTAAAGAACATTTACCTCTCGTTCTTCTACGGGGCGAAGATAGGAATAATAGGCCTTAACGGCGCGGGAAAATCCACGCTGATGAAAATCATAGCAGGCCTTGAGGAGCCAACTCAGGGCGAGGTGGTATGGAGCCCGGGATACAGCGTGGGCTACCTGCCACAAGACCCGCCACTTGACAACGACAAGACCGTCAGGGAAAACATACAAGAGGGCGTGCGCCAGATATACGACATTCTGCGCGAGTATGACGAGATAAACCAGAAGTTTGGCGAAGAGGAATATTACTCTGACCAAAACAAGATGGACAAGCTAATGGCACGCCAGTCAGAGCTGCAAGACCTCATTGATTCAACCGACGCCTGGAACATCGATTCCAAGCTTGACCGCGCAATGGACGCGCTTCACTGCCCACCGGGCGACTGGCCCGTGACCAACCTCTCTGGTGGCGAGCGCCGCCGCGTGGCGTTGTGCCGCCTGCTCCTCACCAAGCCCGACGTGCTGCTGCTCGACGAGCCCACCAACCATCTTGACGCTGAAAGCATCGACTGGCTGGAACAGCACTTGCAGCAATATGAGGGCACGGTAATAGCCGTGACCCACGACCGCTACTTCCTCGACGATGTAAGCGAGTGGATTCTTGAGCTTGACCGTGGCGAAGGCATACCATGGAAGGGCAACTACTCTTCGTGGCTGGAGCAGAAAACGCTGCGCATGGCACAGGAGGAGAAAACCGCATCGAAACGCCGCAAGACCCTTGAGCGCGAGCTTGAATGGGTGCGCATGTCGCCAAAGGCACGCCAATCGAAAGGAAAGGCACGCCTAAACTCCTACGAGAGGATGCTCGGCGAGGAACAGAAAGAGCGCGAGGAGAAACTGGAGATTTTCATACCCAACGGCCCAAGGCTTGGCAACAAGGTCGTGGAGGCGCACAACGTGGCAAAGGCTTTCGGCGAGAAAACCCTGTTCCGCGACCTCAACTTCACGCTGCCGCCAAACGGCATCATCGGTGTCATAGGTCCCAACGGAGCCGGCAAGACCACCCTCTTCCGTCTCATCATGGGGCTTGACAAGCCAGACTCTGGCACTTTCGACGTTGGCGAAACCGTGCGCCTGGCCTACGTGGACCAACAGCACAAGGACATTGACCCCAACAAGACCGTATATGACGTGGTGTCACAAGGGAACGAGAACATACGCATTGGCGGCCGCGAGGTCAACAGCCGCGCCTACCTGTCAAGGTTCAACTTCTCTGGCGTTGACCAGAACAAGCTCTGCGGCGTACTGTCAGGCGGCGAGCGAAACCGTCTGCAACTGGCATTGGCCCTGAAGCAGGAAGGCAACGTGCTGCTGCTCGACGAGCCCACCAACGACATCGACGTGAACACGCTACGCGCGCTGGAGGAAGGCCTGGAGAACTTTGCGGGGTGCGCCGTCGTCATCAGCCACGACAGGTGGTTCCTCGACCGTATATGCACCCACATCCTTGCCTTTGAGGGCAACGGTGAGGTGGTGTATTACGAGGGCGACTATTCAGAATACGAGATTGACAAGGCACGCCGCCTCGGCAACGACGACATAAAGAAGACCCGTTACCGCAAGCTGATGGAAGACTGACCCACGACACAAACCAACAGCAAAAATATCAACACATGGCTAAAATAAAAAACTTGGTGTTCGATTTCGGCGGGGTTTTCTGCAAAATAGAACTCCAGCGATGCGTCGAGGCTTTCAGGCAGCTTGGCTTCAACGACGTTGCCAAATACATGAACCTATACTCACAGACCGGATGCTTCGGCGACATGGAGGCGGGAAAGATAACCGACGACGACTTCAGGGAAAAAATATGCGAGCATGTCGGTCACGAGGTCAGCTGGGAAGAGTGCCGCAAGGCTTGGCTGGCGTTCATGGTAGAGGTTCCGCAGGAAAACCTTGAACAACTGTTGAGGTTACGCGCCGCAGGCTACAACGTCGCGTTGCTGTCAAACACAAACCCCTTTGTAACATCATGGTTCCGGAGCAACGAGTTTGACGGCAACGGTCACGGCATTGACCATTACATCCCAAGGGAACACCAGTACCTAAGCTTCGAGCAAAAGTGCATGAAGCCCGGCAGCGAGATTTTCGAGAAGATGCTCGCACAAGAGCAATTCGTGCCCGAAGAGACCCTATTCATCGACGATGGCAAGGGCAACCTGAAAACAGCCCGACAGCTTGGCATCCACACGTTCCTGCCTGACAACGGCGAGCGTTGGGGCAAACGCCTTGAGGAATACCTAAAGCAGTGACCATCACCGTGGCGCGCCTCGCACAGAGACCGCCATCGACTTGCTGTGCCGGCAAATGCAGCCAAAGGGCAACGCCCCAACATTGCCGGCGCAGTTTCTTTTTACATTCACCAATATCTTGACCCAAATGGCAAACAAACGCGAATACGCAGCAGCCAACAAACGCTGGCTGGAAGAGAAAGCAAGCGAGGAGGGCGTGAAGGCTCTCCCGGGAGGCATATATTATAAGGTGCTGGCCGATGGCAAGAACGACGGCGTGCATCCATCGCCAAGGAGCATCGTGACGGCACACTACACGGGACGCACCATAAACGGCAAGAAGTTTGACAGCAGCCGTGGTGGCGCGCCACTCGCCATACGCCTGTGCGACCTCATCGACGGCTGGATCATAGCAATGCAAAAGATGTGCGTTGGCGACAAGTGGGAAGTTTACATACCTGCCGAAAAGGGCTACGGCAAGTTCTCACAGCCCGGCATACCCGGCGGCTCGACGCTCGTGTTCGAGATTGAGCTGCTCGGGATAGCATAACCCCACGGCAAACGCCCCAAGACGATGGCATGGCCACAAAAAAGCATGGGCATGACCACAAAACAATAATGGCCATGCCTTGAAAGTTTCATCGCATGGCCACAAAAGCTTAAAGGCATGGCCCTAAAAGTTTAATGGCATGGCCTTAAAAGTTTAATGGCATGGCCTTGCAAGTTTTACGGCAACACCATAAAACTTGCAAGGTCATGCCATTGTTTTTGCCACAGACTCACTTCACATATTCCACCTTCGAGGCATCCCTCGGCTTCGCCTCAGGCTGCTCGTCGGGATAGCCCACGGCTATGATGTAGCAAAGCTCGTAGCCCTCGGGCAGGTTCAGCCTGTCAACGTAAGGCTTGTAGGCGGCATTGCCCTTGAAGAACATCACGGGGCTGCCAAGGCAGCAGGTGCCAAGCCCGAGCGACTGGGCGGCTATCATCATGTTCTCGCCAAGCAGTCCGGCATCAACCGACGACTCGCCGCCCGGCGTGGCAACGCATATCACGTTGGGAGCGTTGCGGAACATGTTCTTGAAATTAGGGTCACGGTCAACCATGTCGGGGTTCGACTGCCTGAAGATGGCCGTGGTGCCGTCAATCCACTCCTTGCTCTCCACCACGCGCACAGCCCACTTCTGGCTGTTCATGCCACTGGGAGCGTTTATGCCACACTTGGCTATAACCTCCAGCTTGGCATGTTCCACGGGGCGGTCGAGATACTTGCGCACTGAGCGGCGAGCCATGATGGTTGACACCACGCCGTTGTCGCCAGCCACCGAGGCAGAGCTGCGCACCGCCGCGCCGGGTGTCCAACGGGTCAGGAAGCGCAGTACCTTTTCCTTGCTGTACCCCTGCCCTTCCTCCAGGAACCCGGAGTCTTGCGTGTGGAGCACGTTGCCATCGGCATCGAGCACCACAAACACCGGGAAGCCGAACCTGCCGGGGTTGCCAAGGCGTGACATGAGCTGCTTGGCGGCCTCCGCCTGCTCAGGGGATGCCGACTTGCGTGGATTATAGTTGACATGGGCGAAGACGAAATTGTCGTTTACCACCTTCATGATGTCAGCGTCCTTGCCCATGAAATCGGCAAAGCGCAGGCACCACGGACACCAGTTGCCACCCACCTGGCATATCACGTACTTTGGCTTGTCTGCCGTCCTCGCCTCCACTATGGCCTTGTCAATTTGCTCCATCGGGTTGATGGTCTCGTCATAGACGTGCTTCAACCCTGTCTGCGCCTTCGCCACCATTGCCACGAACGCAAGCGCGAGCGCTAAAACTGTCTTTTTCATGTCTGCTGTTTTTTTTGAGAATGTTCCAACAGGAGCACCAATGCCCCATGCGTGGCAAAGTTAAGAAAAATATTCGCTTTCACGCACCATTTACAAGGAAAAAAACGGGCAAGGAAAAAACAGAGAACTGACTTTCGGGGATTTTCCGAACCAACAATAGGGGAAACTCCCCTACGACATAGGGCTTTGCCCTCCTTGGTTTGACAAAAAAGGGGTAACTTTGCGGCAGAAAACAACAAAACATGTCTCACCACATAAAAAACTTGAGCACCATGAAAAGATTGTCAAACACACGCATCGGTGGCAATGCCTCTGGCAGCCAAACACGGCAAACACTTGCAAACAGCATAAGAATAGTGATGATGGCACTCGTGATGGCCATCGCCATACCGGCATCAGCCATGACATACAAGGAGGCCAGGAAACAGGCATTGTTCCTCGCCGACAAGATGGCTTACGAGCTGAGCCTCAACGACAGGCAATATGAGGCTGCATACGAGATAAACCTCGACTACCTGATGGCTGTCGGCGACCGCGACGACGTGTACGCCAAATGCTGGAGCAGGCGCAACATGCAAATGCAAAGGGTGCTGACAGCATGGCAATACAGCAAGTTTGCCGCTGCCGAATACTTTTACCGCCCGGTTTACTGGGCCAAGAACCGATGGAACTGGCGCATATACAATCGCTACTCGTCAGGCAAGTACTTCAACGCAAAACCTGCCGCTTACAAGACGTACCGTGGCGGCAACAGCAGCAAAGGCAACAAGCCACAAATGTGGGCAAAACCGTCGAAAGGGAACAACAACCGCACGTTTGGCAACCTGAAACCGTCTGCCAACCAGCCGAGCCAGCCATACGCAAGCAAAGACAAGACGACGCAAGGCAAGGGGAAACAAGACCAGACAGGGAAGAAGGATTACGGCAAACGGCAAACGAAAAACGACTCGCGGGTCTTCGACGGACGCAGGTAAAAAACCTAAGCCGCAAGCGAAACCCAACAGCAGAAAACAAAAAAGGAGAAGTTGCCATAAATCTCTAATATAAACATCCTGACAACGGTCGGGGAAAACACAGGAAAGGTCGCCATCGAAAGAGATGACGACCTTTCTGCCTTATTCATGCCCTCCATTGTCAAACACCCAAAAAGGGGGTGTCAGTCCACGGCGTTCTCGCTCCAACGGGTATTGGCTGGGCTATACTCCGGCACGAGTTGCCTCATGCGGCTTATGATGTCAATGCCATTGACGGTGCGCGACACGGCAATAAGCTCGTCGATTGCCTTGCAAACCTCACCATAGTCATATTGCCTGACCTTTGCTATGCGTATCTTCTTGTTGAAACTCGGCTCAGTGTTCTCTTCGTCTGAGAGCAATTCCTCATACAGTTTCTCGCCCGGGCGCAACCCCGTGTACTTTATTTCCACGTTCTTCGCACCGCTAAGTTGTATCATCCGCCTTGCGAGGTCGGCAATCTTCACGGGCTTGCCCATGTCGAAAACGAATATCTGCCCACCCTTGCCGCGAACGCCTGCCTCAAGCACAAGCTTGCACGCCTCGGGTATGAGCATGAAATAGCGTATTATCCTCGGGTCGGTGACCGTCACGGGACCGCCTTCCTTTATTTGCTTCTCAAAGAGAGGGATGACCGAGCCGTTGCTGCCAAGCACATTGCCGAAGCGCGTGGTGACAAACTCCGTCACCGGCTCCGCACTCTTGCCATCAGCCATGGCATCGGCGTTGGCGACCTGCGCAGAATGGATATGCGCATCAAGGCTCTGGCAGTAAATCTCGCAGATGCGCTTGGAGCAGCCCATCACGTTGGTGGGATTGACAGCCTTGTCGGTGGAAACCATCACCATCTTCCTTACTCCATACTCAACACACAAGTCGGCTATTATCTTCGTGCCATACACATTATTATGTATTGCCTCCGCCGGATTGTCCTCCATCATGGGCACGTGCTTGTAGGCGGCGGCATGGAAAACATAGTCGGGGCGATAAGTCCTGAATATTTGCTCCATGCGCTCCTTCTGCGTTATGCTAACCACAATGGTCTCGCACTTTTGGCCAGGGAAGCGGTTTGCCATGGCAAGCCTCAAGTCATGCTGCGGAGTCTCGGCCTGGTCTATTAAAATCATGTCGGCAGGCTTGAACGAAGCCACCTGGCTCACGATCTCAGAACCAATGCTTCCGGCAGAGCCTGTTATCAGGACCTTGCGTCCGGCGAGCGTCCTGCCAATGGCATCCATGTCAGTCTGTATCTCGTCGCGCGGCAACAGGTCGCTCACGTCAATTTCCTTCAGTTGGTTTAGGTCAAGGTCGTCAGTCTCATGCCACTCCTGCATGGTCCTCACCATGAATATTCGCACACGCTTGCTTATGAGCATGTCTATTAGAGGCTGGTTGTTACGGAACACGGCGTTCTGCTTCGGCGACACCAGAATGCCCTCAATCTCCTTGCCGTCTATCACCTTGGGCAGGCTGGCGTTGTCCTCATAAACACGCACGCCCATCAGGCGGCTGTTCTTAAGCTTGCGGTCATTGCTCACGAAGCCTACGAGGCGGAAACGCAGCGACTTGTCGTTGCGTATGTCCTTTGCCAACGCCACTCCGCCACTGCCCGCACCGTAAATGAGCACCGGCCTTAGGTTGCTGTTGAAGGAAACGTCATAAATGGTCTTGACCAACACACGCATAGCCCACATCAATATGGTGGCAATGACATACATCAGCAAAATCTGCCGACCCTCAAGACGAATGAAATGAAGGTCGGCGTAATAAATGACATAATGGAATATCTCGGCAATGAAGCAACTCATGGTTTGTGCCATTGCCACGCGCTGCAAATCGACGAACGATGAATAGCGCACTATGCCACTATACGTGTGGAAGACACGGAAGCCGATGAGGTTGAAAACCATATACAACGCTATGGTCTTGGAAAGAATGATGATGTTGCCCAACGTCACGGCTCCATGGTAGTAAAACCAAAACACCAGTATGCCTGACAAGTAACAAATAGCCAAGTCGGCAATAAGCACGCACCAATAAGGCAGGGCATGCCGCGTGAGATACCAACGAAATAGCTTGTTTAAGATTTCCATTAGCTACAGCATATTATTCTATGGCAAAATTACAAAAAATATACGGAAGGCACATGTTTTTCCTGCCGGAATATTCGGGTCATAATGGTTCACGCAAACTCGCCACACCTCACGGCAACCATCCCACACGCCAATAAAAAATGCCCATGGAAGAAAATGGCAATGCGTGTTGCCAAAGGTCTCAGCCCACTATCGCATCCTTTATATTCTCCACGATATAATCCACATCGTCATCGGTCACCATCGGGCCACTCGGCAGGCACAGCCCCACATGGAACAATCCCTCCGACACGCCATTTAGGTATCGTGGCGCATCACTGTAAACCGGCTGGGCGTGCATGGGCTTCCACAAAGGGCGGCTCTCAATGTTCATCTTGTCGAGGTAAACTCGCAGGGCCTCGACATTATTGTTTGGCTCGCAATCGGTATGAGCATTGTCAACGAAGTGGATGACTCCTGCAGCACCGCCAACGGCCTTCCTCACGGTTGACTTATACGCATTCTCCTCTCCCTTGACATGCAGCCGTGGATCAATGGTTATCGTGTTCAGCCAGAAATTGCTATCAGCTTCTTTCCAGGGATTGTCATGGAACGTTATGCCGTCAACGTCCTTGAAAGCCTCACGGTAGCGATTGGCAATGTGGCGATGCCACGCAATGTGCTCGTCAAGCACCGTGAGCTGTCCACGCCCTATCCCAGCGCAGATATTCGACAAGCGGTAATTGTAACCCACCTTCTCGTGCTGGTAATAAGGGTACCCCTCACGGGCTTGGGTGGCATAAAACATGACGAGGTCACGACTTGCATCATCAGGACATATCAACGCCCCACCACCCGACGTGGTTATCATCTTGTTGCCGTTGAACGAGAGCACGCCATACTCGCCAAACGTTCCGCATGTACGTCCACGGTAGCGAGAGCCGAGTCCCTCGGCGGCATCCTCGACAAGTGGGATGTCATACTTGCGGCAAACCGCCATTATCTCGTCGATTTTTGCAGGCATGCCATACAGGTAAACCACGATGACAGCCTTTGGCTTGCGCCCCGTCTTTGCCATGCGGTCCTTGATGGCCTCTTCGAGCAACTGCGGATCCATGTTCCACGATTCGTTCTCCGAGTCAACGAACACAGGCGTTGCCCCCTGATAGGTCACAGGATGCGATGAGGCACAAAAGGTAAAGCTCTGGCAGATGACCTCATCACCCGGCTTAACGCCGAGAGCCACAAGGGCAAGATGCACGGCGGCAGTGCCCGAGCACAACGCCACAACGCGCTTGCCTGTCAAATCCACATGCCTCTCACGCCACAGGCTGCCTGCGTCATCGGCATGTGGCATGACGCACTGTGGGTAGCCATCTGCAAACTCAGCCGACGAGGCACTGGCGGCGAACCGCTCAAGGTCTGCCTCAAACCTGTTGACATTAGGTCCCAACGGCACAACCCAATTGGTGTCAAAAGCCTCTTGGACATATTTCATCTCATTGCCGCTCATGTGAGCAAGGCACAGGATTATTCTCTTGTCTGACTTATTTATTGCTTTACCCATTTTGCACATGTTTTTGCGACTATTGGATGCCATTCATCATCAAAAATGTCCATCGGAAGAACAAGCCGCCATGATAGCGTCGTGTACCTCTTAAAAATGGCAGCAAGCTGTCATTTTTCAACATCCAATATAAGTTATGCCATTAATTAGTTATTTTTACCGCAAAGTTAAGCATTTTATCGGAAAACAAAAAATAATGGAAAATTTATTTAATTAGCTGCCCACATATTGGCTGCCAGAACAAGCATGCGGCTTGGCTCACGGTTATTCATGGTTTTATTTGCGACACAAAAAAATTTAGGGCAGACTCCTACAAAAGGAACCTGTCCTATTTTTTTCAGCCGTTTTTACCATAGTTGTTCTTAATTGTGTCCGTCAAACTCCTCCATCGTCACTTTCGCCAAACACTACAACTTTCTTATTATGTTGTTCCATGACTTTACTGTGTGTTAAAGTGTTGATTTTTGAATAAACTCTTCTTCGCCCCATTCATCCCTGACAACCGAAATTTTACCGTTGTCAATCATGTAAACGGTTGGGAAGTAGTGGATGAAAAGAGGGGTCAGTGCCATAGTATAGGCTCCCACACGGTCATACACAATGCGGTCGCCAGGGCGCAACAGCCTTTCGCCCACAGGAATGGTGAAAATTCTGTCATATTCGAGACACGACAGCCCACAGACGACCTGTGGACATGCAGAAGGCTTGCCCTCCTCCTGCTGGCAAGAGAATCTTTTGAAATAGTCGCTCTTGCGGAAGAACGGATCTATGTCGTTACGAGTGCCGTCGGTGGTAACATATACGGTATCATCATGCTGCTTACAGTCAATGACGGTTGTGACATACGTGAATGCCGACGCAACGATTGCATTCCCTGGCTCCACTATTATTTTCAGTTGTCGCGCCCAAGGTTTCATGGCATCGTAGAAACCGTCAGCATAATCTTGGAAAGTCGGCTTGCCTGGCATGGAACCAAAGAAGCCTCCACCCAAATCCCAATACTCAAGAAATTCAGACATGGGCCTTACAATGTCTTGCACGTATCCGATGACATTTTTGTAGAAACGGACGCTGCGTGTCTTTGGCTCACGATGGGTGTGTATGCCAACAATCCTAACATTACCGATGGCATTGATTGCATTTACAGCTTTTTGCAACTCCCCACTTTCCATGCTAAAACCAAAACGGCTGTCATCATCACTATTTGCTGCGTCGGCAGGCGATACCTTTGAGATATTGATGTTAATGCGCAAGCCAACTTTTACCCCCCCCATGATTGTATGAGCAGCTTCCCTCAGCCAATCTATCTCACGCCAAGTCTCAACATTGACTATCGCACCGCTTTTTATGGCTCTAAGAAATGTTTCCCTTGACTTTAAACATCCGTTGTAGATGATGTGGCTGGGAGCAAAACCAACCTTCAACGCAAGATTATACTCATTGTAAGAAACCACCTCGGCATAGCAGCCATTGTCGCGAGCGAGCGTCAACACGAATGGCAAAGGATTGGTTTTCACCGAATAGCCAATAACAACTTTGTCGAAACGCAACCGCATGGCTTTCCTAAAGCTGCGTATGCTATCTTCCATGTCTGCCTTGTCAATAACAAAGCAAGGTGTTTGCAATTTCGATGTCTCCATATCATTACGCCAACATTCCCTTGTCTATTATCTCCACGGCATCATACATCATCATAAGTACGTCGTCAGGATAATTGCCGAATTGCGGCTCGTTGACCTCGCCATCCATATTTCGCTGTATAAGCTTGAAAAAATCCACCCCTGCACCAAAGGCATGGAGGTAAGCACCGCCAAAACGAGGGTTTACCTCGGAAAGCAAATACTCGCCGTTGCGATACCAGAAATCCATGTCAACGGGACCGCAGAACTGCAACACCTTGCAGATTTCACGGATAAAAGCGAAAAGACGCTCATCCTTGAAAGAAACGGTCTTGCTGGCTCCGCCAATCTTCGTCTCCAACTTGCGTTTTGAGAAAGCGGCAACTGGTTGATGGCTGTGACAATCAATGTAAACGTCGGCATCGCAATCGCCTGATACCATCATTTCCTGTATGATATATTGGAAATCGCCTTTGGCGAAATCGTCCTCCAACTGCGCCATCGTGTCAACCCTGTGAGCACCCACGCTGCCGCTGCCCGTGCGAGGCTTAATGAAAACGGGGAACGAAATTTCACCCTTGAACAAACCTGCCTTAAAATTGTCAAGCGTGTCATAAGTCAATGGCGTTGGTATGCCGTTGACCGTAAGGTGGCGGTACATGGCATACTTGTCAAAACAATAATGAGCAGTTTCCACCGATGGGGCAAGCACAAGTATTCCCTCGCTCTCAAACCTTTCACGGTTGGCAGAAAGCACCCCTATTTCCGGGTCAATAAGAGTGGTTATCGCCTTGACACCATTGTCCTTGGCAATTTCCAATATCGTATCAACATATTTGGGGTCATCAATGCGTGGCACAAGAAATCTCTTGTCTGCCGCATACAACGCCGGAGCAATACGGCTATTGTCGGTGGCCACTATTTGGCAAGTATCACCAAGCGATTGTTTCAGGAACTTGAGCAGCTGCACTCTCCTGCCACAGCTGCAAAACATGATGTTGCGTTTATTCATATTGCCTCTTTCAGTTTATTCATGCGCATAAGAATAAACAGGGCGAGGCCTTCCGCAATCACTACTCGCTCGTTTTTACCCCCCCCCGAGAAATTCTCAGACATTTCAGTTATCTTTTGTTTATAATAGTTTCCCTTCACGGTCAATTGCCTTCCTCCCAGCACAAGGGCATAGTCGGGAACATCATCCGTTATCACCGAACCTGCACCCACAACAGCCCAGCGACCTATGCTCACGCCCTGGATAACAGTGGCACCCGCTCCCACCCAAGCACCCTCGCCCACGGTGACGTTGCCACAAAGCGTGGCATGAGGCGAGAGGTGTACGAAGTCGGCTATGCGGCATTCATGATCCACTACGGCACCTGTGTTCACTATGCAATGCCTTCCTATAACGGCATCAGTTTGCACGACGGCTCCTGCCATTACAACTGACCCTCCACCCACCATCGCCCGTGGCGAGATGATGGCAGACGGATGCACGGCCGTGCCGTAGTCGGCGCAAATGCTGCAGGCTATACGCTTGCGGATGGCATTGTCACCAATGGCTATTATGAGCGGTTCGTCAAAGCTGGCATTCAAGCCACGCACCACTGGTTTGCCGTGTACATGGCACAAAGCCTCATTGTCGTCAATGAAGCACGAGACGCTCTGACCCATTGCCTCCACGACATCTTCTATGACCTTGCCATGACCGGACGCTCCGTAGATAATCATATCTTCATTTTTTGTTAATTGTCGCCAGTAAACTCCTCCATCGTGACATCAGCGTTTGGATTGGCAGTATTGTTTATGCCGTCACGCCTCAGCACGGTCTTCACCGTTAGCCATACTATGGTCAAGTCTGTCAGCAAGGAGAGATGGTCAACATACCAAACGTCAAGCTTGAACTTCTCCGTCCACGACAATGCGTTCCTGCCGTGGCACTGCGCCCAGCCAGTGATGCCCGGGCGCACGTCGTGCCGTCGCATCTGTTCGCCAGAATACCGAGGCAGGTACTTCACAAGCAACGGCCGTGGACCGATGAGAGCCATGTCACCTTTCAACACATTTACGAGCTGTGGCAACTCGTCAAGGCTCGTCGAGCGTATTATACGCCCAATCCTCGTGATGCGCTGCATGTCTGGCAACAGGTTGCCGTCTTTGTCTCGCCGGTCATTCATCGTCTTGAACTTTATGACCTTGAATATCCGACCCTTGTAACCCGGGCGTGGCTGCAGGAAAAACACGCCAGCCCCCTCATTGGCAAAATGGAGCAGCACCATGATGACAATCAGCAACGGCGAAAGGCACACTATGGCAATGAGCGAAAGCCCAAAGTCAATGAGACGTTTGAAGACGTGACGGTACATCTGTTTGCTTATAAATTTCTATTCCATCGCATTGTATATTGTCTGCAAAAGATTTATTTCTGATCTTGTTCCAGACTGCTACATCAAAGAAATAAGGAATATTTGAGTAATAAAGTTTAGAAAAAAGTACTGACAAATCATTATCAGAAATAGCATCTCCAAACAGGCATATGTCCAAGTCAGAAGCATGCCTATAATCTCCACGAGCTCTTGAGCCATAGAGCACAACGCGATTTATGCTGGGTAACTGACGGAATATGCCGTGTAATTCATCCAGATATTTATCTTTAATCCCAAATTTCATTGTCTTGATATTTCCTCCATCGCTTCTTTCAAATCGTTTAGTATAGGATAGTACAAGTTTATTATTTTGTCAAGAACTTCCACTTCAACTTTCTCGTCATATACATGTGATGTTGTGTTTCGGCTGTCAAGCATATCAAACCATGTGTCAGAATCCTTAATCAGCCCCATTGCAAAAGCTCGGCGCACGACATCCCTTGAGCCTGTCAGCCTTTGCTCCTCTCCTTGGTATTCGATATAGTTTTTCAATAGCTTCCACGCCAGCTCCTGTGTATATTCGAAACGCTGTACCATCCCATCTTTTTCCAATGGAGACAAAGGCTGATGCTTAAAAAGAAGCACAGTTTCAGTAAGTCTCGCCAAAGCTTTCTTATAAGTATCTAAACGTTCTAACCAACGAATATTGCTGTCCACCATTGTATTATACTTTTAGTCCTTTGCAAAGTTAGGAAAACATCCTTAAACCCGCAATGCTTTCTCTATTATTTTTCCAATCCACGATAATATTCCAACAACGCACGCCACACATCCTCCTGCTCATAGCGTTCGCATATCATGCGCGGAGCGTTGGCCGCCATACGGCGAACCTCGGCAGGATGCTCGACAAACCATCGCATGGTTTCCTCCAAGGCATGTGCCATGCCATTGGCAAGATGTCCCTTGCCATCGAGCGGAGCAGCTATTATCTTCCCGTTAAGCCCATCCTTTATTATCTCATTGGCACCATTGATATTGGTCACGATTGATGCCAGCCCCATAGCCCCAGCCTCCATAGGCACATTGGGGAAACCCTCGCGATAGCTTGGAAACACGAGGGCATCGGCGGCGAGAAGGCAGGGGCGCACGTCTTGTTTGCTCCCGACATACGTCACGTTCTTGCCGTTAAGGAAAAAATCATGGACCTCATCGGGGATGGCATCGCCTTTCTCCATATTGCCAACAAGCAACAGGCGGACATGGGGATGAACCTTGGTGACATGGCGCATGGCCTCGGCAAGCTCACGCATCCCCTTGTCCACGACAATACGCCCGACAAAGACAAACACGAAATCGGTTTCCGCAATTGGCATCGCCCCTGGCGAAGATGCCATGAGACTCTCACGCACATTTTTCCTCGTCTCCTCTATGTCAGCATCAGTAACATCCTCCCACGGTTTCCCCATGATGTCGGCCACCGTCTGCCGGCGCGACAGGTGACGAGTGTTCTTGCCATTTATATTGCCAAAGTGGAGCACCCTGAGCGGCTTGCGAGTGATGCGGTCAGATTGCAAGGCATGCAACACGCCCTGTCCCTCGGGGATGACGTTTGTCGCCATAAGGCATGTTATGCGCTCCATGGTCTTGAGAACAGTGCGCAACAGCCCATGCGCCCCCTGATAGCGCAACCCCGTAACGGTGTAAACACGGTGTGGCACGCGCGCCATCCACGATGCCACCATGGCGAGCAATGACCCTTTAGGCGTATTGGCATGCACCATCCAAGGGCGTTCCCTACAGAAGACCCTATAAAGTGCAAGCAACGACCTAACATCATCCTTTAAGCTTATCTCACGTTGCATCGGCACATTTATCACACGAACGCCCTCACGTACAGACACGAAGTCGAGAACTCCCGTATCGGAAGCAAGCCCGACAATCTCGTAATATTGGCTTAGGAAACGCAACTGTCCTTCGAGCAAGCCCTCAAGCGAGATGTCGGCAGTCGTCAAGCGTATTATCTTCTTTTTCTCCATCCCTTTGCAGTTTTCCACGTCAACAAGCGTTATTTTCTTTCATACCATAAATCACGACAAAGGTAGGACATTATTTTCAAAACTGCAACAAAACCGTATGGATTTTTCCACAAGTCTGTAATATCCAAGCCATAAGCTAATGACAAACAGGATGAAGGTTCATCTGAATTACGGCAAGCTTCGTCTTGATTCTTTGGATTGAACTTGCCATTGGTGTCAATGCCGCCGAAAGTGCTGTTGGCAATAGTTGTCTGCTTGCGCTTCGGTTCAAGACGATCGGCAATAGGCAGCCTTAAGACAGAAAGCAATACACATATTATCTTTGTTGACAACAACGAAGCCACTCTGTCAACACTCTTTATTTTCACGATAATCAAAGCCATGCACCCTGGCATAGCCGTCAAGATAAGGCGAAGGCGAGCAAACCACATGCATACGATAGCCATTGCCTCCGAAATAGTCAAACTGCCCGTCGATGAAATATGGAATAACAATATATATTTACAACGTGCAAAACATTTCTCTTTTTGTCATTTGTCGTCATAATGTCCGTATGCAGAAAGAACGAGGACAACGACTACATCGTCGTGCACCTCATAAACCAACCTATGTTTCTTGGTAATAGTGCGTGACCATTGACCGCTACGGTTGCCTTTCAGAGGCTCAGGATGGCCAGTTCCAGTGTAAGGGTGCTCTGCAAGCTCTGATATGATTTTTTCCAACTTATTATAAGCTTTTGGCTCATTACGCATTAGTTTGACCGCATCATCAATAGCTCTATCAGAGAATTGAACCTTATATGTCATGGCCTGACTCTATTTAAAAAATCCGTGAGGCTTTCGCCAGCTCTCATCGTCTGACAATGCCCTTCTTCCCACTGCTTTTTCGACTCGTCTATTCTATCAAAGAAATCCTCCTTTGTCATCAGTGTAGGGTCTGCTTTCTTTTCCGGTTTTCTTATGCGTATTCCTGGAAAAGCTTTTATCACCTTCTTCAAAATTGGCAGCAAGCTGTCATCCTTTATATCTAATACAAGTTCTGTCATAGCTTGTCATTTTTGCTTGTTTCTTCGTTTTTACAAATCTCCACTCCGTCAGCCTTATAGTTTATTACAAAGTTAGGATAATATTTTCAAAGAAGCAACTAAATCTGCTGTAATTTTCATCCGAAACTTTATTATTCAAGCACTTGCCTAACTGGCAGGATGAAGGTTCATCTGGCACTCGTCGCAACGAAAGTCTAAACGGAACTCCGTGCCGTCGCCAAGGCGCAACGTTAGCGGCTCCTTCCACGTTGGTTTCTTGCCTCCACGCCGAACGCAATGGCCAAGCTCATGGCGCAGGCAATAACGGCACTGCATCACCACGCTCTCACGCGGCTCCGCCACCTCAAAAGCCGGTTGCGCAACGTCAATGCCGTGAGCGTCATAAAAACCACGTGACTCACTGTTTGACACATTGAAAAGGTATGGGTACCGCCTGTATTCTGGCGACCAACATTGCGCATTCTCAGGCACAGAGCCACCGCCAGCCACGTTTTCCCGAGAGTTCAAGGTTTCCTCAAGGGCATTGACAGCCTTGCGCCTCAAGTCAGCCAATACGCTTGAAGGCACAAACCACCTGTCAGCTCCTTCGTCAATGGTGATGGTTTCCGCCTCATAAACCGTATTGCCAAGTCGCGACAGCTGCTGGCGAATGTTTGCAGCCTGCGGCACACGGGCTTCCTGATGCGCAAAGTCAACACAAGCCTCAGCTTCATGCTTCGTACCATTCGCACTGAATGACATCGCCAAAGAGAATCCATTGGCAGTGGCGGCAAACCTCATGTCAACAGGAACATACCTACGTGTGGTTTCTGTTTTCAACGTCCTCTCAAACGCAACGTCATTGTTACGGTAAAGCGACATTCCGGACTTCAACCCCTGTGGCATGCGGAAAGGCCACAACCGATTGCCTTCCGCCAAGTTGACACGGAACCCCACAAGCTCATGATTTTCATTTATAAAACAAAGTCCGTCACCGTTTGCGAATGTTGGCTTTGCAAGGCGTGCGCCACCATGGACTGCCTTTACCGCAAGGCAGCCTTTCTTCCCATAACACACCTCGCCCACCGTGCCAACAAACTCGCCAAGAGCCTTCGGGGAAAACATCGTGCAAAGCCCCGCAGCAGAAACTTTGGCATCGCATCCTGTCTTTCCGGCGAGCCTGCCATGTGGCAATGACACGGCTACATTATCGGCAGCCTTACGACCAATGAAATAATCAGTGTACCCCCTGTTGAATGTCCTCCTAAGATCCGGTTCGAATCCACGCTCAACTCTTCCCCACGACGCACGGCAATAGTCGCCCGGACGACGATTAACAATTTCGTCAAGGCGTTTGCTGTAAGCCGAAACCACATTCTTCACATAGTCGGCATCCTTTAGCCGCCCCTCTATCTTGAACGACACGGCACCGGCATCGGCAAGCTCCTCAAGATGATCCACCTGGCAAAGGTCTTTCATGGACAGCAGGTAGCGATCCTTAACGATTACGTCACCATTGGCATCAACAAGGTCAAACTTCATGCGGCACATTTGGGCACACTCGCCACGGTTTGCCGACCGCTTGAAGAGATGCTGCGACGCATAACACTGCCCACTGAAACTTACGCACAAGGCACCATGCACAAACACCTCAAGCTCTACGTCGGGCACAGCCTTGTGTATGTCCCTGATTTCCTCCAACGACATCTCACGCGCCAGCACCACTCTCGTAAATCCAAGCGAGCGCAGCCACCGCACCTTTTCCGCCGTGCGGTTGTCGGTCTGCGTAGAGGCATGGACGGCAGGGGCATAGCCCACTTCGTCAAAAGCCACCTGCCGCATACGAAGCATCGCCATGTCCTGCACGAGAATGGCATCAACGCCGACATGCGACAAACGAGTTATGAGCTTTTGGGTGTCCTCAAGTTCCCCTTCGTATATTATGGTGTTTACGGTGACATAAACCCGTGCGCCAAAACGATGGGCATAATCGCACAACGCCTTAATGTCCTCAACGCTGTTGCCAGCCGCAGCACGTGCGCCGAAACGGTCTGCGCCAATATAAACGGCATCAGCCCCGTGCCGAACAGCCGCCATGCCACACTCAAGGTCACGTGCCGGGGCAAGAAGCTCAAGGCAGCGAGGCTTCCTCAGCAGCCCATTCTCACTTGATGTCCTTGATGTCATACGGTGTTTCCTGATAAACGTAATAGTCAATCCAATTGCTGTAAAAAAGATTTGCAGCCGAGCGCCAGCGCACCTTGTAGCCACGCTCTGGGTCATCGTCGCGGTAGTAATGCTGCGGCAAAGCCACGTCGTCGCGCTTGCCGAGATCACGCTTGTACTCCTTGTCAAGTGTGTCCGGGGCATATTCCAAGTGCCCAAGGATATAAAACTCACGACCACCGCGCGACGAAACGATGCTGACACCAGCCTCGGGCGAAGTGGCAATGATGCTCAGCTCTGGCACCTTGTCAATGTCAGCCTTGCGCACCTCGGTATGGCGGCTGTGCGGCATGTAAAACATGTCGTCGAAGCCCCTGAATATCGGCAGCCGCTCATCAACGGGATAACTCTTGAAAATGCCAAACTTCTTCATCGGCAACTGATACTTCGGTATGCCGTAAAAGTGGTATAGCGCAGCCATGGCACCCCAGCAAAGGTACAAGGTTGATTGCACGTTGTGGCGCGCCCAATCCACGATGCGGTTAAACTCATTCCAATAGTCAACATTCTCGTAAGGAATGGTTTCCACCGGAGCACCCGTTATTATCATCCCGTCAAACTTCTGCTTCATCAGCTCCTCCGAGTCCTTGTAGAACATCATCATGTGCTCTATGGGAGTGTTTTTCGAAGTATGGCTCTTGAGTTTCATGAAGTAAACCTCCATCTGCAACGGCGTGTTCGACAACAGACGTATAAGGTCAGTCTCCGTTGTAACCTTCAAGGGCATAAGGTTGAGGACGACAATGCGCAACGGACGTATTTGCTGCGAATGGGCACGCGTCTCATCCATGACGAAAATATTCTCGCGCTTCAGCACCTCTATGGCAGGAAGCCTGTCAGGCAATCTTAATGGCATATCAAAAAAAGAATATGAGTTAGTTCAAGGCACGTGGTGAATGGCACGTCCAAAACAGCACGCCCCATCCACCACGATTATTTTTTCACGATTGTTTATCACCCTTCGCATCACCAGAGCTGCAAGCGCCCTTGCTCGTCCAGGTACATTTTGTCACCTGGCTTTATGCCAAAAGCGTCATAGAAAGCCTGGATGTGCGGCAAAGCTCCGTTCACGCGCCACTCACCGAGTGCGTGCGGGTCACGCTTCACGCGGTTGCGGATTTCCTGCTCGGTAATGTTCTGCCCCCAAACGCCGGCGTAAGCGATGAAGAAACGCTGCTCGGGCGTAAAACCATCGGCGGTCTTCAACTTGCTGTCCTTCGTGGCGTTCTTGAATGCCTCAAACGAGACCATCAAGCCTCCGTGGTCGGCAAGGTTCTCGCCAAGGGTGAAGCGGCCGTTGCAGTTCAATCCCGGCAGCACCTCGATGTTGTTGAAAAACTCGGCGTACATGTCGGCGCGCTCGTTGAAGCCCTTGGCATCGGTTGCCGTCCACCAGTCGTTCAGAGTGCCGTCGGCATCATACTGGCGACCCTGGTCGTCGAATCCGTGGGTCATCTCATGACCAATCACCACGCCGATGGCGCCGTAGTTGAACGCCTCGTCAGCCTTAGGATCGAAGAACGGACGCTGCAAAATGCCGGCGGGGAAACAAATCTCGTTGGTCGTCGGGTTGTAATAAGCATTTACCGTCTGCGGTGTCATGTACCACTCGTCCTTGTCAACGGGCTTGCCTGCCTTGTCGGCAACCATCTTGTCAAAGGCAAAAATACGTGTCGCCACCACATTCTCGTAGAAACTCTTCGAGGGGTCAATGTCAAGCTTTGCGTAATCGGTCCACTTGTTCGGGTAGCCCACCTTTACGTAGAATTTGTCAAGCTTCTTGTGTGCGTTGGCCTTTGTGGAATCGCTCATCCATGTCTGCGCGTCAATCCTGTCGGCAAGGCTCACCTGCAAGTTGGCAACCAACTGCTCCATCATCTTCTTCGACGACTCGGGGAAGTAACGCTCACAATACATTTTGCCCAGAGCCTCGCCCATGGCGTTCTCAACCTGCGTGGTGGCACGTTTCCAAAGAGGATAATCCTCCTTGCGACCGCTCATGGTGCGCTCGAAAAAGTCGAAGTTTGCCTCGCGTATCTCATCGGTAAGGTATGAAGCCGAGCCTTGGATGACATCCCATTCCATTATTGCCTTCCACTCGTCGGTGGAGAGCAGGCTCACAAACTTGTCGAGACCCGCGAAAAAGCCTGGCTGGCCAACAACCATCTCCTGTATGTCCCTCTCGTTTATGCCACATGCAACGGCAAGCTTGCGAAGCGGAATGTTGGGATAACTGGACTCAAATTCTTTCAGAGTCAGCTTGTTATAGTTTGCCTGTGGGTCGCGCAGCTCAGTATTGCTCTTTGACACGAGTGCCAGCTCCGTCTCGAAACGGAAGATGGCGGCACCCTTTTTGGCAGCCTCAGCCTCGCTGAAACCGTAGAGACGGAACATGCGCTGTATGTGCTTCTTGTAAGCTTCGCGAATATTGACGGTAGCCTCGTCGTTGTTCACGTACCAGTCTTTCTGGCCGAGCGTCAGTCCGCCCTGCCCGAGCGACAGGATGTTGCGCGTCACGTTTTTCTCGTCAGCGGCAAAATAAGAGCCATACGGCTGTCCCAAGCCCAGCTTGGCGTATTTCTGCCGCAACACCATAATGTCGCCGAGAGTCCTTGCAGCCTCAATGTCAGCGAGATACGGCTTAACAGGAGCCAGTCCCTCGCGATTGCGACGTGCCGAGTCGAGGGCAAGGCTGTAAAAGTCGCTGAGTTTGCGCTCCGTGGTGCCTTCCTGGTATTTCTTCTTGGCAAGCGATGTCAGGATGGTGTTGACCTGCTTGTTCACGTTCTCCTGCAACATGTCAAAAGAGCCGAAACGGCTGTAAGCGGCAGGCAGTGGGTTTAGCTTCTGCCAGCCACCTGTGGCGAACTGATAGAAATCGTCCTGCGGACGCACTGAGCGGTCGAGGTTCGACAGGTCAAGCCCCGACTTGCTGATGCTGCCCTTTGCGCCAACTCCTATCACTGGAGCGGCCACGAGCAACAAAGTCGGAAGAATAGTCTTCATGTTCATAATATATAATTTGTTAGTCTTCATCTAAAAAGTTTTCTCATGCCAGCGCCGCTCACGACAGTTCCTCAAGCTTTTCCGACAACTCCATCCAACGGTCATTCTCCTTGTCGAGGGCATCCTTGGTGGTAGTGTATTCGGTCACCAGCTCCATGTTGGCGGCGTTCTTGGGATCCATGAGCAAGTCGTCAAGCTCCTTCAGGCGAGCCTCCATGTCGGCAATCTTCCTCTCGCTGTCCTCCACCGCCTTCTTCGCACGGCTGAGCTTCTTCTGCCGCTCCTTATGAGCCTGGTAGTCTTCCTTGGAAGACTTCACGGCGGCTACGGGCTGAGGCGGAACATCCTGCGCAACCTTGACCGCAGGCGTTGGCGATGACATGCCAACAGGCTTCGAGTCGTCCTGATGGCTCTTCAGCCAGTCGTAAACGCCGCCGAGGTGCTCCTTCACCTTTCCGCCGCCAAACTCATATACCTTTGACACAAGGCCGTCGAGGAAGTCACGGTCGTGGCTCACGATTATCGCTGTGCCGTCAAACGCACGTATCGCCTCCTTCAGCACGTCCTTCGACTGCATGTCAAGGTGGTTGGTAGGCTCGTCGAGAATAAGCAGGTTCACCGGCGAGAGCAACAGCCTTATCATGGCAAGGCGCGAACGCTCTCCGCCCGACAGCACGCCTACTTTCTTTTCAGATGTCTCGCCGCCGAACATGAATGCGCCCAGCAGGTCGTTTATCCTCAGGCGCATCTCGCCCGTCGCCACTTCGTCGATGGTGTCGTATATGGTCTTCGCCTCGTCGAGCATCTGCGCCTGGTTTTGCGCAAAATAGCCAATCTGCACGTTGTGCCCAATCTTCAGCTTGTTGTCGAACGGTATCTCGCCCATGATGCACTTCACGAGCGTTGACTTTCCCTCGCCGTTCTTGCCGACAAACGCCACCTTCTCCCCACGCTTTATCGTCAGGTTCACGTTTGAGAAGATTACGTGCTCGCCGTATGCCTTCCTCACCTCGTCGCATATCACAGGATAATCGCCCGAACGCAGGCATGGCGGGAACTTCAGGTGCATGGCACGGTTGTCAACGTCGTCCACCTCTATGGGCACTATCTTTTCCAGCTGCCTTATCTTCTGCTGCACCTGCACAGCCTTGGTGGCCTGGTAGCGGAACCGCTCAATGAACGCCTTGGCATCGGCAATCTCCTTCTGCTGGTTCTGCCACGCACGCTGCTGCTGTTCGCGCCGTTCCTTGCGCAGCACCACATACTCGTTGTACTTCACCCTGTAGTCCTCCACGTGCCCACAGGTAATCTCCAGCGTGCGGTTGGTAATGTTGTTTATGAACGCACGGTCGTGGCTCACGAGCACCAATGCCGCCGCACTCTGCTGTATGAACTGCTCCAGCCATTGTATTGACTCAATGTCAAGGTGGTTGGTAGGCTCGTCGAGGAGCAGCACGTCGGGCTTGCGCAGCAATATCTTCGCCAGCTCGATGCGCATGCGCCATCCGCCCGAAAACTCGCGCGTGGGGCGGTCGAAGTCGGTACGCTCGAAGCCCAGGCCCGTGAGCGTTCGCTCTATGTCAGCCTCATAGTTTTCCCCTCCCATCATCTGGTATCGCTCGTGCTCCTGCGCAAACCGCTCCACGAGCTGCATGTAACTGTCGCTTTCATAGTCGGTGCGCTCAGCCATCTCCCGCTCCATCTCCTTAAGCTTCTCCGCCATGCGCGTATGGTCGGCAAACGCCTTGCGCGTCTCCTCTATCACGGTGGTGTCGTCGGAGAGCTTCATCACCTGCGGCAGGTAGCCAACGGTGCTACCGTTGGGCACGCTCACCACACCCGACGTGGGTCTCTGCTCGCCGCACAGTATCTTCAGCATCGTCGATTTGCCCGCGCCGTTCTTGCCCACGAGGGCTATGCGGTCGTGGTCGTTCACCACGAAGCTCACGTCGCGAAACAGCGGCTGAACGCCAAACTCTACTGTCAAGTTCTCTACTGAAATCATTCTTATATCTTATATTCGACTGCAAAGGTACAAAAATAATGCCGGAAAGACTTGCTAATGTCAAATGAAAGACGGTCAATGTCGGCAATTTCATAAAAAAGCCATCCACATCCGCAATATAATCATTACCTTAATGAAAAGAAATTTCAATCATTCAAAATAGAAATGGGGAACAGCCACAAGGGCATTCTGCCAAGAAAACTGACAAAAAACGGGGGTGTCGGAAACTGAGCTAAAAAATGAAGGGAAACGAGCCTTAGGGTGCCTCACGCCCACGCTGTGATGTCCAATCGGCGCATGTGAGTCGTGTTTACGGCGCAATTGTCTGACATTTGCGGCGTAAACGCATGGCGATTGCGGCGTATATAAGACACGATTACGGCGTAAAGACGATGCCTTTACGCCGTAATGATGACAACTTAGAACAAGGAAAATTGCCCCTGTTTTACAATCCCTTGAATATCAAAAATTTGCGATCCCTCTCAAGAATCGCGTATTTGCGACCAAGGTACTCTTTGTTTTCAAATACGCCACTCATGAAAGGGGTAATGTAAAAATATTTACATGGGTTATTTTGCGCTTACGGCATCGCCCACTTCCTTCAGCAGGTTCTCGGCAGACTTTGAGCCAACGATTTTCTTCAGCACGCTGCCATCGGCCTTCAGCACAAGCATGGTGGGGTATGCGCTAACATCGTATTTCTTGCCCACGGCAGGACCTTCGCCACGCTCCATGTCAATCTTGACGCTGACGAAGCCCGAATTGAAGAACTTGCCCACTTGCGGCTTGGTGAACACCGTGTTTGCCATGACCCGGCAAGGACCGCACCACGTGGTGTAACAATCCACGAAGACGTGCTTGCCCTCCTTAGCCGCCTTTGCCAAAGCCTCGTCCAGTGAGCCTTCGAAGAAGACGATGCCCTTGCCGTCGTTGTTCATCGCGTCGAGCATGGCACGCAGACCGTAGCCCCCCTTGGTGCCCTTTGCCCTTTCAGCCGCCTCACCGAGGTACTGCACAAGTTCCTTGCGCTCTCCGTCAGTGATGTTCGGGAAGTTGAAAGTCTGCTCAATGTTGGCTCGTATGCCATAATACTTTTCAAGGTACTTGCCGTTCTGCCCCATGTAAGCCAGCAGGTCGTGCACGCCGCCCTTGCCCCTTGCGTCGGCAATGCCGCACAAGACCATCGAGGCGCACGTGTCGGGCATCTCGAACGTCCGCAAATCCTGCCTCAGCTTTTCAACCACGGCGGCGTCATAATCGGTCTCGCCACAGGCGTAGGCAAGGAGCGTCGGCGTGAGCATCGACTCGAACTTGTTTTCCACCTTCCGTGCCCCGACGCTTTTCACGAAGTCGCGCTTATGGTGCAAAAGATATTCATAGAAGTCGTTGTCATAGCCCCTGTACAGGCTCGCGAACATCCAGTTGTCCTTCTCGGCAATGGCCTTCATCGGCATACCCTTCACGTATTCCGTGGCAAGCTCCTTCCAGGTCTTGCCCTCGCCTGCCACGCGCAGGGCACGCAGGTAACGGTAAAGGTCGTCCTTCGAATACTTGCCGCTCTCATATTTGGCACGCAGCCCAGCAAGGCTCGTCTTCGGACTCAGCCCCAACGACACGTTCTCGTAAAACTCGGGCAGCCCGCTGCCGCCCTGTATGCGCTGCACGACGTTGCCGTCGGCATCGAGCACGAGATAGCAGGCATACGACCCCACACTGTACTGCTTGGCAAGCTTCTTGCCCTCGTCGCTCCGCATGTCAACGATGAGGTTCACGAACTTGCTGTCCATCTTCTTGGCAAAGTCCTTGTTGCTGAACACATACTGATCCATGGCAATGCAAGGAGCCGCCCACGAGGCGTAGCAATTGAAGAAAATCGGCTTGCCCGTCTTGCGCGCCAAGCCCTTTGCCTCGTCAAGGTCATAGACATATTTCATTGCCGAGACCCTTGCCGTGTCACCGTAAGCCCGCTTTGTGTCGCCGAGACCCGGCTGGGCGACGACGTTCACAGGGGAAAGGAAGGCAAGCGCCAAAGCCGCGGCTGCCAGCCACTTTTTGTTTTCCATATCATCAAGCATTTTTTCATTTTGCGTCCCTTACGAGCCTGACGCTGTACGTCATGCTGCGGTAGCCGTTGTCAAGGCGCGTGGTTCCACGCCATATCCCTGACGAATATATGGCAAGCTCACGGATGATGCCCGTGTCATAAACGACCGTCACCTTGCCGTTCTCGTCGGCATTGGCATCGCCATCCACGGCATCCTCCTGCCCCGTGTACGTATCCTTGTCAGAAGCCCAGAAATAAGCAGCCTCACCTTTCCTGATGAACAGCTGTGCCTGGGTGCGCTGATAGGCGTTGCAGCCGGAGAAGACGGCATTGAAGCCCGTTTCGCCCCCGACCTTCATGGCATCGCCAATGGGCAGCCCGCGCCACTGGTTCATATTGTCCAGTTCGGAAGCCGGCACGCCAAGCGCAGCCTCAAGTTTCTTCCAGTCGGCATCCGACGGCACACGCCATCCGCCCTCCTCGGGCACAGCCCTAAGCGCGCCCTCGTAGGTATATTGGTAGCCGTTCTCAGCCACGTAGCCCCCGTTGGCTGCCTCGGCACGGTCGCGATGCTGATAAGGTATGAGGGCTTTCTCGGCAAGCAGGTTCTCTATGTAAGTCTTCTTGTTTGCCTGCCGTGCCTCGTCGAGAGCAGCGACGAGAGCGTCGCCAAACGGCTTGTAGCGGCTTGAGGAGAACATGTTGGTGAAGCCGTCCTGTCCCATCATGTCGAAAAAGTTGCGATACCACATCTCAAGCGTGGCAGGCGGGAAGCCGATCTCCGCCTTCCAGTCGTGGGCGGGGTCATTGGTGAGCGCATAGAAAACCTCGCCATACTCCTCGTCCGTCAGGGTCACCACTATATTCGTGGTGTCAACCTTGAGGCTGTCCTCGGTGAAGTCCTGTAACTCGTTCCATGTCAGGCAGCCTGCCGCGGCTCCCTGTGGAATGAAGTAAGCAAGGTTCTCTGCCATCCATATCTGGTCGCCCACCTGTATGCAACGGTAAACATGGCCGTCGCGCGAGTCAACAAAATCGGGAGCTGCCTTTATGGATGCCGTGTTCACGCCAACGGTTTCGTCGTCAGAGCAGGAAGCCATGCCCAGGAGCGTCACTGCCGCAAGGGATGAAAACACTGCCTTCATTATCTTGTATGCCATAATAAAAAGATGTTTAGTTGTTTATTGCCGGACATGTCAGAAATCAAGGTCAATTCCCAACTCGCCCTCTATATAATCAGCAAGAATGTCGAATTTCTTCTTCACAAGCGTTGACGAGCCGTACCTTTCCATGAACTCAGCCCTGCCAACATTGAGAATGGTGTTGACAAAGAAAGTGAGGTCCTGCGAGACGCTTGCCGGACTTTGCAGATGGTCAAGCTGCCCGTTTCGGTCGGTGTTGCCGCAGATGAAACCAAACTTGCCTATCTGCTGCATCATCAGCGTGCGCTCTGCCACAAACTCCTCGTGGCTGTTGACGTTTGTCTGGAAACCATACATAATGTACATTTCCTCTACGCCATCGTCGAAAAGCTCCAACGGCTTCCACCAAGAACCCTTGTGCTCTACGCCCCACTGGCATCCGAGACCGCCGTTGCTGCCGCTGATGACCCAAGGGCGACCATAGTACTTGTCCTTATTGGACACTTCGCCAAACCTTGATACGAGGTCAGAGTTGAGCCTCACGCTCGACAATACCATCGTGCGCAGTATGGCAGTGGCAAGAGAGTCGTGCTGGGTGGCATTGTAATTGCTCGTATGGGCAACGACCAGGCAGCGGAAACCGTTCAAATAGTTTTGCTGGCTCGAATTCTGAAAAGCCGAATCCACCAAGAGCATACAGAAGGGACGCATTTTCGCACTTGCCTTGGCGAGATAGCTGCGAGCAAAGCCCAGGGCTTTCATCTTCGCCTCAGAGTCAGTGTAATAGTCGTAACGGTAGGTCACGTCCTTGCCGTCATGCGACACGAAGCCCCAGTTCATGTCAATGGTCTCGGTAGTCGTAACGTCGTTGCCGCGCAAGTCCTTGCCGGAGACAAACGTTGAGATGGTGTCGTTGAAAAACACCGGCACGCCAAACTCCTTATAGAGCAGGTAACGTTCGTGCTGTATGGGGTCAGCCGCATCGTCGGCAATGACATAAGGACTCGTAAAGTCAATTTCGTTGGTCAGGTTGTCCTCGTCGCTGCCGCAGCCGGAGAAAAAGGCGCAGAGCAGGAGAGCCAACGCCGTCACGGGCACAAGGCCGTGCTTTATATGAAAGTGTTTCATCGTTTTCCTGTATTATCTTTATATCAATCAGTTGCTGTGTCACCCCCTGTGGCATTCTCCAAAGGCTCGCGCTTCGGGCGAGGGTTGGTTGGCATTGAACCGTCGGTGAAGAAGTCAATCACCGACTTTGGTATTGCCAGCGTGTAAGCCTGGTCGTGCGGCGGAAGCACAAGGGTGCGCGGGAAACGCCATCCGTAGTCATTGCAGACATTGTAAACGTGCACGAGCGTCTTCGTGAAAGGACTCGTGGCGTTGACGGCATAACGCCTGAGGTCAAACCACCTGTGCCCCTCGAAGCACAGTTCCTTGCGCCTCTCGGCGCGTATCTGCTGCACGAGTTCGTCGGCAGAAGAGGTTTGGGCGGCATCCTGGTCAATGCGCTCGGCCCGGAAGTCGTTGAGCAAGCTGTTAGCCTCGGCAGTCTGTCCGAGCATCGCCAACGCCTCCATGCGGTTCAGCCACGCCTCGGACACACGCAGCGTGAAGCAGTCGGACACATGCGCGCGCAGGCTGTTGCCACGCTCGTACTTGTAGTTAAGAGCCACGCTGTCGCACTGTATGACCGATGTTGGGTCGTCGGTATAACGCTTGAAGAAGCACTGCTTGCGGCGATCGTCGTCGTCATACAGGCTGTAGAGGTCGTTGGAGACGCAATAGTCGCCGGGACGGCCGGTAAAGATATCGGTCGAGGCGAGGTTGTTTGAGCCTTGCGAGAAGATTATCTCGCTGTTATCACGCGTCAGGAACGCTGCTTCGGGATCAAGCGAGGCAAGCGACGCGAGATAGAAGTTCTGGCTGTCTTGCACCGTCTTTGCCTTGTCTGCGGCAAGTTGCCAGTTTTGCATATAAAGGTAAACGCGGCTCAGCAACAGGTCAACGGCTTCCACCGAAGCGCGGTGGAGATAGTTTGACGGGTTCTGAGGACTCAGCGTGAGGTATCGCTCAGCCTGCGTGAGGTCGCTGACTATCTGGTCATAAACTTCCTTTACCGACGCTCTCGCAAATTCGAACTCAACGTGTGGCGTAAGTTTCAAAGGCACGCCAAGCGTGTTTGCCGCCGTAGCTTCCTGATATGCGTCGGCATAAAGGTTCACAAGCGTGAAATAAAGCTGGGCACGGATGAACAGTGCCTCGCCTTGCACGCGATAGTAATCCAAGGAATCTTGCTTGGTGCTGTGGGGCAAGTCGGTTATTTCGTTAAGGATGACGTTCACGACATTGATGTGCTTGTAAAACTCGTCCCACGTGGCGGCATCGTCGTTGATGTTGGTTCCCTCATAGTTTGCACCCACATCCTGCTGCCATCCGAAATAGCCGTACATGCTGATAAGTGACTGCACCCACGACTTTGCCACGAACGATGATGACTCCGACAGGCTGTCAACGATGTCACGGCCTGTGTTTACGTCGTCGTCAAGGACATTCAAGAAGCCTGCCACCCTCGTGACACCAGGACCATTGGGTACTGAGGCACTTTGCAGGTAGCCGTCGCCAAGAAGCAGGTCGTCAAGGTCCTGCACCTTCCTTGCCACAATTTGGTCTTGGGAATATTCGCTCAGGAAATCGTCGCAGCCCGTAAACGTGGCTGTCGCCGTCAGTGCCATGAGCAGTTTTATTATAGTGTTTCTCATGTTTTCGCTTGGTATGTTTATTAGAATGAAAACGCCATGTCGTTTAGAATGATACGTTCACGCCCACCGTATAGGCTGGTCTCTCGGAAAGGTTCACCGAGGCGAAACCTGCCTGTGTCGGCGACTGACCGTTGAGCTTGCCCGACGCTATCGTGAACACGTTGGTTACGGACAAGTCAATGCGCAACGACTTGAGCGGTGTCTTCTTGAGTTGCTGACGCTTGAAGTTGTAAGAGAGCGAGAGGTTGCTCAGGCGCAGGTAATCGCCCGGAACGACGCGCAAGTCGGAAAGGTCATACATGTCCCAAATGCTTGCGGCAAAGGCCTGTATGTTGTCGAGCTTGGCTTCGAGACCGTTGCTCCAGTGCTGGGCGTAGTCCTGATAAAGCTTGTCGGCAGGGCTAAGGAGTGCGGGGATGTTGGTATGTTTTTCGTCGCCCGGGCTTCTCCACCTCTCGGTGAACTCGCGCCTGACGTTCTTGTCAGACGACACGCCCGATATGATGGGCGAATAGAGCTTGAAAAGCCTCACCTTTGAGCCTACGCTGTAGTTGACGTTGGCGCGCAGCGAGAGCTGCCTCCACGTGAGCGTGCCATAGAAGTTGCCTGTGAACTTCGGCGTTCGGTTGCCGCTCTGCACCATCACATTCTTCACCACATCCTCCCGCGAAAGCCCAGCCAGCAGGTGCTTGTGGTCTTCATAATCGTCGAACATCGGCAGTCCGTTGTTCGGGTTCAGTCCAAGGAACTTGTAAGAATAGAACGTGCCTATTGCTGCACCGTTCACCACCGCCGTACCATTGCGATAGTCGTCTATATTATATGTGTCACTGGTGCTTGTGGTTACCTTGTTCGAAGCCCACGAGTAAGTGGTGGAGAGGAACAGCGACCAATCCTTGTTTTTCAGCGGATAACCGCCAAGCTGGAAAGAGAAGCCGTGGTTGTTGAGCGTGCCGCTGTTCATCTGGAACGTAGGCATACCGTTGATGGTTGACACGTTTATGCCGGTTATGGCATCCGTGGTGTGCCGCCACCAGAAGTCGGCAGAAAGGGTGAGCCTGCTGTCGAACAGGGACACGTCGGTACCGAAGTTGAGGTCGCTCGTCTTCTCCCATTTCAGGTCGGGGTTGGGGAACGCTGATACGTAGGACACGTTCTGCCCGTAATAGGTGTCAAGCGTGCCGAGGCGTATGAGCAAGTCTGGGGTCTGGCCGTCGAGCATGTTGCCCGTATATCCGAACGAAGCCCTGACTTTCCAGTCGTCCAATATATTCTTACTGTCGTCGGTCATGGCATACGGGTCGCCCCAGAAGGTACGCCTGATATTCCAAGCAGCCGAGGAAGTCCAGATGGGATTGAACTTGTTGTTGCTCCTGCTGCCGAAACGGTTTGAGGCATCCACACGCCCTGTAAGTCCAAACGTCAGAATGTCGTGGTAAGTATATGAAGAAGTGAGATAGCCGGAGAGGCTGTTTGTCTTGCTCTCGGTGAGCGTGCGGTGCCCCTCGGCAAGCCACGTCTGGTAGAGAGGGAAGGCAGCGAGGTCGTCGCCCGTCATCGACATGTATTTCATGCCACGCTCCTTGAAGTAGCCACGCGTGTTGTCAGCAACCGACGATACTTTTGACACGTTCACCTCATATCCCGCTGCGGCGTTCACCACGTGCAGGCGGTCTTTTGTGGAATAATGGAAGTTGGCCTGCAGGCGCGCCGTGAGGTTCTCGCTCGTGGTGTTGGACGTGTTGTAAACGCCGCCGTATGGCAACTCACACAGTCCGCTCTCGCCTTCCATTGGCTTGTCAGCAGCCTCACCGTTCTTCAGTATCGCAACGTAGTTGGTGTTCTCGCCATACCACGTCGACTGCGCCGTCGAGCTACGGCTGTAGTTTGCTGCGGCCGTGAAGTCGAACAGCTTGCCCAAGCGGTAGTTCATGTCGCCGCTTACGCTTATGGTGTTGCCGTCGTAACGGTTCTCGGTGTTGTTAATCTCGTTTATAATATTATAATTGTAGAGCTTGGACGATTTCTGCCCGTTGCCAACGTTGTAGCCGCGCCTCTGATAATAGTACAGCGAGCCGTCGCTATTATAGCATGGCAGGGCGCGCGTGGTCTGGTAGGCATAGTCCATCACGCCCACGTCGCTCGGCAGGTGGTTTTTCTTCTGCACGTTGCCATTCATGCGCAAGTTGAGCTTGAGTTGCTTGGACAGCGTGGAGGTGAGGTTCATTGACATTGTGTAACGGTCCACGTACTGCGTGCGTATCACGTCGTTCTGGCGTGTATAGCCCAATGAGGCGTAATAGCGCGTGCTCTCCTGGCCGCCCGACATGGAGACTGAGTGCTGCGTGGTGACGGCGTTCTTGGTCAGGATGTCAAACCAGTCGGTGTTGACCGTCTCATAACGCTGTACCTCCTGCAGGAACTGTTGGTAGGTGGTCTGTCCCGTCTCATAGCGATAAAAAGCGCCTTCGTAGCCCACCATCGGCATGTTCTGCGGGAAAGCATAGTGGAGATTGCAAAGATCCTGTCCAAACTTCACCCTCTCCTGCGAGTTCATCAGCTTAATGTTGCTGTCGGTATAATGGGGGCGTTGCGTCACGGTCATCTGCCCCGAATAGCGTATCGTCGGCGGCCCCACCTTTCCCTTCTTGGTGGTCACGACTATAACGCCGTTTGACGCACGCGTACCATAGATGGCAGTTGCGGCAGCGTCACGCAACACGTCTATCCGGTCGATGTCCTCGGGGTTGATGCCCGATATGGCGTTGCCTATATAATTAATGTAGTCGGGGTCGTTGAGTTGTTCGGTGCTCACGTCCACTGGATCCTGAAGCACAAAGCCGTCGAGCACCCACAGTGGCTCGCGCTTGCCGGAGATGGTTGACGTTCCGCGCATCCTGACGCGTCCCGTCACGCCCGCCTCGCCAGAGTTGGTTGTGAACACGAGGTCAGGTATGCGCCCCTCAAGGCTCTGATCTATGGTCGTCATGTTTGGCATGAGCAAGTCTTCCATCTTCACGCTCGTTATTGCCGCGGTGTTGTTTCGTGGGTCAATAGTCTGGTATCCATTGGTTATGACCACCTCACCAAGCGTCGTCGAACTGGGCGTGAGCACGATGTTTCGCGTAACGTCCTTCGTTCCAGCCTGCACTGTTGCCGAGTACGTGCGCATTCCAAGGTAACTCACCTCTATTGTCGTGCGTCCTGTGGAGATGGGCAGCGTGTACGCTCCTTCGGCATCAACCACGGTTCCACTCTTCGAGCCTTCCACCTTCACGTGGGCACCCACAAGCGGATTGCCCTCCTCGTCGCTCACCAAGCCTTTGAGCCTGCGCCTGCCCGTGGCAGGTTGCGACTTGCCAGTTTCCTGACTGCGACTTATGTCCACCATCCTGCCGTTGACTGAATAGTCCAGTGGCTTTCCGTCAAGCAAGAACTTCAGTGCGTCATTGAGAGTGGCGTTCTTCACCCGCCCGTTCACCTTATAAGATGCGACATCGTTGTAGGCGAACGAGATCTTGCAGTCGGCAACCCTTTCCAGCTGCCTCAACGCCGTGCTCAGAGCCTCGTTTTTAAATACCATGCTGATGTTGCCGCCCTGTGCCAATACCGGCACCACGCAAAGACAGCATGCCAACAGCAGCATCAGTAACCTCTTTTTCTTCATAAACACTGGCTTTTAAATTGTGTGTCGTTAATAAATTTTATAATAAAACGTTTAAGTATCAAAAAAGGGCACGACAGGCACACGTTTTTTTGTTTTTTCTCTTTTTTTGTCATTTTGGCAAGGCGAATGCACGATTTTTATTATCTTTGCATGCGATATATGATGGAAAAGAAAGAATTTGACGCAATCTTCCGCGAAAACTACTCACAGCTTCTTTTCTTCGCACGCCAGTACGTGAGCGACGAAGAGACGTGCCGCGACATCGTGTCGGCGGCATTTGAGCGGCTGTGGCAACACTTTTCCAGCATAGAGCCTGACAAGGCGAAGAGTTTCCTATACGTAACGGCACGCAACTCCTGCATCGACTACGCGCGCCACGAATCACGCCACCGCGAATATGCCCGCTACGTGACAGCAATGAGCAGCTACGCCACCGACCCATCCACCCTCATGGAGCGGGAGGAACTCGTGGCGAGGGTCAGCCGACAAATAGACTGCCTGAAGCCGCCCACACGGGAAATATTCATGGCATGCTACGTTGACAGGAAGAAATACCGCGAGGTGGCAGACGAGATGGGCATCAGCACGTCCACCGTCAAGAAGCACATCATAAGGGCACTCAAGGCACTACGCAAAAAGAGCAACACCCCGTAAGCCACCCAGGGCATGGCGTTTTTCTAAAAGAACCTTAAAGTCGTGACCACGACAAAGCTTTAAACGTTATAAGAAATAGAATAACTATTAATTTCATGACTGACGATAAGCTTTCTAAAATAGACAACAAAACACTCGACCTGATGGAAACGGGACACGGACTCACCAAGAAGGAGGCTGAGGAACTCTGCGTAGATGCCGAGGTCAAGGCACAATGCGCTGAGGTGGAAGCCATTGCCACAGCCATGCGCATGGAACGTGACCCCGTGGATGTGGAACAGGAACTGAAACGCTTCCACGAAAGGATAGCCAACAAGCCTGCCACCCAATCCTTTACAAGAAACGAGAGTGTTTCAAACCAGACTTTGCGTGGCTTGCGCCTCGGTGGCATGGTAGCCGGATTAGCCGCTGCCATCATCGCCGCCATATTCCTGATCGGCAAGCCAACCATCAAGCATAAGACACCATCTCCCAACTCACAACGACTGGTTTACGTGGCATCCGCCAAGCCTGCCGACATAGTGCTGCGAGGTGGCAGCATTGGCGAAACCGTAATCACCGCCCGCAAGCCATTGCAGCCCGTGGCGGTGGAGCAAATTGTCCCCGGCATAGACACCACGCACACAAGGGACATCTGCCTTAACGTGCCCGAAGGCAAGACCCTTGCCATAGCCCTGCCCGACGGCAGCCGCGTGTGGCTGCACCCAGGCAGCACAATCTACTTTCCCACACGCTTTCCCGCAGACGCACGACAGGTGAAGCTCGTCGGCGAAGCCTACTTCCAAGTGGCACGTGACACCTCACGCCCCTTCACCGTCGAAGCCGCATCCATGCGCACAACCGTGCTCGGAACCGAGTTCAACATAAGCACCTACGGCAACAACGGTCCCGAGGTCGTGCTCGTGAGCGGCAGCGTGAAGGCGCAAGCCGCCAACAGCCACACCATCCTCACCCCGGGCACGCAGGCCACCGCCACGTCGCACGGCATCGTTACCCGAACCGTGGATACGGGCAAGTACACCAACTGGCGCGACGGCTATTTCTATTTTGACAACGAGCCTCTCACTGCCATACTGCAAGAGATTGGGCGCAACTACGGCATAACCGTCATTTGCGACAACCCTGCCTTGCGCCAAGCACGACTGCACTTCGTGGCGCGGCGCGACGAGACTCTCACCGGCATCCTCGCCCGCCTCCAAGACCTCGCACACGTTGGTGTATGCCGCAACGGCAAAACCGTCACCGTAGTGCCCACGTTGGCAAAGCCACAGCAACATTGAGAGAACAGGAATTTTTGTCAGTTCTTTTCAACACACCCAAAGGGAGGAATGGATGCCAGGCAAAAACGCCACCACAACATAATGCGGCATATGCAACAAGCGTGCGGCTTTGAAAAGCCGCACGCTTGTTGCATAAATTAAATCCAAGAAACGCCCTTACTTACCTTCCTCGTACAGCTTGCGTATCTTCTTTATCTGGACAAGCATGTCGCGATAATGCAGGTTGTTTACGTCGCCGTCGGCGGTCTTCGCAAGCTCAGCGTTTATGAATTTCTCCACCTTGCCCATATTTTGCAGCAAGTAAATGTAAACGTCTGAGTTTCTGGCAGCTGTCTGCTGCGCAGTCGGCTTTTCTTCCACGACCGTGAGTGCGGTTTTCAGGCTGCTGACGTAGGCACGCTCGTTCTGGCGACAGTGCGTCGCATCCCATTCGCTCATGCCGCCAAGGGGCTTCCACACCTCAGCCATCACGTCGTCGAGCCATTCGCCCACCGGATATTTGCCACCCTTGCGCAAGTTGTTGAGCAAGTTCGGCTGCAAGAGGAAACCCACGAGAGCCGATGTCGTGGACTGTATCCTGTCTTCCGGCTCCATCTCGTTTTTCTGCACCACGCTTTCTGGATACAGCCACTGCGGCACCGTGAGCACGTTGCGTCCAAGCCACTGCAAAGCCTCCTTCTGCAAGTCTTTTGAAACATAATCGAAATGCTTCTCGGCCGGCCAGTTGTTGGTGTACCTGCCGGCAATCCACCTTTGCACGTGTCCGCAATAGCGACTGTACTGCGACAGCACCTCGCCGTAAATGTCCCTGAGGTTGCCATATTGCCCGTCGGGTTGCTCAGTCCACTTCTCAATGTTCGCCATCACGCGCTTCAGGTTCTTCATGCCGTACTCGTTGGCTCGCATGTCATTGTCGCCCAAGTCCTCGGTCTGCGAGCGCGGATCCCATCCACGCCCCTCATCGCCGACATAGTGCAGGCGCGGGTTCTCGGCAAGCTTTTTCGTAACCTCCTTGCGCAAGGCTTTCTTCTCGGCGTATTCGTCACCGAACTCAGGCCTCCACTGGTATCCCCACTTTATCGCCCAGCAGTCGTAGTCGTTGATGCGTGGGAAAAGTCCCTTCGAGGAAACGCCGTCCTCGGGCTGTGCCACGTAGTTGAAGCGAGCGTAGTCCATTATCGACGACGTGTGTCCGTGCCTCTCAACCCATTTCTTGTCGCGCAGCTTTTCCACAGGCGTCGCGCTGCTCGCAAGCATGTTGTGGCGCAGTCCGAGAGTGTGTCCCACCTCGTGCGACGACACGAAGCGTATCAGCTCGCCCATCAGTTTCTCGTCGAAATCATATTTCTGGGCACGCTTGTCGAGCGGTCCGCACTGCACCATGTACCACTGCCTCAACACGTCGGTGATGTTGTGGTACCAGCAGATGTGGCTCTCGATTATTTGCCCCGAGCGCGGATCCACGATGCGCGGGCCGTAGGCGTTGGCCTTCTGCGACGGCAGGTAGCGCAGCACGCTGAAGCGCGCGTCGTCAATGCTCATGGTCGAATCGTTCGGCCAGTCCTTAGCCACGATGGCATTCTTGAAGCCCGCAGCCTCGAAAGCCTTGTTCCAGTCGTTGATGCCAGCCTTCAGGTATGGCACCCACTTCTTTGGCGTGGCAGGGTCAATGTAATAAACAATCTGCTTCTCCGGCTCGGTGAGCTTGCCGCTGAGGTAAGCCTGCTTGTTCTTGGGCACGAGCTTGTAACGCGAGACAATCTGGTTGCGCTCCGTCTTGCCATAGTCGCTGAAACGCGTGTATCCCGTCGTGAAGTATCCCACGCGCTCGTCGGCGAGTCGCGGGCGCATCACGTCATCGGGCAGCTCCACCATGCTCGTGTTCAGGCTCAGCGTCACCGTGCCAGCCGTCTGCGACGCCGGAACGGTGTTCGTGGGTTCCATGCTGTATGTGCGGATGGTTGACACCTCAATGTTTATGGGATATGCCTTTATCGTGTCCACGTAGCAAAGCTCTGCCACCTGCCCGCCAACCTTCAGTGCCTTGCGGCTTGAGTTGTCCAGGCCCGTGATGCTGTTGTCCCTCAGCAGGAATGCCGTGGCATCCACGAGATAGCCGTGGCTGGTGCCGTTGCCCTTGTCCTGGGCAATGGTGAACCTTGTGATGATGGGGTCAACCGTCGCCCGACTTACAGCGTCGGCAATGTCATCCTGGTTGCCAGCCTTCTGCGTCTTCGAGTATCCCCTCAGCAACATGGTCTTGTCGTCGCGCTTCTCAAAGTAAACCACGTTCTCGCTCACCTCCTCGCCGATGTTCTTGGCAAAGTTGGCAGGCACCGAAGTGAAACGCGTCACCACGAGAAGCGGTTTGCCAAGCTTGTCCTCCGGTATCTCAAAACACCACTTCCCGCCAAGGTTGCGCAACGTGAAAAGCCCCTCCCTGTGGCTTTTCTGGTTTTTCAGGAGCTTCTGGTATTCCGACTCCGGCTCATTCTTTTGCTGCTCCTGACCTGCCTTAGCTGTGTCAGCGTGGTCTTTAGCCTTGACTGTGCCCGTGACATGTTTGGTTGTGTCACTCTTTAAAATCGGCATGAATGGACTTGCCGTTGCGTTGCCCGCAACAAGCAAGCATAGGCAAGGGATTATCAAACGCTTGGTTTTCATTAAAAGTAATGTTTATTTAAAGTTGTTTATATTTAGTATATAAACGCTTTAGGGGAGAATGACGGCACGCTTTTTTCGTATTTTTAGACTATTTAAGTAATGATAAAAGGAGAAATGGCGAAACTTGCCCCAAAAAGCCAGTGCCCGGCACCGCTTCCATCCCAACATTCCGCACACGTGGGCAGCAATGTGCCCACCAGGCACGAACGGGAGCCGCTGGCGGCGCATGAGGGTTGCGATGAAAGCTTTGGGGGCTTGCGACAAAAGCTTTACGCCCATGCGGCAAAAGCTTTGGGGCGACGCGGCAAAAGCTTTGTCGGATAACAAAAACGACGCAAGCGGAACGTGGCATTTCATGTCAAACCCCAAGCTTTCCACAAAACTCTGCCACAAACTGCCACGAAAACAGCCATTTTTATTAGAAACAAAAAGTTTTCGTCAGTAAAAACAAAAAAAACGTACCCTGTTAAGAAACTTGAACGTTTTATAATTACTTTTTTAAACTTCGACCAATTTCTTAACTAAAACGCTTATGAAAAAAAGCAGGTTACTAATGCTGTTACTGGCTTGTTGCCTATGCACGCTGCCTATGCTGGCACAGGACGGCAACATCAGCATGACGTTCAAGAACGAAGCCTTGGCATCAGCGCTGCGACGGCTGGAGAAAGCCGCCGACTGCAAGATTTCCTTTGCCTACAACGACGTTTCGCCCTACAAGGTTAATGGGCAGGTAAAGAAGGCAACACTGGGTCGCACGCTCGACTTCATGCTCAACGGCAAGCCACTGGCCTACCAGGTCAACGGCAAGATGGTGGACATTCGCCGGCAGGCACAGCCACAGCGGCGAACGAGCCGTGAGGTCTTCGGCATCGTGCGCGACGACATTGGCGAGCCGCTGCCGGGAGCCACGGTGACCACCGTGGTGGGCAACGAGACTTCGGCCGTGGTGACTGACGTGAACGGACACTTCAAGCTGACGCTGCCGTCAGACGCGAAGGTGGTAACGGTGTCGTTCGTGGGAATGAAGACCAAGGACGTGCCGCTGACCGCAAGCTCGCAATATGAGGTAAGCTTGGTGCCCGACGCAGAGACCGTTGGCGAGGTGGTGGTGAACGGTGCGTTCACGCGCAAGGCAAACACATTCACCGGTGCCGTGACAAGCGTCAGCGGCGACAAGCTGCGCCAAATAGGCAACCAAAACGTGCTGCAAAGCCTGAAAAACCTGGACCCGTCGTTCATGCAGATGGAGAACCTGGCGGCAGGAAGCGACCCCAACGCGCTGCCCGACTTCCAGATGCGCGGCTCATCGACAATAAGCAGCGTGCAGGGCGAATATGCGTCGTCGGCCAACCAGCCGCTCTTCATACTCGACGGCTTCGAGACCGAGCTTACAAAGATTCTTGACCTCGACATGGATCAGGTGAAAAGCGTGACGCTGCTGAAGGATGCCACGGCAAAGGCAATATACGGTGCAAAGGCCGCCAACGGCGTGATTGTGATAGAGACCATACGGCCGGAGAGCGGCAAGCTGCGCGTAACCTACACGGGCAACCTGAACATTGAGGCCCCGGACCTAAGCTCATACGACCTGACCGACGCGAGGGAGAAGCTTGAGGTGGAACGGCTCGCAGGACTTTACACCGACAAGAACGGCAACATCGTGAACCAGCTCGCGCTGGAGCAGGCTTACTCTGCCCGGTTGGCGGAAATCATCACCGGCGTAAACACCGACTGGCTCGCCAAGCCGGTGCGCACGGGCGTGGGCCAGAAGCACTCGCTTTACATAGAGGGAGGCGACAAGGCCATGCAGTATGGCGTGAACCTGATGTACAACAACATAGCCGGAGCCATGAAGGGGTCGTCGCGCGACACGTTCACGGGTGGCATAACGCTGTCGTACCGCGTGAAGAAGCTTGAGTTCAGGAACAAGCTCACCATCGATTACAACGACGCCGACGAGTCGCCTTACGGCACGTTCTCGCAATACGCGCTCATGAACCCGTACAGCAAGATTTACGACGAGGACGGCAACATCGTGAAAACGTACAATTACACCGGCACGACAGGAGCCGTGACCGCACACAACCCATTGTACAACACCACGCTCAACACAATAGACAACTCATCGTACACGACCATAACCAACAACTTCTACGCCGAATGGCAAGCCCTGGAAAGCCTCAAGTTCACGGGACGCTTCGGGCTGGTGCGCAAGACAACGACAAACGACACCTTCAGGCCTGCAAACCACACCGACTTCATATCAACCACCGACGAGTTTGCCAAGGGCAACTACATAAAGGGCAACGGCTCGCACACTGACATATCAGCCGACCTGGGAGCAAACTTTGGCAAGCAGTTTGGCAAGCACCTCGTGTTCCTGAACGGCCAGCTCAACATGACCTCAAACAATTACAGCACGACCTCGGTCGAGGCGGTGGGCTTCCCAAACGACTTCATGAACGACATTTCCTACGCCGTGCAATACGCCAAGGACAGCAAGCCCAACGGCACGGAGGGAATAAGCCGCACGCTTGGCGGGCTGCTCTCGCTCAACTACTCGTTCGACGAGCGTTACCTGCTGGATGCCAACTACCGCCTCACGGGTTCGTCGGAGACAAGCGCCGACCACCGCTGGGGGCAGTTCTGGTCGGTCGGCGGAGGATGGAACATGCACAACGAGAAGTGGCTCAAGCCGCTGACATGGCTCAACCGCCTAAAGCTGCGCGCCTCTTACGGATACACCGGCAGCCAAGGCTTCTCGGTGTACGACTCGCAGGCCACCTTCAAGTACAACACGCTGAGGGCGTATGCCGGGCGCATAGGCTCATACGTTTACAGGCTCGCCAACGACGACCTGAAATGGCAGCAGAAATACGACCTGAACGTAGGCGTTGACATAAACGTTCTCGACAACCGCATATCGGGTCGCTTCGACTGGTACCGCTCCACCACCGACGGCATGATTACCGACGTGACCGTGCCACACACCACGGGCTTCACGACCTACGTGGCAAACCTCGGAAAGGTGCAGAACAACGGATGGGAGGCGTACCTCAACGCACGCATCGTGGACCAAGGACGCGACTACGTAAACGCCTTCGCCGCCATTGCGCACAACTCAAACAAGCTGAAGAAGATATCCAACTCGCTCAGGGCGTGGAACGACGCACAGGACAAGAACATGATGAGCAACAACGTTACGGCTCCGTCGGTGAAATACTTCGAGGGTTGCTCCATGACGGCAATATGGGCAGTGCCCTCGCTCGGAATAGACCCGCAGACGGGAAACGAGATCTTCGTGAAGCGCGACGGCACCGTGACTTACACCTACGACACCGCCGACCAAGTGGTTTGCGGTGACACAACGCCGAAATACAACGGCACGATTGGCGTGAACGGCGAATGGAAAGGCTTTGGCTTCTCCGTAACAGGGTCTTACAAATGGGGCGGCCAAATATACAACACAACGCTGGTGAACAAGGTGGAGAATTGCGACGTGGCTTACAACGTTGACCGCCGAGTGCTTTCCGACCGCTGGCAGCAGCCCGGCGACAACGCCCTCTACAAGGCAATCACGGACCGCTCAACCACTTACCCCACAAGCCGCTTCGTGCAGGATTACAACATTTTCACCTTGTCGTCGCTCAGCGTTTACTACGACTTCCGCAACTGCGCATTCGTGAAGAACAGCTTCCTTGAGCGACTGAAAATAACCGCCTACACAACCGACCTGTTCAACGTCTCGTCGGTAAAGACCGAGCGTGGAACAAGTTACCCATTCGCGCGCACGTTCTCGCTCTCGGCACAGGTAACATTCTAATGAAAAGCACCAAGCTCCAGCCAAGCCGGAGCCATGCAAAAAACATACAAACCATGAACATCAACATAAAAAACAACAAGGCCAAGGGCGCGGCAACATTTTTGCCTCTGTGCCTTCTCGCAGTTTTGCTCCTCACTGGCTGCAACGACTTCCTCGACGTAAAGCCAAAGTCGCAAATCGAGGAAGAAGATCTCTTCAGCCGTGAAAGCGGCTACCAAGACCAGTTGGCAGGCGTTTACAGCACCATGTCGGGCACAAACATGTATGGCCTGCAAATGACCGTGGGAACGGCGGAAGTGCTGTCGCAAAACCTAAACGTGAACTCAAACAGCACCCTGTGGCGTTACGTGCGTGATTACGATTACGCCAACAGCGGCGTGGAAAGCGTGCTGGGCAACGTGTGGTCGCAGGCTTACAACTGCATAGCCAACCTCAACATCATGCTCCGCAACTTCCGCGACGACGCACAGCTGTCGCACACCGATTCCATATACAAGGGCGAGGCTCTCGGAATGCGTGCCTTCCTGCACCTGGAGCTTATGCGATGGTTCGCCGCAGCCCCTGCCATGGGCACGCAAGGCAACGGCGTGCCTTACGTTACCGAATACAGCACCAATGTCACCGGGCAGAAAACGGTAGGCGAAACCATGACGCTGATCATAAACGACCTGCTGAAGGCACGCCAGCTGCTGTCGGCGCAACTCAACTACAGTGGCACGGCGTTGTACAATGACGCCTACTACCACCGCTACGAGTTCAACTATTACGCCTGCACCGCCACCCTCGCACGCGCATACCTGTGGAACCAGGACAAGGGCAACGCCCTGACATACGCACAGGAGATAATAGACGTGAACGACAGCGAGAAACCACACAACGGGGCTTTCTCGTGGGTTCACTACTCCGTATTCACCAGTTCAAACGACAGTGAGCGCCAGCCTTCGTTCCCAACGGAGATGATTTTCTACCTTGACATAAACGACTGGGAGGACAACGGCAACACGTACCTGCACGCCGCCAAGGGCGTGAACACGCTTACGCCAAGCTACGAATACGCCCAGCAGGTTTACGAGCTGAACGCAGGTCTCGGAGCCGACTACCGCCTGGCATACGGTTTCACGCAGGACGGCGAGGAACGCCACCTCAGCCGACTGTGGCATGTTGACGGGCGAGGGGCTGGCAACAACATGATTCCGCTGATACGCATGTCGGAGGCTTATTACATCGCAGCCGAGTGCGTGGCAGACTCTGACCCGGCACAAGCCGCAAAATACCTCAACCTCGTGAGAAGCAACCGCGGACTGTCGGCAACGCCGCTATCGGAGAACCTTACGGCGGCAGAAGCCGACAATGAAATCTACAAGGAATACCGCAAGGAGTTTCTCGGTGAGGGACAGCTGTTCTTCTACTACAAGCGGCGCAACGTTCAAAGCATACCCGGAGCGGGACGACCAGGGTCACGCGCCGTTTACGTGATGCCGATACCAAGCAACGACCAGGAATTTGGAGGATACACCAACTAAAGCGTAAACACACATGAATAACACAAATAACAAGAAATGGGCATGGTGGCATTTGCCAATCTGCCTGTTCGCACTTTTGCTTTCATCCGTCTCATGCTCCGACGAGGATTTCCTTTACAGGGACACACCACGCGTGAGGCTCATCGGCGACAGCAACTGGACCCTTGGCACCGACTCGCTTGAACTCTCGTTCCTCACCATATCAGGCGACGAGGCCGCCATTGATGTCGAGGCAAGGATAATGGGCAACGCTTCCGACCGTGACCGCACGGTGAACATTGCCGTAATAGACTCGCTGACGACGGCATCGCCAACGCTCTACTCCGTACCTGAGACCGTGGAGATACCGGCCGGGCAAAACAAGGGCACTTTCAAGATAACCCTGCGAAAAAGCAACCTGCTGAAAAGCAAGACCGTGAGGCTTTACATAAAGGCGATGCCCTCAGCCGACTTCATGCCGGGTGTCAACGAAGACAACCACCTGCTGCTGAAATGGAACGACATTCTCTCGAAGCCGCTATTCTGGAACGAGATAACAGAGTATTTCGGCGACTACAGCGAGACAAAGTACCGTTTCATGCTGCAAACGCTCAGCGCGCAAGGCTATGACACCGCAATGCTAAACCCTGACAGTGGCACAAACTGGAGCGACTACCATAACCTCAGCATAATACTCGCGAACGCCGTGGACGAATACAACGCCTCGCACGCAACGCCGTTGACCGACGAAAACGGCGCGCTCGTGACTTTCTAAAAACACACAACCATGAGAAGACAATTCACGAAATACCTGCCGGCCATCATGCTATCGGCGCTCGCCGGCCTCACTGCCTGCGTTGATGACGACACCAACTACGACATCAACATCATAACCAACGAGCACGGCACCAACACGGAAATCAAGCTTGAGTTTGACACCTTGCGCCATGGTGGGCAAAACCCGCTAATGTACCAGCCCTCGCTCGACCAGGGGCAAAACATCCGCATGACGATGAAAGTGGCTTACGCTTATCCAGAAAGGCTAAAATACACTTGGATAGTGGTGCCTTACGCCAACGGGCAGCCGCGAACCCACCAAGTGGGCAACAAGGTCGTTTACGAGCAGCCTGACACCATAGGTCACGCTCTCGACCTCGACTACACGGTCAACCTTGAGCCGTCGTCTTACCAGTTTTACCTCATAGCCGAGGACACGGTGAGCAACCTGTCGAGCAGTTTCACGTCAGTGGCAAGCTACCAAGGCATATCGGTCAACAAGCCAGGCATAAAGAGCGGACTGTACCTGCTGACCGAGACCCAGGACGGGAACACTGACATTGAGATTTACACGTCATCGCTAATGCTCATTTACGGCGGCGACAACGCCATAACCCACTATTACAGCGGGCTGAAAGGCAAGCCAATACCGGGCAAGCCGCGTTTCATACGCGGTGCTTCCGACGGAACGGTAAAGAGTTACGTCTCAAAGTCAGCTTACATGGTGGCCACCGACAAGGGGCTTTACAGGCTCAACACAGCCGGGCTGGAAACAATGGACACCTGGAACGACATGTTTTACTCCACGCCGACCGTGTTCAACCCACAGAAATTCATTTACACCCTCAACTGCGAGTATCTCATCAACGACGGGAAAATTTACACCCTTTACACGAATCGCGCCAACAGCCGCAAGTTCTCAGCGCCCATCGCCGCAGCCGACAACGAGGGCTACGTTGCCGCCCCGTTCATGATGAGGAACCCACGCTACGATTATTCGAACAAGCAAGGAGTGATAAACGCCGGGCAGGTGATTTACGACAGCAAGAACCGCCGTTTCCTGCCCTACTACGCGCAACGCACCAGCCTGAGCAACTTCCTCGCCACGGCCGACAGCGCACGCCTCGACGCCAACAGGTTGCCCGTGCAGCCAAAGGCCATCGTCAACGGTTACAACAACGAGACTTTCGCCATAATGGACATCGACGGCAAGCCTTACCTGTACCGTTACCTTTTCTACGAAGTGGTTGACAAAGGCGACCTTTCGGCCGACGGCTCACGCTCGATAATAGACATGAGCGGCTGCGAGGATTTCGCCAACGCAAAGCTGTTCAGCGACTACACCTGCGGAGCCGCACTCTACTACAGCAGCGGCAAGGACGTTTACTCGTTCTCGCCCGTGACGGGACAGAAGACGGCAAACAAGATTTACACGTGCGAAGACGGCGAGGAGGTCACCTGCATATACGCCTGGGGCAGTGGCGGCGGCGGATGGCCAACATCCTCGTGCATTCTCTTCATAGCCACATGGAACGAGGCGGCCAAGACGGGAAAGATTGTGCAATTTGAGATGAACCACACCACGGGGCTGCCCAACACGATGTTCGGCCCAATGTTTGGAGGTGGCGACCAAAACCCCGTCATCACCACCGGCTTCCAGAAAATAATAGACATGACAAGCCTCGACGCGGAATGACAACGCAAGTGGGGGACAACGCTCCGTCCCTGCCAACAGGGACGGGGCTTAACACAAAAACAAATACCATGAAAAAGAAACTTTTCGGCTTAGCGATCGCCATGACGGCGACATTCGGCTCATTCGCCCAAAACACCACGGTGACCTTCCGGTTCACGGGCATAAACGACGGCGAGACGGTAGGGCTCAACCTTATAGACGGCAAGCAGCACGCCGCCACGAACACGGCAACCGTAAAGGACGGCAAGGCCGTAGTTGCGCTTGACATACCGCAAGGGCACGACGGGCGCGCATACCACATCACGATAAAAGACAAGGCGGCAGGCAACATGCTTGTGCTGAAAGCCGGCGAGAACGCCACGCTGACCGGCAACGTGACATACATGAGCGAATACCCACGCATAAACGGCCTCAACGTAACGGGAAGCCCAACGCACACCGACTACAACGCAAAGAAGCTTGACCGCAACAGCCTCAACGTAATATACGAGGAATACCACAAGAACCCCGTGCTGCAGAAAATACAAGAGGCGGGCAACAAGAAGGACACCGCAGAGGTCAACAGGCTGAGGCAGTCTGCCGAATGGAAGAAGTTTGAGGCCGACGAGGCACGCTTCTTCGCCAAGGTTGACAGCACGTTCAAGGCCGTACACAAGGCAAACAAGGATACGTGGTACGGGCCGCTCATGCTCCTCACCGATTACAGTTTCCTTTCCGAGGCACAGAAGCCCGAATACGAGCAACTTGGCGATGCGGCAAAAAACAGCTTCTACGGCAAAATAGTAAAGAACGAGATTTTCCCACCGTCAATCACCAACCAGCCAGCGCCCGACTTCACGCTGAAGGACAGCGACGGCAACACCGTGCAGCTGAGCAAGCTACGCGGGAAAATTGTGGTGCTCGACTTCTGGGCAACATGGTGTGGGCCATGCAAGCGTTCGCTGCCGGCAATGAAGATGGCCGTTGACAAATACAAGAATGACCCTGACGTGGTTTTCCTTTTCATACACACATGGGAAAACGGCAGTGCCGAGGCGGCTTGCAAGGGTGCGAAGGCGTACCTAAACGACAATGGTTTCGGCGACTTCCATCTCGTGATGGACACCAAGGACCCGAAGACAAAGATAAACAACGCCGTAAGCGCATTTGGCGTGAAAGGCATCCCTGCCAAGTTTGTCATCGACAAGGAAGGCAAGATTCGCTTTGAGCTGACAGGCTTCAGCGGCACCAACGAAGATGCCGTAGCCGAACTGTCAGAGAAGATAGAGATTGCGAGGAACGCCAAAAAATAAGACTTCCCGGCATAAGTTGAAAGCGTGCGGCGCAAAGGGCTTTCCCCTTTGCGTCGCAAACGTTTTGCCATTACGGCATAATCACGATGCCTTTACGGCGCAATGGCAACTCCATTACGGCGTAATGGCGATGCCGTTGCGCCGTAATCGTGTGACGACTATTGCGTCCATGAAAAACAGGCAAGGCAAACACGCCAGGCTCAGAACTTGAATTGCATTCGGGTTTCTATCACCTTGTAGTCATTCTTGCCAAAACCCGTGTAATCACTTGCGCCCGTATGGACGTAATGACCGCTTACACGCCAAACCATGTACTTGTTTATGTAATAGTTCATGGTCAATGACCAGTCGCTGAGCTTACCGCCACGATACCCCTCAGAGTTCATGTCAGTGTAATTGTAAGCGGCGACAATCTCCCACGACTTCGGGTCGGGCGTGGCTATCACCGCGTCGCCCCTATCGTAAGAATACTCGCTGTTGAGCAAGAAGCGGAGATTGCCATACGCTCCCCACGCCTTGTAGTTGTTGGCGTTCTCGGTCTTGCGGTGCACGGTCATGAAAATATACTGGGCCTCCAGCCCAAAACGCCCCCTCGCCATCGCCACCTCAGGCGAAAACTTGAGCGCATAGTCGGCGTCCTCTATTTTTGCGCCAATGGCACTCACAAGCGACACGCGGCTGGGGAAATCGGCGCTCCACTCCAGGTTCTCGCCGTTGCCAGACTCATGGTCATAAGATCCGCCCATGCCTACCTGGAAAATGCTGCCACGCTTCGTCAACGGCCTATAAACAAGGCGGCTCATTACGCCCTTGCCCTGGTTGCCGGTCTTGTCGGTTGAGCTTTTCATCGATTGGTTGTCGGTATAAATAGAGAAAGTGCCGAAAAACCTGTCGGCACTGTGCTCAAACATCACACCAAGCAGGCGACTGTCCGAGCCGAGCGCGCTGTGGGTCTCGGGAGCCTCCATGGCAGTCCTGAAGCTCGACGACACAGGACTCTGGTAACCAAAGTGATGGTCAAAATAACCGCCGCGCACAAAGTTGTCACCATCAAAATTATATTGCAGGTAAACGTCTTTCAACGACACCGACTGGCGGGCATAGCCCAACTCGGCTCTCCCTTCCCAATTGCCATAAGAGAGTTTCATGCCTATTCGCACGTCGGGAGCCTGAAGGCCGCCTTTCGCCTTCTCATGTATCTCATCGTTTGAGCTGTTGATTGCCGCGGCATCGAGCAACACGCGCCCCGACGACTTCACCTCAAGTTTCTCCTCCTGGGCAAGCGCAGCCAAGCAACTCATAAGAAAGCACGCCAACAAAACCGCTGTTTTTTTCATTCGCATATACAAGTTGTTATGTAAAAAAGTTTGGCAGGAAACACCAAAGACAAAGAAAAAGAAAATACTAAATAAGACAAAGCCACCCTTTTCTTGTTCAAAAAAGGATGGCTTCGCATATTTTCTTCCTTATTGGAAGGCGAAAAAAAGAAGGTTGTTCCTTTATTTCACCTTGTCAACGATAGCCTTGAAAGCCTCTGGGTTGTTCAGGGCGAGGTCAGCGAGAACCTTGCGGTTAATCTCGATGCCGGCCTTGTGCAGAGCGCCCATCAACTGGCTGTAGCTCATGTCATAGATGCGTGCGGCAGCGTTGATACGCTGGATCCACAATGCACGGAAAGTGCGCTTCTTGTTGCGACGGTCGCGATAAGCGTATGTAAGACCCTTCTCGTATGTGTTCTTGGCTACGGTCCATACGTTCTTACGGGCGCCAAAGTAACCTTTGGTCTTCTTCAGTATTCTGGTTCTCTTAGCTTTCGAGGCTACATGGTTTACTGATCTTGGCATAATTTTTCTTCTTTAATACGTTCGACTAAGTTTGTTTAACACGCTTGTTAAAAGTTAACGGAGATTCAGCAAGTCGCGAACCTGCTTCACATTGCTGCGGTCAACCAGAGTCTGGTGAACGAGGTTTCTCTTCTGCTTCTTCGTCTTCTTAGTCAGAATGTGACTGTGATAAGCGTGATGACGCTTGATCTTTCCTGTACCGGTAAATGAGAATCTCTTCTTTGCACCGGAATTAGTCTTTACTTTTGGCATTTTTTTAAAACTTTATATTATTATGATTAGCGATGGCAACGCATATACCTGGCGTTACGCATCTTTTTCCTCAAAATTATCCTCTTTGTCGTTCAGCGACGCAAGCAAGGCCTCAGCGCCCTTGGCGTTTCCCAGCAAGCCACGCATCTCGGCAACCTCTGCCTCCTTAACCTTGGCTTCCTCCTTGGCCTTTGCCTCGGCGGCAAGGCGGTCACGCTTCTGCTGGCTCTGCTTTGCCACGCCAGCCTTCTTGGGCGCAAGGAACAGGAACATGCGCTTGCCCTCAAGCTTTGGCAACTGCTCTACCTTTGCCCATTGCTCCAAGTCGTTGGCGAAACGCAGCAACAGCACCTCGCCTTGCTCCTTGAACAGGATGGAGCGACCGCGGAAGAACACGTATGCGCGAACCTTGTTGCCTTCCTCAAGGAACTCCTTGGCATGCTTAAGCTTAAACTGGTAATCGTGGTCGTCGGTCTGAGGTCCGAAACGTATTTCCTTCACATCCACCTTGGCTTGCTTCTGCTTCATTTCCTTCTGACGCTTCTTCTGCTGGTAGAGGAACTTGCTATAGTCGATAATCCGACAGACAGGAGGCTGGGCATTGGGGGAAATCTCCACAAGGTCAAGACCTTGCTGACGGGCCAAGTCCAAAGCTTTGCGCGTGGGCATCACCTCGGCACCACCGTCACTTACCACACGAACTTCCCTGACGTGAATCTGACCATTCACGCGGTACTGATTCTTCAAATTGTCTTTCTTCATCCAACTATTTTAAGTCTGTACTAATACGTTTACGGGCACTCTGCGCCCATTACAGCGTGCAAAATTACTCAAATCCGCTGACATGGCAAAATTTATCGGCTTATTTTTTATCATTTTCCGCTGATTTTCAACCCACGGAGGGCAAGGTGCCTTCCAGCCGAACCGACACGACGGCTCAAGCGGAAACCGCAGCCACCCACGCAAAAAAGGCCGCACGGCAAAAGCCAACTGCCAAACAAGCACAAAACCCCACAATAAAAGCACAAAACCATACGCAAAACCAAACTTTTTATGTTAATTTGCCAAGCAGGCAAGTCTATTTCACAAAAAAACATTAACTTTGCCCTTGAATGTATGTGATATTTTTTAAGAATGTGTATGAGTTATAAATTTTACGTAAAACCAAACATGAGAGTCTGTGCCCTACGGGACACGGAACATTTGCTTGTTGCGTCTCAAAACAAATACGACGCAATAATCGACGGAGACGGCAACGGGGAACAACCTGACATCACGAATGGCGGCGAAGGCAATCCTGACGACATTGATGCCAAGCCATTAAAGAACTTCAATCCATGGCTTAATTGGGAGTGAACAAAATGGGAATGAACAAAAAAGTCACAAACGGCCAAAACCTGAGCCAAATCATGAAAAACATCATCTTTTTATTGACGCTCATGTTGGGTTCCACCATCATGGCATGGGCGCAAACCGGACAAGTCCCCAAAGTTGGCAACACTTATTACCTTTACAACGTGGGACAAAAGAAGTTCCTGTCATCCCAAGACGGACAACTGACACTCGGCGGTGCTCCGCTCTCCGTAACAATACAAGCGAGCCTGGCCGACGGCACTTCCAACGCCGACGATTACTTCAGCCTCGTCACCGAAGATGGCAGCATCACGGCATCGCCATTCTCACGCCCACAATCGGACGGCAAGGGCAAATATGGCGACTGGACGCTACAGCCCACGGGGACGGACAACAATTACATTCTCGCCTGCCGCTTCAAGGAAAGCAACACGTCAATGTACCTTTATTACAGCGAGTCCTTTGCGTTTCCGTCACTTGAGCCTTTCAAGCCCAACACCACATTTTACCCAAACGCGCTGTGGCGTTTTGTCAAGCCCGACGCCATGCCAACACAAACCATCACCCTCGACGAGGCAAGCGAGCAATATGAGCAGCCCACGCTTGGCGACGGCGTGGCTTATGCCACAGTGCTGCTGAAACGCAAGTTTACCGTCAACAGCTGGAACTCGTTCTGCGTGCCGTTCACCATAACCAACGACCAGCTCAAGGCACAGTTTGGCGACGACGTAAAGGTTGCCGAGTTCACGGGCGTAAACGCCACAACGCTGCTCTTCACGTCAACCGACCAAGTAAACGCAGGCACACCTTATTTAATAAGGCCAACCAAAGACTGGGCAGAAGGCAAAACCTACTATGAGTTTGACGGCATAAGGTCGTTCGAAAGCAGTCCCGCACAAGTGGAGCAAAACGCCACGCCCGACAATGGCGGGGCAACGGTAACCTACCAAGCCTCTTTCCAAAAGACCACCGCGCCCGCCAAGGCTTACGTCTTGCGCAAGAACCAGGTTTACCACCTCACCGACGACATGGCGATGAAAGGCTTCCGTGGATATTTCACGGAAAGCACCTCAAACGGAGCAAAAGAGATTACGGCATGGATGCTCGACGGCGTACCGACAGGCGTGACCACCATTGACGCATCGCCAAACACCAGCCAAAGGGTTTACAACCTACAGGGGCAACGCATAAGCGGCAACCGCTCACTGCCCCACGGAGTTTACATCACAAACGGAAAGAAAACCATAAAATAAAAAATCCATGACGCAACACATAAAATCTGCCATGCTGCTCCTCGCGTCGTCGCTGTCATTGACAGTGGCAATGGCAGCCGAAGCACCCGCCGCACAGGCAACCAACTTCGTTGAACCACAAAAGGGCGGCACTTATTACATTTCACCGACCTCCGACAACAGCAAGGCCCTGACGGTGGAAACGTATGAAAACGACGAGAACATAAAGATTGCCGCATTGGCCAAAGGCACCACCGGGCAGCAATGGAGAGCCGACAACAGCCTCGGCTCAGGCGATTACTCGTGGCTTTTCATAAACACCATGTCGGGCAAAGCCATCGACTTCGCTTGCAACAACAGTAAGCTTACACCATTGCAGTGGACATCAGAAAAAGACAATGGCTACTCTCCCAACCCCAACCAAGACATAAAATTGGAGAAAGTTGGTGACAACACGTATTACATAACGGTATTTTATAATAATTCCAACTATTACCTGACGTGGGACACAAACACCAACAAATGCGGACACACCACCTTCGAGAGAAACGCCACGACTTGGGGGTTCACCAGCATCAACGACAGTGGTGAAACAGGAGGCGACAATACGCCCAACCATGGCAGCTTCAGCGTGAGCTGGATTTCCGACCCGACCAAGGTGGGCGACTACAAGGAGGATGCCCACGCCACGTTCATCCCTTACGCCACGACAGCAGAGATGCGTGGCGATGCCGAATATTACGCCAAGCCATGGGCAACGCCCAAGAGCGGCGAATACCTCTCGCTCAACGGCACATGGAAGTTCAAGTACGTGGCAGGCACAGGCAATGCGCCCGGAGCGAGCGAGTTTTACGCCACCAACCACGACGACGCAGCATGGGAAACCATCCGCGTGCCGCGCTCATGGGAGACGGCAGGCTTTGGCAAGCCCGTATATACCAACGTTGGCTACCCGTTCAACAGCAATAACATCGGCACGGCTATGCAGGGGCTGACCAACTATGGCGTGGAGGGACACAACGCCACGGGCTTCTACCGCCGCACGTTCACCCTGCCCGAGGGCTGGAAGGACAAACGGGTGTTCCTGCATTTCGACGGCATTTACTCAGCCGGCGTGGTATGGGTCAACGGCAAGTATGTCGGGTTCAGCGAAAGCTCAAACACCGATGCCGAGTTTGACCTCACGGGCTTCGTCAGCGAGGGCGAGAACCAACTCTCCGTGCGTGTTTACCGCTGGTGCGACGGCAGCTACCTTGAGGGGCAGGACATGTGGCACCTCAGCGGCATCCACCGCGACGTTTACCTCTACGCCACGCCAAAGGTGGCGGTGCGCGACCATCGCATCACGTTCGACAACCCAGCAGCCGACGGCACGTCGGGCAACCTGACCGTAAAGCTGTCAATTGACAACCGAGACGGCAGGCAAGCCACCAAGACCGTCAACGTAAAGCTGTGCGATGCCAAGGGCAACGAGGTAAGGACGGGCAGCCTGAGCTACAGCGGCACTGCCACGGCAACCGACCAGACCGTGACACTCAGCGGACTCAACGGGCTGCACACGTGGAACGCCGAAGACCCTTACCTTTACACCGTCGAGGTTTCGCAAACCGACGAGGAGGGCAACGAGGAGATGGCTTTCTCAACAAAGTATGGCTTCAGGGTAATCAAGTGTGAGAACAACAAGCATTACACCATCAACGGCAAGCGCATATTCTTCAAGGGCGTGAACACGCAGGACACGCATCCCGAATATGGGCGCGCCATCGACGTTGAGACCATGCTAAAGGACGTAACCATGATGAAGCAGGCAAACGTCAACACCGTGCGCACGTCCCACTACCCCCGCCAGCCAAAAATGTATGCCATGTTTGACGCCTTCGGACTCTACTGCATGGACGAGGCCGACGTGGAATGCCACTACAAAGGCACAGGAGTCTCCAGCAACGCAAAATACAAGGAAGCCATGCTTGACCGCACAAGGCGCATGGTGCTGCGCGACCGCAACCACCCGAGCGTCATATTCTGGAGCCTTGGCAACGAGTGTGGCGACGGCACCAACTTCTCCAGCATGTATTCTTGGTGCAAAGAAAATGACACGCGCCCGGTGCACCACAGCCCCAATGGAGGAGAGAAAACTGATTATACGGACTTCTACTCGAAAATGTACCCCAAAATCCAATTTGCAAAAGATGCGGTAAAAGGGACTTCATATGGAACCACTCGCCCCATGTTCTTCTCAGAGTATTGCCACGCCATGGGGCAGGCCGTGGGCAGCATGAAAAACCTCTGGGACATCATCGAGGGCAGCGAGGCCATCATCGGCGGTTGCATCTGGGACTGGGTTGACCAAGCCATCTACAACCCAACAGAGCTGAAAAATGGCACTAAGACGAAGAACGGCTTCCACCTATGGACGGCAGGCTACGATTACAACACAGCAGATGCGAAAGCTGGCTTCCAAGGCAACTTCCTCAACAACGGAATCATCACCCCCGACCGCGCCTGGACGGCCAAGCTGGCTGAGGTGAAGGCCGTTTACGCCAACGTGGCTTTCGAGAAGCTTGACAAGACGACGCTCACGCTGAAAAACAAGTACGCCTTTGCCAACCTGGGCGACCTCAACCTGACATATAACGTGTTGCGCGACGGATGCCTCATTGAGGAAGGCATGGTGGCGATGCCCGGCATCGCAGCCGGAGCCACAGGAACGGTCTCCGTGCCATACGCCACAGCCACCACCGACGATGCCGAATACGTGCTCCACCTGTCTGCCACCCTCAAGGATGGCACGCCGTGGGCACCCGCAGGATACGCCGTGGCAGAACACGAGTTTGTCATCAAGGAGAGGGCAAGCTCGCTGCCGACGCACACAGCCAACGGCGGAAGCATAAGCCTCAGCGGCAACACGCTCAGCGGCACCACAGCAGACGGCAAGGCATTCAGCATGACATTCGGAAACGACGGGAAACTAAACAAATGGACGTTCGACGGGAAGGAAATAATAACCAAAGGCCCCGACTTCAACAGCACGCGCGACATTGACAACGACCGCAGCCTCACAGCCGACATGGTCAGCAGCAGCTCAACAAGCTTCACAGCCAGGCTCTCCAAAAACGCCAACGGCAACTACACGGCGACGGTCAAAGGAAACGCCACCAACTGCACTTACACCAACCAATATACCATCTACCCCGACGGCACGGTTGACATGAGCGTCACGTTCAACCCCACGGCAGAGACACGCCGCATCGGGCTTGCCATGAAGTTTGCCGCAGGCTTCGACCGGGTGGAATACTACGGCCGAGGCCCAAGCTCAAACTACATTGACCGCAAGGACGGCAGCTACCTGGGTCGCTACACCACGACGGTTGACGACATGATAGACGAGAACATACACCCACAGACCTACGGCGACCACCTCGACCTGCGCGAGCTTGTGCTGGGCAACGCCAACGGACTGACGCTCGCCATAAAGGCATCGCCATGCGACATAAGCAGCACGGAGAAGGAGAACGGCGGAGTGGCATTCTCGCTGTCACACTACGACGAGAGCAAATGGTGCGACACCGGTGACACCATGTGGAGAGACAAGCTCCACTGGTATGACCTCACGCGGCAGGAGGACATCCTCGCCCACTTCGACGCCTACCAGCGCGGGGTTGGCAACAACTCGTGTGGCAGCGACCAAGCCCTGTCACAATACCAATGCCCAACGTCGGGCACGCTAAAATACACGCTGCGCATGACGCCAAGCGTCAAGTAACATGCCAAAAACAAGGGCGGCACGATTGCAAGGAAACAATCGTGCCGCCCTTAAACTTTTATCGCATCGCCTTGCAACTTTCAAGGCAACGCCCCAAAACTTTCATCGCCTTGCCACAAAGCTTTCATCGCAACTCGGGCAAAACTTCCATCTCATGCCATAAAAACCTTGCCGAGAAGCCACCGTTGACTCGCAAGCAAAAGACACGCCGCTTATCGCCTGCCCTTTTGCCCGACACCCAGCAACGCCTTGCACAGCTTGCGCTGCAGCACGTGCGCGTCGAGCACCGACATCTCGCTGTCAAGTATGGCAAAACACAGGTCGTGGCCATCGGCTCCACGGCAGTAGCCTGCCAGCGACGATATGCCATAGGGATGCGACAGCGTGCCCGTCTTGGCACGTATCAGCCCACGCAGGCGAGGGTCGGAAATGAGTCGGCACAGCGTGCCGTCAACGCCCGACACGCTGAGGTTGCGCCAAAGCTGGTCGTAGATGGGCTTGTGGTCGTATGCGTAAATCAGGATGGCCGCCACGGCACGCGGCGAGAGCTTGTTGTGCGTGCAAAGCCCGCAGCCATCGTGCACCACGAGGGCTGAGTCGCCCATGCCAAGCTTGTCGGTCAGGAAAGAGCGCAGGCAGGAAACACCAGCCGTGGCAAGCGCATCGTTGGTATGCGGCGGCACGCTGTCGGGCAGGGCAAGCCCTCCCTTTGCCAGCACGTCGGCTCCAAGAGTGTAAAGCAACGACGTGGCCTGCGTGTTCGACGAGTTTTTCCACATGCGCTTCGTCACCCTGTCAACCGAGCGGATGAAGCGGAAACGGCACCTTGAGCCACGCGGCGTTGGGGCAAGCACATACTGGTCGTCAGCCGTGGCAATGCCGCTTGCCGCCAACGATTGCCTCAGTGCCTTGCGCACCCTGTCGGGCCCCTTGAACAGTATGCCGTACTTGCTGAACGTCAGGTCCCACGGATACCAGTGCCGCTCAGCCCTGACAGGCTCGGCGAGCGTGAGGTCAAGCACCACGCGCCCCGTGACACGGCGTATGCCAAGCCTGCGCAGCGCACGGGCAAACATGCGCATGTCATCGGCCTGCAACTGCGGGTCAAGGCCAGCCTTGAACGCCACGTCGCCGTGCAGGGTGTCCTTGCGTATGATGCCACGTGTGTAAACCGCCGTGGCGTACTTGTAATCGGCTCCAAGCCTGTCGAGGGCGGCAACGCCACACAGCAGCTTCATGTTCGAGGCTATGGGCTGTGCCCCGTCGGCATCGACGGCGAAGACCAGCTTGGCGGCGGTGAGGTCATATACGTAAAGACCGAAGCGGCCGTTGGGGCGTGGAGCCGAAGCAAACTTGTCCAACCGGCTCACCAACGCCGTGTCAACCTTTATGCCATTGTCGGCATCCGAAGCGTCTCCGCTGGCGCTCTTTTCCTTGCCACCACACGAAGACAGCACGCCTGCGGCGAATGATGAGCAAACGGCAAGCGTGAAAAAAAGTTTGTGTATTCTCATTATTAAGTTATCCTATTGGTTTATGGTTTTCAGCAATGGCACGCTCAGCATGATCCCACAATGAGGTCTTGCATGGCAGGCACCTCAATGCGGGCGCGGCAAAGCCTGAGCAACCCACGCCGCTGCATTACGTTGAGAGCCCGCGACACGTCGAGACGGCTGTCGTTAAGCTCGGCGGCAAGGGTTTCCATCTTTATGTGGAACGTCTTGGGGCCCGAAGGCGTGAGGCAGCGGCGGCGCAGGAAGAGGGCAATGCGCCCGGCAAGGTCGGCGGGTTCCTGCCGCCAGTCGTCGTGCCGCTTGCGCTGCAATGCCGTGGACAGGCTGTTGACGAGATTGAGGCGGAACACTATTGACGTTGACACGAGCTTCAGTATCTCCTTCTTGTCGATGCTTATGAGGCTGGCGGCGGTTTGCGCCGTGAACGTGTGGGTAAACTGCTGGAACAGCCCGAACATGCCGTCGAGCTGGAGCACCGCCGGCGCAGCCATGGTCTCGCACACGGCATAGCGGCGGTCGTCGGTTGACGTGTGGCACTCCAGCGAGCCGCCTATCAGCATGAGCATCTGGCCGCACTTGTCGCCTTGCCTAACGACGACATGGCCGGGGTCAACCTTTATGAAGTCTATTTTCGCCTTTCCCACCACACGCCGCAGCTCGTCAACGCTCATGCCTGTAAACAAAGGCGTGACCGAAAGCAAGTCAAGCAACCTGCCCTTACCAGCCTCGGCACGTGAGGGTAAAACTTTGTCGCTACCGTCCATCAATCACCTATGGCTGAATAGCCTTTTGCAATGACGGCGAGAACCAAACCGAGTCGCGACCGTCGGTGTCAGAATAGATAAGGTAAGCCATAAGCCGCGGATGACTTTCCAGGACACGCTTGGCCCCGTCGAGACCCATAACCATGAACGACGTGGCATAGGCATCGGCAGTGGCGCAGTCGTCGGCAATCACGGTTGCCGACAGTATGTTGTGCTGAACCGGGTAGCCCGTCTTCGGGTCAATGGTGTGGGCGTATTTGCGGCCGCCCTTATAGTAGAAATTGCGGTAGTTGCCACTCGTCGCCATGGCACGGTCGGTAATGTTGAGCACGGTCTGCAACTCATTGCTCCGCTGCGTGGAGTCGTCAACGGGCTTGGTTATGCCAATGCGCCATGGCACCCGCTCGCGGTTCACGCCGCTTGCCACCACCTCGCCGCCAATCTCGACCATGAAGTTTTCCACGCCCTTCTTGCGCAGCAGGCGCGCCACGCAATCAACGCCGTAGCCCTTGGCTATCGCCGAGCAATCGAGCATGACGCGCGGGTCAGCCTTAACGACACGGCCGTCTTGCAAGCTCACCTTGCCGTAGCCCACAATGGCTCGCAGCGAATCTATTGTCCTGCGCGTGGGTTCCACGCCTTTCTTGAAGCCGAAGCCCCACTCGTTGACAAGCGGAGCCACGGTAATGTCAAATGCGCCATTGGTCTCAGCCGATATTTTCGCGGCGAGCTTGAACACCTCCTTGAACTTGCCGTCGAGCTTTACCTCGCGGTTGTTGTTGACTTGCGTTATGACACTGTGCTTGTTGAACGGCGACAGCGAAGCGTCAACGTCCTTAAGCTCAGCCTCAATCTCTTCCTTCAGGTTGGTGCCGCTCTGGTAGGTTATGTTGTAAACCGTGCCGAAGATGAAGCCGGTGTCATGCTGGTAAGGCGTTGAGCGTTGCTGGGCTATGATAAGTACCGTGCCCACGATGAGCAGGGCGAGGAAGGCAAGCTTCAGCGGCATGTGTGCACGGCCGCCGGGTTGCTTTGTTTCTATGGGTTGCATGGTTTATTTGGGAATTAACGGGTAAGTTTTCCTCACGTGGGAAAGCGTGCGGCTTCCGCCAGGAAAAGCATGTGGCTGGGCGCAAAGCCTTACAGCTCGAACAATATTTCGAAAGTGGCTCCCATACGGGTGCTGCCCTGCTTGCCATAGCCTGGCACATACCATACGTTGCCAAAATCGCCGTCGTCGTGGGCGAGCCTGCGGCGATAACGCACCGTCCAGCCCAAGCGCACAGGCCCGGCAATCTTGGCATCGATGCCAAAGAGAGCCTCAGCCCAATGGTAATGAGCCTTTACGTCGTAGCCCGAGAAAGGGGTGTCGCCGCCCCAGACGGGGTCGGTAAGCGGCGCATGCTCAATGTCAAACTTGAAGTTGGTGTAAGCGTAACGCAAGCCGGCGTAAACGCGGTAAATGTCGTGCTTGTTCTTCATGACATTGAAGTCGATGCCTATGCGGCCGTAAGGCGCGGAGGTCTTGTATTTTGTCTGCGTCACGACATTGTTCTCGTCGGCAGTGCCATATCCCAACTCGATTACGGGAAAATACTTGTCCTTGAGGTTTATCCTCAGCCCGGCCTCGTACTGGCCGTATGAGGACACCGCGCGCTGCACCACGCCCATGACATCAGTCTTGACCTGGAAACCACGCCATAATGGTATGGAATCGTCGATGGCCTTCTGCCGCAAGCGCAGTTGCTCGTCCTTCGACAGTCGTTGCGTCTCTCCGCCACGCACATTGCCGGCTCGGTTTCCCGCCGTCTGCGCAAAGCCGCAAAGCGCGAGCAGGGCAAGCAGGCTACAGGCGATACTCCTTGAAATATATGTGGAAATGCTTTGGTGAGGCATCATAGTTTACTTCCTTATGGTTTATGACAATGGAGTCGATGGCATGGCGCGTGAAACGCACGCCCGTGATGGTGTGGAAATAGTTGAGGCCACAATCCACCGACTCGAAGTGGGGAACGTTGGTCTTCTCCACCCACACGGTGTCGCTCAGGTGGTTGGTGCGGAAGAACAGCACGTCCTCGGCGTTGCCATAGCTCACCGGCAACGAGAAGCTGTCAGTGTTGACCTGACGGTTTATGAGCACCGAGTCGAGGCCGTCAACACGCGTGGTGGAAATGGTAAGGGTGTCGGGCAGCGTGGCGACGGCGCCGCACAGCTTGTAGTTTGTGTAAACCACGTTGTTGAGCGGGCAATCGACGCTGGAGCACGCTCCAAGGAGCACCAGCATTCCGAAGAAAAGGATTTTTCTCATGTCGCCAACTTAAATTTCCTTCTTTATCTGATAGTCGTTGCGCTGCGGATTCTGGCGGCTCACGAGGTCGCCGATGAAGCCGGCAAGGAAGAACTGCGAGCCGAGGATAAGTGCCGTGAGGGCAATGAAGAACGAGGCGTGGTCGGAAAGCAGGTCACCGTAAACTCCATTGCAAAGGTTCACGACCTTTTCGACCAGCAGCCAGCAAAGTGCCACGAAGCCCACGAGGAATATCAGGCTGCCGATGAAACCGAAGACGTGCATGGGCTTTTTCCCGAAATTGGTGAGGAACCACAGCGTCAGGAGGTCAAGGTAGCCGTTGAAGAAACGGTTGATGCCAAACTTCGACTTGCCATACTTGCGCGCCTGGTGGTGGACAACCTTCTCACCAATCTTGTCGAAGCCCGCGTTCTTTGCAAGATAAGGTATGTAACGGTGCATCTCGCCATAAACCTCAATGTTCTTTATCACGTCGTTTCGGTAAGCCTTAAGGCCGCAATTGAAGTCGTGCAAGTTGCGCACGCCGCTTATCTTGCGCGCCGTGGCATTGAAAAGCTTGGTGGGGATGGTCTTCGTCAACGGGTCGTAGCGTTTCTGCTTGTATCCTGACACGAGGTCGTACCCGTCCTTGGTTACCATGCGGTAAAGCTCGGGTATCTCGTCGGGCGAGTCTTGCAAGTCAGCGTCCATGGTTATCACCACGTCGCCTTGCGCCCTGCCGAAACCGCAATACAGCGCAGGACTCTTGCCATAGTTGCGGCGGAAGTTCACCGCCCTCACATTGCCGTCGTCAGCGGCAAGCCTCTCAATGATTGCCCAACTGTCATCGGTGGAACCGTCATTGACGAATATTATCTCATAAGAAAACTTGTGCTCCTGCATCACGCGCCGTATCCAGGCGTGAAGCTCGGGCAATGATTCCGCCTCGTTGTAAAGAGGCACTACTACTGATATGTCCATTTTTCTATTCAATATTCCTATTTAAACACTCCGCCGGCGCGCCTCATATCTTCCCGGTCAACGCCAACGCCACCTTTCTCGGAAGCTCACGCATGAGCATGGCGCGCGTCTCCCTCGGCGCAAGATGGTAAAAAGCCCGGTAGCGGCCAGCCTTGCGGCAAAAAGCCTTTACATAATAACGCCATCCGACACGCATGGGGCCGCTGATGTCGTGGAAGCCGAAATTGCCCCCACGAAACACTATCGAGAGCAACTCGCCGCCATACCTGCCATCGGCTGCGGCAAGCTCGAACGGGAACTTTTCGGCCGGCATACCGAGAAAGAGAACCAGCACCGCGCCCACGGCACGGAAGGCTCCCATGAAGCCAAGGGTCTCAAGGTTGCGCCTGAGCCTGCCAACCTCGGCGGCTCCAAGCTCCAAATGGCTGAGCAGCATTGCAAGGTCGCAAAACTGGCGCAGTCCGCAGCCAAGCTCCACGAGGTGATGGTACAAATGCAGGAAGGTGTAAAGCACGTTGTCGGCATGGCAAAGCGTTGGCACGTCGCAGTCGGCTCCCGGCACCCTCACCGCCGACGCATGGCTTATGTTATGAGCCACGATGCCGTCGAAAAAGGCTTGGTTGCGCCTGTCGTAGAACTTGTGGAGATTATAGTGCATCTCGAAGAGCGTGCCTTCATGCTCGAAAGCCACGTGCTGCTCACCGTCGGTGTCAGCGTGAAACGTCGGATTCCAGTTCAGCCTGACAAGCTTGAGAGCCTTGTCCCAATCGGCAGGCGACACGTAGAAATCAATGTCGCCGGGCATTCGCAGCTCAGGGCGTGGGTAAAGCGAGCCGACCACCTGCCCCTTTACGACGACAAACGGTATGGCCGACGAGCCAAGCATGGCGCAGAGCGACTGCAGCGAGGATGCCACACGAGCGTTGGAAGAGCGTATGCCACGCTCCTGCATTATCATGCGGAGCACTGCCTTGCTTGGCAACACAACGCCACTGCCCTCCTCCATCAGCGCGGCTCCGACAAGCCCCGCGACCGTTTGCTTGACGGCCACGTCCATCAACATGCCGAAACGCCTTGCCGTCAGCTCTCCCGACGGCAACGGTGTACGCCACAGGGCATGTCTCACAACGCCGAGCAGCACGTCTTCTATTTTCCCATCATTCCAAGTCAACGCAATTTCCCAATTCAAGTCCATTAACCTGCCGTCACGCCATCCTCCACGCCCCGGGGCTACCATCGCCAACCGGGGCAACGTTTGGGCGCGACGCCACCCGACATGTCACACCCCTCTTCCCTGACCGCGTGGCGGCGAAGCCTTGCCCTTCCGCGTAAACAACGCTATGGGGAAACTAAGGAAACAGCCTATCAGGATGTTCTGCATCATGAAGACAAACGCCACCTCGACGGCAGAGAACTGCCCTACCATGGCAAGCGACTGCCTGAGATCAACCAGCGATATGCCCTGCGCCTCGTACAGAGGCTCAAGGCTCTTCACGCTCGCCATGAGCATGGTGAGGAGAGCCCCATTGTCGAGGAAACGGAAATAAACAAACTGCCCAACGGCGAAAAGCAGCGAGGCATAGAAGAAAGTGTAAAGCGAAAAGGCCAGGGCGCGCCTGAAAGAGATGACACCACCGAGGGCATAGTCGCGGAAACGCACCAGCATCCAGCCCACGAAAAAGGGCGTGGCGAGGGCAAGGAGGCTGCCCAACGACGACGACGGGTCTGTCACTATGGCGACAAAACTGACCGCCCAGAGCAGGAACAGGAAAAAACCGTCCTGACGGGCAAACGCTTTCAATTGAACGAGTGCTACTAAGTTTATCATAATAATCACTGCAAAGGTACGCATTTTAAGATGTATGGCAACATGGGCTTTTCTAAAATTTTGTTAAACCACGAGTCTTTTTTCATTTATAGTTTGCCATTTATCAATAATTAGTATTACCTTTGCAGCCGCATTTGGGGAACACCCCCTGATGAACATGGGCAAGTCTCTTACGGCCAGCTCCCTCGGAATCCCCCAGGACGGGAACGTAGCA
>CAYLUI010000013.1:0-66402 GCA_964386825.1 uncultured Prevotella sp. | reverse complement strand
ATAAAATATTTAGGCACGGCTTTGTTTATTGGCAAAGCCGTGCGGCAATGTCATTGAGCGAAAGGCACTCGTTACGGGTGATAGCTTTGCGCTCATTGCTGTGTGAGATAGGACCAAGGAGAAGTAGTTGCCCGTTAGCACAGGCATCGAAATATTTCCCCGAGGGTTTCGTCAAAGGAGCGAAGCCGTTGTCTTTTAAAATAATCTCAGGGAAGCCGTTGTCGAAAGCGGCTTTCATGGTGTCTTTTTCACCAGGAGATATGGCAGGTGAAACGAGAACAGCACCTTGGCGGCAAGCTGCCAATGCTTCTTCCTTACGTTGGTTTATCTGCTCTTTGGTCAGGCTGCGTGAGCACTGTATCTGTATAAGCATTGGCTTGCGCAACAAAAATAGATTGCCAATGGCAGAGAAGCTCATACCCTTCCAGTCTATATGTCGTTGTACACGGAAGAACTCTGGGTGGAAACGCTTAACGAGAAGCCGCCGCGGATTGTCGGCAAGATAACGTTTCCATGTATCAAGCTGTCCGGCGCGAAGCAGGATTTTATCATTGTAACCGGGTGCAAAGAGAATGCCGCGGTGGCGGTCTTGGCGGTTGGCGTTTCGTTGTGTCTGCCGTTGCGTTGCAACGGCGTACTCTACGGGGCACAATTCGCGAAAAGCTTTGTTGCAACCTGTCTTAAAGCCATTAAGGATGGTGCCAAGCGGCTTATCCATTTTTTCCCGCACAAAAAGGATGCCATGAAAATGATCTGGCATCATTTGCAAGGCGATGATGCCAATCTTTGGATGGCGTGTGCTAATGTCATACCAGCAAAGCTTTACGGCTTCGCCCATTTTGCTAAGCTCTATGTGTGGGGCATTAGGACTGCCAAATGGTTGACGAGGGTCGCCGGCAATAGTGCCGAATAAGGGCTGGCGACCCTCGGTAACCATAGTTATCATGTACATGCGACGCTCTGTGTAGTCATGGTCTTGCTTGCGACGTTGCATCGACGGCACTTTTTCGCCTGCAAGTTCCAACCTCCTACGCAGTTGTTCTTTTGTCAGCATGACGCTCTTTTAAGGCTCTTTGCCTATTACTCACCCTACCTGGCTGCCCGGCTTCACCTGTCCGAGTGTTGTGGTGACGCTGAGGGAACCGTCGAAATTGAGGGCGGAGAGAATCATGCCCTGGCTTTCGATGCCCATCATCTTGCGTGGGGCGAGGTTGGCAATAAAGAGCACGTCCTTGCCTATGAGGTCTTCCGGCTTGTAGAATTTGGCAATGCCGGAGAGGATGGTGCGGTCGGTGCCGCTGCCGTCGTCGATGGTGAACTGCAGCAGCTTGCCCGACTTCTTGACCTTTTGGCAGTCTTTTATGTGACCCACGCGTATGTCGAGCTTCTCCCATTCGTCGAACGGGATGTTTGGCTTTATAGGTTCTGCCTTGTATTCCTTTTCCTCCTCGGCGCGCTTGTTGGCTTCCTTTGTTGCTGCAAGCTTGTCAAGCTGCTTTTGTATGGTTTCGTCCTCTATTTTCTCGAAGAGCAGGTGAGGCTCACCGAGCTGATGGCCTGGTTTCAGCAGGTCGGTGCTGCCGAGCTGTGACCAGTCGAAGCTGTCCATGCCAATCATTTGGCGCAAGTCTTTGCTTGAGAAAGGCAGGAAAGGCTCGAAGGCTATGGCGAGGTTGGCTACGAGCTGGAGCGATATGTAAAGCATTGTCTCCACGCGCTTCGGGTCAGTCTTCCAAACCTTCCAAGGCTCGCATTCGGTGATGTACTTGTTGCCGATGCGGGCGAGGTTCATAGCCTCTTTTTGCGCCTCGCGGAAGTGGAAGCCGTCAAGCAGTTGCTCCACCTTCTCCTTTACGTCCTTGAACTCGTCGATGGCTTTCTTGTCAACGTCTTGCAGCTCGCCGCACTCTGGCACCACGCCGCCCCAGTATTTCTTCGTGAGCTGCAAGGCGCGGTTGACGAAGTTGCCGTAAATGGCTACCAGTTCGGAGTTGTTGCGCTCCTGGAAATCCTTCCATGTGAAGTTGTTATCCTTGGTTTCCGGAGCATTGGCGGTGAGCACATAGCGCAGCACGTCCTGCTTGCCGGGGAACTCCTTCAGGTATTCGTCAAGCCACACGGCCCAGTTGCGTGATGTGGAAATCTTGTCGTTTTCAAGGTTGAGGAACTCGTTGGCGGGCACGTTGTCGGGCAGTATGTAATCGCCGTGAGCCTTCAGCATGACGGGGAAGATGAGGCAATGGAACACGATGTTGTCCTTGCCGATGAAGTGAACGAGGCGGCTTTCCGGGTCTTGCCACCATTTCTGCCACGAACCCCATTTCTCTGGCTCGTTGTCACAAAGCTCCTTGGTGTTGCTCACGTAGCCTATCGGTGCGTCGAACCAAACGTAGAGCACCTTGCCCTCGGCGTCTGCCACGGGAACGGGAATGCCCCAATCGAGGTCACGGGTCATGGCGCGCGGTTGCAAGTCCATGTCGAGCCACGACTTGCATTGTCCGTAAACATTGGAACGCCATTCCTTGTGGCCTTCCAATATCCATTGCCTGAGCCAGTCTTGGTATTTGTTGAGCGGCAGGTACCAGTTCTTTGTCTTCCTTATCTCGGGCTTGGCACCGCTGATGGTGGAGTGGGGCTCGACAAGCTCCATCGGCGAAAGGTCGGAGCCGCATTTCTCGCATTGGTCGCCATAGGCGTTGGGATTGCCGCAGTGGGGGCACGTGCCCATGATGTAACGGTCGGCGAGGAACTGCTTTGCCTCGGGGTCATAGTATTGCTCCGACTCCTTTTCCACGAGTTTGCCCTCGTCGTAGAGCTTGCGGAAGAAGTCTGATGCGAACTTGTGGTGCGTCTTCGAGGTTGTGCGACTGTAAACGTCGAAAGATATGCCGAAATCCTTGAACGAGTCCCTTATTATGCTGTGGTAGCGGTCGCACACGTCCTGTGGGGTCACGCCTTCTTTTTTTGCGCGGATGGTGATTGGCACGCCGTGCTCATCGCTTCCGCCTATGAAGATGACGGGCTGCTTCCTGAGGCGCAGGTAGCGCACGTAGATGTCGGCAGGCACGTAAACGCCTGCCAGATGGCCTATATGCACGCCGCCATTGGCGTATGGCAACGCTGCGGTGACTGTTGTCCGCTTGAAATGTTTCTCTTCCATGTGATTTGTTTTCGTGTTTTTATTCCAAATGCAAAGTTAATAAAAACTTTGAATATTAAGTTGTTGAAGACTGATTTTTGTACGTGTGCCCTTAATCTGTGCGTGTGCCGTATATGGCGTGCCGCCGCATGGCTATGTGGGAATGCCTTGGCGCAGTGGAGGCTTGGCGACGCAAGTTTTGAGGGGGTGCGACGCAAGTTTCGTGGCATTGCGCCAAAGGCTTTGAGGCATCGCGACAAAGCTTTTGTGCCGAAGGCATGGTCAAGCCATTGTCCTGCCACGCTTGCCCATGCCGCCTTATGGTGTTGCCATGCCGGGCTTGGTGTGTTGGTTGGCGTAAATTTAAAAATCTTTTTCACGCCAAGTGGTGCTTATTTCGGAAATAATCACTATTTTTGCCACGAAAACCATTTTTATACATTCTACTCTTATATTATACGCTATGAAAGTACATGAATATCAGGCCAAGGGCTTCTTCGAGCAGTATGGCGTGCCGGTGGACAAGCATTTCCTTTGCCGCACCCCCGACGAGGCTGTCGAGGCTTATCGCAAGCTTGGCTCTGGGAAGGCCGTGGTGAAGGCGCAGGTGCATACGGGCGGTCGCGGCAAGGCCGGCGGCGTGAAGCTTGGCAGCAGCGAGGAAGAGGTACGCCGTCATGCCGAGGCCATACTTGGCATGGACATCAAGGGGTTCACCGTTGACCGCGTGCTGGTGTCTGAGGCTGTTGACATTGCTGCCGAGTATTATGTCAGCATACTTGTTGACAGGCGCACCAAGTGCCCCATGATGATGCTCTCGCGCTCGGGTGGCATGGACATCGAGCAGGTGGCGAAAGTGTCGCCTGAGAAGATAGTGAAGATAATAATAGACCCGACGGTCGGCATGGCCGACTTCAAGGCCAATGAGGCTGCGTGGAAGTTGTTCGACGACAAGGCGCAAGTAAGGCAGGCGGCTAAGATTTTCAAGGCTCTCTACCGCCTGTTCGTCGAGAAAGACGCTTCGCTCGTGGAGATAAACCCACTCGTGTTGCTGGCTGACGGAACGCTTAAGGCCATCGACGCAAAGATGACATTCGACAACAATGCCCTCTTCCGCCACGAAGATGTCAGGGAACTGTTTGAGCCGGATGAGGCGGAGAAGAAGGAGCAGTGGGCCAAGGACCATGGTTTCAGCTACGTAAACCTTGGCGGAAAGATTGGTTGCATGGTCAACGGCGCGGGACTTGCCATGGCGACGATGGACATGATAAAGCTTTACGGTGGCGAGCCGGCAAACTTCCTCGACATCGGCGGCTCGTCGAACCCGGAGAAGATTGTCGATGCGATGAACCTGCTGCTTTCCGACGAGAACGTCAACACGGTGCTTGTCAACATCTTCGGTGGCATTACGCGCTGCGACGACGTGGCCAAGGGACTTATCGAAGCTTTCAAGACCATAAAGACTGACATCCCAATCGTGATACGCCTTACCGGCACCAACGAGGCTGAGGGGCGCGAGATACTGAAGGAAACCCACTTCAACGTCGCCACCACCATGGCCGAGGCTGGGCATAAGGCAGTGGAAATCTCAAACAACAGATGAAATTATGAGCGTACTTATCAATAAGGATACAAAGGTCATCGTCCAGGGAATTACCGGGCGTGACGGCAGTTTTCATGCTGCCAAGATGAAGGAGTATGGCACGCAGGTCGTTGGCGGCACGTCGCCGGGCAAAGGCGGCCAGAATGTTGACGGCATACCCGTGTTCAACACCGTAAAGGATGCCGTTGAGGCTACCGGGGCCAACACTTCCATTATTTTCGTGCCTGCGCCGTTTGCCAAGGATGCCATGTTCGAGGCTATAGACGGAGGCATAAGCCTCGTGGTTTGCATCACTGAGGGGGTGCCCGTGGTTGATGCCGTGGAAGCCCAGAATTATGCTCGCGTGAAGGGCGTTAAGGTCATTGGGCCCAATTGCCCTGGACTTATCTCTCCGGGCAAGAGCATGGTTGGCATCATGCCGTCTAACATCTTCAAGGAGGGACACACGGGCGTTATCTCGCGCAGTGGCACGCTAACATACGAGGTGGTGTATGACCTCGTGGCTGGTGGCATGGGCATTTCCACAGCCGTTGGCGTTGGCGGTGATCCTGTGGTAGGGCTTTATTTCGAGGAGTTGCTGCAGATGTTCCAGGATGATCCCGAAACCGACTCCATTGCCATGATTGGCGAGATTGGCGGTGATGCCGAGGAGCGTGCTGCGCAATATATCAAGGAGCATGTCACCAAGCCCGTGGCTGTGTTCATTTCCGGCCGTCAGGCTCCTCCGGGCAAGCAGATGGGGCACGCCGGTGCCATAATATCGGGTGGCTCAGGCTCTGCCGAGGGCAAGATAAAGGCTTTGGAGGCTGTGGGCGTGCCCGTGGCTGAGGAGACTCGCCTGTTGCCTGAACTGCTGAAGAAACAAATGGGATAAGGGCGGCATGGCCTTGTGCTGACCGCTTTGGCATAAAACGAAACCGTGCCGTAATCGAGGTGAACCTTAAGAGGCTGATGCCTGACTTTTGGAGGAGTCACGTCGATTGCGGCACGGTTTTGTCGTGTGTGTGCTTGTTTGTTTATGTTTTTGCTAATGTGGTCAAAGTGCAAAAACGCTGCGGGGGTGTTTTGGCACGTTGGGAAACATTGCTTTTTAGCCTATCAAGGCTTTTATCGTAGCCTTCACTCGTCGCTCGGTGGTGAGGTCAATTGCGTGTGGAGCGTCTTCCGTGGCAAAACTTGGCGCAAGATAGCTCATGCCTGTAGGATGTGGCTCGCGGGCGGAGAAGTGAAATTCGCATATGCCGGTCTGCTCGTGCAGGCTACGTATGTTGGTCTCGTTGACCCCACTTCCTGCAAGAATTTTTATGCGTCCTGCCGATTGGTGGTTAAGCGTCTTCAACAATGGAATGCCGTCCATGGCCTTTGGCTGTTGCCCACTGGTGAGTATGCGGTCGAAGCCAAGGCTGATGATTTGCTCCAAAGCCTCCAAAGGATTTGCGCATCGGTCAAAAGCTCGGTGAAAAGTAACTGACATGCCGTGGCAAAGCCCCATCAGTTGCCGGCAGGCTTCAACGTCAACATTGCCGTCGCTGTCAAGGCAGCCAAAGACAACGCCGTCAACACCAAGGCTGCCACACATCTTGATGTCCTCGGCCATACGCCTCAACTCAATGGGGGTGTAAAGAAAATCGCCGCCACGGGGACGTATTATGACATGCAACAACGTTGTGGAAAGCAATTCGCGTGCAACCTTTATCTCGCCATACGACGGAGTGGTGCCTCCTTCACCAATGGCTGCACACAGTTCCACACGGTCGGCTCCACCCTGTTGGGCTGCCAGGCAACTCTCCAGGCCATTGGCGCACACCTCAAACTTAAAGTCTAATTTGCTGTTCATAATGTCATTCCAAAAAATGCTGTCGTTTTTCCTCTTTCCAATTTCATCGGTTGCCTAACCATGTGCCTTGCCGATGATGGCCTGTATGTCTTCAATGGTCTTGTCGAAAGGTCCGTTGTGCTCAAGTTTCAGGGCGCACATTGCCGTGGCAAAGTGACCGGCTTCGGCGTATCCGGCTCCTTGGGCACGGCACCAAAGGTAACCGGTGCTGTAAGTGTCGCCACAGCCTGTTGCGTCAACAACGCAATTGGGAACACATGGTGGTATGTCATAAAAAGTGCCATCGGCATAAATCATAGAGCCATAGCTTCCCAGCGTTATGATAACTTCCTTGACACCATAAGATGCCAGTTTTCTTGCGACATCACGTAAGTCCTTGTTCCCGGTTATGACTTCAGCCTCGCTCTCGTTGAGTTTCAAAATGCCAGTGCACGAAAGTATGCGTTCCTTGTCTTTCCAACCTGTGGCGAGAACCTGTTGGCCAACAACCTCGCGGAGATAACCTTGTACGTCTATGGAAACCAGGCCCTTCGTGGCAAGATGTTCCACCACTTCCGGGGCAAAGTCGTCTGCAAGGAGTGAGCCGAGATGGAACACTTTCGCTTGAAGCGGGCGAACGTCATCGATGGTGAACGGATCAGCCTTGGCAAGGACACGCTGCTTGCGTTCGTTGGAGTCTTCACCATATATGTTCTCAAAATAAACAGTATGGCGGCTTGGGTAACAAATTGTGTCAACGCCCATTGCCTTTATTTTCTCCACGTCTTTCACCTGTGCGTGCCCCACTTTAGTAACAAGCTGGTAACTTACATCCTTTGGCAAGCAGCTGATGCCATAAGTCATGTAAAACGCTGTTCCACCGGACATGTAAACGGTGTTGCGCTTGGTGACAATCTTGTCGAGCGTAATGTGCCCTATGCTGCAAATGTCGTACATATCAATCAGGTAAAATGATGTGGTCAGGCATTGTCATGAACCAACATCAGCTTCTTGGCAAATTCCCAAATAACAATTCCGCCCGTGACACTCACATTGAGGCTGTGCTTGGTTCCAAACTGTGGTATCTCAAGGCAGCCGTCGCTCATGTCGATAACGCTTTGCTGTACTCCCTTGACCTCGTTGCCAAGGACTACTGCGCAAGATTCGGAAACGGTGGTGGGCAAGCCTTGCAACTTGGTGCTTCCCTCTGCCTGCTCCACACTCCACACGAAATACCCTTTCTCGCGCAAATCCCTTATGGCATCCTCCGTTTTCTCAAAGTATTTCCAGCATACGCTGTCCTCTGCTCCAAGAGCAGTCTTGTGGATTTCCGCACTTGGAGGGCAGCCTGTGACACCGCATAGATAAATGGCTTCCACACGAAAAGCGTCAGCTGTGCGAAACACGCTTCCTACATTGTAAAGCGACCGCACGTTGTCAAGCACAACGACAAGCGGCAACTTCTTGGAAGCCTTGAACTCGCCAACCGACAGGCGGTGCATCTCTATGGTCTTCAGTTTACGCATCAGCAAGTCTTTGTGCTATAAGCCAGGGCAAAAGCCTTTATTTGCTTCAGCATGGCCAGCAAGCCATTGCTGCGTGTTGGTGAAAGGTGCTCGCGCAAGCCAATCTTGTCGATGAAATAAAGGTCTGCGTCGAGTATCTCTTTCGGTGTATGCCCTGTAAGGACGTGAATGAGCAAAGCTATTATGCCCTTTACGATAAGGGCATCGCTATCTGCCGTGAATGCCAGCTTGCCATCAACATAGTCGCATTGAATCCAGACACGACTTTGGCAACCGTCTATGAGATTTTGCTCAGTCTTGTATTTGTCATCAAACTCATCGAGGTCATTACCTAAGTCGATGAGCATCTGATAACGATCCATCCAGTCGTCGAAGCCACTAAACTCTTCGATAACCTCATCTTGCAGTTCGTTGATTGATTTCATAAGCAAAAGCCGCCATCAACACGTTTTTCCGTATTCCGGGAAATGGAACGGGATGTTTTGCGTGGATAGTGGCTGTGTTTTGTATTAATGTTATTATTGTTAGTCGTGTGTGCCAATGCTGCCTGTGGCAAACCGTGTTTTAGCTTAGCGGCGCAGTGCTTATCCTGAACACTTTATCGTTTTCCCTCACCTTTCCTGGCACAAGCACACTTACACGGGTGCCTTGCACGGTCTCGTCAACGGTTCCGTTGTCATCGTGTATCTCGTCTGCGTTCAAGTACATTGCACCGGTTGTTGGCCCTGTTATGAGAAGCTTGTCACCCTTCTTGAAAGTATTGGCTTGGACGGCAATCTCACCAACGCTCATGCGACCGTAGAACTTTGTTATCTTGCCAACGAGAATCTTGCGTTCCGTGGCAAGTGAGCCGTATTGGTTGTTCCATTCGCCCATGGTTTGTCCTTGGTAGTATCCATCCCAAAAACCACGGTTGAAGACCGTGGAGAGCCTCTTGTCCCACTCGTCCTTCTTTTCCTCGGTGAAAGTGCCGTCAAGTACCGCATTGAGTGCTTCCTTATAGCATTTCACAACCGCATAAACATATTCAGGTCCGCGGGCACGACCCTCTATCTTGAAGACGCGAACACCGGCTTTCATCATCTTGTCGATAAAGCGTATGGTCTTCAAGTCCTTTGGACTCATGATATATTTATTGTCTATTTCCATGGCGTTCGCGGTCTCGTTGTCGGTGACTGAGTAGCTGCGCCTGCAAATCTGCACGCACTCACCACGATTTGCCGAACGATTTGCCGCATGCAAGCTCATGTAACATTTGCCTGACACAGCCATGCAAAGTGCTCCGTGGCAGAACATCTCAATACGAACCTGTTTGCCGCTTGGACCACAGATGTTTTGCCTTGCAATCTCGTCGTGGATATGGCCAACTTGCTTCATGTTCAATTCGCGTGCAAGGACACTGACATCGGCAAAGTTGCTGTAAAACTTCAGAGCCTCTACGTTTGAGATGTTGAGTTGGGTTGAGAGGTGAACCTCCATGCCCTTCTCGCGGCAATAGGTCATGACGGCCACGTCTGACGCAATCACGGCCGATACGCCAGCCTGTACCGCAGCGTCAATGATTTGCCGCATGGTCTCAACATCCTCGTCGTATATGATGGTGTTTACGGTGAGATAAGTTTTTATGCCATGCTCACGGCAGGTTGCGACGATATAATCGAGATCGTCAAGGTCAAAATGGTTGGCACTGTGCGAACGCATGTTAAGTTGGCCAACCCCAAAGTAAACCGAATCGGCACCAGCCTGTATTGCCGCGGCAAGTGAGTCGCGGCTGCCGACTGGAGCCATAATCTCGTAATCATTCATTTTTTTTGTATGGAAGCCCAGAGCCAAGCCTTTATGCGTGCTTGTTGTTATGATTGCTTCGCTTTTGTGTGAAGGATGCACGGCTTGGCTATATCGGGAATTCTATTTTAAGCTTTTAAATTTATCGGCCTGTTCCTTGATGAAATCCTCGTCCTCAAAATAATTTATACGCATGGCCTTGCGCACTTCGTCCATTGTCTGTGCAGCCACTTCGCGTGCGTCATCAGAACCTTTTTTCAGGATGTTGAAAATCTCAGGTATGTCCTGCTCGTATTCATGGCGACGCTGACGAATAGGCTCAAGCATGCGGTTGATTATATTGTTGAGCAGCTTCTTGCATTTCATGTCACCAATGCCTCCGTGTGTGTAAGCGGCCTTCAGCTCGTCAAGGTTTTGGAACTCTGGCCAGAAATCGGCAAAGTCCTGATCTGTTGAGAATGCGTCAAGATAAGTGAACACGGCATTGCCCTCCACATGCCCGGGGTCTGATACATTTAGGTGCGTCGGGTCTGTGTACATTCCCTTTACCTGTTTCCATACCGTATCCGCATCGTCTGAGAGATAAATGCAATTGCCAAGGCTTTTTGACATTTTCTCCTTGCCATCAGTGCCTGGCAGGCGGCGTGCCGTTGCGTTCTCTGGCAACATGATTTGTGGCTCAACAAGCACGGGGGCGTAAATTTGGTTGAAACGGTTCACAAGCTCGCGCGTCAACTCCAGCATCGGCTCCTGATCCTCACCTGCCGGTACCGTTGTTGCCTTGAAGGCAGCTATGTCGGCAGCCTGAGACACAGGATAGCAGAAGAAGCCGAGAGGTATTGAGTTGTTCTCGAAACCACGCATCTTAACCTCGGTTTTCACCGTCGGGTTACGCTGTACACGGCTGACGCTGACAATATTCATGAGGTATGTTGTCAGTTCTGCGATTTCTGGAATGAGACTCTGTATGTAGAGGGTGCATTTTGCAGGGTCAAGGCCAACTGACAAATAGTCCAGGGCCACGTTCACTATGTTTTCACGTATCTTGTCTGGATTGTCAGCATTGTCAGTGAGTGCCTGCACGTCCGCCATGAAGACAAACATACGATCGTAGTCGCCGGCGTTTTGCAGTTCAACACGTCGTTTCAGGCTACCCACATAATGTCCAAGATGCAAGCGACCAGTGGGACGGTCGCCGGTGAGGATGATTTTTCCCATTATATTTTAGTTTATTATTTTCCTTGCGCAAAGTTAATAATAATTATTCACACACGGTTGCTTTATGTTTATAAAAACTATTTTATCTTGCAACGGCAATAGCTATGGTCTTCATTTTCACATAATTGTAGCTTAGGTACATAAACCCGTTGTAACGGTTGGAGCTTCCCCATGAATTCTTGGCGATAAAAAAACGGCGACCATGTTTGTCATGAGCCATTCCACATAATTCCATGCAATGGTCATCAGTCGTATCAAATTTTTCAAAGGCACGTTGCCGTCGCTCCTGGGTTACCGGTGCGTCATCGTTTGCCAAAGAGGCAACCCCATTGCCAAAGTCGAAGCCTGGTTCACTAATGTCTCCTTCCCAACATACTGGGTGACCATCGTTCAGGGCTTTGATAATGGTATTCATCAGTGAATCGATGGGAAGGTTATGGTATGTGTCAAGTAAGCGATTGTCGGGAGTTTCCAAAACAACATCCTCGCCGAACTGATGATGTGAAAAACTGGTCATGAACATGTAATTGTCTGGCAGGCAAATACTTTCCGCCAATTGCCTTGGCGTATATGACATGCCTTGGACAAAAAGCGATTGGGGCAAGAATCCCACCCTTTTGTCAAGTATGTCACCCAACCGGTTGTCAAGCATCTTAAGCGATGTTGAGGCACGTGCCACCTCTTTTGCTGTGCGGCACAACACGTCCCAGTTTGTTTCACCAAAAGAATGGTAATTGTCGTAAGGTTCAATCCCATACCTTTCCATAAGTCGTGGTGTTAGTGAAATCATGCCCTTCAACGACACGTTGCTCTCACCACGCGTAAGATAATAGGTTCGTGCCTGCTCCTGTAGCCATAGCCTCGCAAGGTAATCTGGGGAAAGGGTTACTGAGTCTCCTTTCATAAGCCGCTCACTTTCTATTGTTGCGAGCATGGCGTAAGCCCAGCAAAGCGGGTTGTCGCCCTGGTTTCTCACAGGGGTTGTCTTGATAACGATGTCATCCACGAAGCCATCGTTGTTTTCCACACCTGCTTTTTCCACACAAGCAATGCAGAGCAAAGACAATGCCAAGACACTTATTTCCTTGAGTCTCATCCCTTAAAACGGCCACAACAACGGCAGGACAAACGTCATAATGATTCCTATTATTATTTGCAATGGCAAGCCAACCTTCACGTAGTCCATGAATGTGTATTGCCCGGCTTTCATCACAAGGGCGTTTGGTGGTGTGGAGAATGGCGATGCGAAGCACATGCTTGCGCCAAGCGTTACAGCCATGAGGAATGAATAAGGACTGACACCTGTCTGTTGGGCGGCAACCATGGCAATTGGAGCCATCAGCACTGCCGTTGCCGTGTTGCTGATGAACATTGTCAGCAATGATGTCGTGAAGTATATTCCAGCGAGCAATGCGTAAGGGCCAAGTGCGCCGAGTGTGGTGACAAGTTGTTGCGACACTAACGATGATACGCCTGTTTTTTCAAGAGCCGTTGACATGGGCATCATGGCGGCTATCAACACTATGCTCTCCCAGTTTATGGTCTTGTAAGCATCCTCCACCTTGCGGAAGCATCCTGTCAACACCGTCAACAAGCCGGCGATTATGACTGCCGTAACAGGTTCCACCCAACCAAATACCATCAAGACCACCATAACCAGCATTATTGCCGCTGCGGCGGGTGCTTTATAGTCGAGCGTAACCTTGCTGACGGTCTTGTCTGGATGCCCGAGCACGACCCAATTGTTACTGTCGCTGTTTAGCGAAATGAGATCCTCCCATTGTGCCTGCACCAGCAGGACATCACCGCCATGCAGCCGCATGTCACCAAGGTCTTCGTAAATATATTCGCTTCCACGACGTATGCCAAGCACGTTTACCTTATATTTTTCCCTGAGCTGCGATTCGCGTATTGGCGTTCCGATAAGTCGCGATTCCGGCAACACCACAATCTCGGCCATTCCAATGTCATAAAAGTCGAGTTTCGCTCCGTCCTGCCTTTCCAGTACGCATACCTCTGCCATGCGTTTCATGCCGTCATTGTTTCCCATAAGGTAAAGGATGTCGCCTTCTTCAATGACACTTTGACCCGACACTATGTTTTGGGTCACGTCACGCATCATTCCCAATGCCTTGCGACGCTCATTGCGTATCTCAACCAGCGTAATCCCGAAACGTTCCTTCAGCCCAAGTTCGCTTACCTGCTTGTTTATTATTCCGCTGCGTGCCGTGACACGGTAACGGTGCAGGTTGTCCTTAAGCTGGTATTCCTCGACAAGGTCAACGAGCGTCTTGTCTCCGATGCCATTCTTGTCACCTTTCTGTTTCTTTACCAAAGTCTTGCTGACTGGCAACAGGAAAAACATTCCTATCGCTATCACTATTATGCCTACAGGCAAGAACGAGAAGAAGTTCAGTCCTTCCAAACCTCCGTTTATCAGTTCCTCGTTTATGACAAGGTTGGGTGGCGTACCGATGAGCGTAAGCATGCCGCCAAGGCTGCCAGCAAAGGCAAGTGGCATGAGCAAACGTTGGCTGCTAAAGCCGGCTTGTGCTGCCATGCTCACGATAATTGGCATCATCAATGCCACTGTTCCGGTATTGCTGACGAAAGCCCCTATGAAAGACGTTGTTAGCATGACGAGCAGGAAGGCGCGCGTTTCGTTGCCACGTGCCAAGCCCATCATGCGGTTGCCAACTTCGCGTGCCAAGCCTGTTTTCAGGATGGCTCCTCCCACCACGAACAAGCCGGCCATCATTATGACAACCGACGACGAGAAACCCATAAGGGCTTCTGATGGTGTAAGCACTCCAGACAAAATCAAAACCACAAGTGCCGACAGGGCCACAATGTCACTGCGCAATCGCCCCCAGATGAACATTGCTATCGTAAGGGCCAAAACAATAAGTGTAATCGTCATAGTTTTACAAAGATAGCATTTTTCTCAAAGTCACGCAAATCATTTACCAACCTTTAAGAACTTCTAACAGCTATACGGCAAAAAGTCAGGTTCTTAAGCGGAGCCTTTCGTTTTCATTCTTGTCAAAAAGGGGCATTTGAAACAAACGACATGCGCCTGTCTGTAACTGGATGGCGAAATGATATTTCCTCGGCATGGAGGTACATGCGGTTGGGCATCCTGCCGTGTCTTGCCAATATGCCGGTTCCATACAACGGGTCGCCCAATATGGGATTTCCCAAGCCAAGCTCATGGGCACAATGCACACGCAGTTGATGCGTCCTTCCCGTTTGTGGCCACAGCCAAACCCTTTGTTCGCCGACTTTTTCATAATATGTCACGGCATTGCGCCCATGCGTAAAATCAACAACTTGTCGTGGGCGGTCGTCAAGATCCGGACGTAGCGGAAGCGACAACTCTCTTTCCGTGTGCCCCCCATTCTGCTCAAATCCCAATCGTAAAAACCTTTCTTTGCTTGCTGCTGTCCTTTGACAACATTCCGTTATTGGCTTTTCCAAAACCGCCACATACCGTTTTACCACCTCGTGACCGGCAAACTGACGCTGTAACGCATGGTACGCCTCCATAGTCTTGGCGATGACCATAATCCCACTCGTGTCCATGTCAAGGCGGTGGACCACGAGCGGCGACGTGCTTCCCAGATAGCGCTTTCGCATAACGCCGAGCACGCTTTCGCGACCGTTCTTGCCTGGTACGGAAAGCATCCCGGCAGGCTTGTCAATCACGCAGATGTCTTCGTCTTCATACAATATTTTCATCTTGGCGACGAGCATGGCATCACGCTCCTTGCTTTCTAACGGATTTGCGTCCACGTCGATTCCCTGTAGCATCCAGTTGAGCAATGGCTTGCACTTGCCATTGCATGCTGGATAGAAATGGAGATGGTGGCGCACTTCCTTTCGTGGGCTTTCACCCCACCAGAACATTGCCATGCTCGTTGGCTTCAGTCCATGTGTCAGGGCATATTGCAGAAGCTTTGGCTCGCAACATTCACCTGAGCCTGCTGGGGGGAGCGATTGGTCAAACACGTCAATCAGGTCACGTTCCTCTCCACGTCCGTTCCTCATTACGAAATGTTGGAAAAGCCAACGTTGCAAGTCGTCACTTTTTTGTCGGCGCAAAGTCCGTAGGCTGGCTATCTTTTCTTCTTTTTGTCGCTTGACGGCATCGGCTGCAGCCTGTCGCTCACGCTCACGCACTTTCCAGCGATGCAATTCGGCGTTTTCAAACTGTCGCCGTCTTACATATTCCTCAGCCGTCTCGCCGTCATGCCGAGTCTTGTCAGCCAGCGGTCTTGGGTCTTGGCATTCCTGCCGATTTGCGTCCATCACGACGGATTGTGCCTCTTCGCTGTCAAGGCATTCAATCTGCCTGTTTATATCCGTTATCTCAGCCTCGTGACGCTTGAAATATCCATCAGGTTGAAGATAGTCGAACACAGACGGAACAAACTCTTCCCAATCAGAGCGACCACAAACCTGACCGCTGTAAGCGGCAAGGTAACGAGTTTTCGTCGGGTCGGTGGCAGGTTCCACGACAAGCACGCCAAACATTTTCCCCTTGCCAATCTCGTGCCGGAAGTCTTCTGCGACGGCATGGTCGCAAAATGCCGATGGCTTGCCGTTTAGCCAATCGGCAAGTTCCCCGACGGCTTGCTGGCATTCTGGTGACGGCGTGTAATAAAAGGGATTGTTCATTCCCGCTAAACGAAAAACATTATCAGCAATTGCGCTATCACAACCCTGACAAACATGCCAAGTGGGTAAACGGTGGCATAGCTTATGCTTGCGCTATTGCCAGGCAGCGTGTCGTTGGCATAGCCAAGAGCCATTGGGTTGGCCATGGAACCGCAGAGGATACCGCAAACCGACCCGAAGTCGTACTTGTGGCTTTTCAACGCCACCACGCCAATCACAACCACCGGTATGAGCGTGATCAGGAAACCTAAGCCCACCCACATCAGTCCTTCCGGCCGAACCACGGTTGCCAGGAAGTCCTTTCCCGCATCGAGGCCAAGGCAAGCCAAGTACAGCGAGAGGCCAAGTTTGCGCAGCATGAGCGATGCCGAACGTGTGGTGTATGAAATCATGTGCGTGCGAGGACCTAAAGCCCCAACGATGATGCCCATTATGATAGGGCCTCCTGCAATGCCAAGGCGTATTGGGCTTTCGATGCCCGGCAACGATATTGGTATTGTCCCCAATGCCATGCCAAGGATGATGCCTATGAAAATGCTCCCAATGTTTGGTTCCTCAAGGGTTTTCACCGAGTTGCCAAAGAAGTGCTCGGCGTTGTCAAGGTCTTCGTGCTTGCCCACGATGGTCACGCGGTCGCCATATTGCAGGCGCAGCTCGTCGCTGGCAAGCAACGTTATGTCACCGCGCATTACACGGCTTACGTTTACCCCATAGGCATCACGCATGTGCAATGCCGACAGTTTTTTTCCATTTAGCGTTGTCCGAGTCACCACGCACACACGGCTCTCCACCTTTGCGTCAATGGAGTTCCAGTCCACATTGTCCTTGTTCCAGTCGCGGTCAACCTGCTTCCCGAAAAGCACCACCATCGCCTCCTCGTCATCCTTGGTCGTGACAACAAGCATTGAGTCGTTGGCGTTGATTACAGTGTTGGCTACCGGCACAATGACATCCTTGCCACGCCAGATGCGCGATATTATGAACTTGAGGTGCGTCATGTGCGCAATCTCCGCCACCGTCCTTCCTACGATTGCTGGGTTTATGGCGATAAACTGGGCTATGTAAGTTTGGTCGTCATCGCTCAGCGGCTTCACCTCCAGGTCGCATGGCTTGACGAACATCTTGCGTATGATCACCATCGCTATTATGACACCCACCACGCCAAGCGGATAGGTGACGGCCGTGGCAAGCGCAACGTTGCCGGTTGAAAGCCCCAGGTGGTCAAGGGCTTGCGTTGCCACACCAAGTGCAGGGGTGTTGGTGGTGGCACCGCACAATATGCCCACCATGCTCTGCAGGCTTGTGCCGGTTATGGGCATGAGCACCAACGCGAGCACCGTGCCAAGCACAATGACCGCAATGCTCCACAGGTTTAGTGCCAGACCCTCATGGCGCAGTGAGCCAAAGAAGTTTGGCCCCACATGAAGCCCGAGGCAATACACGAACATGGCAAGCCCAAACGTCTCGGTGAAATCGAGGATGTTATGGTCAATTGACATGTGCAGCTCGCCAGCAGCAATGCCGGCGAAGAACACGAATGCCACGCCAAGCGAGATGCCCTTGACCTTTATCTTGCCCAGGGCCAGTCCTACGGCTATGATTAGCGAGATTACCACTACCGTCTGTATGGAAGAGTGGACGGTAAACAAGTTTGAAAAGTAATTCATGACTAAAAAACGCCTGCACAAGGCACGAAGCCATCGCAAGCCATTCCAAATGGTGAAGTGGTTAAAACGTTTTTCTTACAATATGTTCAAGAACCTCTCCAGCGGGATGCCACGGTTCTTGTCTTCGTTGTCCTTGTTCAGGTCGATGAGCGTGTAAACGGTGTCCATTGCCTTGCGTGTTGAGGCTTTCAGCGACTCGCCGTCGAGCAAATGGCCGAGGAGCACCGCCGAGAAAATGTCACCCGTTCCGGGGAAATGCACGGGTATCTCGGTGTAATCGAGCATGAAAAACTCGCCCGTAAGGTGGTTGTAGCCTGCCACGCCATGCTGCCCGTCCACGGGCACCGATGTCACCAGCACCGACTTGCTTCCTATGGCGCGCAACCCGTCGATGATGGCGAATGCGCCTTCGCGGCTCACCCCCTCGGGGCGGTAATCGCGGCCGGTGAGGTAGCAAGCCTCGGTATAGTTTGGGAAAATTATGTCGGCAACGGCAACCATCTCCCTCATGCTGTCAATGGTCGCCGGCGTTACGCCATTGTACAGCTTGCCCTCGTCGCCCATTATGGGGTCAACGAATATGGGGGTGCCTTGCTGTGCCTGCTCCTTGCAGTAGGTTGATATGATGCCGGCCTGTCTCTCTGACGCAATGAAGCCGGTTGAGATGGCGTCGAAACGGACCCCAAGCTCCTTCCACACCGGGAAGCAGCCTGTTATGTAGTCGGTGGTGTCAAGAATGTTGAACTTGCCATAGTCGAGCGTGTTGGACACCAAAGCCGTGGGTAGATTGTATGTGGTGTGCCCCATGTAGGAAAGCACGGGCATCATGGCGGCCGATGCCACCTTGCCCACTCCGCACATGTCGTTTATGAGAAGAATCTGCTTTTTAGCCATTGATCTTAACCTATGTGGATGCAAAGTTACGAAAAACCACACAGGTAGCGAAGTGAAACACTGAAAAAACGTTGCCGCAACAAAAAATAAATGAAAAAGGTAACAAACGCTTGGGCAAATCGTTTTAAAGTTGTAGTTTTGTTATAATGAAAAACCAAATCTAAGTTTATATGCCTGTCATAGACCACAACTATTGCCTGATATTGGCCGGAGGACGAGGCCGGCGCCTGTGGCCCTGTAGCCGTGAAAGCCACCCAAAGCAGTTTATCGACTTCTTCGGCGTGGGGCGCACGCAGCTTCAGCAGACCTACGACCGCATGGCGAAAATCATGGCTCCCGACCATATCTTCATAAGCACCAACGTAGAGTATGTCAACATGGTGACCGAGCAGTTGCCGTGCGTGGCGCGCGACCACATCCTGCCTGAGCCAATACTGCGCAGCACAGCGCCGAGCATGGCTTGGGGCAACCATCGCATAACCCATGCCGACGCTGACGCGGTGATGATAACCGTGCCGTCTGACCAGCTGGTGATGAACGAGGAGGCTTTCTGCGATAACGTGCGCGAGGCAATGGCGTTCGCTGCCACTCACGACACGTTCATGACTATGGGCGTTAAGCCCACGCGCCCTGAGCCTGGATACGGATACATACAGACCGAGGGGCGCATAGAGGGCAATGTCTTCAAGATACGCAGCTTCACGGAGAAGCCCGACCGAGAGTTTGCGAAGATGTTCATGGAGAGCGGCGAGTTCTTGTGGAACACGGGCGTGTTCGTGGCCAACGTTAAGTGCATCCGCAACATCCTTACAGGTTTCCTGCCGCAGGTGCTGGGACATCTCGACGAGATAAATCCACACGCCACGCCGCAGGAGGAAGAGGATTACATGTCGGAGTTTTTCCCGTCATATCCCAACATTTCCGTTGAGACGGGCGTGCTGGAGAAACTTGACAACGTGATGGTGATGAAGTGCGACTTCGGTTGGGCTGACCTCGGCACATGGCACGGCATCTACGAGGCCATGCCTAAAAACAACGACGACAACGTGGTGATTGACTGTGACGTGCTGGTTGAGAACAGCCATCACAACGTCATTAAGCTGCCAAAGGGGATAACGGGCGTGGTGAGCGGCCTCGACGGTTTCATCGTGGCTGAGAAGGACAACGTGTTGCTGATATGTAAGAAGGAAGACTCGTCGGCGCTGGTGAGGAAATACGTCAACGAGGTGCAGCTTAGGAAGGGCGAGGAGTACGCTTGACAAGCCCATTGCCGCACAGCCACCATGCCGGTTGCCGACCATGATTGTTTGACGGGACACCGGTGGCTGTACGGCAATTGTTTTATGTCCATGCGGCAAAAGCTTTGGGGCAATGCGGCAAAGGTTTTATGCCAATGCGACAAAGCTTTTGTGGCAACGCGACAAAAGCTTCGGGGCGACACCGTTGCTGAACAATGGAGAAACCACAACGGCGCAACCAGTATATGGTTGCGCCGTTGTGGTTTCTTGCATTTGCAGGCAGGGGCTTGCGCTTCTGCCTTGCCATCATTGTCATTCCTCGGGGAGCATCACCACGCTGACCTTGTTGGCGCCTGCGAGGAACTCCTTCACGAATGCCGAAATCTTGGCAGGAGTCTGTGCCTCGACGAGGCTCTTGTAGTTGGTGTGGCCGTCCTTGTTCATCATATAGTCGTCCCACACGATGTTGCCCCAGTAGCCGTTGGTCTTCAGCGAGCTGTCATACTGCTTGAGCATGAGCTTCTTTATCTTATCGACCTTCTCTCCGTCGCAGGTCTGCGCGAGGTCGGTCACGGCCTGGTTCATTATCTTCAGCGCGATGTCCTTCTTCTCAGGCTTCATTGGGCAGAAACCCACCACCTGCGCAATGTGGTAACCGTCTTCGCCGATGCTCATGCCGCCCTGCGCTCCGCAAGAGTATGCCGCGCTTGCGTCCTCGCGTATCTGCTTCATGTAATCCATCGAGAGCACCTGCCCGGCGATGTTGGCCTGTATGGCACGCTCCTGTGTGTAAGGCAGCTTGGCGTTGAACCACATGATCTGCCCGTTGGCCTTCGGGGTCTCCATCTTGCGGTAGAAAGTCTTGTCAATGTTCTTGTCGGTAGGATAAGTGACGCGCTTGCCTGCGGCATTCTTGCCCTTTGCCGGCAACGAGCCGAGATAGCGGCATATTAGCGGGCGAATGGTGGAGTCGTTGTAATTGCCGACGATCATGAATACCCATCCGTTGGCGTTTGCCGTGCGCTCCTTCGCAATCTGCAAAATGCGGTCGTAGTCCACGTCCTTCACGTCCTTCTGCAAGAACGGGCGCTGGTGCCAGTCTCCGGGATACAATGTCTTCGTGATGGTGTCAGTGTAAGCTGTCTCCGGGTTAAGCTCGCGGTTCTTGAGGCCAACCTCATACTGCTGCATAAGGCTGTTGTAAGAATCCATGTCCTTGCGTATGTTGGTGAAATAGAGGTGCGTGAGTTGCAGCATCGTCTCAACGTCCTTCGGAGTGGAGCTTCCGCCCACCGACATGCGGCGTTGGTTCATCTTCAGCGAGGCGTTGGCAATCTTTCCGGCGAGTGCCTTGCCAAGCTCAATTGACGAGAAGTCGCCGAGTCCGCTGTTGTCAATGACATCGTTGAAGACGGATATGTTTGCGAAGTCGGCCTCGCTGTAGTTGCTTGAGCCAGAGCCGCCAACGCCACTCATCGTGACCTGGTCTTTCTTGTAGTCGGTCTTCTTAAGCAGCACGGTGACTCCGTTGGAGAGCTTTACGATGTTGTAGTCGAACTTCTTGCTCTTTTTCTCTGAGACAATCTTGCCAGCCTTTGGCATTTCCTTCATGATAGGCTCATTCTTTACGTTGTCAACGTAAGCCTCGACCTTTGCCGCGCGTGCCTCGCGCACCGCTCCGAGGAGCTGTGCCTCAGTTGGGCAAGCCACGCCTTCCTTCTCGTTGTTGAAGTTGAGGATGACGAGGTTTGAGTCGGTCTTTGAGAAAAGCTGCGGCAGCACTTGGTTGATGGCCTCAAGTGGGATCTGCGGCACCATGGCCTTCATCATCTGGTACCTGTATTCGAGGCTCATGATGGGTTCGTTGCTTAGGAACCAGCCGAGTGCCTGGTTGTAGAAAGTGCCGTTTGGACGCTTGTCGCGAGCCTCCCACATCTTGTCGAGCGAGGAGAGCATGTTCTCCTTGTAACGGGCATACTCGGTGGCGGTGAAGCCATAGTCGCTGGCTTGCCTCACCACGAGCAGCGCAGCCTTGAGAGCTTCGGCGGTTAGGCTCATGTCCTTGGGCATGACATCAACCGACAAGGCATCCTTTGTCTTGGAGATGACGTAGCCTCCGTCGCTGGCCTGTGCGCCGACAAACGGGCAGTCGGCTTTTTGCGATGCCTCGGCGAAGCGTGTGCCAAGCATGCCGAACGCGGCGTTCTTGATGTAATTTTGTATGACGTAAGGCAATTGCTGCTTCAGGCTGTCGGGATAAACGTCGTGTTTCATCATTACTGAAACCGATGTTTGCTGGAACTCCTTGTCCTTGTCAACGATGACGATTGGGGTTGCGTTGTCTGGCACAGGCTCGCTCACGATCGGGGCGTCGTTTGCCGGATTCTTTATGTCGCCAAACAGCTTCTTGATCTGCGCCTCGGTTTTGTTGACATCAATGTCGCCGATGATTATTATGCCTTGGTGATTGGGGTGATACCATTTGTGGTAATAATCCACAAGCTCCTTGCGCTTGAAGTTGTCAATGACCGACATCAGGCCTATCGGGTAACGCTTGCCATACTTTGAGCCAGGGTAAAGCTTTTCGAGGTTTCGCTCCAGCATACGGCTTTGTGCCGACGTGCGCATACGCCATTCCTCGTGTATCACGCCACGCTCCTTGTCAATCTCGTCCTGCTCAAGCAGCAGCCCACACGACCAGTCGCGCAGGATGAGGAGGCACGAGTCGAGGGTTGATTGGTTTTGCGTCGGCACGTTGTTGATGTTGTAAACCGTCTGGTCCAATGCCGTGTAAGCGTTTAGGTCGGCTCCAAACTCGATGCCTTTTGAGCGGCACCACTCAATGAGGTCGTTGCCCTTGAAGTGCTCGGAACCGTTGAACGCCATGTGCTCAAGGAAGTGGGCCAAGCCGCGCTGGCTCTCTTCCTCCTGTATTGAGCCAACCTTTTGGGCTATGTAAAAATTGGCACGGTTCTCGGGCCAGTTGTTGTGGCGGATGATGTATGTTAAGCCGTTGCTGAGTTTGCCAATACGGAATGTGGTATCGACGGGGAGTGTCATGTCGGGCTGCTGGGCACGCACCAATGGGGCTGAAAGCAGCATCAACATGCCGACCAATAAATGTTTGACTTTCATAAAAAGCTAACTAAGTAATGTATAATAATTGAATATGTTCAGCAAAAGTAATGATAAACGCAAATACAAACAAAAAACTCACGACCTTTTTCACATCCGTATAAGATAATTATGAGTTTTTTTGAAACGGATACGAAAGTTTGCAAATCATCGGTTGGCATACGTGTAAAGAATTTTTCCTGAGTCGTGGCGAAACCCTTCTTTGCGCATGGGAGGGGCGACGGGACTAACGGACGCTTTTGCGGAAAAGTTTTTCTCAATACATGACACAGATGTCAAAAATATTTCCTATATTTGCCCCCGTAAACAAAAAGACTTTTTGACCTATGATGCAAGAACTCATAAATGCGCTCCACACAGAGCAATGCTCGCTCGTGATACTGCACGACGGGCAGATTCGCACTTTTGACGGACATGGTGTGCGCCGCTTGTACAACATAATGAACGAGGAACCCGAGCTGCTTTACGACGCAAAGCTCGCTGTGAAGGCTGTCGGGCAATCCGCGGCACAGATGATGGTTGAAGGCGGAGTGGCAGAGGTTTGGGCCGAATACGTTTCGCAGCAGGCATACGACATGCTGCACGAGGCTGGCGTGAAGGTGGGTTTCGGCAAGAAAGTGGACCATGCGTCCTTCCTTGAAATATGGCAAAGGCTTGGAGAGGTGGCAGCGGCTTCGGCATGATACTTGCACAATACGCGGAAAAAGAGTAACTTTGCGGTGTGAAACCAACCACGGACAATGACTGATGACTATAAAAGAGGCGCAGGACACGGTAAATGAGTGGATACGGCAATATGGCGTGCGCTATTTCTCGGAACTGACAAACATGGCAGTGCTTACCGAGGAGGTGGGCGAGTTGGCGCGTGTCATGGCTCGCAGGTACGGAGACCAGAGCTTCAAGCCCGGTGAGGACGACAACCTTGGCGAGGAGATGGCTGACATACTTTGGGTGTTGTGCTGCCTTGCAAACCAAACAGGGGTTGACCTTACGGAAGAGTTTGCAAAGAGCCTTGAGAAAAAGACCAGGCGAGACAAGGAAAGACATAAGAACAATATAAAACTGAAGAGCCAATGCTGATGTTGATGGATGCCGCTCTGAAATCCAAGGGAAGGGGCGGTTGAAGCCATTGGCGCTCACAATTAAAGACAAGACATGGGAATAATAACAAAGGACATTCAGGCTCAAAGGAGCAATGGTATAGTGAATGGAAGCAAGATTGACCAGGCACTGGCAAAATACAATCTCAATGTCAACGAAGACGAGGTGCGTTATGCGGTAAAGGAGATTGTCGCCGAGAAAGTGCCCGAAAACGACAACCGTGAGGTAAAGAAATTCTTGCTCGGAAGCGTTGAGCTGACATCGCTCAGCACGACTGACACGGAAGAGAAAATACTTTCGATGGTGGAAAAGGTCAACAAGTTTGACAACGCATACCCGGATTTGCCACATGTGGCGACTGTTTGCGTTTACCCAAACTTTGCCCACTTGGTGCGCAATACGCTTGAGGTGGACGGGGTGGAAATAGCTGTTGTAAGCGGCAGTTTCCCATCATCACAGACGTTCATGGAGGTGAAAGTGGCCGAGACTGCGCTTGCCATAAACGATGGTGCTACCAACGTGGACATAGTTTTGCCTGTTGGCAAGTTCCTTTCTGATGACTACGAGGGTGTGGCCGACGACATTTGTGAGTTGAAACAGACTTGTGGTGAGGTACCAATGAAGGTAATACTTGAGACATGTGACCTTGGCAACCTTTCAAACGTGAAAAAGGCTGCTGTCTTGGCAATGTACTCTGGTGCCGATTACATCAAGACTTCCACTGGAAAAGAAAAAGGTGGCGCGACTCCTGAGGCTGTTTACGTGATGTGCCAAGCCATAAAGGAATATTATGACGAAACGGGCATCATGATTGGTCTTAAGCCTGCCGGTGGCATCAATACGGTAAACGATGCGATTACTTATTATACCATCGTGAAGGAGGTGCTTGGCGAGAGGTGGCTCACCAATGAGATGTTGCGATTGGGCACAAGCCGGCTCACCAACTTGCTGCTGAGCGAGGTGCTGGAAAAGGAAACCAAGTGGTATTGACCCTGTGTCCCCATTATGGCAAAAGCCTCGCCATTGAACGTAAGTTTCTTTACGTGTTCAATGGCGAGGCTTTTGCCATAATGGGCGATATGCTATTCCTTGCAATGAGGATATGCTATTTTTCCCTTTCAATTACGTAGTCGAGGTAAGCCTTTAGGCTTTCCTTTATGGCACTGTCCTTTACCTCGGTATCAAGCAAGACCATGCTTTCGGCATGAAGTTCCCACATGCGTTTCTCGGCATAATCAATACCGCCGTTGGCTTTGGTGAACTCCACAAGCCTGGCAATTTCTTCCTTGGTTACCGTGCCATCCTTCACCTTGTAGGCAATCTGCATCATCTCTGGGTCGTGGGTGGTGTTGAGCGCATATATTGCCGGCAACGTGAGCTTGCCCTCGGCCATGTCGTTGCCGGTGGGCTTGCCTATCTTCGAGTGGTCATAATAATCGAAAATGTCATCGCGAATCTGGAATATTATGCCGAGGTTGCGACCGAAAGCCTTGGCGTTGGCAATTTCTTCCTCGTCGGCTCCAGAACTCAAGACTCCTATTGCCGCACAAGCCTCGAAAAGGGCTGCGGTCTTCTGCTTGATGACCTGATAATAAGCGTTCTCAGAGAAGTCCTTCGAGTGGATGTTGGAAAGCTGCAAAATCTCGCCGTTTGACAGGGTGCGACCCAGCTCGGCAAGATAACGCACGATGACCTCATTGTGAGTGTAGCTTACATGTAGCAATGCCGTGGACAGTATATGGTCGCCCACAAGTACGGCGACCTTGTTGTCGTAAATCTTGTTTACGGAGTCTTGTCCTCGCCTTTCTGCGCTCTCGTCAACCACGTCGTCGTGAACGAGAGATGCCGTGTGCAGAAGCTCAAGTCCTACGGCTGCATGGAGCGTAACGTCTGTGATGTGCCCCTTGCTCTTTGCCATCAGCAGGATGAGCATGGGACGCATACGCTTGCCGGCACGTTGACGTATGTGCTCCAATGCCTGTCCCAAAAGGCCGTTGGCATGTGACAACGACTGGTTGAACAACTCGACGAAATCGTTCAGTTCTGAAGATATTGGCTGCTTGATTGCTGATATGTAATCCATACACGTGCTGATATTTGATACAAAATTAATTATTTTGTTTGATATTGTACCAACTTTTTTGTAATTTTACGGAAAAATACGACTTTACTAATGGACAAACTGTTTCTCTTGGATGCCTACGCCATCATTTTCCGCTCGTACTATGCTTTCATAAAGCGCCCAACCATAAATTCCAAAGGTCTTAACACTTCAGCGATAATCGGCTTCTGTAACACCTTGAAGGAAATTCTCGACAAGGAGCAGCCAACGCATATAGGTGTGGCGTTTGACCATGGCAAGACTTTCAGGCATGAGGCTTTCCCTCCGTACAAGGCCCAACGTCAGGAAACACCTGAGGATATAAAGCTGGCAGTGCCTTACATCAAGGAAATACTGGAGGCGATGAACATACCAATATTGCAAGCCGATGGCTTTGAGGCCGACGACGTGATAGGCACATTGGCGACAAAAGCGGGAAATGCCGGGGTGGAAACTTACATGCTGACTCCTGACAAGGATTACGGGCAACTCATCAGGCCGAATGTCTTCATGTTCAGGCCAAGGCATGGTGGCGGATATGACAAGATTGGCGAGGCTGAGATAGAAGACAAGTACGGAATATCCTCGGCGGATCAGGTCATCGAGTTGCTTGCGCTCATGGGCGACAGTTCCGACAATTACCCAGGATGCCCTGGTGTTGGTGAAAAGACAGCCGTGAAACTTATCAGTGAGTTTGGTACGACGGAAAATCTTCTCGCAAACACTGACAAGATAAAAGGTAAGATGCGTGAGAGGGTGGAAAACGCACGTGACGACATCAAGATGTCCAAGTTTCTTGCAACCATACGTACTGATGTTCCAATAGAACTCAACCTCGACGAACTCAAGGTGAAACGTCCTGACGAAGATAGGTTGCGCCGCGTCTTCGAAGACATTGAGGCTAAGCGACTTGCTGATAGGTTTCTTGGGAAGGCTGATAAGAAGAGCGTACAACCTGTCTTGCAGTTGAACTTGTTTGATGACAATACGCCCGTTACATCATCAGTGCAACCTGCTGAACCTTCAAACCTTGATAACATACGCACGGTCAAGCACGAGTACCATCTGATAGACAATATTGACGATGCCCGCAAACTTTGTTCGAGGCTTTCGCAAAGTGATGTTCTCAGTCTTGATACTGAGACAACCTCAACAAACGCCATGGATGCCGAACTGGTGGGCTTGAGCTTCTCCGTAAAAGAGGGCGAGGCGTGGTATGTGGCAATACCAAGCAATCGAGAGGAAGCCTTGTTGTACACAGCTATTTTCAAGCCTTTGTATGAGAATGCCGATGTCTTGAAGGTAGGGCAAAACATAAAATATGACTACGAGGTATTGCGTTCATACGGCATTGACATCAAGGGCAAGATGTTTGACACCATGCTTGCACATTATGTCATACAGCCAGAGCTGAGGCACAATATGGACTACATGGCGGAGACGTTGCTCCACTATCAGACCGTGCGTATTGAGGAGCTTATCGGAGTCAAAGGGAAGAGCCAGAAGAACATGCGCGACATTGCGCCAAAAGACGTTTATGAATATGCCGCAGAGGATGCTGACATAACATTGAGGCTGAAAAATGTTCTCGAACCACGGCTGAAGGAAGTTGGGGCTGAGAAACTGTTTTGGGAAATAGAAATGCCGCTGGTGAAAGTGCTTGCTGACATGGAGATTAGCGGCGTTAGGCTTGACACGCAATCGCTAAAGGAAACCCAGCTCGCCTTTACTGAACGCATGAGGCTGTATGAAAAGCATGCGTATGAGGAAGCTGGCGAAGAATTTAACATCTCGTCACCAAAGCAGGTTGGTGACATCCTCTTTGGTAAAATGCAACTTGTAGAGAAGCCGAAGATGACAAAAAGAGGACAGTATGTCACGTCAGAGGAAGTATTGCAACAATTGCGCGGAAAGGCGCCTATCGTGGATGACATACTCGGATATCGTGGGATGAAAAAACTTTTGGGTACTTACGTAGAGGCGTTGCCGAAGCTTATAAACAAACGCACGGGACGAATACACACGTCGTTCAACCAAGCGATAACGGCAACGGGGCGCTTGTCTTCATCTGATCCAAACCTGCAAAACATACCTGTGCGAGACGATGACGGAAAGGAGATAAGGAAATGTTTCGTGCCTGAGCCGGGATGTCGCTTCTTCTCTGCCGACTACAGCCAAATAGAGTTGCGAATAATGGCTCATCTTTCTGACGATGAGAATATGATAGAAGCTTTCAGGGATGGGCTTGACATTCACCGTGCAACGGCTGCCAAGATATGGAAGGAACCTTTGGAAAACGTAACCGCCTCGCAACGAAAGAAAGCCAAGCAGGCCAACTTCGGAATAATATATGGTATAACAGCTTTCGGACTGGCGCAACGCATGGAAATTCCAAACGGTGAGGCGCGCCAATTAATTGACGATTACTTTAAGACTTTCCCAAAGGTACACCAGTATATGGAAGATGCCAAAGAGAAGGCATTGCAAAGTGGTTATGCGGAAACTATGTTTGGCCGCCGTCGCTACTTGCCGGACATCAGTTCACGCAACAACACCGTTCGTGGCTTTGCTGAGCGTAACGCCATAAATGCGCCAATACAGGGTAGTGAAGCCGACATAATAAAAATAGCCATGATACGTATCTGGCAACGTTTCAAGGACGAAGGGATACGTTCAAAAATGATATTGCAGGTGCACGATGAGCTTAACTTCTCAGTATATCCGGAGGAGGCGGAGCTGGTCGAGAAAATAGTGATAGAGGAAATGCAGGCTGCTGCCAAGCTTAACGTGCCTCTTGTTGCTGATGCCGGATGGGGCAACAACTGGATGGAGGCACACTAAGGCATTGCTTGAATGTGCTTTGAAAAGCCGCAATAAGGCAACCTTGGCAAAAAGCAACGCATGTTGAAAGCAATGTGGGCAATTATACTATCGGTTGCTTGAAGACTTCGTTAAGCCTCATAACGACGGGGATGTAAAAAAACAGAAGCCCCACAGTTACGGCAATTGTCACCAATGGGAATTGAGTGTTGCCAATGTAATGGTAAACAGAAAGAGGCAATAACAGGAGGAAAGGCACGCCAAAGCAGAAAGCCAAGAGGCGCAGCATCCTCTTGTACTTGCTTTTTCTGCTTTCCTTGCGAAGTGCTTTTACCACGTTGTCGTTGATTTGATTGACAGTCATTTGGCGCATTGAAGCCTCATCAAGCAGGCTGTCAAGCAGTTTGTCATTTATCATTTCCATCGTTCAATCTCTTTTTAAGTTGTTCACGAATACGGTGGAGGCGCACGAGCACATTGCTCTTTGTCATGTTTAGCTTGTGGGCAACCTCCTCTGCTTTCTTTTTCTCATAGTAATGCAGCCTGACGATAAGTTGGTCGTCGGGCTGCAATTCGTTTATTGCAGCCTCAAGCCTTTGCAACATCAGCTCTCGCTCCTCTGAATATTCATTGTCTTGCCAGGCATTGTTCTCATTTATTGCCTCTGTCCTATGCCGCCTTTCCTTGTCAAGTTCATTTAGGGCAAGGTGCATGGCAATAGCAGTTATCCAAGAGGAAAGGTTTTGCCCACGCCAGTCGTTAAGCCGTGAATAGACACGGATGAACGTCTGCTGGGTTATTTCCTGTGCCAAGTCGTTGCGTTTGACAAGCGAAAGAACCTTGGAGAAGATTGCCGCAGAGTGCTCTCTGACAACGGCGGCAAACAGTCTGCTGTCGCCGTGCCTGATACGTGCTATCAGTTCTTTGTCTTCCATGCTTACCTTCTTGTCACTTAGCAGTCTCTATTGCTTTTTCTGTTCCAAACGATATGACACAAAGAAAGAAATTAACAGTCCCAATCCACAGCCAGAGGCCATAAAGACTACCATAGCGAAGTCTTTGTCCAGATTTAACAACCAGCTAAACAGGTAGCCGATGCCGATGCCCAGCAAGGCAAGTCCCCAACGAAGAATAGTGTATGGGCTCTTTGCCTTAGGAGATTCCGGCGTTACGAGAATCTTTGCCGTCTCCGGGTCAATGTGGTTTTCGATGATGCTCTCGCGGATGCGCATTTCGTTGTTATGCTTCTTTATTGAAGATACTGTTCCGCTGATTATTCCGATGATACCGCAAAGGATGCCAAGCACCGAGATTATCAAACCAATAAGATTTCCTTCCATGATAGTAATGTTTTAATTGATTATACTTTTGTTGTTCTGTATATAAGACAGGCATAAAGGCAAAAGATTACAATTATTCACAAGAAAAATATAAATATTTTGGGCTTTACTCTGGAAAACAGTATATTTGCAGATACCCAATGCATGGGCGGCACTCGTGGCCGTCAGCATCACCCTTCCTGACTAATTTGGACGAATGTCGGATAATCATTAAAAACAAAGGCAAAATATGGATGCAATTGAAATGCTTATGACCCGCAGGTCTTGCCGGGCTTACAAGAAAGAACAAATCAAGGATTGTGAATTGGAAACCATAATCGCCTGCGGTCTTTGCGCGCCAAGCGCACACAATGAGCAGACTGTAAAGGTAATTGTGGTGCAGGATGCGGAAAAGATAGCCAAGCTGTCACGGCTCAATGCGCAGATAATGGGAACAAGCAGCGATCCTTTTTACGGAGCGCCGACGGCTTGCCTTGTCGTGGCGCCACCAAGCAACAATGGCAATCCATCACACGACCTCAACCACGTGAAAGACGGCTCTCTCGTCATTGGTGCCATGCAAAATGCCGCATGGGCACTTGGTTTGGGCTCTTGTTGGATCAATCGCTGCAAGGAGATGCTTGAACTGCCTGATGGTATTGCCTTGTTGCGCGACTTGGGGCTTGACAACTATCAGGGCGTTGGAATTTGTATCCTTGGCTACCCAAGCCAAGAACAAGCTAAGCCGAGAGCGACAAAAGAGGGAAGAGTCATCAGGTTGTAGGCAAGTCTTGTCAGCCACCGAATGATATGGGACGAGGCTGGCCATAAAACACAAGTGTACCCAAAAGTCAATCGCAAGACTTGGGGGTACACTTTTTCACAATACAATATTGCCGTGTTGTAACATGGCGTTCTGCTTTTTTACCGCGACTTTGCGAATGGCATTAAGCCAATTTGCAAAACTCTTCGTAAATTTTTTGTGCGGTGACTTTCATCTCGTCTTCGCTGAGCTTGACGTGGTGATGGAAATCCACATCGCCCTCAGAATCGATTGGTATGAGGTGGATGTGCGCATGGTTTACTTCGAGACCAAGAACAACCTCTGCCACTTTCTTGCATGGGAAAGCCTTGCGTATTGCTTGGGCAACACGCTTGGCAAACACCTCAAAGTCGGCGATGTCTTCGTCGCTCATGTCGAAAATATAATCAACCTCCTTGCGTGGGATTACCAACGTGTGAGCCTTCCTCACTGGGTTAATGTCAAGAAATGCGTAAAACTTGTCGTTTTCCGCACACTTGTAGCTGGGAATTTCTCCAACGGCTATTTTGCTGAACAACGTACTCATGGGTGCTTATTCTCCTATGCTTATCTCGTCGATTCTCAAGCGTATCACACCACTTGGCACCTTTATTTCCACCTCGTCGCCCACTTTCTTGTTTAGCAATCCCTGGGCAATTGGAGTCTTGATGCTTATTTTGCTTTGCTTGAGGTTTGCCTCGCTTTCCGATACGATAGTATAGGTTACGCTCTTTTTGTTGGCAAGGTTAGTGAGCTTTACTTTCGACATTATCTGCACCTCGTCGGTCTTCAGTAGGCTGGTATCTACGATCTTTGCTTGTGCGATGGTAAGCTTCAGCTCGTTTATTTTTGCCTCAAGGTGTGCCTGTGCCTCCTTGGCCGCATCATATTCTGAATTTTCACTCAAGTCGCCCTTGTCAGCAGCCTCGGCGATAGCCGCAGAAGCCTTGGGGCGCTCCACAGACTCCAGTCTGCGAATCTCAGCCACGAGATTGTCGTAGCCATTCTGTGACATGTATGCCATAATTAAACCTTTAAATTGTTAAAAATCTTTTTCTTTGCGGACAGACATAACGAAAAAGAATTCCGACATCCTCGTGGAATGTCGGAATTCCCTCTCTTAAAATCTGTTTTTATCTTACTGCTGCAAAGTTAGTGGTTTATTTTGAAAGTGCCAAATAAAAAACATCTTTTTGTGATGTTAAAACATGGTTCCTCTCTTTTTCAGCTGACTTTGCTTAAGCATGTTCTGCAGGGTTGGCTTGCTTACAGGTCGAATTTGTAACCAAGTGTGATCTGGAAGACGCTGTTCTTGCAGTCGACGCCATCAGCGACCTTAGTAAGTCCCCAGTTGTAACGTGCGTCAATGACAACTGGTGTGCCTGAGAACTCATAGCTCATGCCAACAGGTATTGAGAAGCAAACACCTTTTGCGTCAAAGTCTTCTGATGCGCTGCTGCTGCCATAAGAAGCGTTGAATGATGACTTGACGTTGAACTCGGGCTGTACGCCAAGTTTTACGGCAAGGCCTTTTGCCACGTAAACATTTGCAAGGATTGGTATGTTGATGTAATCAAGCTTTGTCGTCAACGTGGTGTTGCTGTCCTTGTTCTTTGCTCCCTCCATGGAGTAAAGTACGCCAGCTGTCAGGCTGAATATGTCAGTGGCTTGGTACTCAAATTCCGCACCGCCAACGAAACCCCATCTTGGATCGCCACCACCGTTCTTGGTCAGGCTTGCGATATTGACACCAACCTTGGGCTGCAATGTTATTGCGCCTACTCTGTGCTGGGCGAATGTTGCCGTGATTGCTGCGAAGAGCATCAGTGTTGAAAGCAAAATCTTTTTCATCTTTTTTCTTGTTTATTGGTTGATTTCTCTTTTGTGGTGCAAAGGTATTCAAATGAATTTACATGTCTCGGGGGATTTTCCCTATTTGACGAGGGCTTTTCCCTATGTGGATGGCGTGTGTGCGGATGTGTTGCCGTGCATTTTTTTTACATTAAGCTTTGTCCTTGCCACTTCCTCAAAAGGCACAGCCCCTTCCTGGCTGGGGGAGGGGCTGTGTGGTGTCTTATGGCTTTATGACAAACTTGAATGTCATGTCGCCGAAGTGTACGCGGTAATCATCAAGTGGCAGTGCTCCCCAGCTGTTGGTGCCGGCTACGCCTTGCTGCACAAGGTCAAGTGCCAGTTGCGTGTACTTGCTCTTTTTCACCTCTTGTATATGGCGTTGATCCTTTTCGTCACCGTCATCGAGGTCGGCAATGTTGTAGTGCAATGCAGAGGCGCTCATGAAGCTTCCCACTGGGGTGACCTTGAAGCCGAAGCCATTGCCGTCAGTTTGTTTCCACCAGCGAATGTCACACTTGGTTCCTGTCTCCTGTGGACGGATGTAAGGGAAGAACTGCTGGTCAGCGGTCTGGCTGTAAACGCCAATCCACTGTCCGCCCTCGCGGTCGCTATAGTTTTCCACAGGGCCGCGACCATAGTATTGGCTCTTGTCCATGCCGTATGGCAATTCCATTACCATGCCAAAGCGTGGCAGGTCCGGAGCCTTTGCCTCAGGCGTTGCCTGGCGCATGGCCTGCGACACCTCGATCATGCCGTTGCCATGAACCTTGTAAGTGATGTTGAGCGTTGCGTTTACTTCTGTCATGTCATACTTGGCCTCTACCAGGCAAGCGGTTCCCTTGCTGTCCTTGTCCTTGATGGCGGTGATGCTGTAAAGCGTCATTTTCGGGTTTCTCCATACGGCAAGTTTCTTTTGCAAGCCAGCTCCCATGTCGTTGTCGGTTACGGCGCGCCAGAAGTTTGGCTTCAAGGTACCACCCTCGCCCAGCAGGCTCTTTCCGTCAACGGTGTATTTTGTGAGCAGGCCGGTAGTCTTGTCAAAAGCGAATGTGGCCTTTTCTGATGTGACTACAATCTGTGGCTCGTTCTTCTTGTTCTGTATTTTTACCTTGCCACTTGCTTCCGCATTGGTGTAAGTGGCTGGCGTGACACCGTTTATAGCAAGTTGGCGCGTTGCCACCACTTGCCCGGCTTTCATTAGCGGCTCAGCCTCCTTCAGCTTGAACTCGATGTTCAAGAACACCTCACCGTCGGTTGGCAGGTTGTAAGGCAGGCTGATGGTCTTTGTTTGCTGTGGGGCAATGTCCAGGTTGGCAACTTCGCCGTTCTGCACGGTCTTGCCATCCTTGACGAGCGTCCACACGAGCTTGTAGTTGCTCAGGTCGCGGAAGAAATATTCGTTGCGCACCGAAATCTTGCCGTTTGCAAGGTCGGCAGCCTCGGCCCAGATGTCCTGATACTGGTATGCAAGCTCGTATGCGTGAGGGTTGAGCTGGCGGTCTGGACCTATTATGCCGTTGCAGTTGAAGTTGTTGTCCGATGCATCCTTCTTGTTGTAGTCGCCACCGTAGGTGTAAGCCGGCGGTATCGTGCCCGTTCCGGGCTGGTAACGATCCGCTATGGCTTCATAGTCGGCCAGCGAGCGCGAAGCCTTGAAGCTTGGGTTGCGGTGCAATCCCTGATCGACGAAGTCCCAGTCGTATCCGCCCTGGTATATGGGGTACTTGCGTGTCAAGTCCCAATACTCCTTGAGGTTGCCTCCAGAGTTACCCATCGTGTGGTTGTATTCGCACTGTATGAGAGGCTTTTGCGATGCCGGATTCGTGACATACCGCTTGCACCATTCAACGCTGGCGTACATTGGGCAGCAAATGTCAGTGTGGTCTTCGTTCAAGGCTCGCTCGTATTGTACGGGGCGGCTCTGGTCCACGCTCTTTATCCAGTTGTAAGCGTCGGCGAAGTTCTTGCCGTCGGCAGTCTCGTTGCCAAGACTCCATACTATAATGGACGGGTGGTTGAACTGCATCTCGACGTTGTGCTGGTTGCGCTCAAGTATTTGCTTGGCGAAGCATTCCTTCTTGGTTTCGGCGTTCTTGTCATAGCCGTAGGCGTGTCCTTCCTGGTTAGCCTCGGCGGTGAGGTAAATGCCATATTTGTCGCACAGGTCATACCAGCGTGGGTCGGATGGGTAGTGGCATGTGCGCACCGCATTGATGTTGAGGCGTTTCATGATCTTGATGTCCTGTATCATGCGCTCCAAGGTCACCACGTAGCCACCATCGGGATCCATCTCGTGGCGGTTTGCTCCCTTTATCAGTACCGGTTGCCCGTTAACGAGCAGCTGCTTGTTTTTAATCTCCACCTTGCGGAAGCCCACTTTCTGCGGTATTACCTCAACGGTGTTGCCCTTGCGATCCTTGACGATTGCGAGCAGCGTGTAAAGGTACGGGGTCTCCGCCGTCCATTTCTTCACGTTTCGCACCATGAAGCGAGCCGTGCCCTCGTTGCGGCGGTTGAAGTCGGCTGTTGACTTGGCTATCAGTGTTCCGTTGGCGTTGAGCAACTGGAACTCTACGATTGGGTTGCCATTCACGAAAGCGTCTATCAGTAGCTCGCCGTCGCTGTAGTTGTTTTCCAGGTCGGGTGTTATGCGCAGGTTCTCAACCTGCACGTTGGCATCCTTGGCGAAAAGGTAGCACTGGCGTGCCACGCCGGACAGGCGCCAGAAGTCCTGGTCCTCGTCCATGCTGCCGTCGCACCAACGGAACGACTGGAAGGCAATGAGGTTCTTGCCCGGGCGCAGGTACTTGGTGATGTCAAACTCGGCAGCCACTTTGGCATCTTCGGCATAGCCAACATACTGTCCGTTGACGAAGAGGTAAATGTTGGAAGTCACCGAGCCGAAGTGGGCGATGACCTGCTTGCCGTTCCATGTTGTGGGAACCTCTATTATACGTCTGTAAGATCCCACGTGGTTGTCCTTTACGGGAACGCTGGTCAGCCCGGCGTTCTCGGGGGCATACTCGGGTTTCCATCCTTTGTAGATGTCCTGGTTGTTGAACATGTAACGCCATCCCAGTCCCACGTTCACGTATTCAGGGTCGCCGTATCCGTTGAGTTCCCATATTGCGGGCACGTTCATCGTCTTCCACGAAGAGTCGTCAAGGTCAGTCTTGTAGAAGTCGGTTGGTCGTTGGTCGGCGTTTTCCACCCAATGGAATTTCCAAGGTCCTTCGAGCGAAAGATAGTTTGCCGACTTGGTGATGTCACCAAGCTTTGCCAAAGCCTCGTTTTCGTAGGCGAAGAAGTTGGTATGCAGCTTGTAGCGGTTCACCTCGTTTACTTGCTGGTCATGCCACTCTGTCCAAGTGGGTGAAGTCTCTGCCTGTGGTTGCCCGGGCGCAGCGTAGGCGTTGAACCCCAGCAATGATATTGCAGAGAGCAGTAAAAGCTTTTTCATGATAAACAGGTTTTATGGGTTAATATTAATTTTGACAAAGATAGGAATAATTATCCATTGGTAATTCTTTTGCTACGCAAATTTAATATAACTTTGCAATTGATATGGAAAACAAATACGTGACCCAGTACCCCGACCTGATGGTGGGGAAGAAGATAATGTACAACCATGGTTTTGGCTCATCGGCATCCTCGGGGACGGTGAAGCTCATTCGCCAGACTTTCCCCAACGCCAGTGTCGTTGCCTATGACATCCCGTTGCGTCCTGCCGAGGCAATGGACATGTTGAGGGAAAAGGCTGACGTGGAGAAGCCCGACTTGATAATAGGCACTTCGATGGGTGGAATGTACACGGAGATGCTTTATGGTTACGACCGTATATGCGTCAATCCCGCTTTCGAGATGGCGCATACCATGAAGGAGCACGGGCTTACGGGCAGGCAGCTCTGGCAAAACCCAAGGCAGGACGGCGAGACTGAGTTTCTTGTAACCAAGGGGTTGGAGAAGGAGTACAGGGAGGTCACGGAGCTGTGTTTCAAGGGGCTTGAGGCTATGGACGACGTTGGCTTGGACCAGGAGCGGCGGCGTGTTTGGGGATTGTTCGGCGACGAGGATAACCTTGTGAACACGTGGGACGTTTACCGTGCCCATTATCCGCAGGCTGTCCGTTTCCACGGTGGGCATCGCATGGACGACAAGAGTTTTCTTGGCGGCGTGGTGCCGGTCATACGCTGGATCGACGACAGGCAGGAAGGTCGCGAGAGGCAGATTGTTTACATTGACGGCAGTTGCTTGGTCGAGAAGGGTGCCATGGACAGCAGGGCGTTGTCGGCTCCTTTGTCGTTGCTGGGTGAGGGCGTGAGACCCAGGGCGAGCCTGCAAAAGGCGTTCAAGTTTCTGATAGAGAAATACCAGGTTTACATCGTTATGCCTGCACCCACCAATGACCGTGGCGAATATGCCATGGCGGCATCGTGGATTGAGCGTTATCTGTCAACGCCGGCTCACGACCATGTTGTTTACACGAACCGTAAGCAGTTGCTCTACGGCGATTTTTACATTGACAGCCAGCCGACCGTCTCTTCCACCGATGGCGACGATGACGCAGCCGATGGCCTTTTGTGTACCGGCATCAGGCTTGGCAGCGATGATTTCAAGACATGGGAGGAAGTCATCACTTATTTCGGCAGGCTTTGACCTTTCGCCGACAGGCTTGCCGGCTGTGCCTGCGCCGTGTGGTTGATGCCTGGCACGGGCTTGGCATCGGCGTTCAGTATGCGGTCTTGTTGTTTTTCCCAGTCCACATCTCGAATGCCCTCTTTCCCTCTTCGGGCAGCAGTTCTTCCATGGGCTTTTCCCTTGAGGCAGCGCTCTTGCCAATCTCGTTGTAAATGAAGTCGTCGCTGAAGTCTATGGCTGCTGCGTCCTTGCGGTTGTTCGAGTAGTATATTTTGTCGATTCGTGCCCAGTATATGGCTCCGAAGCACATGGGGCACGGCTCGCATGAGCAGAAGATGTCGCATCCCTGCAGGCTGAACGTGGCGAGACGTGAGCAAGCCTTGCGTATGGCGTTCACCTCGGCGTGTGCCGTAGGGTCGCCGTCGATGGTAACGCTGTTGCTTGCCTCGGCAATTATGACACCGTCCTTGGCTATCACGGCTCCGAATGGGCCGCCGCCGTTGTTGACGCTTTCCTCGCTCAGGCTGATGGCACGCCTCATAAGTTCCTCTTTGGTCATGTCCGTTTTTTCTGTTTGTGAAAATACTGTCGTGTGCCCGGTTCCCCGGGCTGCCGTGGCGGTTGCGACGCAGTGTTGCGCCGGTTGTGGTTTGGCTGTGTCGCGACAAAGGTTTTGTGGGAGTGCGACAAAAGCTTTGTGGGCATGCGACAAAGGCTTTGTGGGTATGCGCTGAAACCTTTGTCGCATGGCGGCGGAAGTTTTGTGCCAAAGCCTCTCCATTTTACTTGCCAGGTGGTTTTCGGTCAATGTTTTTGCGAAGCCTGCCAGAACAGTTTCAGCATGTCGCATCTGGTCACGTAGCTGTCCACCTTCGTGGCGTTTTCCTGTGCGAATGTCGCCAGCGCTTGCATGGTCTTGTACTGTCTCGACTGTGGCATGACATGCAGGTCGCTTATGTCGTAATATTTCTTCGTGGCTTCGTCCCATCCCGTCATGAGCCATGGGTCGCCGTGGCGTATGAACGCGAGGGCGTAGAGGCTTTTCTCCCTAAGCTTGAAGTCGGTGCTTTTAGCGCTCTCCTCCAACAGTGCTATGGCGTTGGCTACGAAGTCCATTGTGCCGACCTTGGCACTGTCTTGCGCCACGCTTATGCCATATTGCTTCAGCCACCAGCAGTCGCCCTCGTGGCTGCCTTGGTACCACATGGTGGCGAGCTGGTAAGCCTTGCGGTTGCGCTCCTCGCCATGCCTCATGATGGCAAGCTCGCTTTTCAGCCTGAGCATGTCGTGGCAGTATTGTAGCTTCTTGTTCGTTGAGATTGTAACGTTGGCGGCGGTGTTTTCCGTGCCGTATTGGTATTCGGGCGATTTTACCTGTTGTTTCACCATCCATTTCTCCTTGGTGTAGTCGCGGTGGTAGGCGTATGGAGCAATGTTTTGCGTGCTGAGGAAGCTTGCGCTTACCTTTTCGAGATAGGTGGCAGCTTCTGCAAAACGGCCCGAGGCAAGCAGGTGTGTGCCTATGAGGTCGGCGTAATAGTTGCTGTCGCGGTAGGCAAGCTGCCATGCGTGGCTTTCAAGCGTGTTTGCCGGACGTGTCTTCAGGTATTCCGCATAGGCTATGAGTGAGTCGGCTGGCAGGTTGTCGAGGGCTTCGAAGTAAGTGCCTTGGTAATCGGGGTTGTGCGTGAAGCCGCTGCCCGGTGTCGCGCTTGAGGCACGGGCTTGGGCATTGTCTTGCAGAGGGTTGGTTTCGTTCATCATGCTCAGCAGCACGAGGGCGGCGTTGGTCTTGCCTTCGGCCATAAGCCTCGGCACGAGTCCGCGGTACACCATTCGTTCCTGCACTTCGCGGTAGTGGTCAGTCTCGTAGAGTGTCAGGCTCTTGCGGTCCTCTGCCGACTTGGTGTCCAGCCAGCGCATCTCGCCCGTAAGCCATTGGTCGTTGCCAGGCGTGCGTGCGTCGGCGAAAACAGAGTTGGCTGCGTAAATGGCACGAGCGTTGTCTTTCATGCGTTGTGTGCCTTTCATTTTTTGAGCCTTGCCAAGGTCGTCTTTCGCCTCGGCGTATCGCCCAAGCTGGTGCTCGATGCAGCCGATGGCGGTTTGCCACAGGCATGGCTGCTTGGTCTTGCCGTCTCTCACCACCTTGCGCGCGAAGGCGATGAAACGCTCGGCCTCGGCGGTGGTTATTTTCTTGGCGTTGATGTCCTTCATCCATTCCGTCAGCATCTGCTCGTCGGGAGTGTCAGTGGTTGCGAAAGGGCAAAGCCCACTCTGGAAAACGTCCATCGTTTCCTGTACGTTGTTCACGAAGTCTTGCACGAGATAGGTGAGCGTTGGCGAGTTGGGGCGTTCGGCGTAAACCTTTTCGATGCCGGCAAGGTTGCGGTAACCGCGCACGCAATATTTCAGGCTCGCATAGTCTTCCTGCGATGCGTAAATGTCAATGGCTTGGCTTTTCTTGCCCGTGCGCCACAGGCATCCGGCGTAAATGTTTTGCATTATGTCGCGGTAAACGCTCTTTGGCAACCGCTTGCCCGACGTGTTCCAGTGGGCTATGGCCTCCTGGTATCTCTTCAGCCCGAAGAGCGACCGCATTGTCATGAGCGAGTATTGTGGGCGCAGGCGTTTGCCATTGTACGCCTTTGCGGCTTGCAGCAGGTTGCGCAGCGTGGCGTCGCGCTTGGCTATGGCCTCCTTTGAGGGGTATTCCCAGGCGTTGTATGTCACTTGGGTGTCAAGGAATGCGTTCAGGTCGCGGCAGTAACTCATCAGTTCCGTGTCGTTTTCCTGCGTTGCCTTGTCCATTATCTCGTTTCGGCTCCATCGGTAAGCCACGTTGTCGTTGCCGAGGTAGCGTTGCCAGTACATGTCGGTTGCCGTGGTGAACCGGTCTTGCATGAGTGAGCGGTTGAATACGGAGAACAGGTAGTTGTTATGGCGAGGTGCCTCTGGCACACAGGCGGATGCCTTTGGCGCAAGCGTCAGGAAAAAGGCTGACGATATGAAAAGTCTGATTGGTGTGAGTTTTTTCTTTAGCCGTTCCATGGTTTTGTCGTGCTTAATTTTGCGTTTGCTGCAAAATTAAGCAATTTACTTTAAACATGTACGGCAATGTGCTGAAAAAAGTGTTTGGTGCTGAAAAAATGTGCGCCGGGTGTAAGCTTTTGGCGTGGCGTTTGTCATTGCCCGTATATGAGCTTTATGTCATTGGTGGTGAAGCGGTTTATGCTTTGCCGTCCAAGGTCGTAGAGTATGACCTCGTTGTTGGCGTCGGGGCGCATGTCGCCGATGGTCTTCTTGGCACTCAATATGTCGTCAAGCTCGGGCTGCCTTGTGGCAACGCTGTCGCCCGGCAGCACGGGCAGGTCGTCGTCGCCGTGCATTATGCCAACATATTTTCCGCCTCGGAAAAGCACACGCCACGAGAATAGCGGATAGGCGGTGGACAGGCTGAGCTTGTAGCTCTTGAGGTAGTGGACGTATGGCATGACGTCGCGGATGTCAAGTATGGGTTTGCTGACGCTTAGCTTCGTGACATCGCCCGTGTTGTACACCATCAGTACGCCGTGGTCGGCAGGTGGGGCTTCTTGGCTTAGCTGGTGAAGCCGTATAGTTGACGAGAGTCGCAGGTTGTTTGCGTGGCATAGTTTGCGCATCTCTCCCATGAATGCGAAGAAAGGTTGGCGTGTGCCCAGTGTCCAGTCGCAGTCTATTTGTATTTCCCTGACATTTTTCACGTCGTTTGCCGCGTTCATTTGCATGATGCGCTTGAAAATCATCGCGGCGAGGTTGCTGTCGGGGCGTTTCATGCAGGCGTTGAGGACATAAACCACCGGCACTACTTCAATGTCGTGTGGGAATGAGTCCTCGAAGGCCATCGTGGCGTTGGGGCGTGGCAATCCGTCTTCTCCATCTACGACATCAAAGTATCGGCAATATATTTTGTTTACGTTATGCGCCTTGAGGAAATTGCGCTCGGCGGAGTCGAGAACCAAGGTTGTTTTCCAGTAGTAAACTGACTGTGTGTGCCGTTGCCTGCCGCAAGAGGCGAGCAGCGTAAGCGTCATTGCCAAAATCAAGGCTGTTTTTTTCATCGCTTGGTTTGTTGTCGGTGTTTTTGGTGTGCTTGCTTGTTTTTGTTGGCAAAAGTAATCAAATGCCTTGAAAGTAACGAATGTTTTTGCAAGTGTTTTCCTTTGTTATGTCGTTCATTTGCAGTATCTTTGCCGATGCTATGAGCAAAAAGATAGAATTTGGCTTTGCCGAAAGTCCTTTCGGTGATATTATTGTTGCACGTACATGGGATGGCGTGTGCGACTTGCAATTCCTTGATTACAACCGCCTTGCCACCATCCATGAGTTGGCGGGGCGATGGGGAATGTACACGCCAACTACGCAGAGTGATACCATGGCTCGCACCGTGGAGCGTGTCATCTTTGAGGGCTACGACCATCCTGTAAGGCTTGACGTGAAAGGCACGGATTTTCAGTTGCGTGTGTGGCGTGAGCTTTGCGCCATTCCTTTTGGCACCACCGTCACTTACCAGCAGGTGGCTGAGCGTATTGGAGAGCCTAAGGCCGTGAGGGCTGTTGCCACGGCTATTGCCCAGAACCCGGTTGCCATGCTCATCCCATGCCATCGCGTGATACATAGCGACGGCACTTTCGGGGAATATCATTGGGGCAGGGACTTGAAAAGGAAACTGATAGAATGGGAAAAAGCGAAGCTTGAGCAATAGCTTGGCTTGTGGCAATGGCGAAGCTTGAACAATGGTCGTGCTTTGGCAGTGCCGGTTTCCTTAAAAACAAAGGCCGTGCTTTAAGAGCACCTCCTTTTTTCTAAAAAATATATTTTAATGAGCCAAATCGCTGACGACCTTTTCCGCAACCTATTGGTTGTAATGACTGACAACCGTCTTGCGCCTCCTACTCAAAACAAGCTCATGCACGAGACTTTGGTCTTGGTCTGCGCTGAAGCCCTGAAGGATACGCATTTTGGTTTTGGTGACCTTAACTCGCAGACCGAGAGTGTGATACGCTTGTTTAATGTCCCTGCCGACGAGGCGAATGCCTTGAGAAAGGCACGTCGTGACAGCAATCGCTCACGTGCATTGCCGCCGGAAGATTTGCGGTACGACACGATGGCGTTGGCAAGGCTGGTAAGCCGTGTTTTCCATTGTGACATACCCGGTGACCTTACGGCTCTTCTTCCTCATGACACGCTCTTTGCCGAACATTCGGGCATAAAGGTGAACAGTGCCGACAAGCGTTGCATAGTGAAGTCGTTTGACGAGCATGTCATCAAGGTCATTGTTGACGAGGATGGCGAGCATGGTGTGAAAAGCGTGAGATATACGGAGCGGAACCAGTATGCTCGCATGGAGTACCTTTACGGTATCCTTAAGGAAGGGATGCACCTCAACTTGCTTGGCTGCCAGGTGGAGGGAGACGTTATAACGCCAAGGCTTATAATAGTGGAACCTGATTGCCTAATGGACATAAGCGTCATAGCATCGTGCTTTGAGGATTATGGGCATCACCCGTTGATGTACCTGCTTAGCAGGATGAAGGAAAAGGCAAACACGCAAGCGATACTTCTTGGTAATTATGCCGGGGCTTGCCTTGACGACATTATCAATGATAAAGACTTTTCACCGGCGAAGACGCTGGTGGGCAATTTCCGGGACAAGGCTCTCGAATACGCTACGTGCCAAGGGTTTGACGGAAGCAAGTTTAAGGAGGATGCGGCTCGGCAGGCCAGAAACCTTGTCGGCATTGTTGATGAATTGGCAAAGCGTCACGACTTGTCGAAGGCGATACTTGAGCCGACGTTTGTTTGCGAGAAACTTGGGCTGCAAGGGCGTGTTGACCTCATGACCACCGATTTGTGCTTGCTCGTGGAGCAGAAGTCGGGACGTAACATTTTCCTTGAGCGCAAGACCAAGAACGCTCATGGTGCGAAGGTCGTGGAGAAACACTACGTTCAGGTTTTGCTTTATTACGGCATACTTTACTATAATTTCCATGTCAGTGAGCCGGACATCCGCTTGCTTTACAGCAAGTATCCTTTGCCTGATGGGCTGCTTGGGGTCACTTCGCTCATGCAACTTGTTTACGAGGCACTGCGCTTTCGCAACGAGGCCATGGCGGTTGAGTTTGACATTGCCGAGAACGGCATGGAGCGCATTTTGCCGCAACTGACAGAGCAGACGCTGAACACGGCTCACATGAGTGGCTTCTTTTATGATGTTTACCTTCGCCCGCAACTTGTCAGCCTTTTGTCGCCGTTGCATAGGCTTGGGGCTGTTGAGAAGGCTTATTTTTGCAGGATGATGCGGTTTGTCGTGCGCGAGAATATCATGTCGCGCGTCGGAGTCGTGGAAGGCGTGGGTTCTTGCATGGCAAACCTGTGGAACATGCCATTGGCTGAGAAGCGCGAGACGGGAAATATTTATACGTCACTCTCTTTGGAACATGCTTCGGTGGCATCAGGGCGTGACGGTACGGTCAGTTCTGACGATAAGGCAACGATGGTGTTTTCCGTGCCAAGCCAAGGAGATGATTTCCTTCCTAATTTCCGCCGTGGCGACATGGTTTACGTTTACTCTTATGCCAAGGATGAGGAACCCGACGTGCGAAAAGCCATTCTCTTCAAGGGGGGCTTGTCGGAGATCCATGCGGGCAAGGTTGTCGTGAAGCTTGTTGACAGGCAGCAAAACAGGGATTTGATGGAAGGGGCATCTGCAGGTCGGGAAGAGAGATTTTGGGCGATTGAACATGCCGGAAGTGACGTTGGTGGAAGTGCGGCGATACGCTCCCTTTATGAGTTTGCGACCACAACGCAAGAACGCAAGGACTTGCTGCTTGGCTTGCGTGCCCCGACGTGCGACAAAACAATGACTTTGTCACGTGCTTACAATCCTACCGTCGATGACATAATATTAAGATCCAAGCAGGCAAAAGACTATTTTCTTCTTGTTGGACCGCCGGGAACGGGCAAGACGAGCATGGCTTTGCAATACATGGTGAAGGAAAATCTGTCTTTGGAAACGCATGACGGAAACGCATGTTGTGCGGAAACGCATGACGGCGAACTCGTGGATGGTGCGCCTTCACTGTTGCTTATGGCTTACACGAACCGTGCCGTTGACGAGATTTGCGGTATGTTGTGTGACAATGGCATCGACTTCATTCGCATTGGCAGTGAACTTTCGTGTGCCGAGGCTTATGCGCCTTATCTGTTGAAGAACCGTGTCGGGAAAAAGCCTACGTTGGCAGGTATGCGCAGACTGCTTCTTGGCACGTATGTCATCGTTGGCACCACATCGATGATACAGTCGCGTGCCTACCTTTTCAATGTCAAGCGTTTCTCGCTTGCCATAATAGACGAGGCTTCGCAAATTCTTGAGCCAAACCTTATAGGACTGTTGTCCAAGCATGAAATAGAAAAGTTTATCCTTATAGGCGACTATAAGCAGTTGCCTGCCGTGGTGCAGCAGAGCGACGCTGACAGCGGCATCGCCGAGCCTGAGCTTGTGGAGCTTGGCTTTACGGATTGCAAGCAATCGCTTTTCGAGCGTCTTGTAAGGCAGGAGCGTAAGGCCGGCCGTGTGGATTTTATAGGCACGCTGCGTCGTCAAGGACGCATGCATCCGGAAATAGCTGAGTTCCCCAACCGTGAGTTTTACTCTGCGGAGAACCTTGAACCAGTACCTCTGCCGCACCAGTCGTCTGTGAGTCTCGGTTACAAGCCGTTCTCGCTTGATGCCACCGACGACTTGTTGAAAAATCACCGTATGGTTTTCATTGCTTCAAGAGACTGCCGTCAGCCGGAGATTTCGGATAAGGTCAATGCCGACGAGGCACGAATAGTTGCCGACGTATTATGCCGAATACATCGTTTTTATGGTAAGCAATTTGATGCCGACAAGACGGTTGGCGTCATTGTGCCATACCGCAACCAGATAGCCATGATTCGCAACGAGATTGAGAAGACGGGCATTGCCGGGCTTGGCGGGATAAGCATTGACACCGTGGAGCGATACCAAGGCTCGCAGCGTGACGTGATAATATATTCGTTCACCATCCAGCACAGCTACCAACTCGATTTCCTCACGGCGAACACATTTGAGGAAAACGGGCATGTCATTGACCGCAAGCTGAATGTTGCCCTTACCCGTGCCCGTAAGCAACTGATAATGACGGGCAACCCACGCATCCTCGGCGCAAGCCGCTTGTTCCTTGAGCTTATGGCTCATGTCCGCTCCAGGGGTGGTTACGTTGAAGAGTATGGGGCAAGTTCCTTTCCCAAGGAGCTTGCCTGATGCCATTTGTGGGAATCTTGCTTGATTGTGGAACTGATTTAAGCAAAGTCTTGGGGCTTCATTCCATGGTTTGGCAAAACAGTCCGAAAGCAGCCTGTTTTATTTTGTTCATCAGCGGAGTGGGGTAGTCGGGGTGAGCCTCAATCCAGTTTGCCACGATGTCCCTTGCCTCCGTTGAGTGCTGTCCTGCGAGAAGAGCCGTCAGCCAGTATCCCGGGAAGAAGATGTCAGACGATTGTTGTATTTGCAGCAGATTGTCGAGACCGGGTTTTATAAAGCCTGTGCAGAAAGGCACGTTCCTTTCCTGTGAGCCGTGCATGTCAATGCGGTCTTGGCATAGCAGTGACAGCATTTGCCTTGCCCAAGGCTCAACGCTCCGCCCCTCCTTTGGTATGAGTCCGTTGAAGAGTTGCTTGCGTATTGTGGTATCGGCTGTGCAGGCACGGCTCACGTAATCAAACTCGTTTCGCTCGTCGTCGGTGCGTAGTATGGTGCGCTGCCTGGCAAGTATCTCTTCCGCTTTGCCACACAGTGTGCTGTAGCCTGCCTTGTAATGGCTGACGACGCTTGCCAGGTGCCATGCCATGCGAGTGTAATCGCTTGTGGAGAGCATGTCTTTTGGCAGCACGGTGGTGTCATTTTGGTGCAGCCATATATTATATAATGTGTCAATTACTGTTTTGTCGGTTGCGTTGGCGGCCAAAGTCCTAAGCAACTGTTGCCTCACGGGACGCAGCTTGTGTGCGTTGGCCATGCCGAGCATCGTGCGTTCGTGGCAGTGGCGCAGGCTGTCGTTGGCATGGTTGTTTATTGTTTCCATGCAGCTGACGAGCGTTGAGCCAATGAGTGGGTTCTCGCAGTTGCCGAGCGCGTCGCACAATGCCGAGAAGAGGCGTTTGCCCGACAGCCGTCCCATGAGGAAGTTCTCATTCAGGTTTAGCAGTGAGGCGTAAGCCGCCGTCTCGTCTTTGCGTTGCCCGTTTACGAGGATGTTGATGTTGGCTTCCATGTCATCCTCGTTTATGACGAAACGACCATAGCCCATTCCGTCGATGTTGGGGTAAATGTGGAGGGGGCTTGCGCTTAGCGGCAGGCGTATCTCGGGCTTGTCCATTGTCACCTGCTTGTATGCAATGCTGTCACCGTAGTCTATTCCGATCGAGAAGTTTTGTTGCCATGCCAGCCCACGGTTGTAAGGATCGGTTTGCCTAATAGAGACGGCAGGTGACGTGCCATGCGTTTTTGAGACGGTTATTGTGGGCAACCCCTTCTGCTTTACCCATGCCTCAGAGAAATCTCTCAGCCCCGCCTTTGGAGCCACGCTGTCGAGAATGTTTATCAGGTCATCCCATGTGGCGTTGCCGTAGCTGTGTTTTCGGAGGTAAGCCCTGAGTCCGTCGCGCAGCTTGTCGGTTGTGGCAGTCTGGTTGGTTTGCTCTTCCAGTTTCCTCATCATCACGGGTGCCTTGTCGTATATTATGTTTCCATACAGCAACCCAGCGTTTTTCAGGTTGTCCAGTGGCTGCTGTATCGGGTGCGTGCCATCGGTTCGGTCAACGGCGAGAGCCGGTAGTTGGTATGTCTTCAGGAAGTTAAGGTCGTGGTTTATGTCCGGGTAAACCTCGCGTGATATTTTGTTGGCGAGGAAGTTTGCGAAGACTTCCTTTGTCCAAACGTCGTCGAACCATCGCATCGTTACCAAGTCGCCAAACCACATGTGTGCCGTTTCATGGGCTATCAGCTCCAGCCGTTTCAGTTCCTCGTCGGGCGTTGGGTTAGCCCCGAGAAAAATCTGCCTGTCAGTGTATTGTATGGCTCCAGGGTGCTCCATTCCGCCGAATTGGTATCCCGGCAACACGGCGAATGAGTAGCCGTCGAAGGGATACGCCATTTCCGTGTAGCGTTCCAGCCACTTTATGGATAGCGCAGCCTCGTCGAAAACCTTGTCGAGTTGCGCCACTTTCTTTGGGTCGGTTTCCCGGAACAGTGCCGTCATGGCACGTCCGTCGCGCATGGCGGTTCTTTTTTGGAACTTGCCGCACACGAACGAGAAAAGGTACGTTGGTATGGGATGCGAGTCGGCGCTGCTTATCTTTTCCCATCCTGCCGGACAGTCGAGGCTTAGCGTGAACCTGCCCTTGAGGTTGGGCTGGTCAAAGCATGGGAAACAGCTGTGGGCATTGGCGGGCACGAAGAGCGTGTAAAGGAAGTCTTGGTGGCGGTTGAGCGATGCGTCGCTGCTCGCAAAGGCAATCTTTACGGTGTTGGTGCCTTTGCGCAACAACTTGCGTGGCAGCACGATGTGCGACTCTGCTCCACTTCCTTCGCCTCTCACTACGGGTGCGCAAACCCCGTTTACCACCATGTTTGGCTTGCCTGGCTTTTGGTTGCTTGATGGCTTGCAAGGCAAGGCGTTTCCCCTGAAGTCGATGGGCAGATCCTTGTCGCCTTGGTAGCTGAACGTTATCTCGGCTTGGCCTGTTACGGGCTGTGACAGGCTGGCGGGTATGTTGAAATGCAATTGGTATGTCACGTCGGACAGTGTTTTCGAGCGATATTCGGCTAGCCTTTGGCTTATGCCGTTTTCTCCTGCCAGCGAGCGGTCTTGGCCGTTGGCGGTAGCCACGGCGCATACAATAAGGGATATGAGTGACAATATGGTTTTCATCATGTTTTTATGACTTTATTTTTACTAACGACAAAGTTAATATTTTTAAGTGGTTAAAAAACAACATTATACGTGGCAGGTGGTTAAATAAACGTAAATAAGAGCAACTTATTTGGTCGTTAAACGTCTTAATGATAAATTTGAAACCAAATTATATCAAAGTTATAGGAAAAATGAAGAAGACGTTATTTTTTACGATGCTTGCCGGAGCGCTGCTCGTAACGAGTTGCGCGAGCAAGAAGGACTTGCAAAACTGCCAGGCCGAGAACCGCGACCTGATGAGCAGCAACCGTGAGTTGACAAACAGCTATCAGGATGCCAAGGAGAGGCTCGCCGCCGCCACAGCGCGCGTGTCAACACTTGAGGACCAGCTCGCACAGCAGAAGAAAGACTATGCCGCCTTGCAGAAGAGCCTCGACAAGAGCCTCTCTAACACAAGCGACAACAACATCAACATCTCCAAGCTCGTTGACCAGATAAACGAGTCGAACCAGTACATTCGCCACCTGGTTGAGGTTAAGAGCAAGAGCGACTCGCTGAACATGGTGCTGACCAACAATCTCACACGCTCGCTCTCGAAGGAGGAGATGAAGGAGGTTGACGTTCAGGTGCTGAAAGGCGTGGTTTACATCAGCCTGGCCGACAACATGCTCTACAAGAGCGGCTCTTACGAGATAAACGACCGCGCGCAGGAAACGCTGTCGAAGATTGCCAAGATAATAAGCGATTATAGCGACTACGACGTTCTCGTGGAGGGAAACACTGACAACGTGCCCGTCAACAACGCCGCCGCAAGCATGAAGAACATACGCAACAACTGGGATCTCTCCTGCCTTCGCGCTTCGAGTGTGGTGCAGTATCTCATCAATAAGTTCAACGTGTCGCCAAAACGCCTTACGGCAGGTGGTCGCGGCGAGTTCAACCCGCTCGTGAGCAATGACACCGATCTTGGCAAGCAGCGCAACCGCCGCACGCAGATCATCATTACCCCGAAGCTCGACCAGTTCATGGACCTTATCGACAAGGCTCCTGAGGATAACAAATAACACATGTGTTGACCTCTTGAACGTCTGGTGCCCATTGATGTATCCATTCATTTCCGGGACGCTTCCCGTGATGATTGATGATGCCATTGATGGGCATTGGCGTTTGCGTGGCTCGCCATTGCGGCGTAACCGTGTTGCCATTGCGGCGCAATCGCATGGCCATTACGGCGTAATCGCGTTGCCATTACGGCGCAATCGCATGGCCTTTGCGCCGCAATCATGACGGCTAATAAACATACCTAAAAACTTTTTACACAATCATGACTATTCTACAGCCTCTTGTGAGGCGTTTTATGCTTGCCATTGCGGCAACAACCTTTGCCATGGGCGCTGATGCCCAGTATAAGCCTTCTGACGAGATACGCCAGTCGCAAACAGAGTTTCAGGATTCTAAGTTTGGCATCTTCATCCATTGGGGACTCTATTCCATGCTTGGCGACGGAGAGTGGGTGATGAACAACAAGGACATAAACCACAAGGAATATGCCCACCTTGCCGACGGCTTCTGCCCAGCACGCTTCAATGCCGATGAGTGGGTGAAGGCTTTCAAGGCTGCCGGCGCAAAATACATAACATTCACCTCGCGTCACCACGACGGCTTCTCCATGTTCGCCACGAAAACCAGCAAGTACAACGTGGTTGACGGAACGCCTTTCCGTCGCGACGTGTTGAAGGAAATAGCCGACGCATGCCACAGGCACGGGCTTGACCTGCATGTTTATTACTCGCACCTCGACTGGTATCGCACCGACTATCCCCTTGGGCGCACGGGGCGCAACCTGGGGCGGCCGACCGACAAGCAAGACTATGCCGGATACCTTGGCTTCATGAAGAGCCAGCTCACGGAGATACTTACGGGTTACGGCCCCATACGTGCCATTTGGTTTGACGGCGTGTGGGATCACGACGAGGACGCAACGCCTTTCGACTGGCGTTTGCGCGAGCAATACGACCTCATACACCGCCTGCAACCGTCGTGCATGGTTGCCAACAACCATCATGGCAAGCCTTTCGAGGGTGAGGACATACAGATTTTCGAGCAGGACCTGCCGGGAGAGAACACTTATGGACTCTCGGGCCAGGACATCAGTCCGTTGCCCTTGGAGACATGCCTCACCATGAACCGCAAGTGGGGTTACAGCATAACCGACAAGCAATACAAGAGCGTTGACAACCTTATACGCGAGCTTGTGCGTGCCGCGGGCAAGAACTGCAACCTGTTGCTCAATGTCGGGCCTCGCCCTGATGGGCAGCTGCCTGCCGAGGCCATTGAGCGTTTGCAGGCCATAGGCAACTGGCTGCAAGCCAACGGCGAGACCGTTTACGGCACGCGCGCGGGCATCGTGGCTCCGCACCCATGGGGGGTCACCACGCAGAAGGGCAACCGCCTTTTCGTGCACATACTTTCACATGCCGACCGCAGCCTGTTCTTGCCTGTTCCGGCACGCAGGGTGGCAAAGGCTCGCATGTATAATGGCGATGCCAAGGTTGTGGCACAGGCCACGCGCGACGGCGTATTGTTGCAGTTGCCCGACGTGCCAAGCGGCGTTGACACCATCGTGGAACTCACGCTGAAGGACTGAGGCTTTGGACGAGGCGCAACTCATCGGTCAGCTCAAGGCTTCGTCGCGTAGGGCTTTCGACGAGATTTACAGGCTCTACGCTGGGAGGCTTTATGCCTTTTGCTTGCAGTATTGCAAGGTGCGCGAGGATGCCGAGGAGATTGTTGAGGACGTGTTCGTGAAGCTATGGACGGTGCGCAAGGACATACGCAGCGAGCAGTCGCTCAAGTCGCTCCTGTTCACCATCTCCCGTCGCCAGCTTATCAACGCCTACCGCCGCACGGTCAACGCACCCGAGTTTGCCGGTTACGTTGAGATGCTGAGCGTGATGTCGGCTGAAGATGCCTCGGCGCATATTGAGTATGACGAGTTTGTGGAGCGGCTTCACCGAGAGCTTGAGCGCCTGCCCGAGACCCAGCGGCACGTGGTGAGGCTCTCGCGTGTTGACGGACTGACCAACAGGGAGATAGCCGCCCGTCTCAACCTTGGTGAGCAAACGGTGAAAAACCAGCTGTCGCTTGGGTTGAAACGCCTTCGTGAGTCATTGATGCCGCTTTCGCCGTTGCTTTGCGGCATTTTTGGAATGTTTTAACACTGCGCTGTGCGGTACTTTCCGCACTGCGCAGTGTCTTATGTTTAATAAAGGGATAATATTTTTACAGATGAAGCATTTGGAAGAACAGTATATTGGCGGCACCATTGCTCCCGAGGGGCTTGACAAGCTGCGTGGGCAGGTCAACGCCCTTGACGACGACTCGCTGGAGGAATCGATGCGTGAGCGTTGGATGGGCGATGGCATTGCGGTGGCTGGCGTTGCCGATGACCAATTGCTTCGCATGAAACGTAACATTGACGACAGGGTTGGCACTGGGCGCGCCCGTGTCGCAAGGATGGTGCTGCGTGGCGTGGCGGCGGTGGCTGCTGTATTGGTGCCGGCACTGATAGTATCCACCATTTACCTTTATCGGCAGAACAGCAGGCTCGCGTCGAGCGACCTCACGTTTACCACTGCCAAGGGTGAGCGCGCCACGGTGGCACTGCCCGATGGCACGTCAGTCACGCTCAATTACGACTCGCGGCTTGTCTATTCGCCGGCAACCTACAACCATGGCGAGCGGCGTGTCAGCTTCAGTGGCGAGGCGTGGTTTCGCGTGGCAAGGAACCCTGAACGCCCATTCCTGATCGATGCCGACCGCTTGCAGGTGAAGGTGCTTGGCACGGAGTTTGACCTTTCGGTGCGTCCGACGTTCTCCTCGGCGACGTTGACCCTGGAGAAGGGAAGCGTCATGCTTACGGCGTTGCAGACGAACCGGCAGGTAACGCTCAGGCCGGGGCAAACGGCAACGCTCGACTATGCTACGGGCAGCATAAGCGTGAACGAAAGCTCTGACGTGCTGGCGGTAAGGAGCTGGCAGAGCGATTTCCTGACGTTTCAGGACACTCCGCTGCCTGAGGTGCTGGCGAGGGTTGGCGACGTTTACGGTGTGAGGATTATGGTTGCCGACAGTGCTGGGAATGGCGGTTTCACGGGGGCGTTGCCCATGCATGACCTCGACGAGACACTTACCATAATAGGTAAGGCGTATGGCATGAAGGCCATGAGGAAAGGAAACCATGTGAGGTTGCAGGCGGTGCGCTGATGATGGGCTGTCACCGTCAGCCATGCTTTTTTTGAGGGTCGTCGCGCGGAAAAACATTTTTTTCTTCATTTTCTTCGGTACGTTTTGCCGTAAGGTGTGTCTAACCTTATGAATACATCCGAAACAATTAAAACAAAACCGTATGAAGAAAACAATGATCCGAAGGTGTTGCCTCACCTTGCTTGTGTGTTTGTGCTGCATCGTGGCAAGCGCACAGCAACAGACCGTGAACGTCAGGCTGCGTAACGCGACTCTCGCGCAACTGTTCAAGGTCATAGAACGGCAAACCACTTATGTTTTTTCCTATCAGTCAAATGCTCTTGACAATCTTGGCGGCATTACCATGAACCGTCGTGACGCAACGGTGTCGTCTGTTCTTAACGAGGCTTTCCGTGGTCGTGGACTGACCTTTGACATCGTGTCGGAGCATAGCATCGTCGTGACAAAATCCGGCTCCAAATCTTCTGACGCTTCCAAGGCTGCTAACCAGACAGTGCGCAAGGTGAAAGGCACCGTCACCGACAAGAATGGCGAACCCATAATAGGTGCGACGGTGAGGGAACAAGGCTCTTCTGCAGGAACCATTACCGACGTTGACGGCAATTTCAATATAGGCGTGTCTGACGGAGCTGTGCTTGAGGTTTCCTATGTTGGTTATGTGACACAGCGTGTGAGGGCAAACCGCCAGACCATGAACGTGACGCTTGGCGAGGACACGAAGCTCATGGACGAGGTCGTCGTTGTGGGTTATGGCGTGCAAAAGAAGTCGGACCTCACAGGCTCGGTGGCATCTGTCACGTCTGAGACCATAGAAGGTCGTCCGCAACCTAATATAATACAGTCTTTGGAAGGCGTGGTGCCGGGGCTGAACGTGTCAATAACCGGCAGCAATGCCGAGGGATCTTCGTCTCAGACACGCATACGTGGAACGAAATCGATAAATGCTGACAACAAGCCGCTCATAATACTTGACGGCATTCCTTTCGACGGGCCATGGTCGGAGATAAATCCTGATGACGTGGAGCGCATCGAGGTGTTGAAGGATGCCTCGTCGTCGGCGATATATGGCGCGCGTGGCGCGAATGGCGTGATACTCGTGACATCAAAGCGAGGCGACAAGGGAAAGCTGAATGTCTCGTACAATTGCTTCGTCACAATTGACCAGCCGATAAATTTCCCCAACCTCATGAATGGCGAGGAGTTTTGGAAATACAAGCTTGAGGCATTGCGCGATGCCAATACCACGGAGCCTACCGAGGATAACCCTGAGCCGTGGATGGGCAGCTTCACGCAAACGGAGCTTGACATGCATGAGGCTGGCGAATCGACCGATTGGCTTAAGGAAGTGACGCGCACGGGTGTGCGCCAGCAGCACAACCTGTCACTGCGTGGCGGAGCCGACAAGACCCGCTTCTTCATATCGCTCAATTATGCCAACAACAAGGGCGTGGCGAAGGGTAACCAGTTTCAGCGTTACAACGTCCGCTTCAATCTTGACCAAGACTTCACGTCGTGGCTGCGCTTCACGACCTCAACGCAGCTTGGACGTTACGACCGTGGCGGAAGCAGTGCCTCGTTTTCGAGGGCTTTCCGTATGCCGTCACTTACGCGCGCCTACAATGCCGACGGCTCCATCCCAAACTCTTCATGGGAGGACTCTTCGGAGGCGTTTGCCGTAAATCCGCTGAGTTCGCTGAACAATCTCACGAATGACGTGCGCATGAAGGTCATAACCAATAATGCGTTTGTCGTGACAATACCATACGTAAAGGGACTTAGCTATAAACTTAATACCGGTTACACTTACAGCAACAGTTCCTGGAAACAATATCAGGGCATGGATACTTACTATGGCGCACGGGCGAACGGTATCCTCAACACTGACGACTGGCACAGCGAGGACTGGATTGTGGAGAATATCTTGTCGTATAACCGCGATTTTGGCAAGCACCACCTTTTTGTCACCGCGCTTTATTCTGCACAGAGCAAGGTTTACGAGCAGAACACCATGGAGGGAAAAGGCTTCCCGAACGACGTTATGTATTATTATCAGATGAACAAGGCTCTTACATCGTCGGGAAACCAAAATTATTGGAAGGAAAACCACTTGTCGCAGATGGGGCGCATCAATTATACGTATGACAACCGCTATTTGCTGACGCTTACCGCACGTCGCGATGGCTATTCGGCTTTCGGCAACAACTCGAAGTTCGGAGTTTTCCCATCGGCTGCTGTGGGATGGAATATCTCAAACGAGCAATTCTTCAAGCCTGTGGCAAGTGTCGTTTCAAACTTGAAGCTGCGCCTGTCGTGGGGTAAGAACGGTAACGAGGCTATAAGCGCGTACACCACGTTGCCAAACCTTTCTACGTTCAATTACCTGAACGATGACCATAGCGTGAAGTATGGTTTTTACCCAAGCAAGCTTGCGTCGCCAAGCCTTGGCTGGGAAACAACGTCGAGTTTCAATGCGGGCTTCGACATGTCGCTGTGGAATGGACGCATACAGAGCACGTTCGATTTTTACGTGTCCAAGACCAATGACCTGTTGCTCAACCGTTCCATACCTACAATCAATGGCACGGGTTCCATAATGGAGAATATTGGTTCTACGAAGGGACATGGATTTGAATGGCAAGTTATTTCAAACAATATCAGCTTGCGTAATTTCACGTGGAGCACTACGTTCAACATTTCCCATCACCACACGGAGATTGTTGACGTGGGCATATACGATGAGAACGGAAAGGCAATAGACGATGTTGCGTCGCGTTGGTTCGTCGGGCAGCCAATAAGCGTGAACTATGATTACAGGAAAATAGGTATTTGGCAGATTGAGGACAAGAACAATCCTAATGGGCCACAAGACTCGCGTAACAATTATTCCATCCCTGGATACATAAAATACCAGGACGTAAATGATGACGGCGTGATAAATACTGAGGACAGGCAGATCATTGGCTCCACTGAGCCGACGGTAAACATGAGCCTTATGAACAGTTTCTCATACAAGGACTTCTACCTTAGCTTTTTCCTGACGGCGCAACTTGGGCAGACTGCTTACAACGCTCTTTACACCTGCTCTACTATGTCATACAGGCAAAATCGCCTTATGGTAAACTTCTGGACTCCGGAAAATCCAACCAACGATTATCCTAAAAACTCGCTTGACACTTCCGTCAATCCCATGGATGCGGGTTTCTATCAGAAGACCGACTATTTGCGACTTGCTGACATAACGTTTGGCTACCGCGTGCCGAAGAACTTGCTCAAGGGATTTTTCCTGCATGGGGTTGAGGCTTATGTCAATATGAAGAACGTGTTTACGGTTACTGGATGGACAGGGCTTGACCCAGAGTTCACTGGTGACCAATATGCCACTCCTGCCACACGTTCGTTTACTTTTGGCGTAAAGCTTGACATATAAAGTTGGCTCAAACTATTAAAAGAGTTGGAAGCAGGCTAAAACCGTAAAAAGAATAATCTAAACGTGTAATTTGCCCAATGGAGTAAAGGATAAAATCTCAATTTGGGGAATATACGACGTAAAAGCTTTCTTATAACGTAGGGCTTGACTTGTAATAAAACATCAAAATTAAAGTAGAAACTATTGTATGAAAAAACATACCAGAACATTCGTCATTATTTCGCTTGCCGCCGCTATAGGCTTGGCGAGCTGCAATGAGGACTCTTTCCTGAAGGAGGAGCCAAGAGCCGACTTGTATCCGGAAAATTTGCTTCAAAGCTATACTGGTTTCCAGTCGATGAATATCACGCTCACTGGCATGGCACGCAACATTTACCGTAGGGCTGATGCCATGGGAGGCAGCATTCCACTTGTGCTCCACTCTGCGTGGGACGGAGGCACTGACGTGGCGTGGGGGAACAATTCTCACAGTTCTGTCCAGTATATGTACAATCCAAAGCTCATTGACCGCACTGACCTTGACATATTCTCGAATATATTCGAGTGGTGTTATCGTTCCATTAACACTGCGAACATGATCATATCACGTGCCCAGGGCGGTGGGATAAACTGGGAAGGAAGTACGGATGCCATAAGCGAGCAGCACAAGAACGAAATACTTGCCGTGGCTCGTTTCTGGAGGGCTTGGAACTATCGCAACCTTACGCTTACATACGGTGCCGTGCCACTGTCAACAGAGGAGATAACAGGCATGAATTACCGGAAAGACTGGGAGCGCAACTCCTTGGCGGACATTCGTGATGTTATGGAGGAAGACTTGCGTTTCGCCGTTGAAAATCTTCCTCTTAGGGCATCAAGCAACAGTGAGGTGTCAGGAGCGTTGGCGCGTCATTATCTTGGCGAGTTGTTGCTTGCCGAAGACCGTCCAAAGGATGCGGCGGATGTCCTTAAACCACTTGTCGATGGAAGTGAGTATGCGCTAATGACAACGCGCTTTGGCAGCAATGCCGCTAACCCAGGATGCCCGTTTATCGACGTGTTCCGAGAGCCGATGTACAAGAATGGCAATACCGAGGTGATATTGGCGTTTGTCAACACTGAGCCGGAGAATAGTTCGTATGGCACAGCCGAGGTTTACCAGAAGAGCACCTATAAGGGCTATTACGCCAATGACGGTGTTATAAAGAAGAGCAATCTCCAGAACCCTGATTATACAGGTGGCATTTGCACATGGCCACAGGCGTTCTGGCTTGCCAATGGAGGCAAGGGTGCGAGCAGGCTTGCCATATCGCGTGGGGTTATGAGACTTTATGATTATAAAGGGCAGGGCTCTGTGGATGACCGTATTGGCAAGCACGCCTTTGTGTGGAATATTTACGAAGTCAACGCAGAAGGCAAGACGGTTGAGTATCTCAACAAGGGGAAAGCCGTTATTGACACGACCGTGACGGAGGCGATGCTCGACGACAACAAGACAACGATAAAGAAGTGGAACTGGCCGTCGATACGCAAGTGGGACTACACGGCTCCCGTGAAAGCCAATGGCGACAAGGACGGTTGTTACCAGGACATTTCATACTTGCGCCTCGCCGACAGTTACCTGTTGTATGCAGAAGCCTTGTATGAACAGAACGATTACGCAGGGGCAGCCGAGTGGATAAACAAGGTACGCCGCAGGGCGAACGCTTGTGACATAACGGCGGCTGACGTGCAGCGGCAGGGGCTTGACCTTATACTCGACGAGCGTGCGCGTGAACTCTTCTCCGAGGAGGAACGCCGCATGACACTGGTGCGTGTGTCGCAGGAGAAAGGTGGCGACGAGAGGAATGTGAACAATTACTTCAAGCGTCGTACACGTCAGCTCAACGAGATTGCCGGTCGCCCGGCTCGGGGACTCAATGATTATGACACGCCTGTGTTGTTCCCCATTCCTCATGAGTTCATTGAGGCCAATACGGGGAATGTCATAGAGCAGAATCCCGGTTACAAGAACTGATGAAAACATAACAGGACGACTTCTTTTGTATGCTGTTGTTTCTAATTTCCATTGCGGTCATCGCGTTGACGGCATTGTGCCTTGTGAGGCATCTCAATGCGCAGGGCACGCTGATGACCGCAGGAGTGTTTATGTGCGTCATCGGCTTGCTGTGTGGTGGCGATGGGCTGGGCTTGGCAAAGCCTACCGGCAGTGTTGTCTTTGATGTGGTAAGGCTGATTGAGGAGACTTTCACGACAACCTTGGCCCGTGCCGGGTTGATGATAATGACCATAGGCGGTTACGTGGCTTTCATGAACAAGATTGAGGCAACCAATGCCCTTGTGCGCATTGCCTCACGCCCTTTGCGTTGCTTCAGGCGTTTCCCCATGGTGGCAGCCGCTCTCACAATCCCAATCGGCCAATTGCTGTTTGTCACCATTCCGTCGGCTACAGGCATAGGCTTGTTGCTCGTGGCTTCTGTTTATCCGATACTTACCAGTTTGGGTGTCAGCCGTCTTACGGCTCTGTCAATGATAGCCGCGACTACTATTTTTGACCAAGGCCCCGGCAGTGCCAATACGGCATTGGCAGCGGAGCTTATCGGCGAGAACAATGTGCAATATTTCATTACCCACCAATTGCCTTTGGTCATGCCAACGACTGTGGTTGTCATGCTGTCGTTTTGCGCTTTCATCGCTTATTTTGACCGTATGGATCGTAAGGTCGGAAAGGCGGCTACGGGCACTGACGTCGATGAGATGAGGACATCGGCTCCTCGCTATTTCGCCTTGTTCCCGATATTGCCGCTGGTGCTGCTCATCGTGTTCTCGCCATACGTTGGCCTTGTGCCACGTCCAATCCATATCACCACCACCACGGCAATGTTCTTCTCACTTTTCGTGGTGCTTGTTTTCTGTTTGCTGCATTCTCGCAGCTTGCGTGTCACGTTTCAGGCTTTCGGCGCGTTCTGGCAAGGCATGGGCAAGGTGTTTGGCAACGTGGTCACGCTCATCGTGGCATCGGAAATATTCTCCAAGGGGCTTATCCGGCTCGACTTCATCGGCAACCTTATAACGTTGTCGTCAGGGGTGGGTCTTGGTGGAATAGCCATAATCGTGGTGTTTACCCTCATAATATTCTGCGCTGCGATACTCATGGGCAGTGGCAATGCGGCTTTTTTCTCGTTTGGTCCATTGATGCCCAGCATAGCTTCTCGCCTTGGCGTGCCGGCTTATGCCTTGGTATTGCCCACGCAACTTGCGTCGAGCATGGGACGTGCGGCTTCGCCTATTGCCGGGGTCATAGTGGCAATGGCTGGCTTGGCTGGCGTGTCGCCAATGGAATTGGCAAGGCGCAATGCGGCGCCACTTGCCATCAGCGTGACGTTTCTTGTAATATATCACATAATGATGCTATGAAAAACATGAAGCTCAAGATAATAAAGAACGCAAATCTTTATGCTCCAGAGCATAAAGGGCTGTCGGATATTCTCATTGCTGGGGAAAAGGTAGTGATGGTTGACAGCCATATTGACCTTCAGGGAGTGCCGGTTGAGACTTTTGATGCCGCAGGGCGCATTGTAACCCCGGGATTTATTGACCGCCATGTGCATGTTATTGGCGGTGGAGGTCAGCAGGGGTTTGCCTCGCTGGTACCGGAGGTGGTGGTAAGTGAGCTTGTTGGCTGTGGCATTACCACTGTTGTGGGGTTGCTTGGCACTGATGGCTATGTAAAAGACTTGCAGGCACTTTATGCCAAGACAAAGGCGATATGTCAGGAAGGCTTGTCGGCTTTCATGCTCACGGGGTTCTACGGGCTGCCGTCGTGCACGCTTACGGGCAGTGTTGCCGAAGACCTTATTTACATTGACAAGTGCATAGGCTGTAAGGTTGCCATGAGCGACGACCGCAGTTGTTTTCCCACAAAGCTCGAATTGCTTAGGTTGTTGAACCAAGTGCGCCTTGGTGGTTTCACGTCGGGCAAGGGCGGTTTCCTGCACATTCATCTTGGCAACCTGCCCGGTGGCATAATGACATTGATTGACATTGCGACGGAGGTGCCGTCGCTCGTTAAGTATTTGTCGCCGACGCACATGATACGCACGGAGGAGTTGTTCTGTCAGGCTGTTGAGTTTGCCAAGATGGGCGGCAACGTTGACTTTTCCACGGGTGGCACGCGTTTCGACTTGCCGCACCGCTGTGTGGCCGAGGCTTTGGCAAGAGGTGTCAGCCTTGAGCGTATCACTTTCAGCAGCGACGGGCATGGAGGCGTGCGCCGTACCGACCCGGATACGGGCGTGGTGACTTACCGCCCTGCTCCGATGCACTTGAACCATGCTGAAGCCATGGCGTTGGTGACCGAATGTGGCTTGCCGCTTGAGCAGGCACTCATGCCGATAACCGTGACCCCTGCAAGGCACATGAACCTCCATGCAAAAGGCGAGGTGGCTGAGGGGAAGGATGCCGACCTGTGTGTGCTTGATGATGATTACCGTATCGTTGGCGTGGTGGCGCGTGGCGAGGTGGCCATGCGTGACGGCGTTGTTGTGATGAAAGGGAGATATGAATGATGAAAAGGGTATTTTCAGTTATGCTTGCCGTGCTGTTGGGTACGGTGGCTGTGGCGCAAAGCCTGCTCTCCACGGGCGAGGGCGTTTTCACTTACGAGGGTGCTGGGGCTTTTGCCGACCGCAGTGTTGACGTGCATTATTACATTCCTGAGGGATGTGTGTCGGACACGACGAGGGTAATCTTCGTTTTCCACGGTGCCGACAGGGGATGGGAAACGCTTATGGACGCTTGGGGCGAGGCTGCGCGGGCTAATCGTTTCATGGTTTTCATTCCGCATTTCACCAAGGAGAAGTTTCCGCTTGCCTATTACCAGGAAGCCGGGGTGATGGGGAAAGGCGGTTCCAGGCTTATGCCACGAGCCACCATTACGCCAGTGCTCATTGACAGCATTTTCGCGTTTGTGCGCCGCCACGTTGCCGAGTGTCCTGGCAGTTACAGCATTTACGGCCATTCGGCCGGCGGTCAGTTTGTGCAGCGTTACTTGCTTTTCAATGACAGCCCTTGGCTTGACCGCGCTGTCATTGGCAGTCCCGGATGGTACACTTTCCCAGACCGTGCGGCCCTTTATCCATACGGCATAGGCAATGTGCCATACGCCACCGATGGTGGGTTGCGCCGCATGTTCGCCCGTGATGTTACGGTGCAGCTTGCCGAGGCTGACACGGTGAGGGAATGGTACTTGCGCAAGACTCCCGAGGCTGACGCGCAGGGGCGCAACCGTCTTGAGCGTGGCATGGCGTTTTATGACAGTTGCCGCAGCCTTTGTGTGCGTAACGGATGGGATTTCCGATGGCGGTTGATGGTTGTGCCACACGTTGGGCATCACTCCGTTGACATGGGCATGGCAGCGTTGCCAGTCTTGTTGCAGCCGTCACCACGTGCCGCCACGCCTACGTTGTCGCTTGCTGACACGGCACGGTTTGCCACCTCTGCCGAGATTGGCGAATGGGTTGACAGGCTTGTGGCTGCGCATCCTGACATGGCATGTAAGGAGGTTGTGGGGCAAACTCCCGGTGGGCGTGACGTTAGCCTTTTGACGCTTGGTCGAAAGGGTGGAGGCGTGAAGGTATGGTTGCAGGGTGGGTTGCATGGCAACGAGCCTGCCGCACCCGAGGTGGTTTGCCATGTCGCGTCATGGTTGCTTGGGAGCGAAGAGGGACGGGCGTTGCTCGACCGTGTGCAGGTTGCCGTGTTGCCTGTCGCCAACCCCGACGGGTACGACCACGGCAACCGCATGTCGGGCGATGGCATTGACCTGAACCGTGACCAGAGCAAGGCCGAGGATGCCATGACGGCTTTGCTGAAAAAGGCTTGGATAAGCTTTGCGCCGGACTTGTCGGTTGACGTTCACGAGTTTAACCCCTTGCGCAAGGACATGAGGCGGCTTAACGGGCATACGCTTGAGACCGATTACGACTTGCTGATGTTGCCCAGCGGCCATCCTAACATAAACGTGGGGCTTAGGGATGTGGCTTGGCGGATGCTGGCACCTGCCGTGGAGACGAGCCTTAAGAAGCGGGGCTATAAGCCGGGAGTTTATTTCACGCCCAAGTTTGTGGGCGACAGCCTTTATCTCAACTGGGCTGCCAGAAGCCCACAGTCGAGTTCCACGTGGTGTGGGCTTGCCGATGCCGTGTCTTTTTTCGTGGAAATAAAGGGCATTGGCTATGGTCGCAGGCTGTTGGAAAAACGTGTTGATTGTGGGTTTACGGCGGTGCGCGAGGTGCTGAGGCAGGTTGCGCTGCACCGTAATGAGGTTGTGAGCCGTGTGGGCAATGCGCACATGACGACGCTTGCCGACACCGCACGGGTAACGGTGACGTTTGTTCCCGACACCGTGAGGCGAATGGTTGATTTCTATGATGTTGACGCAGGGAGGCGTGTCACCGTTTGGGCAAGTGCGTTGGATGCCATGAGCGTGAAGCCTGCCATCGTCAGGGACAGGCCTGCGGGCTATGAGCTGGAAGCCTCATGTGGCACTGCCGTGGCTCGCCTTGAGGCTCTTGGGTTTAAGGTGGATAGGTTGCCGGGAAAGGGCAAGTACCGCTATTTCGTGCCTGCCGCCCAGCCACGTGGCAACCTGCTTGTTACGATTATGGAGCCAGAGTCGCACAACGGTCTGGTTTGCTTCAATGTTATAAGGCAACGCAAGGACGGCGGGTTGCCTTATAGGCGAGTGGAGAGGTAGGCGGTTTGCTTGTTTTTGCCATTGCCAGCCTTTAGTGGCTGAGCATGGCTTGCTGCTCGGGGCTTATCTTTTGTGGGTGGTTAGGCATCTTTACCTTGAACTTGTCGAAGCCCTCGCCGTAAACGCCTATGACATTGGTCTGCGTAACGAATGCCTTGGGGTCAATCTCGTTGATTATGCGGAATATGATGTTGCTCTCGCGGCGTTTTGCCATAATGAACAGCATCTTGACCTCGTGGCCGGTGTAGAAGCCGTGGGCCTCGATGACCGTGGCTCCACGGTGTGGATATACGGCGATGCGCGAGGCAATCTCCTTGTACTTGTCGGATATAATGAAAAACTGCACGGAGCGGTGCATTGAGTTGACCACCTGGTCAATGCAGTAAGCTGTCACGAGCAGCACCACATATCCGTAGATGACCTGCTCGAAGTCGTGGAACACGAGGTATGACGACGATATTATTATTATGTCGCATAGCATTATGACCCTGCCGAGGGAAATGTCGCGAAACTTGTGCACTATTGCGGCTATGATGTCCGTGCCACCTGTTGAGCCGTTGAAGGCAAGCCCAAGTCCCACGCCGCTGCCGCAGAATATGGCTCCGATGATGCTGGCCATGAACGGTTGGTCGGAAAGCAGGTGCAGGCTGCCGGCGTTTGTCCGTGCGAATGTCGTCAGCCCGGTCAGCACTATTACGGCATAGATGGTCTTTACGCAGAAGCGCCAGCCGAGGATTTTCAGTGCGGCTATGAGCAGTGCGGCGTTTATGATGAAATAGGATGTCTGCACCGGTATTCCCGTGCCCCAGTAGAGCACCGACGACACGCCGGGCACGCCGCCTGTGGTTATGTTGTTTGGCAGCAGGAATATGTTCCAGCCTATGCAGTAGCTTACCATTGCGACGGTAATCATCACATAGTCGCGTATCTCGTTTGTAACCTTGTTGTTGATTTTTGCCATTGCTTTGGTATGATTATTGTGAGGCGTGGCCTTGCGGTTTTTGTCATCGTTTAAGCCGACGCAAAGTTAATAAAAATCTGGCAATAGTTGGTTGCGTTTTTAATATAAATTATAGCCCAAATGTGTTTGCGGCGTAATGGCGGTGTGTTTGCGGCGTGACGGCAACACGATTGCGGCGCAATCACGATGCGTTTACGGCGTAATGGCAATGCGTTTGTGGCGTAATGGCAATGCGTTTGCGGCGTAACGGCAACACCGCTTTTTTGTTTGCCTTTGGCTTTGTGGTATGTTGCTGTAAATGAGTGGGTTGTTATTTCTTTATCCACGAGCGCGGAACAAACCAGATGTGCAGCAGCACGGTTTGTATGAGTCCGTAGTGCTTGGCCATGACATGGAAACGCTCTTTCAGCGAAGCCTTGTGGTTTTTGTTGGTCATGCCTCCGTCGAGGTAGTTGACTATGACCTCATCCACGTTCTTGAGCTGCAACCTCTGCCTTGCGCACGATTTCATGATGCGTATGCACCAGTCAACGTCGGCCGAGAAACGGTAGTCGAGATTGTATGGGGTTTGTTTTGCTATGTCGGTTCTGGCGTAGAATGCTTGGTGGCATACCAGCATTCCCCACTTGAACGACTTCCACGACAGCTTCTTTGGCGGTGACAGGCGGCGATGGCGTATGAAGTGTCCCGCTTCGCTCACGATGTCAGTGTCGCCGTAGAGCACTCCCGGTAGCGTTTCGCCGTCGGCGAGCGATGCCGCTATGTTTTCCAGCGTGTCGTCTTTCGGGAATGCGTCGCCGGCGTTGAGAAACACGATGTACGTGCCCGTGGCGTGGCGTATGCCTTTGTTCATGGCATCGTAAAGTCCGCTGTCTTTCTCGGATATGATGGTTATCTCGTGTTCTGTTTCATCCTTGGCTGACTTTTCCTTGTATGCCGTTGCCATCTTCACGGTGTCGTCTTTTGACAGTCCGTCTATTATGATGTGCTCCACGTCGCCGTAGGTCTGGTGCCTCACGCTGTCAAGCGTGCGTTGCAATACGCCGGCGGCATTGAAGGTGCAGGTTATGATGCTGAATTTTATCATTTGTGTTTATATCTTGTAGTTCTTGAACGCCGCGGCGTGGTTGTACACCTCGATGTACTTCATTGCCACGGTGCGTTGCGAGTATTTGGCGTTTACCTTTTGCAGGCATTGGCGTGACAGTTCTTTCCTGTCGGCATCGTCGAGTACCCATCGTATGCCGTTCGCCAAGTCGTCGGCATCCTTGTATTTTGCGAGGTAGCCGTTTCTCTGGTGATCGATCATTTCGGGTATGCCCCCAACCTTGAATGCCACCGATGGTACGCCGCATGCCATGGCTTCCATGATGGTGTTGGGCAGGTTCTCGTCGAGTGACGGCATGACGAACACGTCGGCCGAGTTGTAAATGTCGGCTATCTGGTGCTCGTTGGTTACGTATCCGAGCGGGAAGGAAGGCAACGCGAGCTGCTCGGTCACTTCGTCGGCATGTCCGCCGAGGATGGCGATCACCGTGTTCTGTGCCATGTCGGGGTGTTGGCTCGCCAGCTTGCTTATTGCCTCCGTGAAATAGGCTATGCCCTTGCGCTCAAGGGTTACGCGTTGCGAGACGAAGAGTATTATTCGCTTGTCGGTTGGCAGGGATGAGTGCAGCCTCGCCTCGCCCTGGTCCTTTGGATGGAATGTGTGCGTGTCTATTGGGTTTGGTATGCTTGCCACCTGCAGTCCTGTCATGAGGCTGCTTTGGCGTGCCTGGTCGCCAAGCCATTTGCTGCATGCCACGAAGTGGATGCCGCTGTTTCGGTAAAGTTTCCTCTTGCGGTTGTGTATGCGTGTTGAGATGTCGTTGCCCGAGCCGTTCCCTGGCAGGTAACGGCAGTTGTGGCATGTGCCCTTGTAGGCCATGCAGCCAAGGGTGGTGTGGCAAATTCCCGTTGCCGGCCACAGGTCGTGCATGGTCCACACTACGGGCTTGCCGCTCCTTATTATTTTCCTTATGTCTTTCAGCGACAGGAAGCCTTGGTTTATCCATGCCAGGTGGATTATGTCGGCTTCCCTGAACTCGGGCAACTTGGTTATGTCAGAGCCGGCGTTTGCCAAGTCGAGTTCGAATAGGTGCTCGCGCTTGAAGTGGATGTGGCAGTAAACGCACAGCCTTTCCCATAGGAAATGAAGCTTGTTGAGGAGCTTGCTTTTCATGCCGACAACGGTTATGTTGTCAGTCTCCTTGTTCATCACAAGCATTTTGGCCTTTACCCCATTGTTGTTAAGCGCATCCATCAGGCGGCCTGAAGCCACTGCCGCTCCGCCTGCTCGCTCGCTGGTGTTCACAATTAATACTCTCATCTTTACGATTTCTTTTTCAATGGCAAAGGTAGTTGAAGTAGGTCGAATGGCAAAGAAAAATCTTGATTTTATTTTCGTAGCCTTGCTCTTTGCTGGTTTCAATAATGTTTGCGTTTGCTGTCTTTATGCGACATTTTTAAAGTAAATAAGCCGTAAAAGTTACGAAAAGTAGCTGTATTCGGGCATAATTGATTGATTTATATCAAGAAAATTTGAAAAATGTACAAAAATGCAGTAGCATGTGTTGCGTTGGTGTGAAAAATACATTAACTTTGTGGTGTCAAAAGGTTAATAGATTGTTTAGGTTAGTAGTAATAGATTTAGGTTTTTAG
>CAYLUI010000012.1:0-73400 GCA_964386825.1 uncultured Prevotella sp. | reverse complement strand
AATTTTATGGCGGAAAAATTCAAAAATAAAGATATTGTTGATGTAAATCAAGGAAAGCGTAAAAAACATGCCGAAAAAACGGCAAGAGCACGCCACGGACTGAACGCAAGCGAAAAAGGCGGGGCGTGACGAAAAAGAGCGCCAAGACCCATGAAGCTTCTGGCGCAAGCCCATGCAAATTTGGACGGCATGCAACAAAGACTTCATGGGATAGCCATAAAAATTGCGACGCAGAAGGAGGAAAAAGCAAGGGAAGAGCCTGCAAGCTCACAGCACGTGAGAAGGCATACGCAAGCAAGGCAAAGGAAGAGACACACCAAAAACGTGACACGCCACCAAGTACAGGGCAAGACAGGAGATGACGATGACATATATAATAATGTGTAACCGGGAGAGCTGTTAATACTATTTTAAGAAAGCAAATCGTTTTTAGAAGAATATTATTTTGCTTTCCAACGAATTTACATTAACTTTGCGGAAAATAGGAATAAATGACTATAAAAGACTTCATGGAAAAGTTCAAGAGCAGGATGCTGTGGGCAAACATCATGGCCATGGTCATGGTGATGGTGGCAATCGCAGCCGGATTCAAGATAGCCATTGACATTTACACACACCATGGCGAATCAATCGCAATCCCCAACCTGATCCACAAGTCTTTCGAACGCTCAAAAATCACGCTTAACCGCCTTGGTCTTGAGCTGCAAGTCAGCGACACGGGCTATGTAAAGTCGCTGCCCCCCGGCTATATACTTGAACAATTCCCCACTCCCGGCGAGCATGTGAAGTCGGGGCACGTGGTTTACGTGACCATCAACGCAAGCCACTCGCCAACAATCACCCTGCCCGACGTAATTGACAACTGCTCGCTGCGCGAGGCCATGGCGCGACTCACCGCCATGGGCTTCAAGCTGACGCCACCACAATTCGTACCGGGCGAGAAAGATTGGGTTTACGGAATTACTGTCAACGGCCGCCACGTAATATACGGCGACAAGATACCGGTTGACGCACGCCTCACAATACAAGCAGGCAACGGCATGAGAGACGCAAGCGACTCTGTGGATTACGTCGATCAGGATTTCCAAGAGGTATATGGCGAAGAAACGGACGAGTTTGAGGAAGTAGCGGCACCTCCAGCAGAAGAAACCACACAAGAACAACAAGATCCCTCCCCACAAGACACACCAACAGAACAGAAATGATCCAGACAGAATACGAAGAAAACATAGAAGAGTTGCAGGAAGACGAGTATGGCACCACCGGGCCCGGCCAATACGAGCATTGGCGGATGACCGTTGACGCAGGCCAGGCTCCGATGAGAATAGACAAATTCCTGACCGAGCACATGCAACACTCTTCGCGCAACCGCATACAGACGGCTGCCGACGCAGGTTGCATACAAGTAAACGGCAATGCCGTAAAGAGCAACTACAAGGTACGCCCGGCAGACGTGATAACCCTGATGCTTGACCGTCCCAAGCATGACACGACAATACATGCCGAAGACATACCGTTGGACATCGTTTACGAAGACGATGACCTCATGGTCGTGAACAAGGTCGCAGGCATGGTGGTGCACCCCGGAGCCGGCAACTTCTGCGGCACGCTGATAAACGCCGTAGCGTGGCACCTGCGCGACCTTAAGACATTCGACGCAAACGACCCAGCCGTTGGCCTTGTGCACCGCATAGACAAGGACACCAGCGGGCTGCTCGTGGTGGCGAAGACCGCAGAAGCAAAAACGTCACTTGGACGACAATTTTACAACAAGACCACGCACAGGGCATACAACGCCCTCGTGTGGGGACACCTCGACGAGGACAGCGGCCGCATTGAGGGCAACATAGCGCGCGACCCAAAGGACAGGCTGCGGATGAAAGTATACTCCCCGGAGTCGGGCATCGGCAAGCCTGCCGTAACCCACTGGCGCGTGCTGGAACGCTTTGGCTATACCACGTTGATAGAATGCGTGCTTGAGACAGGACGCACCCACCAGATACGCGCCCACCTGAAGGCCATCGGGCATCCGCTTTTCGGCGACGACCGATATGGGGGCAACGAGACGCTGTGGGGACAACGCAGCTCTACGTACAAGGCATTCATACGCAACTGCCTCACCCTGTGCCCACGACAGGCCCTGCACGCCAAGACCCTTGGCTTCGTACATCCAACAAGCGGCAAGCAAATGGACTTCGACTCAGAATGGCCACACGACTTCTCTGCATTGATAGAGAAATGGAGAGGGTACATTGGAGGCTTGGCAAGCACCTGACCACAGGCAACAGCCCGACCGCCCGATGACAAACATTCGGGCAAAACATGTTGCTGTTTTAGGATTTATTACTACCTTTGCACAAAAGGCAAAAACAAAAGAACGCATGAAAGACTTAAAAAGGAACATTGCCATCGTTTGCGGCGGCGACTCATCAGAGCACGACGTGTCGCTACGCTCTGCACAAGGATTATACTCCTTCTTCGACAAGGAGCGTTACAACATTTACATCGTAGATATAAAAGGCACCAACTGGCATGTGAACTTTGACGATGGCAACGTGGCTCCCATCGACAAAGCCGACTTTTCATTCATCGGGCAAGACGGCAAGGCCGTGGTCTTCGACTACGCTTACATCACCATACACGGACAACCCGGAGAGAACGGGATGATGCAGGGATACTTTGACCTCATCCACCTGCCCTACTCCACAAGCGGCGTACTCGTTGAAGCCATGACATTCAACAAGTTCGTACTAAACAATTACCTGCGAGGCTTCGACGTGAACGTAGCCGACAGCATACTGCTGCGCCGTGGCGACAACTACGATCCCGTGGCAATAGAAAAACGCATTGGCATGCCATGCTTCGTAAAACCTGCTGCCGACGGCTCAAGCTTTGGTGTCAGCAAGGTGAAGAACGCCGACCAACTGGCTCCTGCCCTACGCGTTGCATTCATGCAGAGCGACGAGGCGATGATAGAGAGTTATATCGACGGCATGGAGATTTCACAGGGCGTTTACAAGACCAAGGACAAAAGCGTGGTGTTCCCGGCAACAGAAGTGGTTACACAAGACGAGTTTTTCGACTATGACGCAAAATACAACGGCAAAGTGCAGGAAATAACCCCAGCCCGCCTGTCGCCAGAAACCGCCAAAGCCGTATCCGAAGAGACAAGCAGGATTTACGACATACTGCACGCCAATGGAATAATACGCATTGACTACATTATAACCAAGGATGCCAACGGCAACGACAAGATTAACATGCTTGAGATAAACACCACGCCCGGGATGACAGTAACGAGCTTCATACCGCAACAGGTGCGTGCCGCTGGCCTTGACATCAAGGAGGTTCTTTCAGACATCGTTGAAAACCAGTTTTGACAACGGCGCAAGAGGTTAATTATGTGTAAAAGTCGGTAACAAGCAAAGGCAATGTTACAAAAAAGACATATCTTTGTAATATAATTGGAAACCTAAGTTTGACTTAAAAAATGACCAAGGAAGAAAGACAGAACGCCATATTGGACGAGCTGATGAAGTCTGGTTCCGTTCAAGTGACCGACTTGTCAGCTCATCTTGAAGTCTCGTCCGTCACAATACGCAAGGATCTCACGGAGCTTGAAAGAGCTGGTAAGCTTTACCGCAGCCACGGCAAAGCCATACTGATAAACCCTTTCATGAACAACCGCTCGGTGAACGTAAAGGAAAAGCTCAACACCGAAGAGAAACGTCTCATCGGCACGGAAGGAGCAAAACTCATTACCACCGACGATTCCATCGTACTTGCGTCAGGCTCGACCATTAACGCCTTGGCAGGACAAATCAAGCCCCAGGGACGGCTCGTGGTTGTCACAGCTGCCTTGCAGGTTACCCAATCCCTTACGGCGCACGACAACATAGATGTCGTGCAACTCGGGGGAACCGTGCGCCACAGCAGCCTCTCGGTAGTGGGCAAATCAGCCGAGCAAATGCTTGAGGGATGCTCATTCAGCAAGCTTTTCCTTGGCGTTGACGGCATAGACGCCGAATTTGGCATTTCCACAACAGACTTGCGCGAGGCAGAACTGAACCGCGTGATGATGGAAAGGGCGCAAAAGACCATCGTACTTGCCGACAGCAGCAAATTCGGGAAACGTGGCTTCGCCAAGATATGCAACCTTGAGGACATTGACATGGTCATAACCGACAACGGGGTGCCCAATACCGTAATACAGCAGCTGGAAGAACTTGGCATTGACCTCATAATCGCAAATTAACCCCAAAAGGCCTTGCGCCAACAACATCCACAGTCAGGCTTTAACACCAACAGAAGCACAAGCTGTTTTCACAAACAAGCCACGCCAACCACACCAAGTACAAAAGGCTATCGCTAACTTTTAAGTTTAATGTTTATGAAAATTCCATCAGAGTTTAACCCCATCAGGCCCTATGAGCCAGAGGAGTTGCCACAAGTATATGACAAACTGCTCAGCAATGAACAATTCCAGCATGTCCTCGCAACCTTGTACCCAGGAGTCCCACAGGATGCCATAGGGCACAAGATGCATCAATGCAAGACAAACCTTGAGTTCCAAAAGAATTTCGTATATGACGTTCTCATGAAACTCATACACGAGCTTTCGCTTGGCATTGACATAAACGCCCTCAACATAAGCAACAAGAACCGCTACACCTTTGTAAGCAACCACCGCGACATTGTGCTCGACTCCGCCTTCCTGTCAAAGTTGCTCATCGACGTTGGCTTCTCCACCACCTGCGAGATTGCCATCGGAGACAACCTGCTGCAACTCGACTGGGTGCGCGACATGGCACGCATCAACAAGACATTCACGGTGGAGCGGGCATTGAAATCGAGCGAAATGCTACGCGCAAGCAAACGCATGTCAGATTACATGCACTTCGCAATATCCGAGAAAAAGGAAAACATCTGGATAGCGCAACGCCAGGGACGTGCCAAGAACTCGAACGACCTGACGCAACCCGCCATACTGAAGATGATGGCCATGGGCGGAGAAGGCTCCATCATCGAGAGGCTCACGCAGTTGCACATCGTGCCACTGGCCATCAGCTACCAATACGACCCATGCGACTACCTCAAGGCACGCGAATACCAATTGCGCCGCGACCTTCCTTACTGGAAGAAATCCGCCGGCGACGACCTTGAGAGCATGAAGACTGGCATTTACGGCTACAAAGGTCACATACACTACCACTGCGCCCCCTGCATTGACGAATGGCTGCAAACGGTTGACCAAGACCAACCACGCAACAAGATGTTTGACGAAATAGCAGCGCACATCGATCAGGAAATACACAAAAGCTACCACCTGTACCCACAAAATTACGTGGCCCTCGACATGATTCAAAACACACGCATGTACGAGAACCATTACACACAGAAAGACTACGAAAAGTTTGACGAGTACATTAACAGCCGACTCAACCTCATTGACATAGAGCAAAAGGACGAAAAGTTCCTGCGCCGTTGCCTGCTTACGCAATACGCATACCCAACGCGCAACTACATCACGGCAAGCGAGGGCACGGCACGCTGGAAACAATTCTTCAGCAAGTTCAACTTCATGAAATAACCAACATCCCCCTTTCCCGGCCAAAAACGAGGAAGGGGGATTTGCGAACGCATAGCCAACAGAAACCAATCCCACGACAGGCGACACAAAAACGCCTTGCGACATCCCCATGCAAACCATCCGCGCCACATTACCCTTATTGTTCGCCATTCTCGCCATGCCGTCATGCTCAAATGACAGCTACGAGAGCGGAGACTCCACTTACTCATACCTCCGTACCGATTTTGCCGATGCCACCACTGACGCACAGGCACGAATAGTGTCAGCCACAACAGACGACAACGCCCACCTGTCCTTTCCCACACCTTTCAGCACGTCATGGACAAACGTCGCAGACACCACATACCGCACATTATTATATTATACAACCACAGACAACAGCAGCCAACACAGCACCGCCAACCCTGTAAGCGCAGCACGCGTTTACGTGCTCACGCCAAAGCCCGCAAACGAAACGGAACCCACTCCGACAGATCCCATACATTTCCAAAGCGCATGGCTGAGCAGCAATAAAAAATACATAAACCTAAGCGTGGCGCTCATGACAGGAATGGCTGACAGCATAGAAACGAAACAAAGCATTGGCTTGACATGCGACAGCACAACAACTGACGGACGTGGGCATCACACGTATCATTACAAACTAACCCACGGACAAGGCGACGTGCCACAATATTACAAAAGCACCATATACGTCAGCATACCGACAAACAAAATGACAGCCGGCGATTGCGTCCGACTGTCACTGAATACGTACAATGGCTTGATGACACGCGAATTTACAATCTAACATATTAAACTCCAAGTATCAGCAAGCCAAAAACAACGAGAGGCAAGGTCAGGAAGCCCCAAGTCACAGACTTTCCAACACCCTTTTCAGCACCACCTCCGCCGAAATCTCGCGGTTTGCCGCCTCGGGTATCACAAGGCTGTGTGAACTCTCTATGACATCATCGGTAACGATAAGACCACGACGCACCGGCAGGCAATGCATGAAATAACCGTTGTCTGTCCACGACATGTGCTCGGCATCAATGGTCCACCCCATGTCCTTGCTCAAAATTTTCCCATAGTCAGCCTTGTCTTTCACACCCGGGCAACTCCAGTTTTTAGCATAAACGAAATCAGCGCCTTCCAACGCCTCCCTTTGATTGCATGTCACCTTTGCATTGCCCACAAATTTAGGATCAAGCTCATATCCCTCAGGATGCGTTATTGTGAAATCAACCCCAGCGGCATTCATCCACTGCGCAAACGAGTTTGGCACAGCCTGAGGCAAGGCACGGCAATGCGGAGCCCACGTAAGCACCACCTTAGGCTTGCGCCCACCCTTCTGCGCCTTTATCTCTTCCCATTTCTCATGAATGGTTATAATGTCCGCGAAAGCCTGCAAAGGATGCACCGTGGCTGTTTCCATCGCCACCACAGGGCGGCCTGAATGCTTGACAAATTGACCGACAATGGTCTCCGCATAATCATAATCGCGATCGCTCAGCCCCGCGAAAGAACGCACGGCTATTATGTCACAATAGCTGCTCATCACAGGTATCGCTTCGAGCAGGTGCTCGCTTTTGTCACCATCCATTATAACCCCACGCTCCGTCTCCAGCTTCCACGCGCCAGCATTCACGTCGAGCACTATGACATTCATGCCAAGGTTCATCGCGGCCTTCTGCGTTGAGAGGCGCGTGCGCAGCGAGTTGTTGAAGAATATCATCAGCAACGTCTTGTTCTTGCCAAGCTGCTGGTAGGCAAAACGATCAGCCTTCACCTCAAGCGCCTCCCTCACGGCAGCATTCACGTCTCCTATGTCCTGTACATCAAAAAAAGTCCTCATTGCATTTAATATTGAAATTTGTTTATGTTCATATCAATGGTGCAATCCCGATGCGCGAAATGCCAAAAGCATCATCGGGATGCGATGAAAAAACTATCCATTGGCGATGAAAGCTTCATCGCATGGCGGTAAAATCTTTGTCGCATGGCGATGAAAGCTTTGTCGGGATGCGGCAAAACTTTTGTCGCAACACCATAGAAGCACAATCATCACGGCAAGGCGCAAACACATTTCACGGCAATCCCAATGGGCAAACGCTAAGCCCTTACCTGTCCGTCGCCCTTTATGAGCCACTTGTAGGTTGTTATCTCCTCAAGAGCCATGGGGCCGCGCGCCCCAAGCTTCTGCGTTGAGATGCCAATCTCCGCGCCCAAGCCAAACTGTGCCCCGTCCGTAAAACTCGTTGGCGCATTGACATAAACACAAGCTGCGTCAACCATCGACTCAAACCTACGTGCGTTGTCCTCGTTTTCCGTCACGACGCTCTCGCTGTGGCCACTGCCAAACGTCGCAATATGCCTCACAGCCTCATCGAGACTGTCAACAGTTTTCACCCCGGCCTGCAGTCCCAACCACTCAGCCGCCCATGTCTCAGCCTCACAATCAGTAGTGACCAATGTCAACAGGCTTGGCGGATATGGCGATGAATTTGTTGATGACGGTGCGGACAAAGCCTCGTGTGCCCGCCTGTCAGCATGAAGCCTTACGCCCTTCAGCGCAAGCGGAGCCACAAGCCCAGGCAAGTCGCCAAGACGTGACGAATGGATGATGATGCAGTCAAGGGCGTTGCATACGCTCGGGCGGCGCGTCTTGGCGTTGTCGATAATCCGCTCACCCTTTGCCAAATCGCCATATTCGTCAAAATAGCAGTGCACCACGCCAGCCCCCGTCTCTATCACGGGCACTTTTGCGTTATTGCGCACAAAGTTTATCAACCGCTTGCCGCCGCGCGGTATGCAAAGGTCAATATACCCCACGGCACCCAGCATGTCAGCCGTGGCCTTGTGGGTGAAAGGCAACAATTCAATGACCGAAGGGTTGACACCTTTCTCGTCCAGCACTTTTTTTATCAACTCAACGCCAGCCTTGCACGACTCCTCGGCATCCTTGCCACCCTTTAGCACGCAAGCGTTTCCGCTCTTGAAACACAAGGAGAAAACGTCGAATGTCACGTTTGGCCTTGCCTCATAAACCATGCCAATGACACCGTATGGCACACTGAACCGACGCAGGCGCAAGCCGTTGGCAAGCGTCGTGTCCTTCAAGGTTCGGCCGAGCGGCGACGGCAAAGTTGCCACGTGGCGCATGTCGGCGGCAATGGCCGCCAACCTGTCTTCCGTGAGTTGGAGGCGGTCATACATGGGATTGGCCTTGTCCATGCGCGACAAGTCGCTGGCGTTGGCAGCAAGCAGCCACGACATGTTCCTCTCAATGGCATCGGCCACGGCGCAAAGCACCTCGTTGCGCTTGTCGTCGGGCATCAACTGCAGCCCCAGGCTTGCCGCCTTGGCGTTTATAAACTGCTGTAACATTGCTTCACACTTATTCCATATACAGATAATCGTAATGTATGACAGGCTTCATGCCATGCCTTCCCATGAGCCTTGCCGCCTCGGCAGCCGCGTAGCCACTGCGCCCCAAAGCTATCACGCAGCCCTTTTCATTAACGACCTCAATGATGTCGCCTTCCTCAAAATCGCCTTCCACGGCTGTCACGCCAATAGGCAGAAGGCTCACAACCTTGTCGCCACGCAGCGCATCCTCGGCGTTCCGGTTTATCGTAACCTTGCCCTTGGCGAAGCTCTCGCTATGGGCAATCCATTTCTTTATGCGGGTAGCAGGCGTGGGATTTGCCCGAAACTCGGTGTGCATGGTCTGCTGAGGACGCTCGGCAAGCTCTACCAATATGTTGTCTGTCAACCCATTGGCTATTATCACCCTTATGCCTTCCTCTGCCAATTTACGCGCAATCTTCGCCTTTGTCATCATGCCACCACGCCCGAAACCGCTCTTGGTGTCCTGAACATACTCGCCAAGGTCACAGTCGTAATTCACCATCGGTATGACTCGTGTGCCATTCGCCTTCGGGTCGCCGTTGTAAACGCCATCGACATTTGTCAGTATGACCAGGGCCTCAGCCCCCATCATGGACGCAACAAGCCCAGCAAGCTCATCGTTGTCGGTAAACATCAGCTCGGTGACGCTCACAGTGTCATTCTCGTTAACAATCGGCAGGACTCCACAGTCGAGCATTACCTTCATGCAGGCACGCTGGTTGAGATATTCGCCACGTGTGGCAAAGCTCTCCTTCATCGTCAGCACCTGCCCTACGTGGATGCCATATTCGCGAAAGAGATCGTAATAAACGCCAACGAGCTTCACCTGCCCGATGGCGGAATACAACTGCCGCTGGCCAACGCTGTCAAGCTTACGGTCCACCTTCAGCTCTCCACGCCCACTTGCCATTGAGCCAGACGACACGAGTATTACCTCATAGTCGTGCTGCCTAAGCCACGCAATCTGGTCAACAATGGCAGACATGCGCGTAACGTTCAGTTTGCCATCGGCACGTGTCAGCACATTTGACCCAACCTTTATAACTATTCGCTTCATCTTTAGCCTTACTTCAAGCTTCCCTTGAAACCTTGTATCACCGCATTTGTAAATCCGTTACGCTCCATTGCGTTCAGCCCCTTTATGGTCATTCCGCCGGGCGTGGTAACCTTGTCAATCACAGCCTCCGGGTGCTCGTCACTTTCCTGAAGCAGCCTGACGGCACCCTCCATGGTCTGCAAGACCACTCTCTTAGCGTCATTCGCCTTAAAGCCAAGCTCAACGCCTGCCTCAGATGCGGCACGCAAAAAGCGCATGACGTATGCTATGCCACAGCCCGAAAGCGCCGTGCCAGCGGCAAGGAGTTCCTCGTCAACCACAAGCGTTTGCCCAACATCGTTGAAGATGGCGGCAACCTTGCCAATACGAGGCTTGGCCTGTTCGCTCGGCGAGAGAAAAGTCATGGAAGCCCGCTCAGCTATGCCTATGTTTGGCAAAGCCTGAACAATGTCTGGCAGCTTGCCATCTTGCCCAAGCCACTCGCACAACTGCCCAAGAGTGACGCTTGCTGCCATGTTCACGATGGTCTGCGCCGAATAGTCGAGCACTGGCCTTATCTCGTCAACGACAGTCTTCACCACCTTGGGTTTTACAGCTATTATCACATAGTCGGCACCAGCCACGGCAAGCTTGTTGTCAGTCGTGACACCCGCCCCGAGACGCACAAAACGTTCGAGCTTTGCCTCGTGCGGATTGGCAATGGTTATGTCATCAGCCTTCACCAAGTTGCCTTTCAGCAATCCTTCGGCAAAGGCCCCTCCCATCGCACCAGCACCAATAATAGCAATTTTCATATCTCCCAAGTTTCGTTTACAACACTTTTTCCAGCCTGCTCATGAAATCGTCAACGTCGGCCTTGGTAATGACCTGCGGTGGCAAGACACGCAAGACATTAGTCCCGGCGCATCCCGTAAAGACATGTTCGTCATGTATGAGGCGCGAACGCACTTCCTTGTGTGGCATGTCAAGCACAACGCCAATCATAAGTCCCCTACCACGAACCTCCACAATATGGCTATTGACCTGTTGCAGCCTGCGCAACTGGTCAAGGAAATACTCTCCAACCTCATTGGCATTGCTTACAAGCTGCTCATCGTCAAACACGTCGAGCACGGCAAGCGCGGCCGCACAGCCAAGATGATTGCCACCAAAGGTTGTGCCAAGTTGCCCTACAACGGGATTGAAATCAGGCGATACCAGAAGTCCACCCATGGGGAAGCCATTGGCGATGCCCTTTGCCACGGTTATGAGATCGGGCTTTATGCCCAACCATTGATGGGCGAAAAACTTTCCCGTCCGGCCATATCCGCATTGTATTTCGTCGCAAACCAGCACGGTGCCATACTCCTTGCACGCCTTGGCCAGTCCCTGCGCAAACTCTTGCGTTGCCATGACACAACCTCCAATGCCTTGCACACACTCTATTATCACAGCGCACACGTCACCTTTTGCCAGTTCCTTCTCCCATGCCTCAAGGTCGTTCATCGGCAGGAATGTCACCAGGCCATTGTCGTTGACAGGAGCCACTATTTTCTTGTTGTCAGTGGCCTCGACGGCAAGCGACGTGCGACCATGGAAAGAATGCCCCGCGGCAAGGATGCGCCTGCGACCATTATGGAAACTCGCAAGCTTCAGCGCATTCTCGTTGGCTTCCGCACCACTGTTTACCAAGAACAGGCTGTAGTCGTCATATCCACATGCCTTGCCAAGTCGGTGAGCAAGCTCTTCCTGCAACTTGTTTACCACACTATTGGAATAGAAGCCAAGCTGGTTGAGCTGCTTGGCAACGCTGTCAACATAATGGGGATGGCAGTGCCCTATGCTTATGACCGCATGACCGCCATAGAAATCAAGGTACTCATTTCCCTTGTCATCCCAAACCCGGGTTCCCTTGCCCTTCACAACATCAATGTCGAAAAGGGAATATACTTTATAAAGTTCCATAAGAAAAACTGCCTTCCACCCCTCTCCGAAACGGAGACTTTTGCCAATATGACTATCACGGGATGCCTTTGGCCACGATGTTTTAGTTTAATTGTTATGTGTTGGAAATCTCTCCTGCCTCAGAAAGCGTTCGCCTTTAGCCTCAAGCCAGCCATCTCATCGATGCCGAACATTATGTTCATATTCTCTACGGCCTGCCCCACGGCTCCCTTCAACAGGTTGTCAACGCATGAGGTTACGAGAAGCTTGTCGCCAATCTTCTCACAATGCACAAGAGCCTTGTTTGTATTAACCACCTGTTTCAGGTCAAGCGGCTTGTCAACGTAATGGGTAAACGGCTGTTTTGCATAAAAATCCTTATACCCATCAACTATCATGTCAATGTCAGCTTCCGTGCGCACGACTTCCGTGGCGAAAATGCCACGGGCAAAACTCCCTCGGTATGGAATGAAATCGATGTCCGCTTCAAAATGCCCCTGCAATTGCCCCAGGTTCTGCTTTATCTCCGGCACGTGCTGATGACGAAAAGCCTTGTAAACACTAAGGTTGTCAACACGCCATGAGAAATGGGTCGTGGCTCCAGGCTTGACACCGGCTCCCGTAGAACCCGTTATGGCATTGACGCTAACATCGGTCGTCAGCAAGCCCATCTTGGCAGCAGGCAAAAGCCCCAACTGTATGCATGTGGCAAAGCAGCCTGGATTGGCCACGTGGCGCGCCTTGGCAATTTTGTCACGATTTATCTCCGGCAATCCATATACGAAATCATGGGCATCCGCAGTGGGATGTTGGGTGGCAACCAGCTGTTTTGGCGCAAGGCGAAAATCTTGTGCGAGGTCTATTATGCTGACATTCTCGGGAACGTCATGCTCCTTCATGAACGCCTCACTCTTGCCATGCCCAAAGCAAAAGAACACCACGTCAACATCGCCAAAAGGCATGTCGGCAGTAAACCTCAAGTCCGTATCGCCATAAAGCCCCTCATGCACGTCAGCGACATAGTTGCCGGCATTGCTCTCGCTGTTGGCGAAAACAACCTCAGCCTGCGGATGGTTGACCAACAAACGAATAAGCTCACCACCCGTGTAACCTGCCGCTCCAAAAATGCCAACTTTTATCTTGTCATTAATCATTTCCCGTTTCTCTTTTTACATTGAAAGATTACCTGCGAAATACTTTTTTAAAACACCATTTATTGCCAACCGTTCCCTTACTATATAGGAAAAGGTTGGCAAAAACATCCCTACCTTGTCTCGTCAGGGTGTATTCCATAGTAAACCTTCAAGGGCGTACTGAGGATTTTTATAAAGCCCTTAGCGTCCTGTGCGGTCCATCCATGATTCATTTCTCCATACTCACCCAGCTTCGACTTCGTGAGGTCATCATCAGAGTCAACTCCCACGGTCTGGAAACCGTATGGACGCAACTTCAATATTGCCGTTCCGTTCACATGGCGTTGCGACGATGTCAGGAAAGCCTCCATGTCTGGCATCACCGGCTCAAGGTATTCGCTCTCATGCAAGAACATTCCATACCAGTTGGCTATCTGGTCTTTCCAATACTGCTGCCACTTGCTGAGCGTTGATTTTTCCAGCAAGCGGTGAGCCTCGATTATGAGTTTCGGAGCCGCAGCCTCAAAGCCAACGCGCCCCTTTATGCCAACGATGGTGTCACCCACATTGCAGTCGCGCCCAATGGCATAACTTGCGCCAATCTCCTCAATCTTTTGTATTGCCTTTACCTTGTCGTCGAATAGTTCACCATTAACGGCCTCAATTTCTCCTTCCTTGAACGTTATCCTCAGCTCCGCCTCCGGCTCTTCAGCCGTCACATGCTTAAGGTAAGCTTCCTCGGGAAGTCCCTGTGTCGGGTCAAGAAGCTCTCCTCCACAAATGCTCGTGCCCCAAATACCGACATTATAGCTGTATTTCAGCTTCGTGAAGTCTGCGTAAAAACCATGCTCGTTCAGGAAATCCACTTCCTCCTTACGCGTAAGCTCCTTGTCGCGCGTAAGGGTGATGATTTCCACGCCAGGAGCCAAGACCTGAAAAGTCATGTCAAAACGAATTTGGTCGTTACCAGCCCCTGTCGAGCCATGTGCAATGGCATCAGCCTTTATCTCATTGGCATAGCGAGCGATTGCTATCGCCTGGAATATACGTTCCGACGACACGCTGATAGGATAGCATCCGTTACGCATGACATTGCCGTAAATCATGTATTTCAGGCTCTTGGCATAATACTCCTGTGTAACGTCAAGCGTGACGTACTTCACAGCTCCAAGCTTGTAAGCGTTCTCCTCGTTCTGCTTAAGCTGCTCTTCGCTGAAGCCACCGGTGTTGGCGCAAGCCGCATAAACATCCCAGCCATCCTGGGACAATTTCATAACCGTATAAGACGTATCAAGACCACCGCTGAAGGCGACTACCACTTTCTTCTTCATAATCATTCTTATTAACTTAATGCCAAGCCAAACCGGTCTGGCGCATTATTTTTATTGTATTTACGATTGGCGTGACTTCCCATCGATTGGCATGACTCCCATCAAAATTCCATAACAAGCCATGCCGTATGGAAATATCCGATGACGGTTCATTCCCTTCCGTCTATCTTCCTTATCCGTTCCATCACATTCCTTGGTATCTTTGCCGGCAAATGCTCTTCCGGATCAAAAAGCATGGCTGTACAAATGCAATACTGGCGGTTGGTACGGTGCAGGATGTCGCTGTTTATGCAGCCCTCGCAGCCTCGCCAAAAAGCCTCGTCGTCGGTAAGATCCTTGAATGTCACGGGCAAGTAGCCAAGCTGCGTGTTCATTTTCATAACGGCCGAGCCACTCGTGAGCGAGAAAATCTTGGCATGTGGCCAACGCACCCTGGCGAGCGTAAAAGTCATGTCCTTTATGCGTTTTGCCAACCTCATGCCGCGGAAGTCGGGATGAACGATAAGTCCCGATGTCGTCACATAATGTTTATTGCCCCACGTCTCAATGTAACTGAAACCGGCAAACCTCTCACCTTGAAGCGCAATGACGGCTTTCGCCTCGCGCATCTTCGTGGCAACATACTCTGGCGACCGCTTGGCAATGCCAGTGCCACGCACCTTGGCGGCATCAGCTATGGTCTTGAGTATGGTGTCAACATATTTCACGTGGCTTTCGTCAGCCACCAACACTTCCACTTCTTCCATCACAATATTACGTTATCGCCTATAGCCCGAACGACAGCCCCATGCTCAGCGTCCTCACGTATCACAATGAAAATGGTGTCGTCGCCGGCAATGGTTCCCATTATCTCTGGTATCCGGGCATTGTCAATGTTATATGCCACACTGCTTGCATAGCCCGGGCGAGTGTGTATGACACCCATGTTGCCCGAAAACTCTATGCTTTGTATGCCCGAACTGTTCATCATTTCAGAGGCTTTCAACGGCGTATGTATGCGCTTGTACATTGTCTCGTTCGGCAAAACATACATATAATGGCCGTTCATACTGGCAGCCTTGGCCACCTTCAGCTGCTTAAGGTCACGGCTAAGGGTGGCTTGCGTCAGCTTAAAACCCTCAGAGTGCAATTCTTGCAGCAACTCGTCCTGGCTGCCAATCTGTTTGCTTGACACAAGCAACTTTATGGCCTCCAAGCGTCGTATCTTTGTCTTCATGCGAATATTTATTCCTTTTACGCCTGCAAATTTAGTACATCTTTTGGATTTATGCAAACTCTCATGCATATTTTTTCGAACAAACCACAAAAATCACAGCATATAAATGCAAAACGTGCATAACACAACCACGCAATCATCATTATTATGCATAAAGAAAGAATGGATATTCATATAAACCCAAAGAGCCACTCCGCCAAAATCGGCAGAATGGCCCTTCGAGACATAAATGCGTTTCCTCAAAAACGATTATCAATCGTCGCCCCTTCCAAATATCCTCAAAAGATAAAGGAACAGGTTTATGAAGTCAAGATACAACGACAACGCACCGAGCAAGGCAACCTTCTGGGCCGTCTCGCCCATATCCGATTGCATGGCAAGGGCACGCTTAACCTTCTGGCTATCCCACGCCGTAAGTCCCACGAACAATATCACGCCAACATAGCTAAGCACAAGCTCAAGCTGTGCGCTCTTCATGAACATGTTCACAACAGTGGCTACTATAAGACCTATGAGAGCCATGAACAGCAGGCTGCCCAACCTCGTGAGGTCCTTCTTGGTGACATAACCATACATGGCAGTGGCGGCAAACGTGGCAGCGGTGATGAAGAACACCTTGGTTATCGCAGTCTGGGTGTAAACCATGAATATCGACGACAACGTAACGCCATTGAGTGCCGAGTATATTATAAACAATGTGGTGGCCGTGCTCAACGACAGCCTGTCAATGCGAGCTGTGGTATAAAACACCAATCCCAGCTCGGCGAACAGCAACACCCAGATAGTAGCGGGGCTGCCATATAGCATCTGCACCAGCGACGGACTCGTGGCGACACCATACGCACACATGCCGGTGATGGCAAGCGCAAATGTCATCCAAACATAAACCTTACGCATCAGTGCCGGGAATGATGCCGACAGCGCACCCTGACGCTCATTGACAATTCTCTCAAGATCTTGTACTTCCATAGTATTCTAAAATTATAAGTTTTGCAAAAATAATCCTTTAGCCTGAATAAAACAAAAAGCGTGCCACTCTTTTCGTGTTTTTTATCATCTTTTTAAGTAAGCCAACAAGGCGCACTCCCCCATACACGCAAGGCTCTCCACAGCCACAAACAAAAAAAGACAGTCGTGACACACATGTCACGACTGTCTTTTTGACGCACTGCAAAACTACTCGTGCGACTTACTTTCCGTGATGCTCATCTGACACAGTGAGCTTCTTGCGGCCATGGGCACGACGAGAAGCCAGTACGCGACGACCATTCTTGGTGGCCATTCTCTCACGGAAGCCATGCTTGTTCACACGGCGGCGATTGTGCGGCTGAAATGTTCTTTTCATCTTCTTATTCGTATTTTAATTTGTTATTATCTTATTGCGCAAAAGGCGTTAAAGCCCCATTTGGGTTGCAAAATTACTCATAAAAATCGAAATAACAAAGAATTAAGCTATTTTTCGCCCAAAAGTCAACGTTTTTTTATAAAAAATGTAGTAACTTTGCACCGTTTCAAGCCAATGGCAATACGTTAAACATACAATAAAGATGATTAATTCACAAGAAATCAAGAAAGGCACCTGCATCCGCATGGACGGCGGCATCTGGAAGTGCATTTGGTTCGAGCACCGCAAGCCTGGAAAGGGCAACACCGTGATGAACACTAAACTCAAGAACGTGGCCGACGGTCGCGTGCTGGATCGCACGTTCCAGGTGGGCTTCAAGCTTGACGACGTTCGCGTGGAGCACCGCCCATACCAATACCTCTACGAGGACCCGACGGGTTGTATATTCATGAACCAGGAGACTTTCGAGCAGTTCCCCATCAACCGCGGCCTCATCACCGGTGGCGAGTTCATGAAAGAAAGCGACATCGTGGACGTACAGATTGCAGCCGACGACGGCACTATCCTCTCAGCAGAGATGCCTCCCAAGACCAACCTGCTGGTGACACACTCTGAGCCGGGCGTAAAGGGCAACACCGCCACCAACGCCACCAAGCCTGCAACACTTGAGACCGGCGCCGAGGTACGCGTGCCTCTCTTCATCAACGAGGGCGACGTAATCACCGTCAACACCGAGGACGGCAGCTACGTAGGCCGCGTGACCGAGAAGAAGTAAACCAAAAGGCTAATACACAAAAGGGTAAAAGGGTAAACAAAGAGCACCAAACCCACGCTCTGTTTTTTATCCTTTTACCCTTTTTACATCCCCATACACACCCCTATTGCCCATACACACAATCGGCAGCAACATCATTCCGCTAAAAGATGAAATACTCCATAATAATACCTGTCTATAACCGTCCCGACGAGGTTGACGAACTGCTTGACAGCCTGACAAGGCAAACCCTGAAAGACTTCGAGACCATAATAGTGGAGGACGGCTCGCAAACGCCATGCGAAGACATCTGCCACAAGTACGAGCAAAGCCTCGACGTAAAGTATTTCATGAAAAGCAACAGCGGCCCCGGGCAGAGCCGCAACTACGGCGCGGAGCGAGCCACGGGCGAATACGTGCTGATACTCGACAGCGACGTTGTGGTGCCGGAGGGATACCTGCAGGCCGTTGACGACGAACTGGCGCAAAACCCTTGCGATGCCTTCGGGGGACCAGACAGGGCAGCCGACACCTTCACCCCGACGCAGAAAGCCATTTCCTACTCCATGACAAGTTTCTTCACCACAGGCGGAATACGCGGAGGAAAGAAAAAGCTCGACAAGTTTTACCCACGCTCGTTCAACATGGGCGTGCGACGCGACATTTACAAAAAGCTGGGCGGTTTCTCGAAGATGCGCTTCGGCGAGGACATCGACTTCTCAATACGCATATTCAAGGCTGGCTGCCGTTGCCGCCTCTTTCCAGGCGCATGGGTTTACCACAAGCGCCGCACCGATTTCCGCAAGTTTTGGCGGCAGGTGTTCAACAGCGGCATAGCCCGCATCAACCTTTACAAGAAATACCCCGAGAGCCTCAAACTGGTTCACCTGTTGCCTGCGGTGTTCACCGTGGGAGTGATTTTCCTGCTGCTCACTGCCATTGCCGGGATAGTGGCAACGACAGTGCTTTTCGAGAAAGGCCATGGCATGGAGCAGGCTCTGCCAATGGCAGTTACCATTGCCGCGCTTTCCCCAATCGTGCTTTATGCCGCCATAATCTTCCTCGATGCCAACAGCAAGACGGGGAGCATGAAGATAGCGGCGTTGAGCGTGCGTGCCGCCTTCACCCAGCTAATGGGCTACGGATGCGGCTTCGTCAAGGCATGGTGGCAACGCTGCGTCCTCGGCAAGGGCGAGTTTGAGGCATACAAGAAGAATTTCTATAAATAAGCGCACACGCCAAGACATTTTTCCTTTAAACGCTTGCATAGGCTCAAGCCAACAGCTCCGCAAGCCAACATAAGCAAAGCTTATAACCCAATGTCAATCACACGGTTATAAGCTTTATTATTTTTCCAGTCACCATCAACAACCCATTTCGATGGTAAGCGGTTGTCTCCGCGGCGCAATCGCATCGCCATTACGCCACAATCACATTGCCTTTGCGCCGTAATCACGTTCCCTTTACGCCGCAACCGCCACGCCTTTGCGCCGCAAAGGGAAAACGACTGTTGGACAATGGAACTCTTAAGACGAAAAGCCCCTGACACGGCGACTATTTTCCGAGATTTCAAGACACGTCAAAAGACTGCCGCTTTTCTGGGCATGACTCAGAAAAGCTTGTCAACATCCACTGACAATCCTATCATGAAATTAACTCCATCGGTGAGCGGAGCGTTGAGATAATAGTACTTGGGCTTGTAATTAAGGATGTTGTCAACCGTAACGGTCAGCTTGAAAGCGTCGCCAATCCTGTTGGAAAGCAACAATTTCCAAAGCGTATAGGCAGGATAGCTGACCGTTACCGTGCCCTTGGAAATGTCATAATAATCAGCGTACTCAACGTTGTCAACACCTGAAACCACACGCCCGTCAACCGCCACGTTCATGCCATACCATGACGCAAAGCGGTGTTCCCAATCCGCATGAACATTGAGCGAGTGCCTGCGAGCCGGTATGTACTGATTGTTGGCAGTGCTTCCATCCTTGTCCTTGGGCAGTTGCTCATCTGTGAAAGCGTATGAGACACGCGCCGAGAAGCCATTTTTCCAACGCCCCCTCGCCGAGGCTTCCAAGCCGTTGACCGAATAAGTGGCAAGATTGACGTAAGGCAGCGTTGGGCGGTCGGCCGTGTTGTCGCTGAAATAAGGCACCCCAGAGGCAATCTTGTCCTTAACGTGGTTGTGGTATCCGCTCAGCAGCAACTCATAGTTACCACGCCGATACTCCAGCGAAAGGTTAAAGTTGTGGCTCACCTCCGGCTCAAGATCCGGGTTGCCAAGTATGTTCCATATACCTGCCGCGTCAAACTCGTAATACTTCTCTTTCAACGACGGCGCGCGAAAGCCCATGCCATAGCCGAAACGCACGTTCAGCCCCCTGAGCGGCGTATGGCGTATGCTGACCTTTGGAGTGAGGCGTTGCGTATTGCCATCTGAAAAATAATCGTAGCGCAAAGCCGTAACCACCTCCCATATCGGATTAATAAGCCAGTCGCTTTGCACGAAAGCATCAAACGAGTCCTGCTTGCGTGAGTTTCCGTCAAGGTGGGTGTTCATGAGATAATCGTGCAGGTAATCGGCACCGAAGGTAAGTATGTTCCCATCGGCAAACCGGTGGTTGTAAAGCAGGCGGAAAGCATTTTGCACATTCGAGTAATCACGTATGTCAAGGTGGCTGATACGTTGGTAATCCGACTTGTCATACTGGTCAAAACTGTAACTCGCCGTAATGTCATTGCCGTCGCTTACATGCCATTCGGCACGCACGCCACCATTGTAATCACGGTATCGCTCAGGGAAATCGGCCGAGCGCGTAGTCTCGCGGAAAAAATATCCGGCATGTCCCACAAGGCTCAACGCCTCAAAAGGCCTGAACGAAAGTTGCTCCTTGAAATTGTAAGTCTTGTCGCCATATATCGTGTTTATGACACGCGTAACGGGGTTGGGGGCAGATGCCACACCATAATTGTCACGCCCTGTTCGCGTAAAACAGAAGTCGCTCCCCCATCGGCTCCCCCCTTGCTGCCACGCAAGCCCATAACGCAAATCATCGTGCTTGCCAACCCTGCCATTCACATTCAGGGCAAACGAGCGTGTGCCTTTCCTTGTGATGATGTTTATCACGCCGCCGTTGGCATTGCTACCGTAAAGAGCCGACGCTGGTCCCTTCACAATCTCAATGTGGTCAACGTTGCTCAACGTAAGCCTGTCAAAATCAACATCATCCATAGTCTCCCCAGCCAACCTCTCGCCATCCACAAGCACAAGCATGCTCTGGCCGCCAAAGCCCGAGAAATTCATGTGGCGTTGCTGGTTCATCGAATAAGAGAACTCGATGCCGGGCATCACCTCTTGCAATATGTCCTGCAACGTGGTGGCATCGGTTTTCTCGATTTCATCACGACTTATGACACGCGTCAAAACAGGCGTATTGAGCAACGTCTTAGGTGTACGGGTGCCGGTGACGACAACCTGTGACAATTCGAGAGTGGAATAAAGCGAGTCGGTGCCTTCCGTGCCATCAACGCCAACAGGCGCATGCTGTGCGAAAAGCACGGCAGGAGAACACATAAACATTATAGCCGCAAGGCGGATTGGATATTTCATTGTAAGTTTTTGCTAATACGTGGCGCCACCCAAGGCAATGGCACCAACATTCCGGCGCAAAAGGGCATCAATACGGATAACGATAGTTTATCGTCATCCAGCACTTGTCACCGTTGGCATTCATGTAGTTTTGCAGTTGCACCGCCGCATGGAGACCGTTGGCAAGCCGCACAATAAACACGTGATTATTATGTGTAAACTCTGGCGGTATCGTCTTCATTTCCACCTTCAGCCACGACGAGAGCACCTTGTTAATGCGTATGCCCTGACAACCGAGTATCTTGTTGAGTTGCTCTGTTTGGTCAGCCCACACGACATTCTCGGTCCATTCGTCAGGCGTGAACTCAGTCCCCGAGAAGTCAGCGGAAGACGGCGGAAGGTCGTCCATGGAAGTGTAATTGGTCTCCAACACCGCACCACCATTGGTCCTTACGTCATTGTAATGGAATGCCAAATCCCAACGCTCTGGCTCTGGCTGTGCCGCGGTTGGCGCAAAAGCCCGAAACTCGTTCACGGAAAGTCCCTGCCCAAACACGTCATACCAATAGGTATAAATTCCGACAGCCCCTTTGGCAGGCCTTATGTCGGTTCGCTCTCCAGTGGCAGCCATCGGTATGGGGTAAGGGGTGAAGTTTGTCTGATAATGGCGCAAAGCCTCTGTGTCGCCGCTCGCACGCAACATTTCCAACGAGTCAAAACTTACGTAATACCAATTTTTCCAACTCGAAGCGTCAATATGCAATTGCGATTCCGCCATGCCGACGGCGTTGTCCGGCTCGTCATAAACACCACCGAACATGCCATTGCAAGCCGTCGTAACCCAAAGCGCACAACAACCAACAATGGCATGGAAAGTCTTATAAAAGCGTGGCATTTATCACTTTGTGATTTTGCTGCCGTCAAAAGAGACGTAAATGGTGACAGGCATCTTTCCCATCTTGAAAACATTCTTCACGTGCAGCTTGCCGGCACTGCCCGAATCCCTTGTCACCGTCACCTCACACTCGTCTGCCGTAAGCTGATAATCCTTGTCAATGTGCATGGTACTGCTCGTGAAGTGGCATGTCAATCCGTCCTTGCCATAACTACGGTAGAATGCGTTCTTGGAAGCGTCCCAAGCAATATTGCTTATCGTGTACTCGCCAAGGGAAATGTCGCCAACCGCAAACAGTCCCTTGTAAGACTCTGCCGGGACCGTAAGGTTTATCGTGCCGTCGGCATTCGCACTTACGGTATAACGCACGGCATCCTCAGTCGTCGCATTATAATCTGCTTCAGCGCTTCCATTGACGTTCACGTTGTCAATCGCCGAATACACACCTGCAAATTGCTCAGCCACAGTAGGTTCCTTGGTTGGTTCGTTGTTATCGTCGTCCCCGCACGAGACAAGAGCCAAGCCTGCCATCACAAGAGCAACGGAAAAAAGAACAATACTTCTTAGTTTTTTCATTTCTTCATCACATTTGATTAAATCAAATGCAAAGTTACAACATTTATATCATGATGCAATACCAAAAAGTTGGTATTGTGAAAGAAATTGGTGGCAAGAAAGCCGGTATATGTTTTTTTTAACTAAATTTGCAACAGAAACCACATACAGTCCAAAAACAAACAAAGCATCATGATTTCAACACGAAAAACACAACGCGCCATGCTGTCGTTGCTGTGCCTGATGGCAGCCATGGCAGCGCAAGCACAAACCACCATCCTCATATCCTGCGATGGTTTCAGGTGGGACTACCCTTCTTTCTACGACACGCCATTCCTCGATGCCATGGAAAACCAAGGAGCCACCGGCGAGCTTGTGCCATCGTTTCCATCGAAGACGTTTCCAAACCACTACACCCTCGCCACCGGCCTGCGCCCCGAACACCACGGCATAATAGCCAACACGTTCAAAAACCGCAAGACGGGAGAGCAATTCTCTTTGGGAAACCCAAAGACTAAATTCGACCCGCAATATTACAAAGGCGAGCCGCTGTGGCTGACAGCGAAACGGCAAGGCAAGAGCACGGCCGTGTTCTACTGGCCAGGCTCCGACGTTGCCGTGCAGGGCAAATACCCAGACGTGTGGCACGCCTACGACGAAAAGCCACACATGACCTTCGCCCAGCGCGCCGACAGCATAATGGCTTACCTCACGAGGGCTGATGCCCCAGACTTGATAATGGCATATTTCGAGGAACCCGACGCACACGGCCACAGCCATGGCCCACAGGCCAAGGAAACGCAACGGGCAACAGAGATGACCGACTCGCTGCTCGGCGCACTGTGGGGCAGGATAACGAAGGCCAAACTTGCCGGCAAGGTAAACCTCGTGGTGGTGTCAGACCACGGCATGACATGGTTCACCCCGTCAAGGCAAATACGCCCTTCGCAATACTTGAAGAAGGAATGGTACGACACGATAGAAGGCAGCCTGCCCACAAACATTTACGCCTCGCAGACTTGGCAGCAGGACAGCATCACAAACGCCCTAAGAAACGCAGCCCACCTGAAGGCATGGCGCAAGGCTGACATCCCGTCGTGGTTGCATTACCAAGCCGACGAAAACATAGGCGACGTGCTCGTGTTGCCCGACGAGGGCTTCCTCTTCACCGACGACAGTTGCAGCAGCGGCGGAGTGCATGGCTACGACCCGGCCTACAGTGACATGCACGCCATTTTCCGCGCCTGCGGCCCTGGCATCAAACGTGGGGCACAGCTGGGACAATTCAGCAACACAGCCATTTACCCATTGGTATGCCACCTGCTTGGGATAAGACCGGCGGAAAACGATGGAGAGGAAGCCTTTGCCGGCATAAAGGACAAGATGCTAAATGGAAAACAACATTAACGCCCGACTTTCCATAGCCGACTGGGCCGAGGAAGACCGCCCTCGGGAAAAACTTGAGAGACTGGGGGCGGAAAGCCTAAGCAACGCCGAGCTGCTTGCCATACTCATTGGATCGGGCACTCCGCAGCAAAGTGCGGTGGAACTTATGAAGACCGTGCTGTCAACATGCAACAACAACCTGAACGCACTCGGGAAAATGTCAATTAACGACCTTGAGAAATTCAAGGGCATCGGACCGGCAAAAGCCATAACCATACTCGCCGCATGCGAGCTGGGCAAGCGCAGGGCGAGGGAAAGGGCGGAAGAGCGCGAGGATCTCGGCTCGGCTACGGCAATATACAATTACATGCACCCACGCATGCAGGATCTGGACGTCGAAGAGTTTCACATACTGCTCATGAACCAGAACCTCAAGCTCATAAAGCCCGTGCGAATAAGCCATGGCGGACTAACGGAGACGGCCGTTGACATCAGGGTGATAATGAAGGAGGCATTGCTCAGCAACGCCACGGTGCTCGCAGCCTGCCACAACCATCCAAGCGGCAACAACCGTCCATCACGCCAAGATGACAACATAACGGAGCGGATGCGCAAGGCTTGTGACATAATGCGCGTGCATTTCCTCGACCACGTAATAATAACCGACGGGGCTTACTACAGCTACAGGGAAGAGGGGAAAATGTGAGGCTGCCACCTGAGAGCCTGTCGGGACCCTCATGTGGCGACAAAACAAGAAATCATTTTTTCACATTATTATTTTGCTTGTACCGCTTTTTTTCGTAAGTTTGCAAAAAATAGGATAAAAATAATGACACAGGAAGAGAAGACAAAAATAGAGGAACACATCGTGGACGTGCTCAAGACCGTCTATGACCCAGAGATACCGGTGAACATTTATGACCTGGGAATGATTTACAAAATAGATCTCGAAGACGACGGCACGCTGAACGTTGACATGACTTTCACCTCGCCATCATGCCCGGCTGCCGACTTCATACTGGAGGATGTACGCACGAAGCTTGAGAGCGTGGAGAACGTTAAAAACGCAAACGTGAACCTCGTGTTCGAGCCGGCATGGGAACAGAGCATGATGTCGGAGGAGGCAAGGGTGGAGCTGGGCTTCGAATAGGCCTCTTCATACCAAAAGCAAGACCCAACAAAACACGTTTTAGCACCCAACACCACTTATGAGGAAAAACATTTATTTCCTGTCAGACGCACACCTTGGCTCGCTCGCCATACCACACCGCCGAATGCAGGAAAGACGCCTGGTGCGTTTCCTGGACAGCGTAAAGGACAAGGCCGAGGCAATATACCTGCTCGGCGACATGTTCGACTTTTGGCACGAATACAAGCACGTGGTGCCAAAGGGCTTCACGCGTTTCCTCGGCAAGCTGTCCGAGCTTACCGACATGGGCGTTGAAATACACTTCTTCGCCGGCAACCACGACATTTGGACCTACGGCTACCTTGAGGAGGAGTGTGGCCTGACGGTGCACCACAAGCCGCTGACCACGGAAATACACGGCAAGGAGTTTTACCTTGCCCATGGCGACGGCCTGGGCGACCCAAACGGCAAGTTCAAGATGTTGCGACGCATATTCCACAACCGAACCTGCCAACGGCTTTTCAGCGCACTGCACCCACGCTGGGGCATGGCTTTCGGACTCAACTGGGCCAAGCACAGCCGCCTGAAACGCGAGGACGGCAAGGAGCCGCCATACATGGGCGAGGACAAGGAATATCTCGTGTTGTGGACAAAAGAGTATGAGAAGTCACACCCAAACATCGACTATTACATATACGGCCATCGCCACATAGAGCTTGACCTCAACCTGCCACGCGTGGCGGGACACACGGCACGCATGCTCATACTGGGCGACTGGATAACGCAGTTCACCTACGCCGTGTTCGACGGCGAGCACCTCTTCCTTGAGGAATACGTCGAGGGAGAAAGCAAACCTTAGGTAACGATTGCGGCGCGACGGCATTGCCATTACGGCGCAATCACGTTGCGTTTGCGGCGTAAACGCATTGCCGTTACGGCGTAATCGCAACGCCATAACGCCGTAAACGCAAAAGCCCACATAAACAACAAGAAGCCTGCCAGGTCACAACACGATGACCAGCAGGCTTCTTAATATTTTCGTGGCAGCCCTTTGCACCTCCGTCAAGCACTGGACAGGCAAAGGGCAACGGTTCTTTTAGTACAGGCTCGGCTCCTTGCCCTCCACGAGAGCCAAGGTGTCGCGCGCGATGACAATCTCCTCGTCCGTAGGAATCATGACAACCTTCACCTTTGAGTCGTCGGCAGACAGGATCTGCTCCTTCGAACGCACATGGTTGCGCTCCTTGTCCATCTTCACGCCAAGGTATTCCAGGCCCTGGCAGCTGTCCCAGCGCACGCCCTCCTGGTTCTCGCCAACACCTGCCGTCCATACGATGATGTCAACGCCGTTCATGGCCGCTGCATACGCGCCAATGTACTTCTTGATGCGGTAATTGTACATTTCCAGCGCAAGGTGAGCCAGCTTGTCGCCCTCGTTGTCGGCGTTCTCGTTGTCGCGCATGTCGCTTGAAATGCCGGCAATGCCAAGCACTCCACTCTTCTTGTTCAGGTACTCTGACATCTCGTGTGGCGTCATTCCGCTCTTCTCCATCATGTAGCACACGGCCGACGGATCAATGTCGCCGCAGCGCGAACCCATCATCAGGCCAGCCAGAGGCGTAAGTCCCATGGAGGTGTCAATCACCTTGCCATACTTAACGGCAGCCACCGAAGCACCATTGCCGATGTGGCAGGTTATGATTTTCTGGGTCTTGATGTCAACGCCAAGATACTCGCACACGCGGTGCGACACATAGCGATGGCTTGTGCCATGGAAACCATAGCGGCGCACATGATACTTCGTGTACCACTCGTAAGGCACGGCGTAAAGGTAAGCGTAGTCGGGCATGGTAGAGTGGAAGGCGTTGTCGAACACCGTCACCTGCGGCACCTGTGGCATAAGCTCGTTGACCGCCCTGATGCCGGCAAGATGCCCCTTGTTGTGCACGGGAGCCAGATCGACAAGGCTCTCGATGCCACTCTCCACCTCCGGAGTAACAATGCAGCTCTTCTCAAAAAGGTCGCCACCCTGCACCACACGATGGCCAACGGCACCTATCTCGTCAAGGCTCTTGATTGCCCCAAACTCGGGATCGAGCAAGCACTTGAACACAAGCTGGACACCTTCCTTGTGGGTTGGCAGCTCGCCGTCTATTTGCTTCTTTGAGCCGTCGGCAAGCTTCACCTTGATGAAAGCGTTGTCGAGACCAATGCGCTCAACGCCACCCTGTGCCAAAACCGACTCGTCGGTCATGTCATATAATTTATACTTAATGGAACTGCTACCGCAGTTAAGCACCAAAACCTTCATTTTTCTTGCGATTTTGAATTATTACTTGTGATTTTTACGAATTGCGCTTTGCGTCCTGTGCCTGGCAGCTGGTTATTGCGACCATGTAATATATGTCATCGACCGAGCAACCGCGGCTGAGGTCGTTCACAGGACGGGCTATTCCCTGCAGGATAGGACCTATGGCCGTAGCTCCGCCAAGACGCTCCACGAGCTTGTAGCCAATGTTGCCCACCTCAAGGTTTGGCACCACGAGCACGTTAGCCCTTCCGGCGATATTGCTCTGCGGGGCTTTCTTCCTGCCCACCGATGGCACGAGTGAGGCATCAGCCTGAAGCTCGCCGTCAACCTGAAGGTCTGGATATTTCTCACGCGCAATCTTCACAGCGTCAATGACCTTGTCAATCACGTAAACGCTCTTGCCAGTGTTCTTGTCGATGGCATCCTTCGCAGAGCCTTTGGTTGAATAGCTGAGCATTGCCACATGCGGCTCGTTGATGCCGGCAATGGCCCTGGCCGTCAACGACGTGGTGTAGGCAATCTGCGCAAGCTGGTCGGCCGTTGGGTTGGGAGTAACGGCGACATCGCCCATCACAACGATGCCATCCTTGCCGTAGGGCGACTGGGTGACCATCAGCATGGCTCCGCTGACGCAAGTGATGCCCGGAGCGCACTTGATGATTTGCAGGGCAGGACGCAGCGTGTCGCCTGTGGTTGACAGCGCACCGCTTATCTGTCCGTCGGCATCGCCGGCCTTGATGATCATGCAACCAAGGTAAAGGTTGTTGTGCGTGATAAGCTCGCGAGCCTGGTCAACGGTCATGCCTTTCTTCTTGCGAAGCTCGGCAAGCATCTCAGAGTATTCCTCCGTCTTCTCAAAATGAAGCGGGTCCACGATACGAGCCTTGCCTATGTTGGTAAGCCCCCATTGCTCTGCCTCCTCCTTGATGTGTGCCGGGTTGCCGATAAGAACAAGGTCGGCAATGTCGTCAGCCAAAACACGGTCGGCAGCTCTCAATGTGCGTTCCTCCTCTGCCTCCGGAAGAACGATGCGCTGCTTGTCGGCCTTAGCACGCGCAATGATTTCCTCTAATAAACTCATCTTTTAGCTATATTTTATGATGTTATTCGCTTGTTGCCATGTCCACTTTGCAAAATTACAAAAAATAGTCATAACAAGCACCATTGCAACGCAAAAAAACCGAAAAGTCGTCAAGAAAGATTTCTTTTGATTTCAACGGCATTGCGTTGGCACGCCAAAATCAAGCAAAGGACACTTATCCGGCCATCTCCCTCGCCAGCAAGCTCTCAAGGTCCTCGGCAGAGAGACGCAGACGGAAACTGCCATTTATCGCCACGCTTATGCGCCCCGTCTCCTCGCTAACGATGACCGCAATGGCATCAGAAGCCTGCGATATGCCAAGGGCGGCACGATGGCGCAATCCCAACTCCTTGGGAATGTCCATGTTATGGCTCACGGGAAGTATGCACCCAGCGGCCTTGACACGTCTCTTGGATATTACCATGGCACCGTCGTGGAGCGGCGAGTTCTTGAAGAAAATGTTTTCTATCAACAACTTGTTGACCTTGGCATCAATCAGCTCGCCTGTTTGCACAATATCATCAAGAGGCGTGACACGCTCGATGACAATCAGCGCACCAACCTTTCCCCTTGCCATGTCCATGCACGACCACACAATGGGCGTTATGGTTTCCTTGTCCTCCTGGTGGTTCTTGTCCCTCCGGCGGAAAAACAACCTGGCAATCTTGCTTACCCTCTGCCTTTCGCCAAGCTCATAGAGGAAGTGGCGTATCTCGTCCTTGAACAGCACAATGAGACCAATGACACCCACGGAGACAAGCTTGTCCATGATTGAGCCAAGAAGCCTCATCTCCAAAACCTGTGAGACGAAAAGCCAAACTATCACGAACACCATTATGCCAATGAAGACGTTGAGCGAGCGGCTCTCCTTCATCAGTCGGTAAATATAATAAAGTATCAGCGCGACAGTTACAATGTCAATAATATCCTTGATGCCGAAAGAAAAAAACATGGTGCTTGCCTGGTGATTATGAATTAGAGATTGTTTGTTTCCGTGTGACAACCTGAAGCCTGTCCACTATCCGGCACGCTTCCATGGCCGCCTTAACGTCGTGCACCCTTAGAATGGATGCACCATTGAGCAACGCAATGGTATTCACGACCGTAGTGCCGTTCAAAGCCTCATCTGCCGACGTGCCAAGAAGTTGCCACACAAGCCGCTTGCGAGACATGGCGGCAAGGATGGGAAGCCCCATAACCGCAAGTTTGCGCTGTTCGTGCAACACTTGGTAGTTTTGATCCATTGTCTTGCCAAAGCCATAACCCGGATCCAGTATTATGTCGTTGACATGAAGGTCACGCAACTGCTGCACCTCACGGGAGAAGTTAATGAGCATGTCCCGGACGTTGCCCTGTACCGACATTAATATATAAGGCACACGCAAACGCCCCATCATACGGAACATTGCTGGGTAATCGGCGTAAGGATCGTCCGTATCAACCGAATATCTCTCGGCGAGTGGCTTGTCAACAATCCCAGTAATTCCACCTTCCGAGACATCGTTTATAATGTCAGCACCACACTCCTCAACCGCCATCCGTGCCACGTCGGGACGGTAAGTGTCAACGGAAACCGGCATGTCAGGAAGCTCGCGACGCACGATGGGCAAGGCATAACGCAAGCGGCGCATCTCCTCGTCCGGACTCACCTCATGCGCGCCCGGACGTGTGGAAAATGCGCCCACGTCGATAATCGCACCGCCTTCTTCAGCTATCTGGCAGGCACGTGTGGCAATCTCCTTCTCCGTCTGCTTACGGCTCCCTGCGAAAAAGCTGTCGGGAGTGCAGTTGAGAATGCCCATGACACGTGGCGTGCGAAAATCCATCAAACGTCCCTTGGTATTTATTGTATAATCCATAGCTCCTTGAGTGTTTCAAAGAGCAAATTTAATCATTATTTTCTTATATCAATTTCCAAGAGTTTTTTTATTACTGTTTTTTAACGGCACACGCCATCACTGCCTTTTGCAGAATGCCCGTTTTCATTTTATTTTCGGCTTCAACTCATCTGGAGACTCGTTGGTATGCATGTCAACAGGAGGCGCAGTCTTCGTGAAGAAGTCGCTCACTGTACTGACATCAAGCGTGAGCGTTGGACGGAAACAATCTCCCTGCATATAATCCATTATCGCCTTGCGCATCTGGCGTGCGACATGGCGACCGCCAAGGTCGTTTGTTATGTCCATTGTAGTCATCAACAGCTTGCCATTCAACACGTTTGCCTCAACCAGCATACCAAGCTTACGGCTCACATGCCACGTGTCAATAGGCTGTATTGGCGACTGGTAATCGGCAGGCAGCTCCGCAAGGTTCATAACCTGGGCGTTGTTGAGCAATTCCCACCAATTGAGATTGCTCCAATCGTCGGTCGGGAACTCACGGAAAAGCGGATGGCTCGTTTCAATATACGCTCCCGTGGTGTGAGGCGGGCGCATCTTGAACCAACTCGTGTTCCAGAACACAGGCAAGTAAGTTTGCTTAACGTCGCTGCCAAAACGCACCTTGCCAGCGGCGGCAACAAGCACCTTGCCACCTTTTCCCAACACCTCAATGGCCTTGGCATCAAGCGTGTCAGTCATGTAAACGCCTTTTGGCACCTCTGTCTTTTCGCTCCTTGGATAAACCCAATAGTCATACGTATTGGTGAACTCACCATCCTTGCAAGTCAACGTAATTGTCAGCATATATTTGCCAGGGCGTGACACCGAGGTGAACAGCGGAATCCTTGCCACTTTCATGTTCTTGCCATTTGGCAAGTCATAATTCCCAACAACCGTGCGTCCCACAGAATTGGAGATAGAATAAGCAAGCTGAGCCTGCTTCATGTCAACGCCATACAAGGCATTATAAACGCCAACGTCAACATTGCATTCCTCGCCTTCCACAAAAACAAACTTTGGAAACTCAGCCATTACAACCACAGGATTGCAAAACTGCCGCCATTGCGAACCGTCAACATACCCTTTCTCGCGCCAGAACACGTTGAGCGGCCCTACCAAAGCCGTACCTTGCCCACTGTAATCATTGAGACCAAGCAGGACAAAACCGGCATAATCCTTCGTGCGCAGGTTTCGCTCAATCTCATATTTATAGCACAACGTCTGAAGCTTTCCGCTTGACTTCAAGAACTTTCCTGCCATGGAAGCCATGCCATTGCGCTGAAGCAAATCCTCGAATATGTCAAAATTGTAAGCCTTGTAAACGCCCGTGTATTGGCTGCGCTCCTCAAGATTTGGGAACGCACACCACTGCCCCTGCTCATGCGCAATGATGGGAGTGTTGTTTGGCTTGTCCTCCTTATAGTTGCGCGGGAAAAGCAATTGCTGGTAATAGTCATCGCTGCTCTGTGGCATACGCTTGTTCCAATCAAGCCCACGTGCGCCACCCTTGACATGAAACTCCGAGGCACTGTCCCATGCCCATCCGCCACCAACATTGAAGCTGCAATAAACACGGCGGCTGTCGGCATTCTTCCAATATTCCACCCATCGGTTCCCCCATGTGACCCAATCGCCGGCAGGCTCATTGCCAGCTGACATCATGACAAACGACGGATGGTTTCCGTATGCCTCCACCATACGCCTCGTTTCGTCCATGAGATACTTGTCAATAGCCATGCCGCGATTCATCCTGACTCCATGGTTCGGCCAACTCGGACCTTCCGGAGCCAAATAAAAACCAACCTCATCGGCAGCGGCAAAGGCTGCCTCCGGAGGACAATAGCTGTGGAAACGCATGATGTTCAGCCCATATTCCTTGCATTTGGCAAAAATTCTCCGCCAACTCCCAACGTCCGTAGGAGGGTAACCTGTCAACGGGAAATCGCAATTCTCCACCGTGCCACGCAACCATATAGGATTGCCGTTAAGGTAGAATTGCATTCCGCGTATGCCAATCTCACGCATCCCAAAAACGGTTCGGCAAGTGTCGTCCTTCGAGCACACCTCAAGCTTATAAACATAAGGCGACGCTTCTGACCACAAGCGAGCATCGGGCACCGGCATGACGTAAGTGGAATCGTTGACCTTTGACACGCTGACGTTGCGACCATTGAGCCTGAACTTCAGCCTGCCACTCGCACCGGACACAACAATCCGCGCCTCGCTTTTGCTGATGTCAGGCCAAACCTGAACCCTGCCTATGGGATTGCGACCTTCGCAACGCAACTGCATCAGGCCGGCAATGCCATTCCAGTTGCCTTGTGTCTGGTCAGTGACGCTATGCGAATCCTGTCCCACGCACACGTTTTCTATGCCATTATAAACCCTCACGCTTATCTCATTGTCCTCGCCGGGCTTTACGCATGATGATATGTCATAAACATGTGGCGTGTTGAGACTCATACGGTGACCGACCTCGCGGCCGTTAACCTTGACTACCGTCTCAATGTGCGGACGCTCAAGGAAAAGCGTAATCCGCCTGCCCTTCCACGTCTTAGGCACAAAAACATTGCGAACGTAAACCACAGCCCCAACATAGTGACGGTTAGGCGTTAGAAAGAACGGGAACTTCATGTTGCCTTTCTGCCGGTACTTTTCCATGTATGGATTAAAGTAGAACGAGGAATCATAAAGCGAACCCGTCCAGCGAGTGTCAACGGAAAGTTCGTCACCGACGTTGTTGGTCAGCAATGACCCCGGCAGTTTAACGTCGTGCCCGCTGCCATCATTCTGTAACGTGGCACGCCACATACCACTCAGGTCTATGACGTTGCCGCCATAAACACCGAGCGCGACAAGGAGCAGGATATAAGAAAGCAGCTGTCTCATTTTCATGTTATGTGCTGGTTTATATTATGCGCCGACACCTTAATATTATGCACAGGCATGGCATTATTGCAAAACAGAAATTCCATTCACCCCCTCACCCGGAGCAGTGTTGGCTTCCTTGGGGAAATACACAGGGGCACCCTCTTGCATAGGCAGTATACGAAGCTCAAGGCTTGCAGTCCCTTCCGGCAAACGCCACAAACCATACAAGAATGGTCGCCCGTTATAAAAATTGTCGCCTATGAGCTTGCCGTTGGCATAAAGACGGGCGCAATCTCCATGATAGTTGATACTGAGAAGTCCCTTTGAGCCGGCAGGCACTTTTATTTCATACACCGCAGCGTCGTCAAAATCGGCATCCACCGGTTCCTCGGCAACTTTGTTGACACCGATGGTAATAGTGCGCAACGGTCCCGCAGCTTTCCGTTTCTCATAGGAAACCATTATCTCTTCGCCGCATTTTCCCGCCAACTCGGGAGACAAGCCAAGACACCCTGCCTCAGCCTGCGTAAGAAGGTAATAGTTTTTGTATATCGGCTTTTCCTTCCCAAGCGGTTTCGCATTCCTAATGACCTTGCCATCCTCGAAAGCAATCTGTGAAGGCATGCCCTCAATCTGCATAAGATATATTTTTCCGTCACGGTTAGCGACGAGTTGCGCAGTAGCGTATTTTATACCAGCCACACGCACCGGCAATATGCCGATGGCACCAGCCGGCACCGTAACAGACGGGAACTTCACCCCGCACACCTCAAAGCGCACCCCTTTCTTGGCCGTGAGGTTCTGCAGGCGCTCGTAATTGTTGAAGAACACGTAACCGCTCTTCCCGTCAGCCGTGCGGTAACTCCAGCGCAAATACGAGTTGTCGCCCTTTACGGCTTCCTTCGTGTTTGGGAAGACCGCATCCATAGGCGCAAGCTCCTCGCCAAAGTCGTTCATGAAAAGATGCAACGGACGCAGCCTGTAATAAACCGTGTTGCGCTGCCCAAACTCGCCGAGCGGAGCCTGGAAGTCATAAGTCTTCACGGGCAAGTCATTATAATTGGTCGCCGCCGTGCGCTGTGTTTCGTTGAGGTAAGTAAGCTTGCCTTCCGGATTTGTACCTCCATGATACATGTAATAGCCCAGCAGGTTGCTCCCACTGCCAAGCTTCACCACTGCCATGGCATAAGCGTCGTCGTCGTACATGTAAAGACGGCGATGGTAAGAAGACATCATGCCCCCGCCAAGCTCACATGTAAAGTAAGGGTAAAGCCCGTCTCCACCTTCCGCCGCGCCCGAGCCATTGCCATACTTTATCTGCTCGGAGGCTATGCTCTTGCTGTCACGGTTCGACTTGAAAAAGAAAGCCTTGTAATAATTGCCCGCCGTAGGCTTTATGCTACGCTCCCAAAAACCATCAGCGTAATCGCCGTATAGCGGCAGCATCTCCCCATAAGGCACAGGCGTGGCAAGCTCAGGCCACCCCGTCCGCGTGTAGAATGGGAGATCAAAGCCCACGTTCAGCGCAATATTCTTCAACGCCATGAGGTACGAGCCTCGCCCACGATACTCGTTGTCAAACTGGCAAGCCACTATCGGGCCTCCGTCCTTCCATTGCAATCCCTGCACCTGCGTGAAAATCTGCCGATACAGGTTTTCCACAATGGCCAAGAAGCGAGGGTCTTCGCTCCGGCTTTTTATACCCTTGGTGAAAAACCAGTCGGGTATGCCGCCGCAACGCACCTCGCCATGGCAAAACGGCCCTATGCGCAACACCACAGGCATCTGCTCCTTCTTGCAAACCTCAAGGAAACGGCGCAGGTTACGCTGCCCGCTCCAGTCAAACTGGTTTTCCAGTTCCTCTATGTGGTTCCAGAAGACGTATGTGGCAATGATGGTCACGCCCCCCTCCTTCATCTTCCTCACCGAAGCCTCCCACTCCTCGGCCGGTATGCGCGAATAGTGAACCTCGCCCATCACCGGAGCCACACGCCTGCCGTCAACCATAAGGCTGCGCGAGTCCCAGGTGATACTGGGCATGGCTTTGTCAAAACGCACCGCAGCGCCTGCCTTTTGCGCCATACAGCAAACAGCCATACAGGCAAGAAAACCAAAAGTCTTTATAAGTTTTTTCATACCTCGTTAGTTTTTAATGCAAAATTAAAAAAATAACGAGGAGTAAACAATAGACTTTTAACCTAAAATCATGGATTATCATACGAAATCAAGCAGCATAAGCCACTGTCATTTCAACACAGCCTTCCTCAATCCTTTCCCAGAAACCTTCAGCGAAACCTTGCCGTCAGCGTTATTGCACCTCACAATGGCAAGCGCATGCCCATGCCACACCTTATGCACATTGTCATAATATGGCGACGGATCCTTGATGTCGGCATTCCCAACGGCAAGAAGCTCGCCATCGCTCACCTCAAACTTCAGCTCATCATCAGCCGTAGGGCAAACGTTTCCATCCCTGTCAACAACCCAAACGTCAACGAAGCACAGCCCACCAAGGGCAACCGTCTTGCGGTCGGGCTTCAACAGCACAGCACTTGGCTTGCCTGCCGTCTTGATAACCCGGCACATGTCTCCAGCAACGACCTTCAGCTCTCCTGGCTGATAAGGCAACGTGAACACCGCCTTGTATTCCGTAGCATCACTTATGTCCTTGGTGGCAATCAGTTTTCCGTTAAGATACAATGAAGCTTGTGGCTCACGGCTGTACACCACCACGTCAATGTCCTTGCCTTCCCAACCGTCCCAATTCCACGACACCACCGCAGGCCACACAGCCCATGCGCCCGTGCGTATCTTCCCGTTGTAACCGTCTGGCTCATAGACGGCCATGTACAGCCGCTCCTCCTGTTTGGCATTCCAAAGCAAGGAACGGTAATGACCTATTGGCTTCACGTATCCCGTAAGGTCAATGTCACCGCAATAGGCGGCATGCCATGGCCACAACGGACGCTGGTAATGCTCACCAGCCGGATCGCCGTCATACCAGTAACGCCCAATGCCACTCTCGCCAATATAGTCGATGCCCGTCCACACGAAATCGCCAATGACATACGGCTTCGCCATGCAGAGCTTCCAGTTCTTGTAAGCGTCACGAGGATACGACTCCGTTTGCCACATCACGCGCTCTGGCACACGCTCATGGTCGCCTTCCGCCTTGTGTATCATATAATTGTATCCCACAATGTCCTGAGCCGAAGCCAAGGGATCGTATATTTCCCAATCCTTGTCCCAGGCCGCCAACGCCGATGTTACAGGGCGTGTCGTGTCCCAGCGGTGCACCTGCTCGCGCAGCTTGTAAGCCGTGGCAACGGCATCGCGGCTCTTGCGCTCTATTATCTCGTTGCCTACGCTCCAGCAAACCACGCTCGGATGGTTGCGGTCACGGCACACCATTGCCTTGATGTCCTCCTTGTACCATGCGTCAAACAGCGTGGAATAGTCATACTTGTTCTTCGCCTCACGCCATCCATCAAAAGCCTCGTCAATGACAAGCAGCCCCAAGGAGTCGCAAGCGTTGAGGAAAGCCTCGGATGGTGGGTTATGGCTCGTGCGGACGGCATTGTAACCTGCCGACTTCAAGAGCCTGACTTTCCGCACCTCAGCATCGTCCCACGCCTCAGCCCCAAGGAAACCATTGTCATGGTGCAGGCAAGCGCCATTTACCTCCAGAGGCTTGCCGTTGAGCAAGAAACCGCCCGTGGCATCATAGCAGATGCTCCTAATGCCGAACACGTGCTCCTCACTATCGACAACGCTGTCGCAACCTTCTCCGTCTCGCAATACAACATCAACCTTTGCCTTGTAAAGGTTTGGAGCCCCAGGCGACCACATCCTTGGCGACTTGACCGTAAGAACCTGCTCTATGGTCTTAACGCCGTGGGCATCAACAAGCACGTCACGGCATGCCACAGCCTGACCAGCAACCCTCGTCACGATTGACGGACGGGCAACCCTGTCCGAAGCATTGTAGATGGTGGTCTTGACGCACACCTCGTTTGCCGAAGGCGTGGTAACCTGCACGCCCCAGTTGGCTATGCCCACGCCCGGCTTGCGCACAAGCCAAGCATTGCGGTATATTCCCGAGCCAGTGTACCAACGGCAGTTTTTCTGTTTTGAGTTGTCAACCCTCACCGCCACCGTGTTTTCCCCTTCGCAAACCGCATCGGTAATGTCGCAAAAGAAACTGCTGTAGCCATACGGTCTGCCACCCACACTGTCGCCATTGACATAGACGGTAGAATTCATGTAAACGCCCTCAAAATACAACCAAAGCCTGTCGCCAGCTGCCATTCTGAAGCCTTGCCCCTGCGGCAAACGCCCTTCAGTGCCTACCGTGAACACTTTCTTGTACCAGCCGATGCCCGTCGGCAAGTATCCACCATCGTTTCCAGAACTGTTCTTCTCCCTGAAAGGGCTATGGATGCTCCAGTCATGCGGCAAGGCGACATTTTTCCACCCCTTCCCCGTTTCCAGGTTCCGTAGCCCTACGTCGCCAAGGCAAAAGCTCCATCCGTCATTGAACAATGTCTTTTGCGAATGGCATGCCAAGGAAAAGGCAAAAAACGATATAACGGTCAAAGCCTTTCTCAGCTCACACAGAAACAGTTCCATTGCCTTCACTTCCCGTTTCTCATCCCCTGCAACACCTGCGCTGCAAAGTCGGCCATTCCCTTTACCGACGGATGCCCGTTCTTCTTCTCTATGTCATGCAGCTTTATCAAAGGCACGCCATAGTGCTTGCATATCGTCTCCACGCTCTCGTTGATGTCCTTCCTAAGCTCAGAGTTCAGTATGAAATAAACTTTGGCGTTGGGATAGTGGGCCTGCATGTTGTAAAGCAACTTTGCCATCGCCGGCCTAAAGAAATACAGGTCGGCACGTTTCCAGTTGTCATACTGGTAGTCGCCCACCCTGGCTCCACACCAGCTGTCGTTGGTTCCGCCACATATAAGTATAATGTCAGGTGTTCCAAGGCGCGTGGAGCGTGTCACGAACGAACGGTTTGTGTAATCGCCGTCGTTGTAACCCGTATTGCACACCGTAGCCCCCGACCACGACTCGTTAATCCCAAGCTTGTAGCCACCGTTCTTGACCACCTGCCACCACCACGTTTCCTCAACACGTGTAACATCAGTGCGTTTCTGTGGCGAGGCGAAATACCAAATCTCATTCCCCTCGGGTATAAAGCCTTCGAATGTCGAATAGCTGTCACCAAGGATACTAACCGTGGGACGAACCTGCCCCGTTACCGTCAGGCTGAAAGCCAGCAACAAGAATAAAAGCGTTTTTTTCATACGATAATAGCTTATGGTTTTAACTTTCTGCAAAGATAGCCATTATCGCATGATTTTAGGCATGTTTCGCCATTTATTCAGCCATGGCGCTCAAAAAAATCTCAGGGCGTTTGCCTCTACGGCGCAATGGCGTTGCGTTTGCGGCGTAACCACGTTGCGTTTGCGCCGTAACCACGAAGCCATTGCGCCGCGAACGCTAAAACGCCCCAGACAGGCTGCCTAAAACTTAAGCAAGAAGCCCAGCTCATAGTCGCCCGTGGCCGTGTGAGGCTGTGCCGATGGTCCAAGCTCGTCGGAATAATGAACCTTTGTCCTCACGGCAGGGATATGCCTCAGGACGCTGATGCCCGTGTCTGGCAATCGGTACAGGAAATTGTCACGCCCGTCCTCGGGCTTGTAAACGCCAACATAGTTGGCGCTGTCAAGATTGACAATGCCTATCGTGCCTTCCGTGGTCTCCAATCGCATCCAGTCAACATTGGCAAAATAGCCCTTAAACTCGGGATACTCGAAAGTCTCACCCGGAACCGGGTCGTTGTACTTGTTGTGCCAATACCCATATTGAGGTCCCTGCAAGCGGTTCTGCCACACACGGTAAGGTCCATTGCCCATCCAGCTTTTCGACAGCACTTGTTTCTCCGGATAATCGAACATGACGCCCATTATGTCAACAACCTTGTCGAACCTGCATTTCACACGCACCTTTACGTAGCCACCGTCCATGAACGTCCACTCCACGTCTTTCAGATAGCCGCCTTCGTAGTGGCTTATCAGTTTCCCCGAGTCGGTGAGCGTGAAGCCTGCAAACTTGGCTTCGTCAAGATACGAGCGGAAATCCTTCAGGCTGCCTCGCGTCACGCTTTTCCTGCCACGGTCGGCACGGCGAGCGGCAATGAACCGTGGACCGTTGCCAAAACGCAGAGCCTTGCCATCTGCCACGACCTGTTTCAGCAGTCCGTTGGTTTCGGAAAACGAGAAGACATTGCTGCCTGCCGTTATGTTCAGGCGGTCAATGTCCCTGCCAGCGACGTATGCCACAGGCCTGGCTGTTGGCAGCGACGGTTTGCGCAGCCTTTCGCCCCAAACAAACAGGGTATCGCCATTTGCGTCCAATGCCGTAAGCCTCAACATGTCGGCATCGTCAACATTCCGCAACCTCATCTTGCCAGCCTGCTTAGGTTGCAACGGTGGGCAACGCAATGTTTGAAGCTTAAGCCTTGAGGGTTGCGAAGCGAATATCGGGTTGCGCATCCACTCGCACACAATCTTGCACCCTTCCAGCGTGCGGAAATCGTAGTCGTTTGCCACGTTCAGGTTGCCACCGTCGTATGAGAGCTGTATGGGGCTCCACAACTGCTTGATGGTATAATAACTGCCCTCCCTCTCATGGTGCGGCCCCACTATGCCGTCGGCGGCAAGATTGCCCTGGCAGTCAACACTCCCGCCAAGGTCTTTCCGCACCAATCCCTCGTCGGCCAGACACCACAGGAAGCCTCCGGCAGAGTTGGGATAGCTTTTCATCAATTGCCAGTAGTCGGCAATACCGGCACCGGTACCACCGTCGTAAAGCCCGTGCAAGAACTCGGTTGGCATGTAAATGTCGCCAGTGGCAAGGCACTTCCTCACATCATCATAGCTGCGGTAATGGCGCGTGCGGATGCCGTTCCTGGTTTCCGACCATGGATAAAGCACGGTACGCTTCTGGATGTCATGCCTGCGGAAGTCTGGCTCCAACTCATAATTGAAACCTCCCTCGTTGCCACTGCACCAAAACACGATGGACGGGTGGTTCACATCCCTCGTGACCATTTCCCTCACAAGCCGCTTGCCCACGGGTGTCTCCTGCGGGGTCTGCCATCCCGACAACTCGGCAAGGACATAAAGCCCGAGGCTGTCACAAGCGTCATAGAAGTCGGGGTCGGCAGGATAGTCGTTCAGCCTGACGGCGTTCATGTTCATGCTTTTTATGAGCAACACGTCGTCAATGTTGTTACGCTTGCTCAGCGTTCGCCCGGTCTCAGGGTTGAAGCTGTCGCGGTTTACGCCCTTGAACATTATCCGCCTGCCATTCACATAAACTCCGTCACGCTCCCTCACCTCAACAGTCCTGAAGCCAAACTTCTGCCTCTCCCGGTGGACAATCTTTCCTTGTGGGTCAACAAGCGAGAACACGGCGGTATAAAGGCATGGTGTCTCGGCTGTCCACAAGCGTGGACGAGCAACGCCGATGTTTATCCGAAGGCTGTCTTGCCGCATTTCCTGCCTGCCAACGGCAACGCAAGCCTCCCCCATCACCTTCTCGCCCTTTTTGTCCACCTTGACTTCCAGCCCTTTTTCATCCAGTATGGTGGTTTTCACAGACCATCCCACACCCACATTCCTCACGAAGCAGTCGGCACGGAAGTTGCCATTCATGTCAGCGTCAATGGCAACCCTCGCAATGTTGCTCTTTGGCTTTGCCACAAGATACACGGGGCGGATTATGCCTCCGAAGTTCCAGAAGTCGCAACGCCGTTGCGCGAGATTCATGGTCCTGTTGCCACTTTCCTTGCACACCTTCACCTCAAGCAGGTTGTCACCGCCGTCTTTTCTCAGCTTGTCAGTAATGTCATACCGGAAAGGCGAAAAGCCACCTTGGTGCACTTCCCCGGCAAGCCGCCCATTGACCTTGACCTCCGTGTCGGTCATGGAAGCCTCAAACACAACCTCCACTTGCCTGTCAGCCCAGTCGGGCGGTGTGCGGAAACCATAACGATAGTATCCGGTCTCGTCGGCAATGGGCTTGGTTGACGGGAACATGTTCCAGGAATTGTAAGCGTAGCCATACTGTGTCGTTCCAAAGCCTTGCATTTCCCAACATGATGGCACGCCAATGGTTGTCCATTTGCCGGAGTTGAGTCCGTCGGTGCAATAGAAATCCCATTGCACGGCATCGCCACTGTCATGTCCTGACAGGTACCTTATGGCTGTCTGGGTGTCTTCACCCATGGCATCCAATGAGCACATGGCAGAAAAAGCCAGCGTAAAGAGTGCTGAAAAAAGTGTTTTCATTGTCTTTTAAAAAGTGATGTTTTTTATGTATTCAGGAATTATATTTACCTCATCAATACTCAGTACAGACCCTTTGGAAAAGTCGATGGAGCGAGTGAATGGATAAAGATCACGTTTTACGAATGGCAGTTTCTCTTTCAGTGGACGAAAATAAAACGTCATGTCCTGATTGCGCATTTTCTCCTTGTACCGTTTCAGGCCTATAGTCCAAGGCTCGCCATGCCAAAACTCATCCTGGCACAGTTGCCCATCCATGAAAGCCATTGCCACGTCGCCTACGTATTTTATCTGCAAGAAATATTCCCGTACCTGCGGCGTGCTGCCACTGTCGTTAAAATGCACACTCATTCGATGAGAGCCACTCCTGTTGACAGAGAATTTAGGACAGACGGCAGCAACCGAAGCTTTCTGTTCCTTTAAACCCTTGCTGCTCGGATAAACAACATACCTGAAATTGTTATCACCAAGCGAAAGAAGCCGCGCCCCATCAGCCGCAGGAAGAACCGTGGAGTTTGTAATGAGCAGTTTGACCATGAAGACAAACCCTTTTCCGTCTTTCATGCGAGCTGCGTAGCGCAAGTCGTCACGATTGTCAGGACTCATATTCTCCCATCCCTTTGGCAACACGGTTTCCATAGGAGCGAGTTCTGCCCCCCAGTCGGCAAGGAAAGAGTGGATAAGGCGAAGTGGTCGGTAACTATCGTGTTCCAAGCCAAACTCGCCAATAGGAGCTACAAAATCATAAGATATTTTCGGACAGCCTTTAGCCTCATCGCTAAAGAAAGCATTGTCACCAGAGCGACGTGGCGTGCTGCCGCCATGGTACATATAATATCCCAAAGCATTAGAACCAGACCCAAGGGTACGAATCATCATAGCCTCGGCAGAAGAACCCGGGATGACTGGGCGCGACTGATAAACCATCTGCTGCCCGGCTCCCATCTCAACACTGAAACTCGGAAAATCATTCGGGTTATAACGGACAGGTGAATAATCAGGGGTCTTGCGCAAATCCTTGAACATCATAAAAACGCTTTTCCGTGGAACACTCTCCCACGTGGGGTAAGCATAAGCTGACGTGACAGGTATGGCTTTATTTCCAATAACAGCAGCATTCCCCCAAGCCGTGGCTGTATAAAGAGGCGTAACTATGCCTTCGTCTTGCGCTATTTTCAACAAAGTTCGCACGTGTTCGTTACCTGCCTCTTTTCCAGATGAAATATTCGATGCAAATGAGCGCGTGCTGCCCGCAGTCCAATCAGTAGGCTCACCTGGGTACCAAATGCCCCACGGAGAAGCCGAATGCTGCATCTCATTCTCTAACTGGCAACCTATGACAGGTCCACCATCTTTGTAATAAAGCCCTTTCAACTGCAACGCAATCTGGTGGTATAGCTTTTTTGCCAGCCTTAAGTATTGCCCATCATTGCTACGCAATTCCAAATTCTTGGCAAGAACCCAATCGGGGATTGCACCGTTTCTCACCTCACCATGGCAGAACGGGCCAATACGGACAATGACTGGCATACCGTGTTTTTCGCATAGTTGGATGAAAGCACGCAGATCACGGTTGCCACTCCAATCCCATTTATCCTCAAATTCCTCATGAAAAGACCAAAAAACATAAGTTGACACAACGCCCACTCCCCCAGCCTTCATCTTCAAGATTTCCTCTTCCCACTGCTCATGCGGATAACGTGAATAATGAAACTCACCAATAACAGGTATTACAGGTCTTCCATCAACAGACATATAAAAACTGTTTACGGTTATGGTGCCTCCTGTTGGCGAAGTGCCACCCATATCCAACTTGCCATCCACTATCTCCATGGGAGTTTTAGACGCTGACAGTTCATATACTCTCTGCGCCCAACAACTCCATGTTGAAGCAGCAAACAACGTAAGAAGAAACTTAGCTGATGCGTTTTTCATTGCTATTTTTTTCAATTATAATTTCGGGCCATCATAATTGTCACGAGTATAATATTGTCTCAAGTCGTAACCGTTTTTGGCAGCCTGCTCCACTGCGTAATCAGGAAGAGGAATGTATTCGCTTGTCGGAGTACGCCCCAAGGCTTTCATGGTCGTATAATATTTGCCAAACCTTATCAAATCTATCTTTCTGCAACCTTCGAACCACAATTCATGACCACGTTCAGCAAGCAGTGCCTCCATGAAAGCATCAACACTCACTGTCTTGTCAGGAGTTAGGTTTGGAAGACCTGCACGGTTGCGCACTTGGTTAACACAGTCTATGGCATTATGAGATACAGTTTTATGCAAACGCACGTCAGCCTCAGCATACATCAACAAAACATCTGCCCAACGAGCCAAAGGCAAGTCATTGCCTTGATATTGGGTTGTGCTGCTTTCTGGATAATACTTATTAGCAATGTATCCATCCCATTTGACTCCTATATCCTCAGGTGTTACCCATCCATTGTTATCACCAAAGCTCTTGCTGCGAAAACGAGTTATGATGGCCTCCTTTCGCTTGTCGCCATCCTCAAAAGAATCATAGAAAGATTTGCTGACGGAGAAGTATTGTCCCCATCCTGCACCCGCACCTCTATTCTGATTACAAAATGGATAAATCTTTTTACCTTTTTCATCCACAGTATAAACATTCTTAGGATAAGTATAATAAGTCCAGCAATTCATATTGCCATTAGCTCCGTTACCATTTCCTGCCGTACTACACGACACAGCCATGATGATTTCACCATTGAAGTCATTGCTTTCTTTAAAAAGCTCTACATAAGAATTATCGCCATCATCAAATAGGGAATAAGTTCCCTTAAACTGGCTAAAAAGGTCGTATGCCTTTTGATAATAGCCTTCCATGTGATAGCCCTCATTAAGATAATGACGCATGAGACAATAACAAGCAAAGTCACGGTTGTAACGCCCCTTTTCCTTCTGTACATCAGGCATATTCCGCACGGCATTTTCAAAGTCAGCAGTAATATATTCAGTCATCTCATCAAGCGTTGGCCTTACAAGCTTCCCTTCCGCCTCTGTATTACCTACAAGAGCCGGATCTAAGATAACAGGCACTGGCCCAAACACATGCAAAAGATTGTACATCATAAGCCCTCTCAACAAATGAGCCTCACCCACGAGTTCCTTTTTCTTATTGCCTGTAAACACTTTCTCGTCGGCATCTTCAATGGTCTTTATTTCATGAGTAAAGCGAGTGACATCACGGATTTTCTCAAAATGGTTTGGATAAGCATCAGATGCCTGACGACTTGCATACTTGAAATTCTCAAAGTTGCACATTGGCATGTCATTCCAAGTTGATGTAATATTGTCTTTATTAATATTATATGCCGCCATAATGTCTGACGCTTGATCAAAATACTTCACAATGCCGCCAGTACACCCATACCACTGACGCTGGTTGTAAGTGCCACTGTAGGAATAAGCCCAGTGCGTACAAAATGGCAAATACATATCCATCAAATAGTTTTCATAATCAGTAGATGTCTTTGGAAAATTCGTAGTAGATAATGTGCCATAAATCTTGGCATCAAAATCGCCATCACAACTGCAAAAAGTAACTGCACATACAGCAAACACAAGAATTGAAATATATTTTTTCATAATGGTTCCTTAGTTTTAAAATTGTAGTTTTACACCAAAAGAAAATGTACGAGTCATAGGATATTCAGCTTTTCCACCTTTATAATTACCACCTGTCGTAACTTCAGGGTCAAATTTCCGGAATCCCGTGAATGTGAAAGGATTTAGCGCATCCACATAAACACGTAAACCATTGATGTACTTGTTCAAAGCACCAAGACTCTTGGCATTAAATGTGTATGCAAGAGTTATGTTACGAACCCTCAGGAAACTGGCTTCTTCATAATTCAAATCAGTCCCCGCACCACCAGGCAAAGAGTATGACGTGTTATAAAAAGCATAGCCAGGAAGAGAACCTGATGGATTTGTCTCAGAATTATAACAATCTTTTATTAGCGTAACCACATTCTGCGAAGTAGCAGTTGTTGGCATGACAGAAATCCAATCATAAGCATAATTATACTTTTTCAGTCCAAGCTGAGAATATACAAAAACTGTCAAATCCCAGTTCTTATACGTGACAGTATTCCCCCAACCTAAATAAAGAGATGGAATAACATTTACCATATCAACGTCATCAATAGTAATTTGTCCATCATCATTCAAGTCTTTTATTATTGGGCATCCTGGATTTTGCAAACTCTCAGGTTGACATGACGGCATATTGCTCTTATCCGAATTTACAATTCCTGCTGTACGATAGAAATAAAGAGCATTTACAGGCTCATTATTCCTCTGCTGATATTCCTTGTAGTCATAATTGGAATAGCGTTCTTTCCAAATGGAATTGTAACGAGACAAAGTTAGCGTTGATTCCCATTTAAAAACACTTGTCATGACATTTGTCGTATTAAGAGTCGCATCCCAACCATAACGACGCTTATGACCAGAATTGGAAGGGTAAGTGGTAAACATTGACATGCCTTCACCAACCGATGAAGTCAACATGTTCGTTACATCGTTCACGAAATAATCAAAGCTACCATTAATTCGATCATTGAAGAGAGAAAAATCGAGTCCAACGTTCTTCATCTTTGTCTTCTCCCATGTCACATTTGGATAATCAATACTTTTAAGTTCAAACGGCGTATATGAAGTTGAATTGTTATCAAATTTCACAAATAAGCTGCGTGCAAAATATCCACCATACAAATCAGAATTTAATACATCATTGCCAGTAACTCCATAAGACAAACGAAGCTTAAACATATTCACCCAACTTAAATCTTTCATGAACTTCTCATTGAATATCTTCCAAGCAACGGCAACAGATGGAAACAAAGAATATTTCTTGTTAGAGAAAAATTTATCCGTTCCATCACGGCGAAGAGTTGCTGAAACAGAATACCGATCGTAAAAATCAAGGTTAAGCCTTCCAAACTGTGATCTTTTTTCTGTTTCCGTCCTGTAAGAAGTCGGAATTTTGGTACCTTGAGCCACGGCTATATTGTCATTACCAATTGCGTCATAGCTGTCAGTATAAGCAATGCCAAGCCCATTTGTCTTATTGAAATATCGCCCCATGCCAAACACGGCATTTACAGTCATCTTATCATTGAAGAGTGAATGATCAAAAGACAACGTACCTTCCAATGTACTATTGCTACGATGAGCATTCTGAATACTACCACGTGATTGTTTTACCTGATCATAGTAAACATCACTAGGAATATAAGACTTACGCTCAGAAGATTCTTTATTATAGCCATACACAAAATGCCCTGACAACCAACCTGGAATAAATGTCACATCCAATGATATATTGGTAAGGAAACCGTCAGAGACAGAGATGTCAGAAATAGAGTTTAGGGCAACAGGGTTGTTAAAATTGTCCCCCATAGTATTATAAGTTCCATCCTCATTATATATTGGCTGATAAGAAGGAAAAGACATTGCCGAAGCTAACGTCCCATTAGCCTGACTTCCTCTTCCACTTCCCGTTCCGCCAACCATACCATTGTTGTTCCGGTTTTTATTATAATTAATGCTCGTTGTGAGTTTCAGCCACTTAAAGATATTTGCCGATATATTAGACCTCAATACATAGCGTTCAAAGTCAGACCCTTTCACCGTACCCACCTGATTATAATAATTTCCCGATAAGTAATATTGCAGATCGCCAGTACCACCTTGCACATTAACATTATGGCTTGAAATGCTTCCTGTGCGCAAGACCTCATCCTGCCATTCCGTATTCTTGGCATTCGCAATATCAGTTTCAGAAAACGCCTCCTTATAACCTCCGTCATAGGCATTTGAACCATACACTCCCATCTTATTGGCAAAAAGATAGTTTTCCTTGCCAAACGCATTAACATAACGCATATAGTCTTGAGCATTCAGTGGTTGAAGATATTTATAATTGTCAACCACTGACACCGCTCCATCATAAGTGACACGCATCTTGCCGCTCCTTCCCTTCTTTGTAGTTACCAAGATGACGCCGTTAGCGGCATTGACACCATAAATGGCAGCAGAAGCGTCCTTCAACACCTCTATAGATTCAATGTCGTCGGGATTGATGTCTGCCAACCCAGAACGGTTGACATTAGATGGCAATGCCAGAGTTGAGCCACCACTTGCAGCCTCCAACGAAGCCGACGGCATCACAATTCCATCCACAACACACAATGGCGAGCCACCACCACGCACGGTCATTGCCACTCCACCGCCAGGTTGCGCACTTGACAAAGTAGCCTGCAACCCAGCCGCACGCCCCACAAGCATCTGAGCCATGTTGGTCGTCCCTGTCTTAATGACATCATCACCCTTGACCTTTACAATGGATGTCGTAAGGTTTTTACGGGTAACAGAACCATAACCTGTTACAATGACTTCATTTAATACCTGCTTGTTTTCTTCAAGAACAATATTCAACTTACTTTTTCCAGAAACAGAAATGCTTCTTGTAATAAAGCCAACGTATGAAACTACAATAATTCCATCCTCTGGGACATTAGAGACAATGAAGTTTCCGTCCAAATCAGTAACCGTGCCGTTTGAAGTTCCTTTCAGCAAAACACTTGCTCCGACAATAGGTTCACCATTCTGATCCACCACATTGCCTTTTACCTTACCTTGGGCTTGTTGCTGGACACCATGAGTTGAAACAGGATTTACGGGTCGGGCAAAACTGCCAACAGTACCACAATGGGTCGCTGTCAAAAAGAAAGCCATTAGAATTTCTTTTTTCATATTCGATAGATAATTCAATTAAACTTGTTTTTAGATTAAGAGTACTAAGTCTGACTGTTTTTCTTTATCACCGCAAAGTTACAGTGATTTTCCTGATAAAGAAATGGACTGGACAAGATTACAAAATGGACTTTATTACGATTTAAAAAAGCATGATGAAAAAAGCCCATGCTACAGTTTTCACACTCCGTAGCATGGGCAATAACAACAGTTTTTTCACATACTAATTAACAAGTGTGCAAAACTGGAAAATCCCCAAATGGTTATGGTCAAGTAGCGAAGCCTCTCCAACGTAACGCTGCGAGCGTTCTTTGTCGCCAAGCCCATAATAGCCCAACGCAAGCATGAAAAGGCAATGCACCTTGTTGGCTTCGCTCAGGTCGCCATCCCAAATTTGCAAATCAGGCAGCGACACAGCAAAATAATCCATCTTAACATTGTCGAAAAGGTGGTTCTTGCCATAATTGAGCAGCTTGTAGAAACGGCCATGCGCCTCTCCCACCCTGCCAAGTTTAAGCAAGGCGAGTCCTTGGTAGAATATCTTGTCAGGCTTGGCATCATTGTAATACATTGCCGCAGCCGGTTCCTGTGGTCCAACGGTCGCCTTCTCAAAGTAAACTCGCGACATAGGCGTTGTTCCTTCACCATCAGCAGAATTGCCATCAAGCATTTCCTTTCCCTCATAAGCGCATCCAAGGAGATAATGGAAATCGTTTTCCTGCGCTCCATGAAGCTTGCCCTCGCCAAGGTGGTGCGGGTAAACGAGGCACTCTTCCAGCAATGTTATCGCGCGATCGTAATCGGCACGGTCAATAGCCTGCTTTGCAAGCTCAACACGCGACAGCTGATACTGCCCGCTCACCTTGCCTTCGCCACCTTCCCAAGGATGGAACTTGTGGGCATCAAGCTTCTTCATTGCCTCCTCATAACGGCCTGTAAGGTTGAGGAGCGTAATCTCTTCAAGAAGAAGGTCATCACGCTGGGCAACCAGTTCCGGATACTTTTGGAGATTGTCGAGGCGCAACTGGTGGTCATAACCAAGACGCTTGTACAGCTGGTCGAGTTCCATCAACACACGGCCATCGTCAGTATTCAGCCCGAACGCACGCTCCATGCAAGCCACCGCACGTTCCTTGTCATGTTCCTTGTTGAACTCAGCCAAGGCCAGGTTTCGCCACACTGTGGGGAAAGACGGCTCAAGCTCTGACGAGCGCAACCAATGATGGCGGGCAATGTCATACTGCCTTGCGCCATAGTAAAGGCAACCAAGATAATAGTGCGCCTTGGCATCGTCGGGGCAGCGAGCTATCGCAACGCCAAGGGCAACCACAGCCTCAAGGCGATTCGGGAAACAATAATCGCTTTGCGACTTGCCGCTTGCGACTTGGGCTTCGGACTGTGCCCCTGCCAAATCCATATAATAATATGTCATGGCAGTGGTGGCATTGTTGGCAATGGCAAGCCTCCAAACGTCAACAGCGGTATCATTAAGCCCACAATGCCAATAGTCGAGGGCAAGCTCGTCGTAATTGTTTGGCTCGCCGTGCATTATGTCAAGCAGCTCACCAAGGACAAGCTCCGCCTCCTTCCCTGTTTCAGCATCGCCATCCCTCGTCAGCAAGTATTCCTCATATCGGCAACCATAGTTGAACAGGTCAAGACGCTTGCTTTCCAGGCAGACACGCAAAGCCTCAACGTTACGTCCAAGCAACCGCAACACGGTGGCTTTCAGCGCAATGGCCTTATGATTTAGCGAGTTGCAAGCGAGACACGACTCCACTTCCTCAAGGGCATCATGATAACGGTGTTCCATTGTCGAGATGCAAGCGGCATGGTAAAGTGCCGCTCCACGCCAAGCAAAACTCCAGGAAGCCTTCCAAAACCACTCGTATGCCTCATGGAGAGTGTCAGCAAGCAAGCCCTTACTGCCAGAAAGCAAACCTTTACTGCCAGCAACCAAGCAGTCCTCCTCTCCCAACAGCCCCTTGTACTTCAACGCAAGCGCGAGATTATAAAGCGGCTCGCCATCATAAGGATTGGGGTTGCGCTTGTAAAGGACTTTTTGGGCACGGCGCAAGTATTTCTCAGCCATGGCAAAACGTCCACGGCGCAGATACCACAGTCCCATCTGGTTAAGGCAACGGCAGTCGTTCGGGTCACGACGCAGGGCTTCCTCGTAATAGTCGGTAGCATTCCAGGTGGCATGGCGATACTGCTCAAGGTGCAGCCCTGTGAGGTAAAGTTGGTCATTGGTCTTGGTGTCCTCAGGCGACAGGGCAGCTTCCGCAGGATCGGGCACCGGGCGTATTTCGTCAGCCTCCTCATGCCACGTCAACCCGTCAAGCCTACCACATGAGCCACCATCCCCAAGCGCGCTTGTCGGCACGGCGCGGAAACCAAGCTTGCCAAGCGACACACCTTTGACATCAATGCCTTGCTCCACAAGCAGCCGGTCCGGGGCAACGTCAGCCTCCTTGTCGTAGTAAACAGTGCCATCGTCATCCGTCAGGGTCACGCGAACGCGCAACCTGCTTGTGGCATAAAGCTTAAACCACACGGTGCCATCGTCATTCTTGTCGATATTGAAAACGAGATCCTTGCTTGCGTTCTTCACGATGCCGACCTCCTGATATGGCATGAAATACTGCGTGAAACGCTTCTCCTCGTAAGGCATCAGCCACGTGAAGTCGGGCTGGTTCTCGGTGAACACGCCAGCCATAAGCTCAATGTAAGGCCCGTCGGCATCGGTAAGGTTCCTATCCCACGCTTGCCCAAAATCGCCATTTCCCCATGTCCACTGCTTCTTGCCCGGGCTTACGTGATGGCTCGCCACGTGCAACATGCCACCATGGGAATCGTTCTCGTAACCGCCCTCGAAATTATACTTTGAGTTGACACCCATATAGGATGTTGGCACCTTTATGTTCTTGTAATTGGAAATGTCAACTCCGGCCGAGTAGTCCATCTTATAATACGTTCCCGTGGCTATCGGGAACGAGCTTACCGCACGTTTCCCATGGTCGAACACGGCGTTTATGTCTTGTGGGAACACGCTCTGGTAGTGGTCGTTTACCGCCACAGCCGGATTTGCCCACCACAGGAAAGTTTGCGGCAACGGCGTTGCATTATACAGGTGTCCCTTAATCTCCAAATAAGCCTTTCCAGGGCGCAGTGTGAAACCTGCTGCACCCTTCTGGTGGAACATGCGTTCATACTCGTTGACCCAAACCGTAACACTGCCATCCGCATTCTCCTCAATAGCGGCATCCACAGGCTGGTATGTTGACGGGCGGTGGTGTTGTGGCCAGTTGAACTCAATGCCACCACTTATCCACGGTCCCGTAAGCCCCACGAGAGCCGGCTTTATCACGTGGTTATAATATACGAAATGGCGTTGCTTCACCTTGTCATAAGCCATCTGTATGCGACCGCCAAGCTCAGGCAGAACCATCACCTTTATGTATTCGTTCTCCATGTAAATGGCATGCCATGTGTGGTCAACGGGTTTGTCGCTTATCTTCTCCACCACAGGATAAGGGTAAACCACCCCCGACGAGCCTTGATAGACGCGATTCTCCAAGTACATAGGATTCTTGTCAGCCTCACCAACCTCATAAGTTGGTATGACAACGTCCTCTCTCCATGCTTTTACCATGACTTTTCCTTTCTTTGATATTTTATGCTTTATTATTACCTATCTGAAATGCTATCTTTTCATCCACTTTGCCGTTACGCCACAAACGCATTGCCATTACGCCGTAAACGTCACGCGATTACGCCGCAAACGCAACGCCGTTACGGCGCAATCGCAACGCCATTGCGCCGTAACGGGCACACGGCAAAGACACGACGGCATAACGCCAAGGGCAAACGGTCACTCCAGCTTGCGCCCCTTTGTCTCGCTCAACCTCAACGAGAAAAACACGAAACCCACGGCGCACACGGCGGCATAGACCCAGAACGTGCCGTAACTGCCAAGCGAACGGTTAAGGAACGGGAACGTGTAAGTGAGCGTTGACGATCCCACCCACAAGGCGAACGTGCAAATGGCAACCCCGACGCCACGCACACGATCCGGGAATATCTCCGAAATGAGAACCCACGTGCATGGGCCAAGGGTCATGGCATAGCAGCCTATGGCAAGAACCACAAGCGCAACCATGCCCACGCCCGTGACATTCATGTAATAGCAGGTGCCGAGAATTGCATAGATTAGGCACAAGCCACCGGCGCCGAGCAGCATGAGCGGCTTGCGCCCAACCTTATCGACCGTGCGGATGGCAACAATCGTGAACACCACGTTGGCAATGCCCGTTACGACAATGTTGAACAGCACGTCGCCAATCTCATACCCAGCCTGCTGGAATATCTCCTGGGCATAATTGAATATGACATTGGTACCACACCATTGCTGGAACACGGCGATGAAGATGCCCAGGAGAAGCGCTCCGCCACGACCACCCACAATGGATGTCGGCGAAGCCAGTTCCATGAGCGCGCCTCGCACCCCATTGCCCTCTTCGGCAGAAGCTGCTTGCGACGGACGGCTTCTCATGTCCAGCCACCTCGGGCTTTCAGGTATCATGAAGCTCAGCACGAGGAACAGCAAAGCGGGAAGCATTGGAACCCAGAACATCCAACGCCATGCCACCTGCCCATTCCACGACGCAGCCAATGCCCCGGCGGACATGCCTGCCGGGACAGGCTCGGCGATAAGCCAGTTGACCACCTGCGCGGCCAAGATGCCCACGACTATCATCATCTGGTTGAGGGAAACCATGCGCCCTCGCATGTCGGCAGGAGCCACCTCGGCAATGTACATTGGCGAAAGGCCTGAGGCAAGCCCAATGCCAACACCACCAAAGAAACGCGCCACAAGGAACGTGTTGAACGTGGTTACCGCTCCCGTGGCAAAAGACGACAACAGGAAAACGATGGCCGATATGGCAAGCAACTTCTTGCGACCCATGCGATCGGCAAGCCAACCGACCGTCATTGCGCCAACCATGCAGCCTATGAGCGCAATGGTCATGGCAAGCCCCTGGTCGCCAGCCGACCCAGAGATGCCGAAATAAGATTCGTAGAAAGGCTTGGCGCCACCTATGACAACCCAGTCGTAGCCAAACAGCAACCCTCCGAAGGCTGCCACCATGCAGACGAAATAAGTATAAGCTTTTGAGTTCATTTGTAAGTTTTTAAGTTCTTCCATTTTAACAACTGCAAAATTACAACAAAGCAGCAACTTTGAAAATAGAAAAAACGGAAGAAAGAATGGACAATATTGCGATGGGAACAAAATTTTACGTAACTTTGCGGAAAACTATAAAGCCAAACCAAAAAAGGCATCACCAAAGGCTGTTCACCTACAAACGACATGCAAAACACGCTAAAACTACAAGACGGCTTTTCGGGCGAACGCTCAATTGTGCTGCCCGAGATGGTAAGGCAGGCATGTGGAAACGACGAGTTCCTCAGCCAGCTGTACATAACCGACATAGGATACTACCCACACGCCATGCACCACTACCGCGAACGCCAACAGGGCGTGGGGCAACACATCCTGATATACTGCGTGAAAGGCAGCGGATGGTACAGGGTGGACAGCCGCCGTTACGATGTCGGCGAGAACCAATGGTTCATAATACCGCAGGGAACGCCACATGTTTACGCATCAAACAACGATGACCCGTGGACAATCTACTGGATACACTTCACGGGCAGCATGGCAACATTCTTCGGCGACAACTGCAGGAAACCAACGGCAATATCGCCCAGCACCACATCGCGCATTGCCGACAGGAACAACCTGTTCGAGGACATTTTCCTTACGTTGAGCGACAATTACAGTACCGACAACCTGAGATACGCATCGTCGTTGCTGTACCATTTTCTCGCCACGTTCCGATACCTGAAACTCTTCAGGAAACACAACTCAAAGCAGGAACGAATAGACACCACCGACGTGGTGAACATGGCAGTAAGGTTCATGGACGAGAACCTGGAGAAGCAACTGACGCTTGCCACAATCGCCAACTACATTGGCTACTCCACGTCGCAATTCTCACTGATATTCCGCAACCGCACCGGGCACTCGCCGCTCAACTACTTCAACATGCTGAAAATACAGCGCGCATGCCAACTGCTCGAAACAACAGACCTGAAGGTAAACCAGATTTGCAGCAAAGTGGGCATCGACGACAGTTATTATTTCTCGCGACTGTTCACAAAGATTGTCGGCATCCCACCAAAGAAATACCGAGAATCGACAAAGTAAGAAGATGGCGAAGGCATACTCAGCAGGCACACCAAAAAGTCGCCAACAGCATTTCACATATTTTTAGTTTGCCACGTGGCAGAAATACGTTATCTTTGCATAACACAAAAAGAAAGAAACATGGACATAAAGCAATTATACCAGCTTTACCGGCAGCACCCACAGATTACGACCGACAGCCGCAACTGCCCCAAGGACAGCATATTCGTCGCACTGAAAGGCGAATCGTTCGACGGGAACAAATTCGCCGCAAGCGCATTGGAAAAGGGATGCAGCTTTGCAATAATCGACGAGGAAGAATATCATGACCCCAACGACAAACGGTTGATACTGGTAAACGACTGCCTCGTGACATTCAAGGAACTCGCACGCGAGCATCGCAGACAATTCAACATCCCCGTCATAGGCATAACCGGAACCAACGGGAAAACCACAACCAAGGAACTCGTCTCGGCTGTGCTCGCCGAGAAATACAACGTAATGCACACCGAAGGCAACTTCAACAACGACGTTGGCGTACCAAAAACATTGCTGAGGCTTTCGCCAGAAAATGAAATCGCCGTCGTTGAAATGGGTGCCTCACACCCTGGCGACATAAAGAAACTCGTGGAATACGCCGAGCCGACATGCGCTCTCGTAACCAACGTCGGGCGAGCACACCTGCAAGGGTTTGGCTCGTTTGAGGGAGTGATGAAGACGAAGGGCGAACTTTACGACTTCATGCAAGCACACGGCGGCATCGTGTTCCTGAACAACAGCAATGAGCATCTCGTGGAAATGGCACAGGAACGCAAGCTTGAACACATAATAAGTTATGGTGAGAACAAGCAGGCTTGCGTACAGGGCACGGTGACAAAAGCCAACCCTTGCATAGAAATTGAATGGTGGACTGGCAACGAGGCTACGAAAAGCACTGAGAACGAACTCCTTGGCTGCCATGGCGACAACAATAACTCGCAAGCACAAAGGTTCAAGATAAAAAGTAACCTGATAGGCTCATACAACCTTGACAACCTGCTTGCGGCCATAAGCGTGGGACTGCATTTCGGCGTAAGCCCAAGGCAAATATGCCATGCCCTGGAAAACTACACACCAACCAACAACCGCTCGGAACTAATAAAGACCAACGACAACGTGCTTGTGGTTGATGCCTACAACGCAAACCCAACCAGCATGGCGGCCGCACTCGACAGTTTCGAGAGCCTTGACATGCCACAGCCCAAAATGGCTATTCTCGGTGACATGCGCGAGCTGGGAACGGCAAGCGAGGAGGAACACCAAAAGGTTGCCGACTCGCTGAATGGCAAAAACTTCTCCGACGTATGGCTTGTCGGTGAGGAATTTATGAAGACGCATTGCGAGTTTCGCAAGTTCAAGGACGTATCAGAAGTGAAAGCCGCCATTGCCAACGAGAAGCCCCATGGCAAGTGCATACTCGTGAAAGGCAGCAATGGCATCAGGCTTTTCGAACTGCCCGAGGTGTTGTAACCAGGCCTTAACGCGAAATCCCCGACACCACGGTATTGCATACGTGGCATTCCGCCATACCAAAAAAAGATTGGGCGGCACGCTTGCCGCCCAACCTAAAAAAAAGAGAGAATCTACAATATGCTTACGCATAAGTATTTTCCTTTTCAGAGCAAAGACTTTCTTACTCAGAATATCCGGGGTTTTGCTCTATTTGCGGATTTGCGTTTATCTCAGACTGCGGGATTGCCGCTATCGCCTTGAAGCTGTCGCTGCCAAACGAGCGTGCCTCGGTCGAAAGCGTGGCATGCCATCCCTTGTCGGCATCATTGGTATAACGGGTGATGGTCTCGCCACAACGCAAAGCGTCAAAGTAACGCTGTCCCTCACCAATAAGTTCCTTGCGGCGCTCCATGAGTATGCCATCAAGAGTAACCGTGCTTGCAGTCACGAGCCTCGATTCCGTAGTGGTACGGTTTTTTATAATGTCATTCAGGTATTCGGCGGCCTTTGCATTGTCACCAGTACGGAAAGCACACTCTGCCGCCGTGAGGTAAACCTCGGACATGCGGATTACGGGAACCACAGGCACAGTACGCGAGTTGCCGCCAACACCACGGAGCTTGTTCAGGTAAACCTTGTTCTTGCCATAAGTCTTCACCTCAACGTCAGTGCGCTGGCTGCTTGCCGAAGCGTCAACAAAAATATCGTTGCGGATGTCATTCTCGTCAGCTGACAAACGCTCCACGAAACTCTTTGTGGCAACCATCTCAGCATAGCCACCGACCTGCTGGAGGTTTCCGATGCCAACCAAGTCGTTGTTGTCAACACTGCTTGAGACATTGAAACGGAACAGGAACTCGCTCTCGTTGATGACCGACGGTCCCCAAGCACCAACATACTCATCACGGGTCCACAGCCTGAACCCGTCAGGATTATTGATAACCTCCTCAGCCGTTGACAAAGCGTTGGCATAATCGCCCATGTTCAGGTAAACACGAGAGAGTATTGCCTTGGCTCCCCATTTGTTGATGTACCCGGCAGGATTGGCATCGTCAATGGCGGCAGGCAGGGCATTTAAGGAAATGGCGCTGTTGAGGTCTTTCAAAACCTGGTCGTAAACCTCCTTGACCGTACTGCGTGCCGGCTTTGAGCTAGACTCCAACGTCGTCGTAACGAGTGGCACGCCAAGGCTGGCACCCTGATTCTCCGTATATGGTTTTCCATAAATGCGCACAAGATCAAAATGGGCAAGGGCACGCATCACCAAAGCTTCTGCCTTATACTGTGCCAATAGCTCAGCGTTCTCAGAAGCATCACTGATGCCCCCACCGTCAACAGCCTCAATGATGCGGTTGGCTCGCCCAATAACAATATAGGGCGACTGCCATGGCACATTGCTCGAACCAAACTCAGAAGCAGAGTTGTAAGTCATGAGATAATAGAAACTGCCTCGGTTTGAACCGCCTATGTTATTGTACTGGTAGTCATCGCCTGCGTGAACGTCGCCATAGACAAACATCTGCTGTCCATAGTAGTCAACAAAACTCCTGTCACCCTTCAATGCCTTGTAAAGGCCAACACGGGCTGCCGTAACGCCATTAGTCGATACCAAGGCTCCGTCGGCATCCGTACCATCTGACGGTGAGACGTCAAGCCAATCGTTGCCGCACGACGAAAGAGCCACGGCAAGCACGGCAACACCCGTAAACTTATATATTGATTTTATGATGTTCATTGTCACTTTGTTTTTCATTACCCACATTGGGTTTCTATAATAAATTAAGCCTTATCGTCAAAAACTCAGTTCTATGCCAAAAGTATATGTGCGGAGTGCCGGCATTTCAAACGTGCAAAGACCGTCGGCAGGAGTTTCCGGATCCACATACAAGTCCTTCGATTTCCATGTCAGCAAGTTGTTGGCGGAGAAGTAAAGGCGTGCCTTGCTAATGCCAAGAGGAGTAACCCACTGGCGAGGAGCCGAGAAGCCCACCGTAATGTTCTTCACGCGCAGGTAATCGTTAGGCATCAGCCAACGCGATGAAGTAACCCTCTGTCCATAGCTTGTCTGGAACTTTGGCAACTTGGCATTATGGTTCTCGGGAGTCCACATGTCGCTGAGCTTGTAATAGTCGGGGATGGCTCCGTAAAGGGCATAAGTACCGCCATTGTCATGAAGCCATGTGGCATAATCGAAGCTTTCACCGCCAAGCTTGTAAGTAAGCGTGAAGTTGAAGTCGATGAACTTCCACCTGATATTATTGCTGAGACCTCCCTCTATGGCTGGGTCGTGCTTGCCCACAATAGTGCGGTTTGCCTTGGATATGCTGGTGGTCGTCTGGCGGGCGTCCTCACCATCACCATTGATGTAATAGCTTTCAAGTCCTGTCTCCGGATCAACCCCGGCATACTCGTACATATAATAACTGTAGTAAGGCTCGCCAATCTTGTGTATCAGCACGCCGCTGATAATCTCGTCGCCATCGCCGGTAAGCTTTGTAAGCTTGTTAGAGTTGTGGCCAAAGTTAAGGCTTGTTGTCCAAGTGAAGTCTGGACGGTTTATGTTGGTTGACGCAATGGTAACCTCAATGCCCTGGTTGCGCATTGAACCGATGTTCTGTGCCATGGTTGCGGCATAAGACGAAGAGTCATAATATCCGGGCACGTATGACACGGGCCTGTTCATGATAAGGTCGTGGGTGTTGCGCACATAATAGTCGAGCGTTACGTTGATGCGATTGATGAACGTAAGGTCAAGACCGAAGTTCCACGCAAGGTTCTTCTCCCACTTCAGCTCAGGATTTGCTATGCCAATGATACCCATGCCATTAGAGCCATTGTAGTATTCTCCATAGCGATAAAGTTTCATGTAATTGTACAGGCCTGAAGGCAATGTGCCATTAACACCATAGCTGACACGCAGCTTGCCATCGGAAAGCACATCCTGCACAGGCTTCATGAAAGCCTCTGAACCAAAACGCCATGCTCCCGACAAGCTCCAGAATGTACCCCAGCGGTTGTCGCGCCCAAGGCGTGACGAGCCGTCGGTACGCCAGCTGCCACCAAGATAGTAACGCTCATTGTAATTATAGTTGACACGGCCAAGCAACGAGGTCATCTTCGAATCGTACTTGTAACTCTCGCCACTCGTCGTTCCGGCATTGGCAAACTCATAAAGCTCGCCAGGATAATCCTGACCACTCAGGTAAGCACTGTTTTGATGCCAATGCTCAGTCTCGAAACCAAGAAGCGCGTCAACATTGTGAAGGCCAAAGCTCTTGATGTAAGAGAGCTGGGTCTGGGTGTTCAGCGTGGTGTGCTCGTCGTAAGTGCGCTGCATGACTCCCGTAGGCGAACCGTTGCCGCTGTACCTGTCCCAAAGCACATCCTCGCTGGAATGAATGTAATCGTAAGCTATTTTCTCGCGCAACTTCAGCGCATCCCAAATGTTCCACGACAGTGCCATTGTGGAATACGAACGCGTGGTATTCGTGCGGTCATACGAGTGCTTGTTCTCATAAAGGGGGTTCAAGCCAAAGTTGTAAGGGCTCAACGAATTGCTCGCAATGGAACCGTCCTCATTATACGCAATCTGTGCGGGACCCGTAAACCACACTACGTTGGCAAGCTCTGAGGCATAAGAAGCCCCACCGTCCATCACAGAGTTCTGATACATCTTGGAGAAAAGCGTCGTAACGTCAATCTTGAAACGCCCGAATGAGTGAGACAGGTTGGCGTTGCCGGTCATGCGCTCCAAACCCGAACGGTTCACAATACCTTCCTGCTTGCCATACGCCAACGAAGTGTAAAACTGCGTTTTGTCGCTACCGCCCGTAACGCTTGCCTCATAATTCTGCTGCGAACCATTCTTGAACAAAATGTCACGCCAGTCAGTCCAGCCTGTTGATGGTTTCGTGATGTAATCGTCAATATTCGCATCAGCGAAAGCTGTGGCGGTAGCTTCGTCAGTAGCGCCATCAAGGTTTCCGTCACGCACGAAATTCTTCAGTCCCTCGTAAATCAGCGCACGCTGGTCGTCACCGCTCAGCGTCGGGCGATAATTGATTGCCATGTTCGAGAAACCCCAATTGCTACGGAAGTCAACACGTGTCCTGCCACTCTTGCCGCTCTTCGTGGTGATGACAATAACGCCGTTGGCGGCACGAGAACCATAAAGCGATGCAGCGGCAGCGTCCTTGATAACCGTCATCGACTCTATGTCGTTGGAATTGAGGGTGGAAAGCAAGTTCGTACCCGAACCGTTATAGCCACTTCCCGTAGAGCCGTCATTGAACCCAGAAATGTTTCCAGAGTTGACAGGCGTGCCGTCAATGACGATAAGCGGGTCGTTGCCGGCATTGATTGAACCCATGCCGCGAATGCGTATGTAATTCATGGCACCTGGCTGCCCCGAGAAAGAGGAAATGCTCACACCGGGGATGTTTCCGGCAAGCTTGTCCTCAACGCTCATGGTTGGAACATCGGTGAGTGCCTGCGTTGACATGGTGGCTGCCGCACCCGTGAACGACGATTTCTTGAAATTACCATAACCGGTAACGATAACCTCGTCAATGTCCTTGCTGTCAGCCGCAAGCGAAACCTTCAGGTTTTGCCCTGCCTTAACGGATTGCTGACGCATGCCAAGATACTGTATCGTCAACTTTGCCCCGGCAGGAGCGTTAAGACGGAACTTGCCGTCAATATCCGTCACCGTGCCCGTATTGGTTCCTTCAACCCTAACGGACGCACCAACTACAGGTTCTCCAGTCTCGTCAGTGACAACGCCAGAGACCTGCGACTGCGCCAAAGCTACCCCCCCCACAAGGAACAGCCCAGCTAAAAGCATCGTAAGTCTTTTTACCATAAACTCTCTTTTTAAAAAATAAATATTAATTCAAAAAAATCTCTCTTTATCACAAAAACTAAATTTCACAGCAGCAAAATTAAACAACCGTCACCAAAATTTCACAAAATATTTCTTTTTATTACAAAACAGCCCAAAATAATTGACTTATATCAAAACTACATTTCGCTTACACATATTTAAAAGAAACTAAAAACACAACGTAAAAACACAAAAAAAGGGCGGCACACCTGCCGCCCGAAATTAAAAGAGAGAATTGATAAATGCTGGACTCTCGCGTCCAAAAAAATCCGCTTCACTTATCCGGCGAGAAACTATCCATGTCATAACCAAGACTTCCCGCACTTACAAAATATTGCATAATTATGGTTGCATAATTCTTGTATGCGTTATTGTAAATGTAGCAACCATAGCCGGGGTTGTAAGCAAAACTGTCATCATTCTGCCAATAGCCCAAGTCACGCACGCTTATCGTACCATAAGAGCCATAGGTAAACGACGTTTGCTGTGCCGCAACACGATAAAAATCGAACGTGTCATACTTGTCAGAGCCGGTAACCGTGGTCTTCTTAAGCTTCAATGAGTAACCAACGCCATAAAGGTTCTTGAAACGATACTGCGTCGGGTCAGTCTTCAAATACTGCAGTGTAGCCGCCTGCGACGCAGGAACCCCAAGCGCCAACTGGGCAGTCTCGGAAAAATAGTAAGTGCCCGTAGTAACGTCAATCCACTCCGCACCCGTGAACGACTGCTTGCTCAGTGTACGCTTGCCACCGCTTACGGCAACGAAATAAACATTGTACTTGCCCTTCATGTTCTTCACCACCACGTCAGCCACACGTCCTCCCGTCATTACATTGTCAGAAAGCGTGACCTGCGTGCCTTGGCTTACCACCTTTTCGGCAATCGAGGCATCAGAAGCCGCCTCGACTGAGGTCTCAGGCTCGGCGAAATAATACAGGCTCTCGGTCTTGTCGTTTGTCGCCACACGGTATGTGGCATCCACGTCTGGATCGTTTGGCGCAGTTGTGTCGTAAGCGTAAATAGCAAGTCCGGGCGCGCCATCGTTGCCGGGCTCCGTGCCCACATCCTCCGTGCATGAAACCAAAGCCAACGCAGGGATAAGGAGCAGAAGCAAACGATCAATATGTTTTCTCATGTTTGTTTTCATTTAAATGGATTCAAAAAAAGTAGGTAACGTTGCTAAAATCACCATTGATACTCGTCGGAGTCGCCCTGCGGACGCTGTGGATCCGGGTTTACGGTCATTCCGCCGTTGTAAGCGGTCTCCGTGTTGACGAAACACCAAACCATCCAGTTTGGCACACCCGTGGTGTTCCAGCGCGCTCCCTCAATGTGGTTAGTGCCATTGTAGTTGCGTATGATGCTCTTGTTCAGACGCTTAATGTCGAACGTGGAGAAACCCTCGCCCCAAAGCTCAACACGACGCTGCCACCACACCTCGTTCTGGAACTTCGATGTAGAGCTGTTGCCATAAGCCTCATTATGAGTGCCATAGGTGTAATTGGCATCGCGTGTCTTGGCAAACTCGGTCAGCAGCTGTATGCCGCGAGCCTCGTCCTGCATACCGGCTGCCTCAGCCTCAATGAGCTTCATCTCCTCAATACGCATCAGCGGAACCGACACCGCCCAAGCCGAATACTTGGTGTTCTCCATGCCGGCGGCATTGCGGAACTTCAGCGACAAGCCGCCAATCCCGTATGACGCAGCGTCAACACCCGATGCATAAACGCGCTCCGGATAGTCGGTCTGCGGCCTCATTGCCTCAATAGCCTCATCCTTAGAAACGCTGTCAAGCTTGAAGTCGATCCAGCACTGGCGGCGGAAGTCGGTTTTCGGGATGCTCGAATAGAGATGGTGGTCAATCACATTGGGACCGCCATAGTTGGCAGCATAACCACACTCGAAACCGTTCTCAAGCATCATCACCGAACCCCACGACGAGTCACCATCGTTTTCGGCGACATTGGGATCGTTTACGTCAAACTTCACGCCGAACATCCAAGCCCCGTTAGGCGAGTTGAAACCGTTGGCATGGCTCAGGAACTCGTCCCGGCTCATCATCGTGTAACCTGCCTGCGCCATCTTGGCGTACTTCTCGGCATTGGCCCAATCCCTCATCTCAAGATAAGTGCGTGCCTTCAGTCCATACACCACGCTTACGTCAAGCGTGTAAACGTCGGTGCGCTTATAGTTGGCAAGCAGTTTCTCCGCCTGGTCAAGATCCTTCAGTATGAACTCGAAAGCCTCCGTCCATGTCATGCGCTCACTGTTGGTGGCATCCGCCATGGAACGCGTCTCGGTTGACTTCACCGTCGTCAGCGCATTAGGATCCTCCACATAGGGCTTCATGGCATACATGCGGCACAAGTCCAAATAATACATGCCACGCAAGGCGTAAGCCTGACCCACGCCGGACTCGAAGCCCTCCGCCGGCTGGGCATAATCGGTGCCTCCGCCCATGGAAATCACGGTGTTGCAGTCCTTTATCCATCCGTAATAATAGGTCCAAGGCAACTGCGTAACGGCATAGTTGGGAGCCAGGTACGCCACGTTCTGGTACCACGTGTCATACCAGTTGTTCGTGCCCACCGGCACAATGTCCTGTCCCTCAACGTCGCGCGTGAGGAAGAACGACGGGTAACCGAAATCGTAAACGCTTTGGCTGCTGCCACTGTACGTAAAATTACCACAAAGGTTGCCCGTAAGGTTGTTGACAAAGTTGTCGAATGAACCCGGGGCGTTTGCCGCCTGCTCAAGTGATACCGTACCGCTCTGCGGAGTGTACTCCTCAATGCAACTTGACAGAGACATCACTCCTGCGGCAGCAAGCATGAAAATGGGAATTATCTTTTTCATAAATGAAATCAATTGCTAAAACTTATCTCAGAAAGAAACTTGTATGCCACCCATGATGGTGCGGACTGGTGCGTAAGCGCGCACGCCATAGCTGCCGCCCATGCTGGTGAAGCTGTAACGCGGGTCAAGGCCCTTGCGTGCCGACCAGAAGCAGAGGTTCTCGCCCTGGACGTAAACACGCAGCTTGCTTATCATGAAGTTGCGGGTAAGATCCCTCGGGAGCGTGTAACCCACCATGAACGACTGGAAGTTGAGATACTTGGCACTTGTAAGGAAACGGGTTGACTGCGAGCTGATGTTAAGGTCACCATACTGGAAACGTGGCACGTCGCTCGAAGTGTTGTTTGGTGTCCATGCCTTCAGGATGTCCTTTGAATAAGTGTAACCGTTGCCCGACGACGACACGTTGCTCATGAGGTTGGCGTATGCCATGTCGTAAATCTTGCCGCCGAGCTGGTAGTCGAACGTTGCGCTGGCATCAAATCCGTAGAAGTTGACGGTTGTCGAGAAGCCGCCCTGTGCCTTTGGCAACGACGAGCCTTGGGCATAATAGCTTGCCTTGTTCCAGTCGGTCGTGGTGTAAGAGTGCTTGACACCCGGCTTTGCGGAGTTGGCGACGCCGCTGCTGGCAATATCCTCGTCAACCCAGTAGAGAGGCAAACCAACCTCGTTTACACCTGCGTATTCGGGAAGCAGCACGTTGTAAAGCGGCTTGCCCTCCTCGTACCAGTACCTCACGTTGCCGCTCGATTCGTTGAAACCGCCATAGTTTGCGGTTTTCGACTCAGGCAACGAAAGAATCTTCGTGCGGTTGGCGGAAATGTTGAACGACAGGTTCCACGTTACGTTCTTAGTGCGTATCACGTCGCCGCTGAGCGTCAGCTCAATACCGCTGTTGCGGATGTCGCCAAGGTTGCCATAGTAGCCACGCGAGCCAACGCTCTCAGGCACAGACAGCCAGAACAGCAGGTCGGTGGTCTTCTTGTTGTAGTAGTTGAACTCACCGTTAAGGCGATTGTTGAAGAGCGCGAACTCCAGTCCGACGTTCATGTTCGTGGTCGTCTCCCATGTAATATCCTCGTTGCCGATACCGTAGAACGATGGCAACATGCCCAAGCCGTTCTTCGACAGCGTGTAACGCTCAAGGTAGTAGAAGTTTCCAATGCCGTCGTTACCCTGCTGGCCGATAGAGAACTTCACTTTCAGGTTGTCAACCCAGTTGGCCTCAAGATTCTTGAAGAAGGATTCCTTCGACAGTATCCACGCTCCGCCAACGCTCCAGAAGCTACCCCAGCGGTTGTCTTTTGCGAAACGGCTGGAAGCGTCGCGACGGTAGCTGGCCTGTGCGAAATATCTCTGGTCGAAATTGTAAAGCGCATTGCCAAAGTAACCCTCGACGTTGTAGTTGGTCTGGTATGATGTGGAATTGTAACGGTCGCCGAAGGCGTAAATCTCCTTTATGTCGGGCGAGAAGCCACCGCGCGCAATAGCCTCAAGGTCGCGGCTGTTGATCTTGTACCACTCGTGGCCCGCCATGACCTGCAAGTCGTGCTTGCCGAAGAGCTTGTGGAAGTTGAGCGTCTGCGTGTAGTTTTGGCGGAACGTGGTGTACGTTTGCTTTGTCAAGCGTCCGTTCTCGCTGGCTGTTGGTCCCTCATAAGGGTTCTCATAGTCGGAATACTCCTGGACGTCATAGTTGAGCGAGTTTACCGAGCTGAACTTCAGCCACGACGTGAAATTGACATCAAAGCTGAACTGTCCCTGGAACTGGTTGCGCAGCGTCACCACCTCGTTGTACTGGTTGTTGCCGAGCGGGTTACCCGTCGCGAGGAACAGGCGCGTGCCCTGACCAGGATAGTTGCTTGCCGGAACACCATAGTCGTACTTGTTGCCCCCGTATGAGTTCTGCACGATGAACGGGTTGCCGTTGGCATCGACCTGACGCACGTAAAGCGGATAAATCGGCGCAATGTACTGGGTGTAGTATGCCAGGTTGGTCGAGCTGCCCGAGTCGTCGGAAAGGTTCGGGTTCGACCTCATTTCAGAGCGCACGTAACCCACGTTGGCAAGCACCGTGAGCCAGTCGGCAACCTTGTAGTCTGCCTTCAGGCGACCTGTGAAACGCTCATACGCCGACTTGTCTATCACGCCGTCCTCGTTGAGGTATCCCAGGCTGGTGTAAAAGCCGCCCTTCTGGTTGCCGCCACTGATATTAACGTTGTACTCCTGGCGGTTGCCGTTATGGTAAGCGGCCTTCGTCCAGTCGTCCGGCAACACGTAATACTTAGTGCCCTGATAGTCGTAAGTGCGTCCGAGCGTGGCGTTGGGGTTTATCTTTCCGTCAAGGCCGATGAGGTTCTGCCCATCGGGCACGCTGAACGGGTTGTACTGCAAGCCATAGCTTTGGTTGGTGATCATTCGGCTGTTCACCCAGGCGTTGGCAGCCTCGTTGCTCATGCCCTGTCCGTAGAAGGCATAATTGTAAAACTGGCTGTAGTAAGTCTCCATGAACTGCGCCGGGTCGGTGATGGTCTCGTAATCCTGCACCGCACGCGACGTGCCACCCCACTTTGCCTCCACGTTGACGCTCGCCTTCTGCTCACCGCCACGCTTCGTGGTGATAAGTATTACGCCAGCGGCTCCGCGGGCACCGTAAAGGGCTGCGCTCGCAGCGTCCTTCAGCACGGTGACGCTCTCGATGTCGTCAGTAGGAATGTTGCTCAGCGACGCGCTGTAAGGAGCACCATCGACGACAACCAGAGGATCGGTCGAGGCGTACATTGAGGCGATACCACGGATGTGGATTGCGCCGGCGTCGGCACCGGGCTGACCCGACGAACCTGTAATCTGAAGACCAGGAACCGAACCGACAAGCGCGTCGGCAACGTTGGTGGTGACTTTCTTGCCGATGTCCTCAGCATCGACAACGGCAGCCGAACCCGTGAACGACGAGCGGGTCTGCGTGCCATAGGCAACAACCATCACCTCGTCGAGCTGGTTGTTGTCAGGCAGAAGCATAATCTTGAGGTTGCTTCCTGCCTTTACATTCTTGGTCTGCAAGCCAAGATAAGAAACCGTAAGACGTGAACTTGCGGGAGCCGAGATGGTAAAACGTCCATCAATACCTGTCACGGTACCCGTCTTGGTACCGTCAACTCTCACCGCTGCCCCTACAACAGGCTCTCCGTTCTCGTCAGTAACAGTACCGGAAACCTGCGATTGAGCCAAAGCTACCCCCCCCCACGAAGAATAGCCCAGCTAAAAGCATCGTAAGTCTTTTTGCCATAAACTCTCTTTTTTAAATAAACATTAATTCAATTATCTCTCGTTTTAGTTGTAAAAGTTAAGTTTTACGGCGGCAAAATTAAGTAACTCTCACTAAAATTACCAAAAATCATTCGCTTTATTACAAAAGAATATTAATTAATTGATTTATATCAAGAGTCACAAAATCTCATGAATAACAAAATGACAGCAAAACATCATAACAAAATATCTTTTTGCGCAATTTACGCAACAATGCAAAACTTTTGCACACACCAATACCATTCCAACCCCTATATTGTAAAGCTTTTTCTGAAAAAAGCATACGTCAAAAGGGCACTTTTGTGCCCTAAAAAATGTCCACAGCGATGCCCACAGCCACCCTCAAGCCTCGGCAAAGCCACACTTCCCTTGCCGACAAAGGCGCAATGGGCACCCCTAACAGCGCAATGGGCATCCACAAAGGCTCAACGGGCACACACAAACAGCCCAATGCCACCCCGACAAAGGCGCAAAGGGCACGCCATTGCACCATAAAGGCTGCACGTTTACGCCGCATTGGCAATGCGTTTACGGCGCAAACGCATTGCCAATATCGTTGCGAAAAAGCCTCCAGCAAAGGCACCGCACCACCCCAACACCATAACCCACTGACTATTCAGCACTTGCGCACCATCGCCAAGAATGGCGTATTTGCGGCAAAGGGACACGAAGGTTGGCTGTGCGCAAAAGTTTTATAAAGATTTATGACAATAAAAAACGAAAAAGGGCGGCACGCTTGCCGCCCCCATTTTTTAAAGAGAGAATTTATGAATATACTAACGATTCAGTATATCCGATTCCGGGAAAAACGTTTCTGCCCGGAATATCGTAAGTGACATGCGGAGCTTTACTCCACAGTCGGACTTTCCATGTCGAAGCCACCGTTGTAGTCGGTCTCGTTCTGCGGCACAGCCCAGACCCAGTTGGGGTTGTTAGTCTCAACGCGCACCTTGATAGGAGCGTTGGCGTTGGCTGACACCTTCCTGTCGAGAGGCAGGTTCCAGCGCTTGTAGTCGGAGAACTGGAAACCCTCACCCCACAACTCGATGTTGCGGTACTTCACGATCTCGTTGAACATGTCGTCGCCGGTCTTGTCGCAAGTGTAACCGGGATCGCGACCCGAAGTGGCGTTAAGCTCAACGAGCTTTGCCTGTGCGGCCTCGTCATTGCCGAGGAAGTGGTTTGCCTCAGCCTCTACGAGCAACATCTCCGACGAGCGGATGAACGGCAGGTAGCCCACGCCCGGAGAGTCGAACACGTAGAATTTCCAGTGGGAACCCATATAGAGGTACTGGTAATCCTTGCCTCCAGCATAAGGCTCGGCGTAAGAGCTTGCGTATGCCTTGTGTATGCTGTCCATATAAGCCACCGCCTTGACAAAAGCAACAGAGTCCTGTGAACCATCCAGATCCACGCAACTCTCCTCCATGCCAATCTTGTCGGGTGTGAGGAAGAGGTGCTTGCGCACGTCGGTATTTGGTATCTGGCTGGTGAGCGCATCGGAAATCTGACCGCAACCATAGTATGTGTTGCTGCCATAATAACCGTTGCAGGCAAACTGCGTGCCGTAGCTCCAATACCAGTTGTTCTCCTGAGCATCGCCGTAGCTGCCGAAGAGCCACTCAGAGGTGGGCTTGCAGAAACCAGCCTGATAGTCGGCGTTGCTCATCAAGGGGTATCCCTTGCGAGCCGCTGCGGCATGGGTCAGTGCCGTCTGGTAGTCCTGGCGGCTCAATGCAGCACGGGCATACACGGCGTGTGCCACGTTCAGGTTTGGAATCCACACCTCGGCAGCCGGACGTGAGTAACCACAGCTGCCAAACAGGCTGATGGCTTCCTCGCAGTCCTTGTAAATCTGTGCGTAAACATCCGCCATGCTCGAAGGAGCCAGGTCGCCGATTGACTCGTCAAGACGAAGCACAATCTCCTTCGAGGCACCGTTGTTGCTGTCCTGCCAACGTGGCGAGTAATAGTGGAGCAGCTTCTCGAAGCCATAGGCGCGGAAGGTCAACGCGGCGGCCTTGCAAAAGTCTCTCAGGCTCTCGTCGCCCTCGGCATTGTCGATGTTGGCGATGATGCTGTTTGCCTGTCCGATGACGGTATAATAGTAATACCAAGGATATGTGGCATATATGGTGTTGTTGCGCTGCGAGTATTGCAGGTTCATTATCGGCGACCAGCCAGAGGCGAAGGCGTTGTAATAATAATCCTGGCTCATGTAGTTCTCGTAGAGGGCGATAATACGGCTCTCACCGCAGTCGCCCTGGTCGCCCATGTACTGCTGGCAACTCATGCTGCGCGCAATGCCGTTGAGTGCCTTGTAGGCGTTCTCTGCCGTGCCCACGGCGGTCTGCGTTCCCACCGACTCGGTGGGTGTTGTGTCAAGGTAATCGCTGCCGCACGATGTCAGGGCTGTCGCGCCCAGCATCAGGCATCCGGCTATTATATAATTGATGTTTCTCATTTTTTTCGTTTCTTTTTAGAAGTTAACAGACAAACCAACGTTGAATACGCGTGCCGTGACATACGTGTCATCGGAACCACCCATGAAGTTATACTGCGGGTTCATGCCCTTGCGCCCAGTGAGCGTGAAGAGGTTCTCCGCGCTGACCTTTACGGCAAGCCCCGAGATTGCTCCGCCAAACACGCCCATCCACTGCCTTGGCAACTGGTAAGCGAGGCTGAGGTTCTTGAACACGAGGTAAGAGGCATCCGTGAGCCAACGGTCGCTGCTGGCGTTGTTGTAAGTGCTGAGTTCGAAGTCGAGCGCAGGTATGCCATTCTTGTCGATGCGGTTGGCAGAAGTCTCCGTCATGCCCTCAGGCACGCCGTTCCAGGAATTGAGCACATCATTGTGCAGGGCAGAGCCGGAACTCATTGAGCTTGTTGACATCAAGCCCTGGTACGAGCCGTCGAAGACCTTTCCGCCAAGCGAATAAGTGAACAACATCGAGAGGCTCAGGCCCTTCCATGACACGTTAGTGTGGAACGAACCGTAAACCGACGGATCGGCATGTCCGTGGAAGTCGCGCAAGCCGTGTGTGGTGTCCGTGGTATAGTCGGTGCCATTGATCGTGACAAGGCTTCCGGCTCTCTCCGCAGCGGCTTTCTTGTCAGGATCGAGAGTGTAAAGCGAGTTACCGGTCATCTGGTCAACACCCTCGAAATGGTAAGTATAGAAATCGTAGAGTGAGCGGCCCTCGGTGTAATTGTGCATGCCCGAAAGGATGTTGTCGCCATTGGGCAACTTTATGATCTTGTTGGCGTTGAACGTAGCGTCAAGACCGAAGTTCCACACCAGCCCATGAGCCTTCACGATGTCAACATCGGCGGCGAACTCGAAGCCCTGGTTGCGAATGGTACCAATGTTGCGGCTGATGGTCATGTTGAAAATGCTGTTGTACGAGAACGAACCTGACGACAGCGGCAGGCGCACGTCGAAGAGCAGATTCTTGTTCTGGCGGTTATAGTAACCGAGAGAGAAGTTCAGACGGTCGAACAGGCGGCCCTCGATGGCGACGTCGATGGTCTGCGCCGTCTCCCACTTGATGTCGTTTGCGGCAAGGCTCTGCTTCATCAGGGCAGGGTTGCCACCGTTCTTGTCAATGTAATAAAGTGCCTGGTAGCCATAGTAGCCAACGCCACCGTCGTTACCAACCTCACCGTATGACGCGCGGAAACGCAGGTCGTTGACCCAATCGACATTCTGCATGAAGGCTTCCTTCTTGACGTTCCAGTTGGCGCCAAAGCTGTAGAAATTGCCCCAACGGTTGTCCGGGTGGAAGCGCGAGGAACCGTCCCTACGCCATGAAGCGTCGAGGAAGTAACGCTCGTCGAAGTTGTAACGGGCACGTGCCAGATACGACTCCGTCTTGTACTCGGTACTGTAACCGCTGAGATAAGAGTTCGTAAGGAAGTTGTTCATCACGATGATGCCCTCCACAGCCATGTTGGTGTTCATGCCCGAATTGTAGGTAGCCTCGTTCTGGTTGTTCTCGTGTCCGACCATAACGTCAACATGGTGCTTGCCAAACTCGCGTCCCCAGTTGAGGAACTCCTGCATGGTGTAATCGTTATACTCGTAGGCATACTGGGTCAGGCGGCCGTTGTTCGTGGCGCCGTCGCCGATGTTCGGGTTGTCGTATGCCGTGCGGTTGGTCGTGCGGCGGTTCATGTTGCCTTTCACGGTGAAGCTGAAGTCGTAAGGCAGGTTGATGGTGGCAAACGCCGTGGCATCTATTACGTTGCGACGGGTCTCGTTCTTGTTTGAACGAAGCTCGTAGGCAATGTTTCGGTTGTCAAGATAAGGCGACGTGGTGTCATACTGCCTCTCGCCATTTGCGTCAAGGGCGTAGCTGCCGTCCTCGTTGTGCAGGAACAGCGGATACACAGGAGCCATGAAACGCGTGGTATAGAATGGGTTGGCGTAATAAGAACTGTAAGCCGTCGAGTTGTAATTGCGCTCTGACATTGTGCCATTGAGGTTTACGCCCGTCTTGAACCACTTGGTTGGCGTGAACTCAGCGTTCAAGCGTGCCGTGTAACGCTTGAAGTCGGAGGCGATGACGTATCCCTTCTCGTTGGTGTAGCCGATGGATGAATAAATGTTCGACTTCGCCGTGGAATATGAGCCGGAAAGGGTATATTCCTGGCGGCTGCCCGAACGCTCAATGTCGTCTTGCCAGTCGAGGTCGTCGTAACCCGGCAGCACGTTTGCCGTGAGGTTGCCGTCAGCGTCGAAAAGGGCATTGTTGGCAGCGTCGAAAATATTGCGCTTTATGACATCAGTCATAAGGTGCCCGTTGGTATAAGCCGCGGCATCGGCTGGAGCAAGTGACAATGAGCTGGTCTGCGCCCAATTGTACATTGCCTTCCAATAGCTCTCCATCCAAGGCTTAACACCAAGACGGTCGTACTCGCCAATACCGCGTGAGTACCAACCCTGATTGACGTTCAGCGTCACGTTTGCCTTGTCGGAAGTCTTGCCGCTCTTGGTGGTTACAATCACAACACCAGCTGCGGCACGGTTACCATAAAGTGCTGCCGAAGCGGCATCCTTCAGCACCGAGATGCTGGCAATGTCGTTGGGGTTGATATCGGAAATGTTACCATTATAAATGGTTCCGTCAACGACATACAGAGGATCGTTGCTGCCGTTGATTGTTCCGATGCCACGAATGCGGATTGTGGGTTCGGCACCAGGCTCGCCGTATGTGCTGTTGACCTGGATACCGGGTGCGCTACCCTCAAGAGCCTGCAGCGCATTGGTGCTGACGTGCTTCTCGATGTCCTCGGCATCAATGGCGGTCACGGCACCCGTGATGCTTTGGCGCTTTGCCGTACCATAAGCCACGACGACAACATCGTCGAGCGTATGGTTGTCAGACACCAAGGTGACACGCATGTTGCTGCGTCCCTTGAGTTGCTGGGGCTGCATGCCCAGATAAGAAATGGAAATTTGCGAATTTGTAGATGCGGAAATGGAAAAACGTCCATTTACATCAGTAACGGTACCCGTCTTGGTGCCATCAACTCTCACAGCGGCTCCAACAACAGGATCGCCATTCTCGTCAACGACAGTACCAGAGATTTGTGACTGAGCCATTGATACCCCCCCCCACGAGGAAGAGACCGGCCACAAGCGTCATAAGCCTTTTTACCATATACTCTCTTTTTTTTTAAATAAAAATTAATTATAAAATCTCTCTATTTTTCTTCCAAAAAGCAAATTTATCGATGGCAAAATTAAACAACCGACATCAAAAGTTAACGAGAAATATTATTTTTATTACCAAACAAGCGCATTAATTGATTTAAATCAAGCAACAAACATCGCCACAAAGGTTAAAATAGGCATATTTTTGTTATTTGCATTAACCTTACGAAACAAATATTATACCATAAAGGAATATGTATAAAAAAAGAGAACCCAGCCATGACCGAAGTCAAGAGCTGGGTTTTCGAATGAAAGGAGGAAGTGGTGCCACCAGGAATCGAACCGGGGACACAAGGATTTTCAGTCCTTTGCTC